>JAHDIN010000078.1 GCA_020630775.1 Saprospiraceae bacterium | reverse complement strand
CATATATCAAATTAACTTTTTTTTTAATCTGACACACTTTTTATAATATCCTCATTAAAAATAAAGAACGAGCTAACAGCCAATAGCCAAAGACCAAAGACCAAAGAAAACAATTTCCAAAACTCCAAAAAAGGAAAAGATAAATGCTAAACAAATTAAATATCCTTTCAACTTGCTTGACGCTCATTTTGGCTATTTATCTTTCTACACAAACATTCACAATCAATTTAAATATTCTAAGTGGATGGGGTTGGAGATTTAAAGAATATACACTTATGCTTGCTTTGGGTTTGCTAATAATTTCCTTGGTAGTAATGGGTTATAATTTTTACAAACAAAAAACCTATCCCTATCAAATGCCCTTGTTGATATGTAATGGAATTTCTCTGGTTTTACTAATCAAAGTATTATTTGGAATTTATATGATGTTGAATCATTTGTACTAATTATCCCCCGCCTATTGACGCTCAATTGGATAAAATTAAAGCCTCTATACTGAGTAATAAATCAACTTTTCACCTTAGAAAAAGGGTAAAATAGGATCACAAGACATATATATAAATATTATAATATATAAACAATTGTTTTACAGAGTTATTGTCAGCATTGTATGGACTGGAATTTAGGAATTTTTAATTTTTTTGTAATAACTTGCACATCGTTTCAATTAAATAAGTTCTTATGACACGTCATTCTATACTCAGCATATTAGCATTGGTCCTTTTCTGTTTATCATGTGGCAATCCACCAGAAAGACCTGATCCCATTTTAGATCAAAATTATCAACCGGCTCCTGCAGGTGCTGCTACTACAAACACAACAACTAATGAGCCTCCTCAAAACGCTCAAGGTGTATGGCATTACACTTGTCCAAATGGATGTGCTGGAGGTGCAGGTTCTGCGACACCATGTGCTAACTGCGGCACTACTTTAGTTCATAACACTGAGTATCATAACAACTCTGGCAGTACGCCAAATGTGACAACATCTACAATAAATCCTGCCACGGGTACACCTACACCAGGAATTACACTTGGAAATGGATCTTCAATCCAACCTGTTAATTCTTCTGGCGTACCAGGAGCACCACCGGCACCAAAGCCTAAAGCACCAGAACCAGCTCAGAACGCTAGTGGTGTTTGGCATTACACTTGTCCAAGCGGATGTGATGGTGGAGCAGGTTCAGCTGTAGCATGCGCTAATTGTGGAACGACGCTAACACACAATCAACTGTACCATCAATAATTAACTTAAGTTAATTACGTCGAATTTAACTTAACAATAATAGAATTCAGGTCATTAGGCTGAGTCGAAAGCTATAATTTCGCCCTCAAATAAAGCCTTCTGATTTATGAAGATATTGCTGTCATTCCTAGCCTTTCTATTCTTTTGCCAAAATATAAATGCTCAGGACAATAAAGTTATTCTTAATGGCTATCTGAAAGATGCGAATAATGGAGAGACACTCATCGGTGCTGCTGCTTTCATTAAAGAATTAAGTGTCGGTACGACGTCCAATGCATATGGATTCTATGCCCTTGAAGTTCCCCCAGGTCAATACACCGTAGAATACTCCTACCTAGGTTTTGAGTCTATCACACTAAATGTAGATTTAACTGAAAACCAAGAGCTTGACATAGAACTCTCAGAAGAAGCAACTAAAATTGAAGAGGTTGTCATAACAGCAGAAGCTGAAGACGAAAACGTTCAAACGGTTGAGATGAGTACCAACAAAATGGACGTCTCGCTCATAAAGAAAATGCCTAGCTTACTAGGCGAAGTTGAAATTATAAGAGGGCTTCAATTACTGCCAGGCGTAACTACTGTTGGTGAAGGGGCGACTGGCTTTAATGTTAGAGGTGGAAGTATTGATCAAAACTTAGTGCTTTTAGATGAAGCTCCTATCTTTAACTCCTCTCACCTATTCGGATTCTTTTCAGTTTTCAATCCAGATGCAGTCAAAGATGTTAAGCTTTATAAAGGGGGTATTCCTTCACGTTATGGAGGACGACTGTCTTCTATTCTTGATGTAAGAATGAAAGAAGGTAACAGTAAAAAGCTTTCGGTAAATGGTGGCGTTGGTTTTATATTTAGTAGATTAGCAGTAGAGGCACCTATTGTAAAAGACAAAGCTTCGTTTATTATAGCAGGAAGAAGATCTTACATCGATGTATTGTCTCAACCTTTCCTTCCGGAAGATCAACGAGATTCAAGATTATACTTTTACGATTTAACATTAAAGACAAATTATAAAATAAGCTCAAAGGACAGGTTGTTTCTTTCAGGATATTTGGGCCGTGACAAATTTGTTTTCGGCGCGCAAGCTGGTTTTTCTTGGGGCAACTCCACAATTTCCACGAGATGGAATCACCTATTCAGCGAAAAACTATTCTCTAACTTAACGCTATTCTTTAGTGACTATGATTACGAAATCAATTTCGGAGATGATAGTCAGAATGCATTTGACTGGACAGCCAGCATAAAAAATTACAGTGTTAAACCAGAATTCAGCTATTTCTTTAACCCTCAAAATATGATCAGATTTGGAGGACAAGCGATTTTATATGAATTTGAACCAAGTACAGCTGTAGGTATCAGTGAAGGAGAAGTTAGAGACTTTTCACTACCCAACAAATACGCATTAGAATCAGCGCTTTATATTGAAAATGAACAAGACATCACCGATAGGATTAAAATTAACTATGGTCTAAGATGGTCTTTCCTCAATTATATGGGAGAAGGCACAGCTTATTTTTACGGAGAGGCTGATGCACCTGGAGATAGAAGACCGCTTCTCTCTACACAACAATTTGATCAATGGGAATCCATTCAAACTTATAATAATCTAGAACCGCGATTCTCATTCAAATATCAATTAACACCATCTAGCTCATTTAAAATGAGCTACAATAGAATGGCGCAGTATATTCAATTGGTCTCCAACACAACTGCAAGTACACCAGTTGATATTTGGACACCAGCATCGAACAACATTCGTCCTCAGTTGGCTGACCAAGTGGCTTTAGGGTATTTCAAAAACTTGCAAAAAAACAAATATGAGTTTACGGCAGAAGTCTACTATAAAAAAATGCAACGTATAGTTGATTATGTTGATAATGCCGATTTGATATTAAACGAACGTATCGAAGGAGATATACTTGAAGGTGAAGGTCGTGCTTACGGTTTAGAGTTACTAATGGAAAAAAAGAAAGGCACCTTTACCGGATGGGTCAGTTATACTTTAGCAAGGACAGAGAGAAAAGTAGAAGGCATCAACCAAGGCAATTGGTATCCCTCTAGGTTTGACCAAACACACAATTTAAGTATCTCAGGATTTTACGAACTAAATAAAAGATGGACTTTAAGTTCTACTTTCTCTTTAATTTCGGGCACTCCTGTCACGTTCCCTACTTCGAGATATGAACAGCAAGGATATATTTTACCGCACAATGCCAATGATACAAGAAATAATGTGAGGATTCCTGCCTACCACAGATGGGACATCGGCGCAACATTAAAAGGCAAAGAAAAACCAGACAAAAAGTGGACAGGCGAATGGGTCTTCTCAATTTATAATGTTTATTCAAGAAGAAATCCTTTTGCCATCTTCTTTAGACCAGAAGGTGATGGAAGACCACCGGTTAACGGACCAGTTAATACCGAAGCTATAAAGTTATCAGTAATCGGTTCCTTTATTCCATCTGTTTCATACAACTTCAAATTCAATTAAGCCATGAAAAAATTAAAATACATTTTATTCGGACTTGTCTTCTTTCAATTAGCTTGTGAAGATCCTATTGAAGTAGAATTAGATCAAGGAGAACCACTACTTGTCGTTGATGCATGGCTTAATAATTTTACTGAAACACAAACGATAAAATTAAGCTTGTCACAACCTTATTTCGATAGCTCTGCAGCTCAGACAATTAACAATGCGATTATCTTAGTGACAAAGACAGATGGTACAGTTTTAAATTTTGAATCCCAAGGAGCTGGTGTTTACACCTATGATCCAGGCAACAATCCCATCGGTAATGTAGGCAGTCAATATACGCTATCCATAGAACTAGATGGAAAGAATTATACTGCCACATCAACAATGAATCGTGTACCCCCTATCGATAGTATAAGACAAGAATTTCGCGATGACGAAATATTTTCAGATGATGGGATCTATTGTGAATTAATGAGTACAGATTTTGAGGGTCCTGGAGATACTTACTGGATCAAAACATGGAAAAATGGCGAATACTTGAATAGAGATTTAGAAATCAACATTGCCTTCGATGCAGGATTTGACTCTAATGGCGTCGCTGACGGTGTGGTTTTTATCACACCTATCAGAGAACTTATTAATCCATTAACCGATGATTTATTAGTAGAGCCATGGTCGCCAGGTGATTCTATTTATGTTGAAATCCATTCTCTTTCGGAGGGTGTTTTCGATTATATGGAAACTTTTCGGGATCAATTAATTAATAGTAGAAACGGCATTTTCGCAGAACCTTTAGCCAATACGGAGGGTAATATTTCTCAAGTTGATGGAGATGAAGTGGTGCTGGGTGTTTTTAATGTGGCGGCGATTTCTTCTATTGAGGAGACGATAAGGTAAGGTTTTTAGGTTTCTAGGTTCAATTTTCTGTTTATTTCTAAGGTTGAGGATTTTACGATTATTTACACAGTTTCCGTATTTGCAACGATACACGATTATTTGATGTAATTGATACTTTTCCCATTGCGGCAAAAGTATCCAAAAGCGCTAGTCCTTTCTAAGATGCTTTTGCTTGGCTCATAGCCTCAGCTACATATTTTCAACTTAAGGCAAGCTTCGCTTACCAAGTCGCTGACGAAAATATTTCGCCCCGCATTGTCGAAAATGACGACTAAAAAATATCTAATGAAACATAAGTCAAACTAATATTGCGATTATTTACACAGTTTCTGTACTCTTCCGCTCGTCGAAGTTTGTGACCTCGATGCAATCATATAACTACCTTCTCAAAACAATCGGTATAGTAAAACCATAAAGCCAAATGATAACTAGGACAGGAAAATATTGAATCGTAAAAGTTATTCGTGAATGATCAGTTCCTTATTCCATAAACCCTATTCCGTATACCTTTTGATGGGGAAGGCTGGAATGGGTCTCAGGAGTTTTACGGAATACGGTCTAAGGTCTAGGGCATGAATATTGACCATGCCGAGGATATTATAAAAAGTGTGTCAGATTAAAAAAAAGTTAATTTGATATATGA
>JAHDIN010000034.1 GCA_020630775.1 Saprospiraceae bacterium | reverse complement strand
TATTCATTATTCATTATTCATTATTCATTATTCATTATTCATTATTCATTATTCACAGACTTTTGAATACCCGTATGCTAAAGATTTGCCTTCTTGTTATTGCCATTCTGTTTTTTAGTTGGATATGCCTTTTGAGTACATTGGAGGTTCTTTATGGTGAACATGTTGATGGAATGATGTTCTTCATAGCTCCGATGTCGTTTTTGACAGCCGTTTATTTTTTGATTCAATTTAAAAAGAACTTAGTACGAAATATTTGAGTAATACATTAACATTTTAATGATCTACAGAAGCCTTAATTTACCTAACCTCTTAATTAAGAGCATGTTTTAAATTTATGATCATGAATAAAGAATCGATTAAGAATTGCCCAAATTGCCATGAGGAAGTTCCAGGTTCTTATGAAATATGTTGGAACTGTTTATACCACTTCAAAACGAAAGTCATTGTGCAAGAATTTATTGAAATCAGCGAAGTAATTGAAGAAGAGTAATAACGTTCAAGTCTGATATCATTCTTCGACTGTAACCTCCATAAACATCGTAAATCAAAAGTTTTGTAACTGTAAGCAAAGCAGCATTCTAAATACAAGGTTCAATTAGTGATCCGAGCACTTGTTTTTTATAGGAGTTAATTGTCCCGATGCCTTTAATTCATGTATTATTGGGTTGTAATTTATTTTATTTTCTTCAGCTATAGTTCTTGCTTGAATCATATTCTCTATAGCTTCTTCCTTTTTGTTTAGTCTGTAGTACCCAATGCTTTTTATTTCAAGGAAATTTGGATATTTAGAATAATAGGGGTTATTGTCTATAGCTTGAATCAGTTTGTTGAGCTCTGCTGCACATTCGTAATCCATAGCTTTATTTGCTGCAAAATCTAATATTGGCTTAAAGTAATTAAGATTGTTATATCTAAAACCTATTACTCTATAAAATAAATTTTCTTTATACACATAAGCACGTTCGCCTTTTTCAATTAAGCTCAGACGCTCAGGGAAGTGCCTTAAACTCATAAATGCAACTATATTGTAAATAGAATCTTTATAGGCATCGTTTTCTTCAAATAGGTATTTTAGCTTATCGGCTCTTTTTTCTAAAGATTTAAAAAATTTGCCGCTATTCAATTTACTTCTCCCCTTCATTGTTTTTTGGTAGTTCAAATATTCCATCTGAGTTTTATATGCTTGCTTCCCAATGATGTTTAGAATTTGATCTGAATTATTTAAACCCCATTTCCATGCATCTTCCTTGTTTTCCATTTTGGTTAATGTGATATCAATATATATGGAATCAATAGCCTCAACTTTATTGAAATAACGTTTGTAAATATTCTTGATTTCTGATCGGTATTCTCTACTCTTGGGATCAGTTATTTTGACTTGATTTTCGACCAAGTATTTACCAAGACCTTCTAAGGATTTTTCGTCTTTCTTAAAATTCGAATATTCTTCAGGTACTTCAAATAATTCATATAAGTATTCATCTGAATAAACTCTGTTTACAAAATCTTCTTGACCGCCATATCCAACAAATTTCTTAATTATGTTTTCGGTGTGGTCTGTAATAACTATGGTGGGAAAAGCACTTACATTAAATGTTTTAATTAGCCCTTCAGATTCATAATCTCTGTCATAATAGTAAATCAAGTGGTCTTCTGCCAGTTTAGATTTTATTTGATGGTTTTCAAAGATTTCTTTTTTTAGTTTCTGACAAGGAGGACATCCTTTAAAGTAAAAGTCTATTAGTATTTTTTTTGTTTTCTACTCTAGCTTTTTCCTTCGTCTTTTTCCAAGATAAATTGTTTTCAGATGCAGTTAAATTGGAAATTGCCATCAGAAGAATTCCAATAATGATTTTTGTATGATGCATGTAGAAATTTTATCAAAAGATAAAAAAATAAGTTTGAATCTGTAAGTATGGAAAATAAATTAACGCTAATCATTGTGCGTCAAAGTAATGCTGCATATTAAAATTGGTAGTTCGATATAGATAGATAAAAAACCCTATTCCCTAGACTTTATTCCCTAATCCTTGTTGACTAATCCTTATTTCGTTCCACTATCCATTTCCGAGCATTCACAAAAGCCTCAATCCAAGGACTTATCGTATCGTCTCTATCAGAGGGGTAATGTGCCCAATTCCATTTAAACATGGATCTTTCTAAATGGGGCATCGTTGCTAAATGTCTACCGTCGTGAGATGCAATCATAGCCGCATTGTAATCCGAACCATTTGGATTAGCAGGGTAGTTATTGTAGCCATATTTCGCTACAATATTATAACGTGATTCTTCATTTGGTAAATGAAATTTACCCTCACCATGTGAAATCCAAATGCCTAATGTGCAACCCTCTAATGAGGATAGCATTACCGCATTATTTTTTGGTATGATCACTGAGGTAAACGCACTTTCATGTTTATGAGAATCATTGAAAGTCATTTTCGATTTCTGAGAGTGATCTGGATTTATAAGATCTAGTTCTAAAAATAATTGACAACCATTGCAGATGCCAACAGAAAGTACATCTTGTCTTTTAAAGAAGTTTTCTAATGACCTTTTAGCATTTTCATTATACTTGAAAGCACCGGCCCAACCTTTAGCAGAGCCTAAAACATCAGAATTAGAAAAACCGCCTACAGCTCCAATAAATTGGACGTCTTCAAGATTTTCTCGACCAGACATAAGGTCCGTCATATGTATGTCTTTGACATCAAACCCTGCTAAGTACATGGCATGTGCCATCTCTCGCTCTGAATTACTCCCTTTTTCTCTGATGACAGCAGCTTTAGGGCGCTCGCCTTGGAGGTCTCTTGAAGGTAGTTGACCATCAAAATTTTCTGGGAATCTAAATCTTAAAGGTTGTGATTTATAATTATTAAATCTTTTTTTAGCCTGTTTTTCGCCAGACTGTATTTTGTCGAATAAATATGAAGTTTCATACCAATGATCTCTTAACGATTTAACATCCAAACAAAGATCGGTTTCTTGAAACTTAATGTTTAAATCGCTTGATCCAATCACTTTACCAAGATGTACGCATGCTATATCTGCTTCAGAGAAATAGTCGACAATATCCTCCTTTGCAGTTTGAATAATAATCCCAGGATTCTCAGCGAATAATATTTTGTAAAGTTCAGTAGTACCTAAATTGGATAGATCTAAGTTGGCGCCGAGGTTATTATCAGCAAAGCACATTTCTAATAAACTTGTAATGAGGCCTCCTGATGAAATATCATGACCAGCTTCAATGTGACCTTCATTGATTAGGTGTTGTATTTTTTCGAATACGGTTTTGACATACGCTGCAGATTTTATATCAGGACAATCCAATCCAATTTTATTTTCGCTTTGAGCAAACGCACTTCCACCTAATTTAAAATCATCCTGAGAGATATTAATGTAATAAATATCACCACCTTCTTTTTGTAAAACAGGTTCGACAACCTTGGTGATGTCAGAACAATGCCCAGCGCCAGTTATAATGACAGTACCTGGAGCCAATACATTTTTATCCTTATACTTTTGTTTCATTGATAAGGAATCCTTTCCAGTAGGTACATTCATGCCGAGTTCAATTGCATATTTTGAAACAGCTTCTACTGCCTCATATAATCTTGCATTCTCCCCTTCATTCTTTGCAGGCCACATCCAATTGGCAGATAAAGAAACGTTAGATAAGCCATCTTGAATAGGCGCCCATAAAATATTAGTTATCGATTTTGTAATAGCAAGTTTACTTCCTTTTTTAGGATCTATCAATGCAGCGACAGGTGCATGTCCGATAGCGGTTGCAATACCATTAACGCCATCGAAACTTAAACTCATTACGGCAACATTGTTTAGAGGAAGTTGTAATGGACCGCAGCATTGTTGCTTAGCCACTAATCCACCTACGCATCTATCTACTTTGTTAGTTAACCAATCTTTGCACGCTACTGATTCTAATTTCAATACTTGTTGTATGGATGATTCTAGTTTACTTTGGTCAAAATGAATATCCTTAAATTGAAAATTTTGGCGGTTGTCTTCGAGTATGGTTTTTGGTGAACTGCCAAATAAATCTTCTATGTGAAGATCAATGGGTTTTTCTTTTTTGGATGAAGATTCGAATCTAAACTGCATGTCGTCAGTTACCTTGCCGACTACATAAAATGGTGCGCGTTCTCTTTCTGATAATTGTTTAATTAATTCTAAATCTTCAGGTTTTATAATTAATCCCATACGCTCTTGGGATTCGTTACCAACTAATTCTTTAAAAGAAAGCGTCGGATCACCTACAGGCAAATGATCTAGTTCAATCGTTCCTCCAGTTTCTTCGACTAATTCAGACAAACAATTGAGATGTCCACCAGCGCCGTGATCATGAATAGAGACTATCGGGTTTTTTGTAGATTCCACTAATGCTCTAATAACATTGGCAACCCGCTTTTGCATTTCTGGATTAGATCTCTGTACGGCATTTAATTCCAAACTAGATCCTGTATCCCCGGTATCCTTAGATGATACAGCAGCACCGCCCATACCAATTCTATAATTGTCGCCACCCATGATAACGATAAGATCACCTGTGGATGGTTTTTGTTTCTGAGCCTGACTAGCAACCCCATACCCAATGCCTCCTGCCAGCATGATGACTTTATCAAAACCTAAATGTTTGACACCTTCTTGGTGTTCGAAAGTGAGCAATGAACCACAGATCAGTGGCTGCCCAAATTTATTTCCAAAATCTGAAGCACCATTGGAAGCTTTTATAAGGATGTCAATGGGTCTCTGATATAACCACGGTCTAGCGGGGTAGGTGTTTGTCCATGGTCTCAATTCTTCATGTCTTGGATAACTGGTCATGTACACGGCCGTTCCTGCTAGAGGAATAGAACCTTGACCGCCTGCCATTCTATCACGTATTTCTCCACCGCTACCTGTTGCTGCTCCACTAAATGGTTCTACAGTTGTAGGGAAGTTGTGCGTTTCTGCCTTTAAGGAAATTATAGCTTCAAATGAAGACTTGTCATAAAAGTCAGATTGATGTGCATTGATGGGAGCAAATTGATTGACTTTAGTTCCTTTAATGAAAGCGACGTTATCTTTATATGCGGAAACTAAATTTTTGTCCTGAGCTTTGGAAGTGGCTTTTATAAGTTGAAATAGAGATTGTTCTTTTTCTTCTCCATTAATTATGAATGTACCGTTAAAGATTTTATGTCGGCAGTGTTCGCTATTGACTTGTGAAAAACCAAAAACCTCTGAGTCGGTTAACGCTCTTTTTTTATATGTAGCAAGATTTTTTAAGTATTCAATTTCCTCACTGCTTAAAGCCAATCCTTGCTCATCATTATATTTTTCAATATCGGTAATTTCTATAATTGGTTGTACGGTATCTTGGATAGTATAGATCTCCTGATTTAAAGCATTGAATCGTTCAGACACCATCGGGTCGAATGTCATTTCAGCATCTATAAGTGCTTCATATTTTTCTATTCTTGAAATGCCTTTGATGCCCATATTTTGGGTTATTTCTACAGCATTGGTGCTCCATGGTGTTACCATAGCTGCACGAGGACCTATGAAAGGAAAATCTATTTTATCTAAAGAAAGATAGGCTACATCACCAAATAGCCAGATAAGTTTTTCTTTAATTTCATCACTGAGAGGGGAGTTGCTTTCAACAGCAAAGATCGTTTGGGTTGGTGAGCCAAAAAAGTGGATCATATGATAATTAGCTTTAATGTAATTATCGTGCAAATTTTCGTTTTTTTTTGGTCATATTCTAAATTTCCTATCATTACTTTCAAAAATTAAAGAAGTCTCGATTTTATTGACAATATTTAATGAATGGAAGACCTCGATAAAGTCATTCTCAACTTTGATAAATCCGCCATTTGGATTATTAATATCACGCTGGCGTTTATCATGTTTGGTATTGCTTTAGATTTGAGATGGTCCACCTTCCAAAATATATTTAGAAAGCCCAAAAGCTTGTTGATTGGCCTTATGGCTCAGTGGATAGGCTTACCTATAATCACATTAGCTTTAATATACTTTTTTCAACCGCACCCCAGTTTGGCTCTAGGTATGATTTTAGTATCTGCCTGTCCAGGTGGCAATGTCTCAAATTTTTTCAGTGCCTTGTCTAAAGCGAATGTCGAATTGTCAATTGTCATGACCTGTGTATCTAGTTTGATTTCCATTTTTATGACGCCATTAGTTTTAAATTATGCGGGCAATTATTTTGAGTCTACACGATCAATAATGCAGGAAGTGTCCATTGATTGGTTAGAAGTGGTATATGCAATCAGTTTAATAATAGTATTACCACTTATAGTTGGAAAGTTATTCATGAAATACTATTCTGAATGGGGAGAGAGAATTAAAAAACCTATACGCCTGCTTTCTATGGCTATCTTTGTCATTATTGTGATCATGGCTTTGCTCAATAACTTTGAGTACTTTCTGGATAATATCCATTATGTTTTCTTATTGGTTTTGATTCATAATCTCAGTGCTATCCTTATAGGTTTTGCCTTTTCGAAAATGGCACGATTAAGTTTGCCTGATGTGAAATCGCTAAGTGTTGAGGTCGGAATTCAAAATTCGGGATTGGGTTTATTGTTGATATTCAGTTTTTTTAGTGGATTGGGAGGAATGGCTATAATTGCTGCTTGGTGGGGTATCTGGCATATAATAAGCGGCTTTTGCTTATCCTTCATTTTTTCAAGAATAGACCAATATGATGTATAGCTTTTTGAAAATCTTGTGCGGTCTATCGGTTAGGTTTCTTTTTAACAAAATTGAAGTTAATGGTCTAGAGAATTATCCCAAAGGCAAAGTCCCTGTTATTTTGGCATCTAACCATCAGAGCGCTTTTCTTGACCCAATCATATTAGCTATTCTTTCTGATCATCCTGTGCACTTTCTTGCTCGAGCTGATGTTTTTAATCGTTGGTCAAAATGGTTCTTTAGTGCATTAAACATGATGCCTATTTATAGAGCTAGAGATGGTTATGCATCCTTGTCAAAGAATCAGCAAATTTTTGATAATTGCTATAAAATATTAAGCCAGAAAGGAAGGATAGTTATGTTTCCAGAAAGTAATCAGGACTTACCCTATTATCTAAGACCATTGACTAAGGGTATCGGACGGATTGCTTTAAATAGTCAAAATAAAATAGAAGATGATATTTGGTTACAGCCGGTAGGTATCAATTACTTTAATCATTTCCATTCTGGGCATAAATTGATTGTTAATTATGGTAAGCCAATATGTGTAAAAGATTTTCAAACTATCTATAATAAGAACAACAATCAGGGGTATGTGCAACTGATTGGTAGCTTATCAGAGGGAATTAAAAAAATGATGGTCATTCCCGAAAATGGTGATGCATACGCAATGCAGATTCGCATCTTTAATAAATCAAATGAGGCATTTAATTTTACAGCATTACGTAATAAATTAAGCCAGGGTGATTTTGTACAGGAAGTTTATCCCAAGAAATGGCTTTGGCCAATTAAAGTTTTAGTGATGTTACCTAATTGGCCTTTTATTCTGGCCTTATTTGCGGTACTTAAATTTGTAGTTGCCAGTCCTGTTTGGGCAGCATCAATTAAAATGGCGTTTGGAGCATTGGTCTTACCCCTTTGGTTTCTAATGAATTTCATAATTATGTGCATTACATTAAACTGGAAGTGGGCATTTGGAGTTCTATTTTTGCAGTTTATTTGTATGGCGATTTATCCGAGGATATCAGCCGCCATCAGAGGCGCATAAAAGGAATATTAATGGAAAAGTATTGGAATATATTTGTTGAAGGTTACACAGGGTATGCTTCTTATTTATGGCAAGAGATTACACATCCACATGCTAAGAATTACTTCTATTGGCTCATACTCGTTTCGGTATTCTTTTTCATTTTAGAGGTTGTGATTCCTTGGAGGAAGAAGCAAAATATATTGAGGCAAGACTTTTGGCTGGATGCTTTTTACATGTTCTTTAATTTCTTTTTATTCTCTCTTATAATTTATAATGCAGCTTCAGATCTGGTAGTCAATCTATTTAATGATGGCATTAAAGTTTTGACAGGTGGCTTTGACCTGCAATCAAACAATCCGATGAGGCTTTGGCCGGTTTGGGCCATACTCTTGGTTGGCTTTTTAGTCCGAGATTTTGTTCAGTGGTGGATCCATCGGTTATTGCATAGAAATGAATGGTTATGGAAATTTCATAAAGTACACCATAGTGTTCAGGAAATGGGATTCGCAGCGCATTTGAGATACCATTGGATGGAAAATGTAGTCTATAGATCTTTAGAGTATATCCCATTAGCTTTATTAGGCATTGGCTTGCATGACTTTTTTATCATCCACATTTTTACCTTAGCATGGGGCCATTACAACCACTCGAACATTTCGATAGATGGAAAAATTACAGGAGGTATCTTAGCCAGTCTTGTCGGCTTGATAGTCGCTTTAGGATTATTCGATATAGCCATCGTAGCGGACTGGGGTCTTGTGTCAAAAACGTTATTGATAACCGTTTTTATAGCTGTTGGCATTTTCGTTTTAGGACCTTTGATGAAATATGTGTTTAATAGTCCAGAAATGCATATTTGGCATCACTCAGAAGTATTGCCCGAAGGGCATCATTATGGTATCAACTTCGGTTTAACTTTAGCAGTTTGGGATTATTTGTTTGGTACAGCGCATGTACCGCATTCTGGTAGAGACATTAAACTTGGATTTCCTGGAGTAGAGTCCTTTCCGCAAGACTTCTTAAGACAGAATCGGATTTAAGTATGAATTAGGGTATAGAAGGGAGATGTCTTAAAAAAATTGGAAACCAGCATCAAATAGTACCAGTTTCCAATTTCCAATTTAAAATAACAAAACGCTATCTGACAAAGACTGTCTCCAGTAGCGTCGCACTCGCAGACCAAGAATCACCTCCACAATCATCATTTAAAGAAGGTCCACCAAGTATGCAAAGTAAGTTGCAATCAGCATCATAAATTTCTGCACCAGATCCAGCCACACAATCACCAACTCTAAAGCAGTAAACATCTCTACCTTGGAATCTCCAAATTGTTAAGTCTCCTCCAGGGCAGGCTTCAGTTCTAAATAATTCTAACTCTTCATCAATGCAGGTAGGAAGTACAGTTGGTTCGTCATCTCCGCAAGCGATAAAAAGTAAGCTAAATAATGTCAATGTAAGTAAGTATTTCATAGGCTAATTTTCCTTTGAAGATAGTAGAATTCAGAATGATAAGTAGGTCTGTTAATTATTATTTAACCAATTTTAAGAATGTATAACAGTTAGGACGTATGATCAGAAATGACAAACCACTGTCCATCAATTTTTTGCCACACCAATGTAAAATAACCTGATGGTTTATCCTCTTTTCTAATCAAAGTATATTGTCCGATCACATAGCAGATATTATGCGCTAGTGCTTTCATTTCTAGGACCTTAAATTCTAAAGTGCCCATAGCATCTTTATTCGGATAATTCTTCTTGTAGTTATTTAAAGTAGTCTGCCAACCATAATTGACCCCAGAACTTCCAACAAATGTCATTTGAGGATCTTTCCAATATCCTTGCATAAAGCCTTCAATATCGGCTTTGTTCCAGTCATCTTGTTGCTTGAATAGGGCAGTTTTTACCTCTGAGAATATGGTTTTTTGGTCAATTTTTTGAGTCGTCGAACAAGAAGATAGCCCAAATAAAAGGCATATACAGAGCAACTGAGAGCAAAATTTTATAATTAGTTTATTCATATTAATTATTTATTTCATATGTAAATATTTTAATGACAGATTCTTATATGATTGAGCAATTTTTTTTTGTAAAAAACTGAATTGATTGAACTTTTAAAGATTCTATATCGTTTGGAGTACTGTATGCAGAGTACATCTCAAACAAATATTTCAAATTACAAGGCGAACTGATTTTATACAAGAAATCACTTAATTAATTAGAACTCATATGGTTTTAATACCATATTCATTTTTATACTAAATAGAGAAATTATGTCACGACCACGTACAAAGAAATTCGAATTCGGAAAAGGTATTTACTACTTCAATATTCGAAAAGGATTTAATAACAATATTACTATCAAGAGAACAGAGAAGAAGGTAGCTGTAGAAGCTTACAAGCAGTATCTGAAGACGCAACCTGAAAACTGTGGTTGGTTGGGTTTATGGGATGGTAAGAAATTTGTCGAGGACAACTTTGAAAAAGTAGCAGCTGAAGTAGCTGAATAAGATATTGTTCTAAGAACACTTTCAAAGAGGATCAATTTTGATCCTCTTTTTTTATGTCCATAACTTATCTAGCCTGTTTTATTAGATTATTTTTGAGCCTTAAACCAAACCAAATGAATAGAAACCTTGCATTAGAATTTGTCAGGGCCACAGAAATTGCCGCTATTAATTCTGCCCGTTGGATGGGTAAAGGAGATGAAAAAGCAGCGGATCAAGCTGCAGTAGATGGTATGCGGAAAATGTTAGACACGATACCATGCCAAGCCACAGTTGTCATAGGAGAAGGAGAAAGAGATGAGGCACCTATGTTGTACATTGGAGAGGAAGTAGGTAGCGGCGAAGGGCCAGAATTAGAAATTGCTTTAGATCCATTAGAAGGAACAACGATTTGTGCCAACGGAGGGAATAATGCTATTGCCGTTATGGCCATCGGTCAAAAAGGTTGCCTTTTAAATGCACCTGATATTTACATGAATAAAATCGCTGTTGGACCGATGGGTATCGGTGCTGTAGATATCAAAGACACGCCAACGAATAATCTTAAAAGATTGGCCCAAAAGAAAGGCTGCTCAGTTTCAGATTTGACAGTGATCATTCTTGATAGACCCCGTCATAAAGATTTGATTCAAGAAGTGAGAGATAATGGTGCTCGAATTTATTTAATAGGCGATGGTGATGTTTCGGCGGCTATTGCTACAGCACTACCTGATTCAGGTATTGATTTATTATTAGGCGTAGGAGGGGCTCCTGAAGGTGTTATAGCTGCTGCCGCAATGCGATGTGTCAAAGGTGACTTCCAAGGTATCTTGGTGCCTAGAAATGATGATGATATTATTCGTGCTCAAAAAATGGGTATCCCTGATATCAATAAAGTTTTTACCATGGACGAATTAGCAAAAGGGGATGTTATGTTTGTCGCTACAGGAGTGACAGATGGGTCCTTGCTTAAAGGCGTACAATTTAAATCATGGGGAGCGATCACGAGTTCTATTGTTATGAGAAGCAAGTCTGGAACTATCCGACATATTTCTGCAGAACATCATTTTGACCGTAAACCGGTTTATTGAAAGTTTAAGCTTAGGTCTAAGATTAAGTTTAAACCTAGTGGTATAAGACTTGAATTATCCTTACCTAAGCATAAGATATTTATTATCGCTATGCACAGTGTCAGGATACAAGACTTAAATCCTATTGAATGAAATAAAAGCTATCTGTGATCGCTACGCTCAGTTTTAGAATAGAGGACTTAAATTCTCTTTAATGATCTAAAAGCTATCTCCATTCGCTACGCTCAGTGTTTGAGTATAGGACTTAAGTCCTGTTAAATGAAGTAAAAGCTATCTCCATTCGCTACGCTCAGTCGATAGTGGAAGGTAATTAGCATTAATTTCAACCATCCGACTTTAAAGTCAGAATCTGCGACTGAACGTCCCGACTTAACCATTCAACCACTTAACCACTCAACTACTTAACTAATCTCTAATCTCCATTATCAAAACCCTATCTAATAAAATAAACCCTCGCAATTTTACCATCTTCAATTTTATAAACGGCTATAACCTCAGAGAATTCTCTTCCAGGAAATCCTCGAACTTTTTCTCTATCGATAACAGTATTTCCTAAGTCTATACGATTAACTAATTCGCAATGTAAGTTGTTCAGGTTTTCGAACATAGATGCATAGCCAGGTCTAATATTTTCTTTACCTTTTGCAGATAACACATCTGGGAAATTATAAATTTCTACATCATCAGAATAAGGTTCCAAAAAGGGATCTATCTTTCTAGCATTATAGGCATTCAATTGTTTTTGAGCTAAATCTACGGAACTATCTATGACAATGGAGTCCGCCTTCATTAAGTGACCTGATTTAATGACAAAAGCAGGTTCTTGTAAATGTTTTAAGTCTTCAATCGGGTTATCATTAAGAATTATTAAATCGGCTTGCAGTCCTTTTTTGATTTGACCAAATTGGTCTGATTGACCCAGCATTTTGGCTGCATTAATAGTTGAAGCTTGTAAAATTTGTAAGTTGGTCAGTCCACTATTTTGCATGCTCTTAAGTTCTTCAAAGAATGAAGACGCATGCATAGTGCCTATGTTGCCGGCATCTGTACCTGTCGTAATGTTTACATTAGTATTGCTCAACATTTTTAAATTTAATTGTCTGATGCTGTCTTGCCTTCTAAGTTGAGCCTTGAAAGTTTCAGCGTATGGTTTGATTGAACTATAAAAATCAGTATCTAAATGTCTTGGATCGAAGAGTGTTCCTAATATATGAGGATTAGCATATTTGAAATCTTCATTCGTTAAAAGAGGTTCATTAATAAATGATTCTATATAGTTTCCGTGAACAACTAATGTTGGTATATAACTTACTTTATTGTCTTCGAGCATTTTGATAAACTCTTGATCAATAGGATCGTCAACACTATGTACTAGTATATCTGCGCCTGCTTTGACAGCAAGTTTTGCTGTATTTAATTGAGTGGCATGGACAGTTACAGGATAACCTAATTGATGACTTTCTTTAATAGTGGCTTCTATGATTTCATAGGTAGATTCTGCTGTTTGATTGGGTAAAGCGATATACCATATTTTTATAAAATCTGGTTGGCGTTCAGCTTGCTTATGGACTAATGCTATAGCCTCTTCTTTGGAGTTGACTTTAATAATTGGACTATCTTCAATATCAAATGCAGCAGGTTGATAAGTTGAAACCAATGGACCTGTGAGAAATATATTCGGATAATTAGAGTCGCCTTTGTACTTGTCTCTGATGTCATAGTTATACATTGGCCCGCCTACATCTACAACAGTTGTAATGCCGCATCTTAAGTATCTTCTTAATAGGTCGTGGGCATTTTCTTGTAACCATTGTCTTTCTTCTTCATAGGGTTTGAATTTTCGAAGGTCTATAACATCTGGGCGTGTATAGATACCTCCTGACTGAAATAAATGAATATGACCATCTACCATACCTGGCATTAGATACTTGTCTTTTCCATTTACAATTTGTGCATCAGAAGGCGCACTCAGTTTACCGATATCTTTGATTGAACCGTTTTGTATTAATACATCTCTTGCATTTACTTGGCCATTTTCGACATCTATGCAATTGATATCTTGAATCAATAAGGTATTGTTTTGAGCGTAGGCTAAGTTGCTGATGTAGAAGATCGTTAGCCCTAAAATGTAAGGTCGAATAGAATTAAAATAGCAATTCATAAAAGATATTTGTAACAACCTAATATAAGGATGTTATCCAGAAGTTTTTTCAATTATTGGATAGACAACTTTTTTATGGCTTGATGATATTTTTTGTCTGTTATCTGGATAAGGTAAAAACCTTTGGGAATATTTGATAAGTCATTGTTGCCATTTGTTTTGAGTGATAAAATATGACGGCCATGGATATCAATTAAATCAAATTTTAATTTTTCTTGATTGAAGTTTTTTATCGTCAAATTAGTGAAAGCGGGATTGGGAAATATGTCTATAGATCTAAGCACTTCATCAGAAATATTTGTCGGACTAGAGCAAACGCAATTTTGAGTTATTATTTCATCACTAGTATCTTGAAAGCCATCTTCACATGGTGCGCCTATTTGTTCGAGGCCAGAACAAAAACTTAAGAAATCACCCTTCCATGGTAATAGAGGGTTGTTGCTCGTGTTAACACCTTCGTATTCTAAGATACTTTTTATCTCTCCATTGATTTCGATATCTAAAAACTGATCAGCAAAACCAAGTCTGCAAAATTGGTCTAAATCTTCTGGTATGCAACTGCTAAAGTTATTATTGTCAAGCAATAGATTGTTCAATCCGTTGACGTTGCTTAATCTGAAGGGAATTGGACCTGATAATTGATTATGACTCAGTCTCAGTTTTTTTAGTCGAAATAACCATTCAATAGTATTGGGTATTTCACCTTCGATCTTGTTATGACTTAAATCTAATTCTTCAAGCGAACTAACAAACGAAAGCTCGTTCGGAAAAATACCTTTCAGTTGATTAAAGGACAAGTTTAAATACCTTAAGTTATCAAGGTCTCCTAATGAAGGTGGAATACTTCCTTCCAATTTATTTCCCCACAAATCAAGACGACTTAACCTTGTCAGCTGACCCAATGAGGAAGGTATAGTGTCTTTAAGTTGATTGTTTGAGAGATCCAATTCTGTAAGGAATCTTATATTACCAAATCCTTCTTTGATTGATCCAGTCAATTGATTATTAGAGAGGTCTAAATTTGTAAGAAAAACACGTTGATAAAAAGTCGGAGGGATGGTGTCGGAAAATTTGTTATCAGATAGATCTACGTTTATGAGTTGTCCTCTACCTAAATGCTGTGGTAATGGACCAGAAAGATGGTTGTCTTCTAGAATTAGAGCACTTAAGTTTTCTAAATCAAAAAATGATTCTGGCATAGGGCCGCTCAAATTATTATTGGGTAAGGTAATGCTTGTTACTCTACCATTTTGACAGACAATGCCATGCCAACCTGCGCAGGGATTGCACCAACCATTGTCAATTGATTTTTTCCAACCTGAATTATTAAACCAATTATTACCTTCTGTTTTTTCATATAATTCCAACAAAGGTTTGAAATCAGGGTGATTGCCAAGTCGGTCATCCAACTGAAATTCTAAGAAGAATTCTTGATTAAAAGTGTCAGTGATTGTCACAGAAAATAAGCCGGTGTCTTGAGCTAAAAAAAAGGATGATGAGGAATTGTCATGCCATTGAAATCGTAAATCTAAGTCATCGATTGGGATGTGATCTTTTGAAACTCTAGGTAACGGCATGCCGTCAAGTCTTGTGAGTTTTACAGTGGCGTATTCACCATACGAATTAGTAAATTTAAAAATCCAAGTACCTGATTCTACTGATATATCTATGATTTCATAGGCATCTCCATATTGATCCTCACCAAGATAGCGCAGACTACCGTCCTCAAAAAGCCAAACTAAGTCACCTGTAGGAGGGCCAATATCGTAGCATGATCGCCAGGTCCCAAATGAAAAATCTGATATTATAAATGTATTGGGGTGGGGACCTTCAATGATTTGTATGGTGTCCTTTAGTACACCATTATCGCAGAAATAATCACTTGTTTCGTACTGATAAGTACCTACAAGATTAAATTTTTGAATCACATAGATACTGTCTGGTTTGTCACAAAAATGTTGTTGGATGGCCAGGTCGTATTGATTAAAAGCATTCAGTGAATAGACACTGAACAAAAGGAAGCAAATAGGTTTCATAAATGATTGTTAATAGAAAAATAATAAATTTTTGTCCAAATATTATAGGTCTTGGCAACTTTAGTTTTGATATTCTATGTTGTATGTTTTGATAAAGATGTAAGCAATGACTTTCAAAGCAAGGATATTAACAGAGGCATGTCTAAATGAATTTAAAAGATTCTCGAGGATCAGTTTGCTTTTATATATTCCTATCCTTAGTTCATTTTGGATTGTCAATTCTGTGAGTATGTATTGGTTGACAATTATAGCTATGCTCATAGTGGTACCCATTCATTGGACGGTATTTGTAAAACTCAAGAAAGCTCATAAATCTTCACAGACAATTGAATTGACGCCGCATTCAATAACGCTTATTAAAGATTCAGGTATTCATACGTATGATTTAGATGAGTTTGATACAATTAGAACTCAAAAGAATCATCAAGTTTTTAGTTTAGAAAATATTCGGCTTGGTTTTCAATCTCTAAGCCCGAGCGAACCAATAAGTACAATTTACTTTAAAGGATCAGGAGAAAATATTTACATCAAGTTTATGATGGATTCTGAGCACATGCGGAATCAATTATATAAAATTCTATATACCTGGCATCTAAGAGGAAAGCGAATGGTGTATTATAAAGAGCTAAATGGCTAAAGCATTTCAAATAGTTTTTATCTAGCGCTTATGCTGAAGGCCTTTGATTTCAAGCATATTCATTAACATGAAGTCGAATTAAATTTTTACGAATTTAAAATGCGTTTTCTGAGTGTTGTCAATGATCGTCAATGTGTAAAAACCTGATATTAGATTATCTACATTAATTTCTGAGGCAGAAATTACTCCAGATAAAACTACTTGATGGCTTAAGTTTCGGATTTCATAATTAAGCGTTAGAGAAGGCTCTAAGTTTGAAAATTTTAAAACGCGTCTTGTTGGATTGGGATAGAGTTTTAAATTTTCAAAGCTGTTGTTTTTTGTGGAAGTGGTTTCGCAAAACATACTTTTCCAATTGACCTCTTCCCAGTCGTCCCATATCTCCAAAGGGGTTCCACTTCCGGGAATGCGCCAAATAGAACTTTGAGGGCCTGCATAGGATAAAAAATTATTAAGCTGATCGGCGTTGATAATATTTTTTTCGGTGCTTACTATATGATGAATGGGTTTAGTAGCGCCTAATTCTTTGTATTCGCGATTTCCAATTTCTATCCACAAGAATGGGTCCTCTAAATAACTAGCACCCCAGTTTTCTATATAGGTCTGTGGGAAATAAGCATCTACATAATTATCGATGATATCAATTCTATAATTATGATCAGCGGGATTGCCCCAAGTTGTTACACCTAGAACAAAATCATCATTGGCATAACCATTAGCAATGGCATTTCTTTTATTCCTTTCAAATGCTTCTAGTAATGCATTTAAATTTTCTGAGTCTCCATCAAATTCCATTTCGATATCAACTATAAATCCATCATAACCATTTTTTGCGGCACGATGTAAGGCTTCTCCTTGTTTGGCTTCATTCCCAGGGTAGTTATATGACCATGCCCAAACTTCTAAATCATTTTTTTTATAAGCTTGAATTAAATCTTCATCAATTAATTCTGGCCAGCGGACTGAATCAATTCGTCCATCAGCGACTTTAACATAAATCCTTTGGACACCTAATTCGTGCAAAGCATCCGAAAGCGCTTCATGTGTGGAAAAGGCTGTGCCTTCTAAATGCCATAACCATACACCTAGCTTGTGACAATTATTTTGTGCATAGGTGGCAGGGTAGAGTACAGTTAAGAATAATATGGCTAAGAAGCCTTTCAAGATAATCGATAGGAATAATCGTCAACAGAATATTTTCCTGATCCTAAGAGATAAATAGAAAGGAAGCCTATGAAATAAATAAATGCTGGTTCTTTAGATCCCCCTTCTGCACCATACATAAACCATGGGTCACTACCGTGCACCATAAATATGGCCACCAGCATGGTGATAATCAAGGGTAAAGTAGCCAGTCTTGTTTTGTAACCAATTATTATAAACAGGCAAGCTACAAACTCTGCCAATACTGCTAATGTTAAGGTAAACTTTGGGGAAAGTCCCAAAAAAGAAAAGAATTGAACTTCTTCTCCAGAAAATAACTTTTGGAATTTAACAATACCATGGCCCACCAACATATAAGCTCCGAATCCAAGCCTAAGTATAAGCGCTGCTAAGTCAGGGTATTGAATGGTCATATCAAAGGTTTATCCTCCGCAAACGATTCTTAATTGTGCCACTTGAGTATTCCATAGATCTGATTGCTCTTTTTCTTCACCTTTATCACAAAAGTCAGAAATCTCAAGAATGGTCTGTTGTGTTATGTCTGATTTATACATTCGGAATTCTAAGTATTCTCCTTCTTCTCCGTCTTCAAATCTAAATCTTAGTCTTTCTTCTTCAATATCATCAACCAAAATGGCCGATTCTTCTGATCCTTCCCAAGAAAAAACATATTCGTCATCTGTAACATCTGCTCCGTCACAAAACCATAGAACCAAACATTCAGGAGCGGTTAAAAATTTATAGAGAATAGAAGGGGATGCCTTAAAAATGAATTCCAAATCTAGCTTCACTCTGTCCATTAAACTGTAATTAATTATTTTTTTAAATTGTTAGGGCGAGAATATAGAATAAATTTATCAAAGGGAAAATAATTGGGCATTTTTTTTGCAATTCTTAAAATAGTTTATGGAAAAAGTGTGATTATTTGTATAAACTAGCGTCTATATAAGTGATTTGCGTTTTACTTCCATTAGTTATACATTTGAATCCATATTAATACCCGAGTAAAAAAAGAAGATGAGGCAATTAAAAATTACCAAATCAATAACCAACCGAGAAAGCCAATCACTCGAAAAATATTTACAAGAAATCGGAAAAGTCGATCTCCTTACTCCAGAGGAGGAAGTGGACTTAGCGAAAAAAATTAAAGCTGGAAATCAGGAAGCTTTAGAGAAGCTGACGAAAGCCAACTTAAGATTTGTCGTATCCGTAGCCAAGCAATATCAAAATCAAGGTTTATCATTGAGTGATTTAATCAATGAAGGTAACTTGGGTTTGATTAAAGCTGCTCAGAGATTTGATGAAACCAGAGGTTTCAAATTTATCTCCTATGCGGTATGGTGGATCAGACAATCTATCCTACAAGCTTTAGCGGAGCAATCAAGAATTGTTCGTCTACCACTCAATAAAGTAGGATCTCTTAATAAAATAAACAGAGCTTTTTCTGAACTAGAACAAGAATTTGAAAGAGAACCATCCTCTGACGAGTTAGCTGACCTTTTAGAAATTACAGCCGATGAGGTGGAAACAACATTAGGTGTTGCAGCTAGACACGTTTCAATGGATGCACCATTCGTGGATGGAGAAGACAACTCTCTTTTAGATGTTCTAGAGAATAGCGGTACTCCAGGTACAGATAAAAAATTGGAGTATTCTGAATCTTTAAGAAACGAGATCGAAAGATCTTTGAATACCTTAACTGAAAGACAATGCGATGTTATCAAATTGTACTTTGGTATTGGTATCGAACATCCTATGTCTTTAGAGGACATTGGTGATAGATTCGGCTTAACAAGAGAAAGAGTCCGTCAAATCAAAGACAAGGCCATCAACAAATTAAGATCGGCCTCTAGAAGTAAGCTTTTGAAGCATTATTTAGGATGATAAGTTTAAGTTGAAGACTAAGCTTAATTAAGATTAAGTTTGAAATGAATTGAGATAGAATGATTCAAAGATTTTAATTCTTAGAAATCACATCAATTAAAAACATTTAAACTTTAGCTTCAACTTCAGCTTCAACTTACAAAAGATTCAAAGGTCTCAACAAACTATTATCCAATGATATAAATGTTTCGGTACGTTGAATACCGCTTATTTGTTGGATTTTATGTGAGATTATGTCTCTTAAGTGTTGTGTATCCCGACTTATAACTTTTGCGAAAATAGAATAGGTGCCCGTTGTATAGTGCGCTTCAAGAACCTCAGGAATTTGACCTAGCTGATTGGATACAGATTCGTACATCTTACTTTGTTCAAGGTAAATGCCCAAAAATGCGGTAATATCATAACCGAGTTTGCCATAGTCTACTTGTAGTTGGGTATTGAGGATGATGTTGGCTTCGGTGAGTTTTTTGATTCTAACATGAACTGTACCCCCTGATATAAATAGTTCTTTGCCAATTTCAGCGTAGGTTTTTTTAGCATCCTGCATCAAAATTGATAAGATTTTAAGATCGGTTTCGTCAGGTATGTATTTCTTCTTCATTTGTACCTAAAGTTATATTTTTCTTGCGCGAATGATAGGAATTTTAAATAAGTTTATACTAAGCTTAATAGTTAGTAGAGCTTTCAATTTATGACCAATAAAATCCAAAATTCTCCGAAGCAAATTTTAATTCCTGCGATGATAGCTCTTGCTGCTGCAATCGGACTACTCGCTGGACATAAGATGAATTTCAAAAATAATGACTTAGCACTCATGAAAGTGAGTCAAGAAAATGGAACTGAAATTCAAAAAGGAGGGCGTATAGAAGAGATTCTGCGGTTTATTGAAAGCAATTACGTCGATACCCTTAATCAAAATGTTATTGCTGTTGATGCAATCAACCACATTCTCAAACAATTAGATCCGCATTCTAGCTATATCACACCTGAAGAGTATGATGATCATAATGAAAAAATGGAAGGTGTTTACAAAGGCATTGGTATTGAAACACTCAAGTTGAGGGATACTTTTTATGTACTAGATATAAAGGATGGGAGTCCTGCAGATGAATCGGAATTAAGTATCGGAGATGCTATTATAACTATCGAAGGCGATACAGTATCTGGAAATGATACTTCTTATAAATCGATGAGCCAAAAGTTAAAGCGAGAGGATAATGGTCTTGTTAAATTAGGTTTTAAGTCTTTAGAAAAAAATAAAGTCCTTTCTTTAAATATCAAGCCAGATAAAATCACTATTTATTCTGTATATGATTCTTATAAGCTAAATGATAATACGGCCTATATTAATATTTCCAGATTTAACTCTAATACCTATAGACAGTTTTTAAAATCTCTAGAGAAACTGACAACACCAACAGAAAAAATAAACTTAGTCATTGACTTACGTGATAATCCGGGAGGTTATTTACCAGAGGCTATTAATATTTTGTCTCAACTTTTTCCGGATCGAGATCAATTACTAACCTACACAAAAGGATTAAATAGGAAGAAGCAAGAATACCGATCTACTGGAAAACCCTTCTATGAAATAGATAAAATTGCAGTTTTAATAAATGGCAATTCTGCCTCAGGTAGTGAAATTATTGCAGGTGCCATTCAAGATTGGGATAGGGGCTTTATTATTGGAGAACCTTCATATGGTAAGGGTTTGGTGCAAGAGATTTTTCCTTTGAATAATGGAGGAGCATTACGATTAACTGTTGCTAAATATTATACACCTTCCGAAAGACTCATACAAAAGTCATACGAGAATATTACGAATGATTTTGTAGCGGATACGTCTAGCTTTAAAACAAAAATATTACAACGAGATATTAATGGTGGAGGGGGTATTTTTCCTGATTTTGAGATTGAAGATATCTTCAATCAAAGTTGCTATCAATTGTACGAATATTCAGATTACTTTATCCTCAATCAATTCATAAGAAATCAAAGTACAGAACTAACGAAGAGCCAGATTTCAGAAGATCTATTTGTACAATTTATCAAGGACGAATTTGGATATGATGCTACTGGATTATCAGAGGACTGCACCATGGATACGAATGTCTATTTATGGGCCTCCTATCAACGTATCATAGATAGTCGAATAGCATTCAGTAAAATATTAAATGAGAATGACCCCCAAATCCGTAAGGCTTTAGATGTAATTGGGGATAAGAAATCTACACTAGCCTTACTTTCTGATGAAGATTAATTCACCTTCGTCATCAAAGCTTATCAACATAGAACTTTGAAAGTTCGTTTCGTTTCTTCGCATATTAAACATGTAATCTACTTGTTGTTTTACAGAAGGATGTATCTCATCAAATCTTGAAGCTAGAGGGTCGCCTGAAAGATTGGCTGAAGTAGAAACGATAGGCGCATCTAATAATTGAATGATTTCTGAAAGGACCGGGTCTTTGGTAACGCGAATTGCAACCGTACCATCTTCATTTTTTAAATAATCTGGCAGATTTGGACTGGCTTTATAGACGATACTTAGGGGTCTCAAATGATAATGTACTAATGTTTCTATCCTAGGATGAATATCTACGATGTACTTTTTCAATTGACTAAGTGAATGGGTCAATAAAATGAGGGGTTTATTTTTAGGTCTATTTTTAATAGAGAATATCTTGCTTACAGCCGCTTCATTTAAAGCGTCACAGCTTAAACCCCAAATGGTGTCCGTTGGACAAAGAATTATACCGCCATTCTTCAGAATTTTGACAATTCTCGGCAGATCGTCTTCATAAATGCTCATATAATCAACGCAAACTGTCTTTCGTTATAATAAAGATCCTTGATTAATCTTGAGGTATAAACGATATATATGTAACTTTAATTTTGTCCATGACATTAAATCAGAAATTTTTTGATTTAACACAACTTTTCCATTAGAATTCAGATATAATATATATGAATCCTTTGATAACGAACCTTCATCGCATATTACCCAACATTTTCTTGAAGGGTTTAATATTCATTATTTGCTTTTCTTTTCATAGTTCTCTTAATGCCGCTCACATCGTAGGTGGGGAGGCACATTATACTTTTTTAAGATTCAATAGTGACACAACGGAAGTCACCTTTAGAATTGAATTCTTAATGTATAGAGATACAGAAGGTAATGGAGCCAATTTCGATAATCCCGGAGATGGTAACAACGGTGCTGTATTTGGAATTTGGAGACAAGATGATGTAGGCAATTGGATATTCGTTGACCGTTTACAAAATATCGATCACGGTCAAATCATTCGAGTAACACAAGAAGATGATCCTTGTGTCGAAGAGGATTCGGATGTGGGTGTCGAAGAAACAAACTATGTATTTGATTATACTTTTCCTATAGTCAATACCAGTTATAAAGTGGCGTATCAAAGATGTTGTAGAAATAACTCAATAAATAATATAAGAGAACCAGGAGAGACAGGAGCTGTATTTGATGTAGAAATTACCGCTGAGTCGCAAATACAAGGCAACTCAAGTCCACAGTTTAATAACTTCCCACCAATCTTTATTTGCCAGGGATTAAGTTTGACATTTGATCACTCAGCAACTGATCCAGAAGGGGATATTTTGAGATACAGATTTTGTGCGCCTTTTGCATCGGGTGGAACCGCAGATGTAAATACTGGTGGTAATAGAGGTTGTTGTGATTGCGTGAGACCTGCACCTGAAATTTGTGGTCCAGAATTCGAAAATGCAATTTTCCTTCCTCCATATACGCCAGAAGCACCTTTAGCAGGAGATCCAATTGTGGCTATAGATCCAGTTACTGGTCAAATCACGGGTACGCCTCAAACCTTGGGTCAATTCGTCGTGGGTGTTTGTGTAGAGGAGTTTAGGGATGGTGTTTTAATGAGCAGTATTAGAAGGGATTTTCAATTTAATGTAGTGCCATGTACGCCTACGGTTATTGCTGAATTTGCTTATGAGATTGTAGATCAAACAGGATCATCAGCCAATGAATGTGACGAATTTCTAATTAACTCTTGTGGAGAACAAACCATAGAAATCATCAATGATAGTCGTCTTGAGACCAGTATTTTCGAGTACCATTGGACCTTCTTTTTTGAAGATGGAACAGAGTTAGATGATATCGTCGGTGGAGCAGAAGTTAGAGATGTACAAGTAACGTTTCCGGATATTGGGGCCTATTCTGGCCAGATGATTTTGAATGAAGGCAGTGATTGTTCGGATACCGCCTGCTTTGTCATTAATATTTACCCAGATATAGAAGCTGATTTTGAGTCTGTATATGATACTTGTATTGCTGGCCCTGTCGCCTTTACAGATTTAAGTAGAACGGGAGCTGCAGGAGGATTATCAGAATGGGAGTGGAATTTTATGGATGGTAATTTAGGTTTCGATGCAAATCCAGAGCATCAGTTTGATAGCCCTGGAGATTACTTGGTGCAATTAACGGCGACTGATGTTAATGGTTGCACAGCGACACGAGTTAGAAACGTGGATTGGAAGCCTATTCCTAACTTAATTATTGTAGAGCCTTCCTCATTTATAGGATGTAATCCTGCGGAGATTTTCTTTAACAATTTATCCTCTCCAATTGATTCTACCTATGACATTACTTGGGATTTAGGAGATGGTAATTTCAGTAATGAAATAAGTCCAACGCATGTTTATGAGGAGCCAGGAGTTTATTCAGTTTCGGTTCAAATTGTATCGCCTTTTGAATGTGAGACCAGTGAAGATTTCCCTTCTTGGATACGTATTTTAGAAGGACCAGATGCAGATTTTGCTTTTTCTCCGGATGAACCCAATAATTTCAATAGTACAGTAAGTTTTACGGACCTTTCAACTTCTGCAGACAACTGGATTTGGAATTTCAATAATGAGGCAACGGCCAACGTTCAGAACCCTACATATACTTTTCAAGATACTGGAATTCAGGAAGTTAAGTTGACTGTATTTCACCCAGTTACCAATTGTCCTGATACGATTACAAAATTAATAGACGTTAGGCCCTTGGTTAGATATTTTATGCCTAATGCATTCACACCTAATAATGATGCCCAAAATGATGTTTTCCTTGGAAATGGCTTCTATGATGGGCTCAGTGACTTCAATTTTACCATTTGGAATAGGTGGGGAGAGCAAGTTTTTCAAAGTAATGACCCTAGAGAAGGATGGAACGGTCAAAAGAATAATAATGGGCAGCAATCACCTCAAGGTGTCTATGTTTACAAGGTTTCTTACACAGGTCCAAGAGGTGAGAGAGAGGCTCTAGATGGTCATGTTACTTTATTGAGATAGCATTTTAGATAATTAGTACATTTTATTAGAGAATATTCTATCTTTGCGCCACATTTTTCAAAGCGTAAATACACTGTCATGGATTTGATTAATTATGTTCACGAGCAATTAACTCCCGAAAAAGAACTTCCATCGTTCAAGCCTGGAGATAATATAGCTGTAAGTTATAAGATCATAGAGGGTTCTAAAGAAAGAATACAAACTTTCAAAGGAGATGTTATTCAGATCAATGGCCACGGCTCTACAAAGACTTTCACAGTCAGAAAAATGTCAAATGGTGTAGGCGTTGAAAGAATCTTTCCTTACAACTCACCAATCTTAGATAAAATCGAAGTTCTAAAGAGAGGTAAGGTTAGAAGAGCTAAGCTTTACTACTTAAGAGAATTAGTAGGTAAAAAAGCTAAGATTAAAGAAAGAAAATTCGTTAAGAAGTCCTAATAAAGAGGCTTTATCCATTCTTTAGTTTTCTCAATATTCTAGTAGCTATAATTAAATTTATGGTATACATTTTCCGTTAAATCCTATACATTTAAGAAGTATTAGTTGATATTGTTAATCGATAAAAGCTTCAGTTCATGCATTTAAAGGATTTAAAATATCTCGGAGCCTATCTAGTACCCTTATTAGCTATCGTTGGTATCTACAATAAAGGATCTTGGGCATACATTACACCAATATTTATATTTGGATTGGTGCCTTTCATAGAAATGCTGGCACCAAAAGACACGTCCAATCTTTCTGATGAAGATCGCGCTATAAAAAGTAATATGCGTCTTTTTGATTTTTTATTATACCTCAATGTACCGATCGTTTACGGAGTAATCCTATACCTGTTGCATACTTTGAGTACAGCCACTCTTAATACTTTTGAAACTGCTGGGTTAATATTTTCAGTAGGGATAGTTATGGGTGCATGCGGTATCAATGTAGCGCATGAGTTGGGCCATCGAAATGAAAATTATCATAAGTTGATGGCAAAGGCACTTTTGTTTCCTTCGATGTATACGCATTTTATCATAGAACATAATTTTGGACATCATAAAAATGTAGCTACTGATGAAGACCCTGCTTCAGCTAGGAAAAACGAAATGATATACATTTTTTGGTTGCGATCAATTGTGTTTTCTTTTGTAGGTGCTTTTAAGATCGAACAACAACGAATCAAGCGAACACAACCCAAAGGATACGAGAAAATAAATAAGATTTTAATTTACCAGTTCCTACAGGTAACATTTCTAGCTTTGATAGGTTATCTATATGGATTAACTATTATGACTCTATTCTTAGCTTGTAGTCTAATTTCAATCTTGTTATTAGAGACTATAAACTATATCGAGCATTATGGTTTGAGAAGACAAAAAGTAAATGGCAAATATGAACGTGTTAGACCTATCCACTCGTGGAACTCTAATCACGAGGTAGGAAGAATTTTATTGTATGAATTAACACGTCATTCTGATCACCATTTTATTGCCAATAAAAAGTATCAATTGTTAGACCATCAGGAAGAATCTAAACAATTACCACTTGGATATCCAGGTAGCATGTTGTTGTCATTAGTTCCGCCCGTTTGGTTTAAATTAATGAATCACAGAATTTGATAAAGTGAAAAGCGTTTTTTTAGTATTTGTATTGATGACACTCATGGTTTTTTCATCTTGTATGGAAGAGAAAGTAGAGCCGGTTTTAGTAGAAGATATTCGCGGCCAATGGAAGATTGCAGAGGCTTATAGAAATAATAGGCAAACCCAGTTGCTTAATAACGGCTTATTTGTAATTTCTGATTCAAGCTTTATGACTAATATTTTGCCTGGTGAGGTAGGGCCCTACAGCTATTCTAACAATATCATAAAGTTGAGCGAAGGCAAACAAACTGCTTATAAAGTCGTCAAACTACAAGGCGATACCCTGCAAATGGAAGCAGAGATTGATAATTTTAAATTTAGGTTTCTGACAATCAAACAAACAGAATCCTAGCACTCACAAATGAACAATAGATGCTCACTTATATTTATCCTGTCACTGATAACTACGTTTCAGGCTTGGTCCATAGATGTAGGTGTGAATACTCAGGTTTTTAAAGATAGTGAAACGCCCTATGTAGAAATATATTCAAGGATCATAGGACAGACTGCTACGTTTAAATTTCTAGCAACAGACAGCACTACTTTGCGTTCGACTATAGAAATGTTGGTACTCATCAAGCAATCAGACAGTTTATTAATTGCTGAAAAATATAATATTGAAAGTCCTTCTTTCAAAAGTGCTAAAGACTTTTGGGACCGCAGACGGTACAGATTAGATGCTCAAAGATATTCTCTTGAAATACAATATGTAGATCTTAATAATCCAGCAGATACGCTAAATTATTATGAAGAGATCGACTTGGGGATTACCGAGAGTGATATAGCTCATTCTGATATCTTACTGATATCAGATGTTGCAAAAACAGATGAAGCGTATAATTTTCAGCGATCTAATTTCTATTACGAACCTTTATGCTTTGATCTTATAAATGAAGCCACTCCATCCATGTATGCGTATCTTGAGCTATATGATTTAAAAGATCAAATAGCCGAAGATTTTTTTATTAGGTACTTTCCAGTTGACTTAAATATCGAGAATTCTAGAGAGTTTGAAACGGGATTCAAAAAAGTAATACCCTCCGACTTCAATCCGATACTCATAAATTACGACTGCGAAAAATTACCATCAGGTAATTACAATTTTGTTATAGAGCTTTGCAAAAAAGATAAATCTACTTTTCATAGAATAGAAAAGTCATTTTCGGTTTTCCATCCAGTCTTAGACCTTCAAAGAGCTTTTGAGTCAGATAAGACTTATGAAACTTCATTTGTGCAATTGCTTGATAAGGACGAACTAGATTATAGTCTTAAGGCTATTTTTCCAGTACTTAAAAATAATATGACGGAAACTCTAAACTACATTATCGCATCCGATGATGTTGAGGTAAAAAGATATTTTCTGTTTCAATATTGGTCTAGAATATCTGAGGATAATCCGAAAGCAGTCTATGATAAATATATGAAAGTGGCTAAGATTATAGACTTAGAGTTTGCAAGTAATGTAGGTCGTGGATTCGAAACTGATCGAGGTTACATTTTCTTGAAGTATGGAAAACCCAATAACTCCATTATTGTTGAAGATGAACCCAGTGCACCCCCTTATGAAATATGGATTTATAATTATGTTCCTGAAACGCAACAAACCAATGTGAAGTTTCTATTCTATAATCCTTCATTAGTGACCAATGACTATAAGTTATTGCACTCCACTTGTAGGGGAGAGATTAGTAATCCTAGATGGGAAGTCGAATTATACAGCGATGACTTTATGGGGCAAAATGGTTCGATATTAGAATCCAATACCACGCAAGATAATTTCAATAGAAATGCGCGAAGGTACTTTGAAGACTTTTAATTATGGGATTAGATAATTTAAAAGTTGCCCTTGTACAAGCTCAAATCCATTGGCATCAACCTGCTTCAAATTTCAAATCTATTGCAGATCAAATTTTTGATTTAGTAGACGTCGATTTGATCGTTTTGCCAGAAATGTGGTCTTCTGGTTTTACAATGAAAGCGCATCAGTTTTATAAGGACACCGATCATGCTTTAGGCTTAATGAAGGCATGGAGCATCGAAAAGTCGGCTATGGTTGTAGGCTCTTTAATTACAAAGGTTGATGAAAGTTACTTTAATCGGCTTTACGTCATTGACGAGGGAAAAGAGAAAGTGACTTATGATAAGCGACATTTATTTGCCTATTCTGGAGAGGATAGATTTTTTGAGGCAGGGCATGAACAAGCATTCTACGAAAAAGAAGATTGGAAATTAAATTTGAACATTTGTTATGATTTAAGATTCCCGGTATGGACAAGAAATACTTCTGATTTTGATATTCAAATCTTCGTGGCTAATTGGCCTGCGCAGCGCATGTTGGCTTGGGATAGTTTGTTGCGAGCACGAGCCATTGAAAACCAGACCTATGTCCTCGGATGTAATTGTGTAGGACAGGATGTTTGGGGCAATAGCTACAGTGGTCATAGTTCTATATTTCAGTTTGATGGGAAACGGTTGGGCTATTCAGAAAATGAGGCGTCAGTTATTGAACACGTCTTGGCAAAAAAACAAATACAAGAATTTAGAAAGGAAAAGCCTTTTCTGAAAGATAGGGATCATTTTGAATTTAAATCATAAGTCCCGCTATCTTATTCCTTCACCACAAACGTCTCTCAACCATCATACTCTCCATTAAGCTCTATGGCCCAAGATACTAGTTTTGAGGTCACAGCATTTATAGCGTTTAACTCCACGCTGTCATCTCTATATATCTGAACCTGATACAATAGAGGAGCTATACCGTTTTTAACTTGTTGTTCTACTGAAAAACCAATGCCCTTAGCTTGTTTTATGAAAGCGTTGGCTTCGTCATTACTTCTGAAATAGAGCCAATGATCTACGCGTCGGGGTGTTGATAAAACATCACCGTATCCCTGTAATTGCAATACCACTTTAGTATCGTTCATGTACCTAAAAATAGTTTCAGTAGGATACAGGAATTCAATATAGGCTTCCCAATTCTTATCTTCTTTAATACTGAGTTTGATTTCAGTATCATCGAAAGTATTTTCATTGAATGCATTCAGGGCAGATCTTATACTATTTATGTTTTATAATGTCTTATTGGATTTGAATAAATAATGAAGAAGTTTAAGGCAGAAAACGTAAGCATAGCATTGCTATGATGAGGCTTTCTAACGAAGAAATTCAAAATTATTTATCAATTATATAGGACAATTATAATCATAAATAGTATTCAACCGATGGTATCCTGTAGGTAAGTGTACATCAATCTTTGACCATCATACATGAAGGTCCCTGCCGTAATTGAATATCTATTAGATGCAATGAATTCAATGATTTGCTCTTCGATTTTGTAAATAGAGTCTGATAAGTTGGTAACTGGAAATCCATCGTCATCTTTCGTATATGATGCATGAAATGAGTAGAAAATTAAAATCTTTAACTCAGACTATGCGTTAGAACTTCGTCATGAGATCTTAAAGTGCAATAAATCAGCGGTTTATATTCGAAAAGCATAGCACTGCTATGGTTAGAGAATATAAATTGGCGAAGCTTCTGATTTGCAGCAATTTGGGATCGCAATAGATTTTCTAATGCATAGTTTGAGTTTCATCGGTGCCTCATCAATTAGATCCATCCGTAGGGTAGTAGATCCAGACAGCCCATCTTCATAGGTAGCTAAATAATGATCCCAAGTTTCTTGCGCATGGATTGAAGCGGCGCTAAAAACCAAAATAAAAATTGATGTTATGTGGTGCATTAATTTGGGAAGTGACATAATGTTGTTATTTAATTATTCTACTACAAATTATAAAAAAAGCCGCAGTATGAAGACCCGCAGCTTTTCTATAATTTATATCAATCTCTAATCTCTATTTCCTTTGCCAAACAGATCTAGAAACAATACTAACAGTAACTGTTACACCTTGATCTGTCACAGTCATAGTCTCATCTTGTTCGAATACCAAATTGTCGTCTGCATCAAATGAATAATCTGAAGTTTGTGGCATATCTTGCAAGGCGCTGTCAGGAACACCGTTTAATTCTAATTCATAAAAGCCTCCATTAATTTCTAATGAGCTGCCATTGTCAGTGTATTCTCCTGACCCTGATACGTTGGTTATTGATGAAGCTACTGGAGGTATGCTAACGCCTGGTACGGTCACTGTCGTTAACAAATCATAACCGCCACTTGTTTCAAATTGACCATTTTCTAAAGTTAGACAATAATCTAAAGTGGTCGCTTCAACTTCGTTAGTAAATGTTTGACCAGCAGAATTGCCTACTATTGTTGCGCTAAACTCTATAGCATCCCAATCTCCTTCAAGGCCACTTAAACTTTTTTCATCTTCATCGCCGCCGCAAGAGATCATCAATAAACTCAATGCAAGGCCAATGAAAGTTGTTTTAATAATATTCATGTTAAATTTTTAGTATTAATCAATGTATAGATAACGACAAAACATATGCCATTGTG
>JAHDIN010000033.1 GCA_020630775.1 Saprospiraceae bacterium | reverse complement strand
AGTCGAGTATGGGAGATTATTTATAAAGTGTTGACACACTTTTATAAATACTCCCACCATGCCTGAATAACGCTGACCGTTTTCTATACAAAACACTACAAATCTTTGACAAAGGAAAGCCGAGACCACCGAGACACCTTTACACCTTTACACCTTTACACCTTTATACCTTTATACCTCACACAAACGCTCGCCCAACTAAAACCACAACTCAAACTTCCCATCCCTTATCTCTAAATAATTAATCGTAATCTCTTCGCCAGCCTCGATATCTCGTTGAGCAATGAAGTGAATTTCGTCATCTCCGTATACCAATTCAAAAATAGCGTTGGGTGTTTCAGAATGATTATAAAGCGATCCATAACCTAAGGCTATTGCAGATTGCCCATCATTATTCCATAAAAAATAGTAATCGTGAAGCAACGTTTTATGTATACCTTGGGTATCTTCTTTAGAAAGAATAATAGTGGGACAAATTTCAATGAGGCCGCCTTTAGGTATTGAATCGGAGGTGAATACACCACGACCCTTCCCTTCTGACTGATTTAAGAATAATAATCTGTTTTGTGTCGCTAACATTAACTTAAAATAAAAAACAATCCTAAAATGAACCAAGTAATAGGTAATTAATGCTAACTTTTAGAATCATTATAAAATTAAATTGATGCATATACAAACTAATTATGCTTCAATTGCAGTCTATATAATTACACGACTTACGATGAAACAACTTCTATCAATCCTCATCCTGTCTCTCTTTATATCCATAAATGGTGCTACACAGGATATTCATTTTAGCAATTATGAATACAGCCCTTTATACTTAACACCAGCAAAAACCGGAGCGTTTGCCGGCACTTATAGGGTTGGTGGACAAGTAAGAGAGCAATTTAATTCATTCATTGAAGAACCTTATCAGACGGTTATGCTCTTCCTAGATAGCCCAGGTTTTTTTGTATTAAAAGATAAACATTGGCTAGGATTTGGTTTAAATATGTTTAGTGATAAAGCAGGAGATTTAGCTCTACAAAATTCTGGTGTGCTTGCTAGTGCCGCCTATCATATGAGTTTAGGTGAGGATTTCAGAACGGTTTTAACATTCGGTATTCAATATGGCGCTACTCAGCGAAAAATTAATAAAGACAATTACCGTTCTTATGAAACGCTATCAGGTAACTTAAATGATTCTGATCTCGACCTACTTGAAAATTTTAATCCTTCCACCAACGACTTAAACCTCGGTATTAGCTTAAAGAAATATACTTCTGACTTCTCCTATTTTGAAACAGGTATCGCCTTATATCATGCCACACAACCTGAATATTTATTTACAAATTCTAATATCAGAAATCCTATTGGCAGACGTATCAATGCCTATGGTGAATACCACTTACAAGCATCCAATCAACTTAAAATAAAGCCTGTCATTGTACTATCTAGAATGTATAATTTCCAAAACCTTTTTGGACAATTTAATATGGAATACAGATTAACAGAAAAATCTACAACTGTTCTCAAAGGAGGTATCGGCTATCGTTCAGGTGATGCCGTGCAATTAATGGCAGGCATGATTTTTAAAGGTTGGAATGTTGGATTGAGTTATGATTTAACTGTTTCTTCAGCTGCGGATTTCACTAACAGAACTGGGGCTATAGAATTGGGTGTTTATAGAATCTTTACAGTCAACAAACAACCGAAAATCGATCCTAAAGCATTATGTCCTAGACTTTAACAATCATTATCATGCTACAGCAAAACAAAATTATTTCTGTCATTACCTTCCTTTGTTGTCTGTTATTCACGATATCTGATATAACAGCTCAAGATATTCATCACAGAAATGAAGACCTACCCTGTGTCAATAAAAATTTCAATGTGGCTATACATATGACTGTGGATAGCACGAATAGACCGTTATACAATTCAGCACAGGTCGATACCATTCTAAAAAAAGTATCTGATTACTTCTCGCCTATTTGCATTTCTTTTGAATCATGTGAATTCAATGTAATTGAGAATGATTATTCTTTAGGACGGATTAGAAACCAACCAATCCTCATTAAGGATCAAATAAAGGAACTCAATAATCGATTCGCTCAAAGGCGTAGAATCAATATATTCTTTGTGGATTATATCGACGCCACTTTTTGTGGGGATAGTGAATTTGAAGGCATTTATGACGCGTTTAATGCTTCTGTATATATAGAGTTAGAATGTAATGATAAGCCAGCTGGTCAACTGGCACATCAATTGGGACATTTGTTTGGATTACTAGACACCTATGATGCTGAAAGTATTGAATTAGTAGATGGCTCAAATTGTGCTACCGCTGCTGATGGCTTATGCGACACGCCTGCTGATCCTTACGGACAGGAATATATTAGTGCTGAGGACAGAGAGCTTCTAGAAAATAAAGAAATCACCAATCTGTATATAGGCGGAGATTGCGAATTTATATATGAGATAAGAGATCCTAATGGAGCGTATTATCAACCTGACGTTGGCAACATCATGTCCAACTACCCATGTAAGTGTGGTTTTTCAAGGGAACAACTCTTACTTATAGTGGAGAATTATTTGAAGTCAAATGTTCAATTCTTTTAAACGTCAATTATGAGAAGCTTTCAAACAATCATTATCGCCTTCATAGCACTCTGTATAAGCCAAAATATTTTTGGGCAAACAGCAAATGTCACCTCTGGTTGTGCAGAGTTAAAAGTCAATTTTACCGCTCCAAGTGCCAACAGCTACTTTTGGGACTTTGGAGATGGCTCAACTTCAGATTTACAAAACCCCGTACACAGCTATGTTCAATCTGGAGATTTTGTAGTTAAATTATTTGACATGCAAAATGGCACCCAAGTAGGAAACGATATAGACATTACCGTATATCCTCCGATTGAAGTCACTATTGATGCCGATGTTAGAGAAGGCTGTGCCCCATTAAATGTAAATTTTACAAGTCAGATAAATGCGCACCCTGATTTACAAATCAAGGATATCGTGTGGACATTTGGGGATGGAAATAGTGCTTCAGGTCAAAACACAAACTTCACCTACAATCAAGAAGGCATTTATTCTGTCTCTATAAAGGTCCTAACAGAAAATAATATCAAATGTGATGAGCCCATTCTTTTCCAAAACTACATTAAAATAGAGGGGCCAAAAACGAGTTTCAGAGTAAACGAAAATACGGCTTGCTTTGCTCCAGCAGAGTTTACATTTACGAATACGACTAGAGATCGTCAACTCTATACATTCCTTTGGGAATTTGGCGATGGTAATTCAAGTACGGAAGAAGGTCCTGTATCACATACTTTTCAAAATACAGGATTATATGAAATAACGCTGACCGCTACTTCAAATGAAGGCTGCGTCACTTCTAATACAAGAAAAGTAAATATTGGCTCACCTAAAATTGAAGTCGAGTTTGAAGATACACTTTGCGCTGGTGCTCCTGTTCGACTCTTCAACACTACAATCGCGGATAGCTTTTATTGGGATTTTACAAATACTTCAATTGACTTTACAGCTTCAAATTTCAACCCCTTTTTGAAAAGTCCTGAAGTTACTTTTTTAAATAGCGGCAATCAAACCCTCACACTTTCAGCCTTCATAAATGGCGGTTGCGAAACAAAAGAATCATTCAATGTCCATGTAGAAAAACCAAATGTCAATTTTTCAATGGGACCAGATATCACCTGCGCTAAGGAGGTCGATATAAATTTTAGCGCAGAGGACAAAACCCATGCTTTATATACTTTCTATCCAGACATCAATAATGAAAGCAATTTTATAAGTTCTGAAAGCCCTGAAGGGACTATAGTACACACGCAAATTGAAAGAGACGAATACTATATAAACTATAGAGATAGCATTATATCCAAACTTATTATTGAATCTGCTAATGGTTGTACCGATTCATTAGAACAGCTTTTTTACTTGCAAAGGGCTGAAGCCTTTTTTGTACCTGATGTTGTAAAAGGTTGTGTACCTTTTGATGTAACTTTTGAAGATAAAAGTTTTTCTGAAGCCAATATCGTATCTAGGTCTTGGGACTTCGGAGATGGTACCACTCAAGCTTTTGGTAACAGCGACACACTGATTACACACACGTTTACGACACCAGGCATACATGAAGTAAGACTGCGTGTGGATGATGATGAAGGCTGTACTGATCTTTCGAGGCCTATCCAAGTTTTGGCCCTTTTAAAAGACACTGTTGAAACAGAGTTGGGGCGTTGTAATCTAGGAGACGGATTGATTACCTTATGCATAGGCGACTCTGCGACCTTTACATTTTTTACAGATCAAAATATTAATTCCTTACATACCGAAACTGATGGCGGGCGTTTTGATCATTGTTGGAGAGAACAGGAAGCCACACATACATTTTTAACACCTGGTCTGTATCCAGTATATTTTACTCAAGAAGTATATGGCATCTATATTGATTCTATTCAATCGAGTGTCATATTCGATGTCGTCGGTACGAAAGCAGATATCGATTACAGAATCGAATGCAATAATCCTTTCCAAGTTAATTTTAACAGTGATAAAAGTTACAATGCGGATAATTTCACTTGGTACATAGATGATCAAATGATTTCACAATCAGCGAGTTTATCACATACCTTCCCTACTACCGGAGATTACAAAATATTTTTAGAAACAGAAGATACAGAGACTGGCTGCATTCATGTGGATAGCACGATCGTACATATTAGAGATATCCAAGCTAATATATCACTTCCAGAAAATGTTTGTGCAGGTATACCGTCCCTATTAGATGCTTCGAAGAGTATCGATGTTAGAAATAGTTGTGTGTCAGGATACAAGTGGGAGTTTCTTGACCATCGCCCTAGAGAAGTAGCTGAAGATTCTTTATTACACGTATTTGGACCAGGTCAACACACCATACAATTAACTGTAGAAGATATTAATGGATGTACCGATACAGCCACGGCTGAATTTTCTACTTATGAAGTCAATGCCATATTTGAAACTGATACGCTAATCTGCCTGCCATTCGAATTGGAAATGGATAATAGCTCTAGAGCTGATACGACCATTGCTTCTTATATGTGGCAATTTGGCGCTGGTACTTCTGAAGAAGAGAATCCGCTTTATACTTTTACCCAAGCGGATTTAGAAGCTGCTGAAGGCGATAGCATAGTTGTAGAATTATTAGTTACAGATGTCATAGGATGCATTAACACATCAGAAGTCATCATCGACATCTACGAAATCCCATCCAGAATATTCATAGATGAAATTGTTATTTGTCAAGAAGAAGCTATTGAATTTACAGGACAAGAATTTACAGGAGGTGGTTCGTCTTTAGATTTCTTATGGCAATTTGAAAACATAGGTGATTTGAATGGTCAACAAGTAGAGATGTCGTTCCCTAATGCTGGCATTCAAAATGTATCATTGATTTATACTGAAAAATCAACCGGGTGTATGGGGCAGATAGATACTTTCATTACGGTAATGGCCAACCCTATCGCTGATTGGTCAACAGATTATGATGATCTAGAATTTATTTGCTTTCCAGAACAAATTGAATTCTTTAATGAGTCTATTGTGAATGATGATGTCCTTTATGATTGGACATTTGGAAATGGTGCTAATTCCGATTTAGAAGATCCCTTGATTGCATTTGACAAGGGCACCTTTGAAGTTGAATTAATTGTAAGAACTTTTTCTGGATGTCTAGACACGATGAAAAGATCATATACTTTAGTGGGACCTGAAGGAGAATTTATCATTGATAAGGACGATATCTGTCCTGGAGAAGATTTTACTGTCAATCTAGAAAATGCCATTGATGTTTCGAATTTTACTTGGGACTTTGGTGATGGTACGCAAGTGGATAATCAAAATCAGGTGACGCACACTTATGATCCTAACTCTGCAATAACTTCTTTTACGCCGACTTTAATATTAAGGTCTGACAATAATGGCTGTGAACAAATAATTAATCTACCAATTAATATTTCATCTATCACTGCTGACTTTATTGATTCGATAGGTGTGTGTCCTGGAGAGGTTACTTTCTTCAGTGATTTTGTAAATCCAGAAAGTATAAGATGGGATGTTGATGGACAAGTCATAGAAAGCAATTCTAATCCTTCGGTGACTATTAATAGTGCTTCTGATAGCATCTTAGTATCCTTATATGTTAGAGATAATAAAGGCTGTGAAGTAGAAAGAGAAAAAAGAATTGCCAACCCTGACTTAGCCCAAAATCAATTGCAGTATCCTAATGCATTTTCGCCAAATAACGACCCTATAAACCCATACTTCAATGTCATTTTCGATGATGCTGGATCTGGTAAAGAAATCAATATTGTCAATTTTAAAGTATTCAACAGATGGGGTGAAGTTATTTACGATAATGATTCCCCAAGTACCGGTTGGAATGGCAGCTATGAAGGAGAGTTCGTACCACCTGATGTATACGCTTACTTTATTGAAATTGGGATTGAAGGCTGTAATAATAAGATAAAGAAGGGGAATGTTACGGTGATAAAATAAGGTAAATAAGAATAATTTTCTTCTTATAATATGTTACTTTGGCATTGCCCCAAAGTAACCAAAACTCTAATTCATCAAAAGGTCTTTTTCCTCTTCTCATTGCCTTCAGCTCCTATATTTACTGCTCGTGGACTACTACGTAGTCCAAGCCGCGGACGTAAATCTACTCGCCACAGACTGAATGATGAACGATAAATAAAATCAAATTGTAATTAAAGATTAAAGAACCTTGAAAACAATGAAAAGAAATGCGTTGTTTTCATTGCGAAATGGTATTACCCGCAACTCTATGACGATATGCTTTGTATGCGATGAAAACGTATACTGAAAATAACAATAGTTTGATAGCATAACCTAAAACATCATTCTCGATAAAGGAAGTGAATTCCACATCATAAATTAAGTTTATAGTTATAATATAGACGACTAAGCTCACCGTCAAAACCCAGAATTTAGTATTGCTCGTGAAAATTGCTTTCCATAAAAAATACCAGCAAATAATATTCACAAGTAGTAGACTGATAAAAATCAAAATGTTATAATTCATACTTATGTGGAATGCTTACTAAGACTTTAAACATTTTACAATTTCATAAGTTTATCGCTTTTGGTAATTCTTATTTTATCTATCTCATCTTTTTAAAACTACAATTTTTAATTACTTAGACATTACAACGGCATGCACATCATAATTGCTTCCCGGCGCAAGCCTGATCTAATCCCCATATCCTTTAACAAAGCAGACTTCTTAACGCTTCCATTTTAAGGGAAGTTGGATGGGTCCAAAAACGAATAACTCAAAAAGAAAATATAAGATTTAATATTTACTTCTATTTATTGCAGATATCTACAAAGTCAAACTTTGAAAAAATATAAGTAAGCATTAATTCCCTAACTTAATCCTTGCATCTGACATTAAGTTAAATATTGGCTTAACGTCATTAAAAAGTGTTTACCAAAAATAAAGTCTTTAGATTAATAGATAAATACTTCTAAAGTACTTAAATTACAATATCAACAATCATTAGATTTTGGTAAATCAACTTGTATTAAAATCATTTACAACACACATTTGGGCGACTACTCCAGTGCTTCTTATTCTGTTTGGATTTCTACCAAATACCTATAGTCAAGAGCTCCGTCAACAATTTAAAAATTTACCTTGCGTTGAAAAGAATTTTAATGTAGCCATACATATGACTGTAGATAGTTTCAACAATCCACTATTTACCGAAGAAGAAGTTTTTGATATTGTAGAAGAAGCCTCTTTTTACTTCTCACCTATTTGCATGTCATTCAGTTCATGTGAATACCAAGTTATAGATGTTGACTATTCATTAGGAAGAATTAGAGATACGCCGATCACCATTGCAAATCAATATGAAGAGCTCAGTATTAGATATTCAAAACGGCGACGTATCAATATATTTTTCGTTGACTTCATTGATGACAGATTATGTGGAGATGCTACTTTTGAAGGTATCCTTTCAGCATTTAATGCTAACATCTATATAGAGCAAGATTGTGAAGATAAACCATCTGGACAACTGGCGCATCAACTAGGTCACCTATTTGGTTTACGGGATACTTATGACTCGGAAACTATAGAACTCGTTGATGGATCCAATTGCACAACAACTGGAGATTTTCTATGCGATACGCCGGCAGATCCATTTGAGCAAGAATTTATAAGCGTTCAAGATTCGATACTATTGGCAGAAGGTCAAATTACTGATGAATTCCTTAATGACAACTGTGAGTTTATCTATGAAGTTAGAGATCCAAATACATCATTTTATCAACCAGATGTAGGCAATATTATGTCAGGGTATCCATGTAGGTGCGGATTTAGCAGATCTCAATATCTATTGATAGTAGAAAATTATCTTAAATCAACTGTGGCTTTTTTCTGATGTTGTATCGTACTGTATATATCGTCTTATGTATGCTTATGAGCATTATGACATACAGCCAAACGGCAAACATCACTTCAGGTTGCGCCGAACTTAAAGTTGACTTTACGAGTCCTGATGCCAGTTCTTACTATTGGGATTTTGGAGACACGAATTCTTCATCTTTACAGAATCCGACGCATAGCTATATTCAACCTGGAGAGTATGTCGTAAAATTATTCGACGTCCAAGGAGGTACTCAAATTGGTAATGATATTCAAATAAAAGTTTTTCCTGAAATACAGATCAGTGCAAATGCCGATGTCAGAGAAGGATGTGCTCCACTAACTGTCAACTTTTCAAGTCAAATACAAATTGATCCTGAACTTGAAATTGACTCTATCATTTGGACATTTGGTAATGGAGCCAGCTTAAGTGGACAGAATGTAACCTACACTTATCTGTTGGCCGGGGAATTTAATGTGTCAGTCAAAGTCATCACTAAAAACGACATTAAATGTGATGCACCTCTGATCTTGGAAAAATTTATTGATGTAGAAGGCCCCAGAACAAATTTTAGATCCGATAAAGAAATTGCATGCGATGTGCCCGCAGAGTTTACATTTGTAAATACCACCCCAGACAGAAATGATTTTGAATTTCTTTGGGAATTTGGAGACAATACAACTTCGCAAGAAATCAATAGTGTCACACATACCTTTCAAAATGAAGGCCTTTATGAAGTCAGCTTAACCGCTACATCACCAAGAGGCTGCTCTGTAACTAAAACTAGAAAAATAAATATTGGATCACCCAACATTACTACGGAAATTGAAGATACTGTTTGCTTAGAAAGTAGCGTATTATTAGGTAATACAACTTTAGCTGATAGCTTTGTTTGGAATTTTACTTTAGCAGATATAAATCTAGAATTCGACGACTTTGATCCTTTAGTCAAAAGTCCAACCGTAAGCTTTGACTCTAGTGGCATCCAACAAATTATTCTCACTGCTATAGCCGAAGATGGCTGCGAAACAACAGATACATTATCCGTATTCGTAGAAATTCCTAACTCAGAATACACCCTAGGGCCAGATATCGCCTGCGCGGATATGGTCAATATAGAATATACTGCTCAAAACCCTAATCATATTCGCTACCAATTTATTACAGATATCCGTGAGCCAAATAGTTTTAATGTCTTCACAGAACCTACAGGTTCAGTCCTGTACGAACAGCCTGAAAGAGAAGCTTATTATATTAATTATGCCGATAGTATCATCACAAGATTAATTGTTACATCCATTCACGGCTGCGAATCCGAAACAGATTTAGCATTTCATTTTCAAAAAGCTGAAGCTTTTTTTACTCCCAGCCAGGTCGCTGGTTGTGTTCCTTTTGATATCACTTTTTTTGATAAAACTTTTGCGGAAGGCACCGTCATTTCAAGAGAATGGGATTTTGATGATGGGACAACTTTAAACCTAGGCAACAATGACACCATAGTACAACATACCTATACTGAACCAGGTGAATACGAAGTGACATTGAAAATAACAGATGAATTTGGATGTGAAGACGTATCACGACCAGTTCAAATTTTAGTACTAGACAAACCAGAACCACAAGGAGGCACAACAGGATTACCAGGCGATATACCTCCAGGAGTTCCTCCCCTACCAAATGATTCACAACCTTTTTGCTTAGGAGAGGAATTTTCATTTCCTACTGGCGTAGTTGATTCTTTGACTTTATTACATTTCGAAGGTGATAGTGGCCGATTAAATCATTGTCCTTTATCAATCAATTCGATTCATTCTTTTCTGGATACCGGCACCTATGTTACTTCCTTTATTTTAGAAACTGCAGGTATTTTAATGGACTCTATAACACTGCAAAGAACATATGATATCGTCGGCACCAAAGCACAATTAAGTTGTGAAATGAATTGCGAAAAGCCTTATGAGGTTGATTTTAATGGCCATCAAAGTTTGTATGCTGATAAGTATGAATGGTATTTGGAAGATAGCCTTGTGTCATCTGAAATTGAATTTCAATATACATTTAAAGAGGAAGGAGACTATAAAATTGTTTTGCAAACATATGATGAAGAATCAGATTGCGCTCATAAAGACAGCACCATCATTTACATAAGGGACCTCCAAGCTAAAATTGCCATACCTGATAAAATTTGTGCGCAAGCTCCTTTTCTTTTAGATGCTACACAAAGTAAAAGTGTACAGAATAGTTGTGTTGCAGGTTACAGATGGGACTTTGACCTTCAGAGACCTAGAGAAGTTGCAACAGATACAATAAGCCATACCTTCCAACCGGGGCGCCAAAACATTATGTTGACAGTCACTGACATAAATGGTTGCACAGATACAGACGAAGTCACCATAGAGGCTTTTTGTATCAATGCTGAATTTATCTCTGATTCATTGATTTGTTTACCAAGTTCACCCATTTTAGAAAACATATCTTCAGCTGACACTACAATAGTATCCTACGAATGGAACTTTGGAAATGGCTCTAGTACTGAACTTCAACCCAATTATGAATTTACTGAAGCGGATATAAGTGATATTTTTGAAGCAGACACCATCCAAGTGCTTTTGTCGATAGAAGATGTGTTGGGATGCACAAGCGAATATGAGCACTTTTTTACCTTGTATGAAATACCGTCAAGGATTTTCCTAGACAATGGCCCCGTGATATGTGAAGATGAAATTATCAATTTTAGAGCTGATGACTTTACGGCTGGAGGTTCTTCACTTAATTTTGAATGGGACTTCGGTAATCTAGGTATTGAAAATGGTCAAAATATTTCAGTAGAATTTTCTGAGTCTGGTGATATTCCATTTACAATGACCTATACCGAAAAAGCCACTGGTTGTCAAGGAAAAATCGATTCCACCATTTTCGTAAAAATGAACCCTCAAGCTGGCTTCTCTACAGAATTTGATGAACAAGAAACCATCTGTGCCGGTGACCAGGTTCAGTTTACGAATGAAACTATTAGTGAAGATATGATGCTCTACAAGTGGACATTTCAAAGAGGAGAACCTTCAACTCTCGAAAATCCAAGAGTAGAGTTTACGAAAGGGACATTTGAAGTGAGTCTGGTCGCCACAACTTTTTTTGGATGCATGGACACCTTTACAAGAAGCTACACTTTTGTAGAACCCGAAGGAGATATTCTTGTTGATGACGACATGATCTGTCCAGGAGAAGAAATAACACTCACCTTAATCAACGCAGAAGATGTCGAAAGTTTTACTTGGGATCTGGGAGACGGCACTCAAATAGACAACGTCAATCCAATCATGCACACCTATGGCCAAGAAAGCATTGGAGGCATGTTTACGCCGGCTATAATATTGAGATCTGAAGGTTTAGGTTGCGAAAGATCTTTGAATCTTCCAATTAATATTTCCTCATTAACCGCTGACTTCCAAGCTACGCAAGGCAATTGTCCTGGAGAGGTTCAACTATCAAGCGACTTTAATAATCCAGAATCATTAAGATGGGAAATAGGCAATCAGGTTATTGAAAATGATCCCAATCCTTTAATTACTGTAGATTCTGATGAAGACAGTCTACTAATTTCGCTTTTTGTCATCGACAACTTTGGTTGCGAGATCGAAAGATTCCAATCCATTACTAATAACAGCTCTACCCTTAACGCCCTCCTGTTTCCAAATGTCTTTTCGCCAAACAATGACAATATCAATCCTACATTTAATGTGATTATTGACGAGCAAAATAATCCCTTAGAGTTGGAAGTCTTAGAATTCAAAGTTTACAATAGATGGGGTGAATTATTATATAATAACGAGACGCCAAGTACTGGATGGAATGGAACCTATAAAGGTGAAGTTGTAGCTCCTGATGTATATGCTTACTTTATTGAAGTAGGCATAAGAGGATGTAACAATCGAATGCGCAAAGGGAATGTGACGGTAATTAAATAAATTTAGTATCCAAAAGTCATAACTTTCATACTTCTAACTAAAGATTACTCAAATTGATAATTTAATTGTTCCCTATGAAATACGTACTTGCTATTGTTATTCTAACTTTGAGTCTAAATAGCTATACTCAAGAGAATAAAGATGTACAAATTCAAATCAAAAATTTAATTGATACATCAAAACAAGAAGAATCTATTGTATTCTTAAACACGCTTTTACAAACTGACCCGTCTACTTTATTAGATTATAAATCTCACATTAAATCAAATCTCAATGAAGCCATTCAAAAAAATGAATTTAATTATTCAATTGTATTGCTTGCATTAAATCTTTGTCAAAGAGATCTATTGGTACTAGAAGAAGCTTCAGAAATAAAATTGTCCGCACTTAATAAATCGAAGCGCCAAAATCTTAAGCAAAGTGAAGATTACCAAAATTGGATTTGGGATGATTATGAATATTTAGATGGAAGGTCTGATTGTTGCCTTATCCTGGACTTATTAGGATATGGAAATAGCTCAAGTTCAGAGGAAGAATTGACGGCTTCACTTTCCTATTTCATTGATACACGAGCTAAATATTTTGCTATAACTTCATTAACAAGGCGCGATATAAAAGTAAATAATGATCACTTTAAAAGTGTTGCAGCTCAAGACGAAACAAGAGGTCTATTATTTGAATTTTTAGAAAACATAGACCGACTAAATAAATTCCCTAAGAAATATAAAAATCAAGAATTCTTATCAAAAGCCAATATGGTAAATTGGTTGGTATATCCTACTGAATTAGGTCGCGTACCTACAGACATAGAACTAGTTGAAATATTTACCGTCAAATATGATGACGTAGGACCTACAGATTACTATTTATGGAAATTTAGATCAAATAGTGATGATTGGTCAGAAGAAGGATGGATGACTGGTTTGTCGGGACCATTTGTCAGATCTGAATCACCTACTATGACTGCTTATGGCTATACTTTTAGCGCCTTTTCAAAATTTGAGGATAAAACATCCGAAGAACATTTTGATGAAATCGTTAAAATTATCGACGACTGGAACGACGCAAATAAATAATCAACACAATTGATTCGTTATCTCATTAATGCATCGTCGAAAATTTATAAAGTCCACTCTTGGTTTAACAGCAGCAGCTGGCCTAACTGGACTCTACACTTGGCAAATAGAACCTTTTTGGTTAGAGTTTGTCCACCGAACAATGCCCATTAAAAATCTTCCTCAACATTTAGTTGGTAAGACCTTAATGCAAATCAGCGATATGCATGTTGGCAATCGCTTCGATTATAAATTCATCATTGAATCATTTGAAAAAGCTAAAGCCTATAAGCCTGACTTTGTAGTATATACCGGAGATTACGTGAGTTATGAAAGCAAACAACAACTATCACAATTGAAGGAAGTGCTTCAGCATACTGTAAAAGGTCAGATTGGCACAGCTGGTATATTAGGCAATCATGATTATGGTAAAAATTGGTCAGAAGTAGAAGTAGGAAATGACATAACGACGGAGTTAGAAAACGCGGGTATTCAAATTTTAAAGAATGAAGAAACAAACTTAGAAGGCTTATCTATCATAGGTTTCGATGATTACTATGGACCAAACTTCAAGCCATCAAAAGCCATGGAGAATTTCGACGCTTCTAATGCTAATATTGTACTTTGCCACAACCCTGACGTCTGCGATTTGGATGTATGGAATGGCTATCAAAGCTGGATACTTGCGGGACATACACATGGTGGGCAATGCAAACCGCCCTTCCTAAAATCACCTGTGCTCCCTGTAAAAAACAAACGTTATGATGAGGGCGAAATTGATTTGTACGATGGTCGAACGCTTTATATCAATAGAGCGATTGGGCATCTTTGGCAAGTCCGATTTAATGTAAGACCGGAGATTACGGTATTTAAACTCGATAGATTGTAAAAAAAATCAAAAGGGTTATGCAGCACAAATAATCTAATCAGTATAGCCATATCGTTCAGCTAAAACACCGAGTCTTACCAAATTATTGACGCCAAATTTGTCAAATATTTTTCGTTTATGACTGATTATAGTAGATGGTGATAAATACATTATTTCAGCAACCTCCTTCATGGAGTGACCTTGACAAATGTGATAAAGGACTTCCTTTTCCCTACTGGTTAGATTGAATAAGGGCCTATATTTAGTGGGCGCTTGCGACTGACTCCTAACTGGATATTTAGCATTTAATCTTAACTGAGCGATCATAATTATGTGTTTACTTAAAATTAAATCGAAAGCCCGATACTATGTAGTTAATGTTCCCAATAGTATGATTAATGTTACGAATGGTTTCATACCTATGCCACTGGTAAACTCAACGTAAAGACCGTTCCCTTATTCAATTCTGATTCAACTTGAATTTTACCTTTACACTTCACAACCAACTCTTTGACAATATGTAAACCTAATCCTGTACCCTTTTCGTCATTGGCACCATCAGTAGATTTATTTTTAGAAAGCAAGAAAATACCGGGCAATTTCTCCTTTGGAATGCCCATGCCTGTATCCTTTATTTTTAATTTTACTTGATCATTATTCTGGTTTGCTATTAGTTCAACTGTATCACCTTCATCGGAGTACTTTATGGCGTTATCAATAAGGTTTCTGATAATTGTAGACAAGGCGTATCTATCAGCTTTTATCGTTATATCTGGAATATCATTTTTCAATGCAATAGACTTGTTATCCGCGAATGATTTAAATAAGGACATCACTTCCTCAACAACAGATTGCAAACTAATGTGCTCTTCATTAACAACCAAAACCTCTTTTTGCAATAAAGCCCAACTTAATAAATTATCTGTCAGTTTATTTAATTGAACCGCCTCTTGATCAATAGATTTACTAAGCCTTAATAAGTTGTCATACTGTTTATTTTCTATCAAGTAACTTAATTTATCATGCAAGCCTCTGAAAGCTAAAACTGGTTTTTTAATATCATGACCAATGATTGAAAATATTTGATCTTTGGTATTATTTAGGGCTTCTAAACTGGCATTTTGCTTCTCAATTATTTTCCTTTGCTTATTCATCCTGTAGAGAAAAAAGAAAGTAATAAGCGCGATAGCTCCTGCAGATAGCGCTGCTATTTTATTACGCATTGAAATAGCAGAAAGTGTTTTGGTTTCTTCCTCAAGCAATTCCACTTTTTGCTGATTTTCTAAATTGGTATACTTAGCTTCTATTATACCGAGTTCATCAACCTGCGCATCAATTCTTCTAGTTGTTGCTTCTTCTAATTGACTCAAGGCAGCGGTTACAGAATCTTTGACTCCTAGCGTATTATAAAGTTCGATTTTATTATAAATGTCAAATAACTCAAAAATTTGCCATCCAGTTTCTCTGCCTATCTGTTCTTTCTTCAGTAAAAACTCTTTTGCTTTAAAATAATTACCACTTGTGAAATAAGCTTTATATCCAGACTCATAATATTTAATCTTAGCAGTGACATCAAGGTTTTCATCTTCAATTAAATTACTTATTTCTTTTATTAAAGCAACCCCTTTGGCAGGTCTCCCATTCTCTGCCTCTCCAAATGCTAAGGCAGAGTTTATAAAAACCTGAAACATAGGAATCTCAGACTTATCAGCCAGCTCCTTTCCCCAATAGCCCTTTTCAAAAAATGCATCATAATCTTTTAATTCCATATAACTATCTAAGATATTTGGCAGCACATATAATACACCCACATCATTACCTACCTCTTGTCTAAGCTTTATAGACTTATCATAATACTCAATAGCTTTTTCATCATCACCTTTATCCGCATACACATTACCTATGTTATTATAAATAACCCCTTGATAATTTTTATTACCTGTCTTTGCAGACACTTCAGCTGCCTCCGAATAGTAATTTAATGCCTCCTCTAGATCACCTTGATTATAATATACGTTAGCTAGATTAGTTGCGAATGTTGTTATGACTCTATTGCGTTCTGCAGTATCCTTAATAGTTTCTTTTAAATTATAACCCAACTGAAAGTAATGAAAAGTAGAATCCGGAATAGCTATAATATCATAAGCATTACCTAAGTACATGTATGACCTCCAGATTTGACCTTGTAGGCTTAATTTCTTAGAGTCAACCAACACCTCATGAAGTAACGCAATCGAACTATCTATTTCATTAGTGAGTTGCAACTCCTTGGCGAGTTGAATTTTTGCATATACAATAAATTTATTTGTCGGACCACTATCAGCATCTGCTAAAAGTCTTTCAACATATTCTTGAGACAGTGCTCGATCTTTAAATTTTGTCAACTCGATAATATCCGCCATAGCATGATGGCGACGTTCACGATCATCAGAATTTTTAAGAATACTTTCAAGACTATCTAGGGATTTTACATAAGCTTCATCCTGAGCGCTTATATTATTGATATACCCACAAATAATAGAAACGATAATTATAATTTGAAACAGCGCGTTAACGGACATTGAGGTATGTCGCATATAGATTGTTTTAGGGTTTGTTAACAAAGGGTTGGTATGATGTCATTTAAGCACCATACCCAACACAATATAATTTATTTAATAATCCCTTTAAAATAATCGCACTCTATTTTTAAGGACAGCCTTCTGTTTCTACCAATAATTGACTACCTAAACTGACTTCAAATCCTGGCAAAAGCGTCGTACATTCTCCTGCAGAAAATAATATGTCTTGATTCTGTGCCACTTGCGCATTAGACTCAATAGTGATTCTTGAATAAAATGCTTGGTTCATTTCAAGCTGCAACATCTCCTGCGTTATCACAAGATTATCAGGACATGGAGCAGTGCCAACTAAATAACAAATCTCATCACTACCTATCTGATGTCCTTCACAATCTATAATATCAACTGTCACACAATAATCACCATTATAATTAGCATCGACCAATTCAGCACTTAAGGTCGTACCGTTAAGACTAAATTGGATGGGAGCGGTATCAATAACAAATGGTTCCAAAGGAGAACCGAGAACCCTGTTATGGTGATAATCAATGATATCATCATATTGAATGGTACAATTATATTGAGCATTATAATAAATAATACTCGCTTTATAAAAGTCAAAATTACCTCTGATATTCAAAAAGAATAAATGTTCACCAGGATGAAAAGGATCATCATAAGCTACATTATGTTCAACCAATCGTCCTTCCTCATCGAATACCCAAATTTCATCATTAGCATGGATTCCCATATTGATTCCAGCATGATTAATTTTTAGTGTCACCGTCATATTCTCCCTCGTATCTTGATATTCTGAATCAGAAAGGTTGGGATGGCCAATAGTAGCATTTGGATGTAAAGGTGAAGGTGTTAATTCAATATCGTAACATTCAAGATTTGAAACATAATCATCTATCTCGACATCCGCAATTGGCTCTGATTCAATGTAAACATTCGGAATATCTGATAAAGATTGTGCGATTAAATTTTGCCAAGAAAATATACATACTATTAGAACTACTCGTGATAATATTTTCATTGTACTTGGTTTAAAAAGTAGTTTAAAAAAGTGCTTTTTATAAAAGCATTAAAAAAAGGTCTAGCACCAATCCAATAATCAGACTGGCGCCGACCAACACATAATATAAGCGCTTACTCTATCTTAAACATGCGCACTGTCTCTCTCAAATTATCACATGTCATATGTAAGTTGTATATACCCGCTGGTAATGCATCAGCTTTAAACCTTAAAGTATGCATACCTCTTTGAAGTGTTCGATTCATTATGTCAATACGATGACCTAAAGCATCTGTAATTTCAAGCGTGACATCTTCATTTTCTGACATTTGTATTTCAATATTGAAGAAAGAACTACTAGGGTTCGGATACACCTTTACACTTGTAACATCAACTACAGCAATGTCTTCACTTGAAGTACTTAAGAAAGAGAATACAAATGGCTCATTGATATCACCAACTATTTCATCTGGTTTAAAAAATATCGTTTGCTCCAGTTGCAACTCTGTACTATCACGCTCCGAGAATAGAATAAATTCTAAACGCTCATTCGGAATATTGCCACTAGCGGTAATGAATAATAAATATTCATCAATAGGCTCTACATAAATAGCTTGGCCGATACCTCTGATTTCACCATCAACAAAAACACCAATTTGATCTTTTTCATGTAGATCATAGGTGTTGACATCTATCGTCGCCATGATATTCATATTATATTGATACAGAGAAGTATTATAATCCCAATAAGGGTTAAACTTCTTGGTATTCAGGCCTTGTCGTGGTTTACTCTTGTTATCTATCGATGTATAATCTAAAACGCCTGGATTAGAAATATTTAATAAATAGCCGTGTGGCGGCTCCATCACATTTAAATTTCCAATCCACCCAAAGCTTGGAATATACTGAGCGAATGCCGTTTGGCTTTTTATAATATCACCTTCCAAAGGCATTAAACTGGATAAAGCATCATCCACCAACATGCCTTGCTGCGGTACAAAGCCAATCCAATTCCATCCTTGATTAATATTGATCGTCGACGTCTCAGGATCATAAGGCACACCAGTCAAACAGATCGTATCTTCCTCTTCTGAGTAAAAAAGATAACGTTTTTCAAAACTAATATCACTCAAACTACCAATCCAAGTACCTGAAGTAAAATCAGCAAAACTGATATCATCTTTTATCAAGTCACCGCTTTTATAATTCAACGAACTCAAGACATTATCAGTCGTGTTATCCATCAAATCTAAATTGACAGAAATCCAAGTCCAACCTTCAGCAACGGGTATCTTTCTATCCACAACATTCATAACATGTAACACTGTAGGGTTAGAAGGAATACCTTCTTGAGCAGTAGGTATATAATCTATTTGCTCGATCACTTCTGAATATATGATACATTCAGAACCATCAAAAACATTAAAGTCTATAACTGGAAAATCTGTCTCATCTCCATACACAGTCAAGAAGGCCATATATGCTCCCGGAACGTCCTCATCATTGATAAGACCATCTCCATTATTATCTATACCTTCAAAAGCGGGAACAAATTCAACATAAGCTGATCCTCTTAACTCTCCATCGATAAATGCAGCTACTCTATCAGAATTATCTAAAGAGATATCTCCGAAAATATTTAACTGCACTGTGAAAGTCATGGTATTTTCAAAGTCATTTTCTCTGTCAAAATCCCACTCTGGACCAGAACATCTTACCTTAAGGTCAGTCGAAATAGCATTACCTGCATTATCATCACCTACCACATTCATATCCGATAAATAGTCATCAACTAATAAATCTTTTGGAAATAAGAAAGTTATTGGCATGATCTCTCCTGGATCTAAAGTCCCAGACCTCGGCTCGATCTGCACCCAAGAAGGAATGTCTTCATAATCTACAGATCCATCAAGATTAAGGATTTTATTGCCTTTAATAACGAAGTTACGTGCGGTACCACTATTATTCATAATATTTCTAGAAATAACCATGGGCACATCTACTTGTTTAACCTCGCGTATGTTAGAACCTGCCTCCCATCTCAATGGATTAACATCAACTAAAAACTCCCAACTTTTAAAATTCACTTCTGGACTTCCCGGCGCACCCACTGGTACCGCCATTTCATTACCAGCTAAATCTTCAACCCCAATAGCTGTGGCTCTGAGTGTCAAACCATCTACAAAATTATATTGCTCCTCTATAGTAAGTACAATTTTGTCATCAACACAGACATGACTAAAGGTAATCGGTCTGCCCGACTCCGTATCGACAAGCATAAGATTGTCAAATGGATCTACTCTATTACAATTAATGACTTCATTAAAGGTGATCGAAATTTCATCGCCGATAGTAAATATGCCATCTGCTGGCTCAGGGGCGCCGAATAATTTCGGAGACTCTGTTTCCTTATTGACTAGAATAAACTCAGACATACCTGGTGATAAATTACCACCTATTGTACCCGCACAATCAGTGATGGCTCGCAATTCATAATTACCATCTTTAAGCTCAGACATATCCCAAGGAACTATCATAAAAGTTTGGATATCTGGTAAGTCTTCTTTTTCAATCTCCGCAATATTGATCCATGCGCCATCACCTGGGATAGGTCTATACTGCACTCGGATAATATCTAGATCAGCATCACTCTTTATGAATTCTGTCAAAGTAACATCTATGATTTCATTACCAGGTAAAACCACATGTCCTTGAGTAGGGAATCCAATATCGACTGGTGAACAAGGTTCTACAAATTTGGCTGTGAGCGAAATCGGTTTGTAGAAACGGTTGTAATAGTTGATGCCTGTTCCGCCGCCTACGTCACTTGTCGTTCCATCTTCATTAAAGATGGAATTATCACCATAGGCAGAGTAATCATCATATATTAGGAATCCGCCATCTCCCAAGTCAAAACCGACTGATTCAGAATGTTCTAACTGACAAACGGATGCGAAGTATAATCCTAGATCTTCGAAATCGAAAGTACCGGTACCTGGATATTCTACAGTGATAGTTTTTTCTACGGTAGACGTACCAATGAACTGAAATTCTATGGGCGAAATTAGTGGCTGTCCATCCATTTTTATTAGAGCACCATCTGGATTACCACCTTCATCTACACCAATCTCATAAACCAATCCGTCTACACCATTAGGTCCAATGTTACCTATTTTAACTCTGAAAACAGCAGGTGTATTTGTTGGTACATTAGTTTTGATGGCATCACCCACGACTTGAACAAATACTTCTTCTCTATTTCTGGTACCTGGAATCCATGGGCACATGGATTCGCCGCCCTTTAATCTAAAAATTGGGGTTTGTATAAAAGGCACATCTGCCTTAGCATAATCTGCGTTATTTCCGCTAACTAAACCTTTGATCAGCTCTTCAGAAAAATCATCTTCGATATCGGTACCTGAGTATTCTCCCGAAAGTTGTTGTGCAATAATTGCATTATCAAGAGCTTCACCAATACTTTTAAATTCATTGGATAATTGAGACAAGTCTGGGGTTTTGAAGTCATTTTGAGAAATATCTACAGAATAAAAATCATTCAAATCATCATCAGCCAGCGTAAATGAAGTTGTAACTGTAGTCCCAGAGGAGTTACCTCTCTCATCAGTCGTCTCATGGGAATAACTTTGATTTAAACTAAATGTAGTTCCAGAATTATTTATAGTAAATCCAAGTTCTTTTTCTAATTCTTCTTCGATATTTAAGGAAGTCGAAGTAGAATAACTACCAGTAAGTTCTCTCGTCGTAGTTTCTGTGTAACCAGCTGCAGCATCGAAAGTAATGTTATTGACTTTTGTTTCATCCTGAAAAGCCAATTTTTGATTAGCTCTTTTACTTGCGATAGTTTCAATCCAAGTCTTTAAATCACTTTGAGCTTGAAAAATTTGTTGCTTAGTAATTCCATCATCTGCTGGACCAAATGTTCCAGGCTCTCTTTCACCCTGCTCAATAATACCAACTAACTCAGGAATGACTTTTGTAATTATTTGCCACTCTGAAAAAACAAAATCGGTCGCAAAACCTATAGGTTCAATAGTCAACACCTTATCAAATTTAAAAGTATCTGCTTCTAAATCATAATCCAACTTTTCTCTGAATCCTATCTCATAATTTAAAGCTGCACCAAAATAAACATCTGCATAGGTCCCCCAAATATCATCGCCATCTGATGTTGAAATCTCTTTTACTGTTTCAACACAAAATTCCAACTCTGTATTATTTGCATTTGTTCGACTAACTGAGCCCTTCAAATTAACTGAATTATTGTTGTCAATATCGATTTCTGCTTGAGAAAAAGGAGTACCAACACTTTTTACAGATTTAAAACCATATTGAATATCAATACCGCCACCTAAAGAAAAATTATCCTCAACAGCCTTAGATAAAGATATACATGATTGCGTACCTGACTCAAGTGTTGCGCTAGAGCCATCACCCGGAGGATCATGGACAACTCCAAATATTTTACTCGGCCCTCCCGTTGCAATTGTACTTTCGTTTTGTCTTTCACCTAAAACAATTGCACTTATAGTATTTGGAGCTGATTGTTTATTGCCCACTTTAGCTGTAACAGTTAATGATTTCTCATGAGGAAAAATCAGATTAGGATTATTAATAAGGTATTTTAAATCAAAAACAGATGAATCGCTTTTGTACTCTTCAAATCCCGTTTCTTGCAAGCCATTGACAACAGATAGACTAAATGAATCTAAATAGCACCTTTCGTTGGCATTTTCACCAAAAGAGTAATCTTCAAAGACTCTCACCTTATTTGTAAATATCTGACTTAATGAATCCTTAATCAAAAAGGATTCTTTAAGTATAGCTAAACTATCAGGCATACCCGGACCAAAATCCAAATTCGAATATCCCAAAAACCCTTTATTCCTCTCAAAATCACCAACTTCTACAAATGGATCCCCTTGATACTTAAAATCAACAGTATCTTTCTCTACCAATGACAAATCTAGCTGAACACCGCCTTGAGACTGGAAAAACTCCGTCATAGGGTTGGCGGAATTACTATGTGCAACTCCAACAACAGCAACCGCTACCTCTATGGGAGGGATATTTTTAAAAACAAAATGACCAGCAGTATTATCCACTATAATGGTGTCTTTATAACAACCATTGAGCGCTTCCAACTTAATCTCTACACGGGGCAGATTGCTTGGTATGATAGATTTTCTACAAGTGGTACCGCCGAAAATTTGTCCTACAACCTCTCGCTTTGTTGTATTTTGAAAGAGCACATTCGCTACAGGAACATTAAGGCGTCTTACTTCAAAAAATGTTGGTGAAAAGACATGTGCCAAACTGTCTTCACCAAAAACAGGTGTTAAGACGATATTAGATCCTGGCTCAAAATCTGCAACAAAAAAACCATCTTTGTTGGTAAATATTGGGGGTACATTAGGTTCTCCATTAACATAGATTTCTACACTATCCATATAGCATTGGGTATCCGAATAACGGACTGCCCCTGAAATCGACACTGTGGAAATGTCTGTAAAATTGACCTGATCTACACTCGTACTGGAATAATTTAAATTGACTTTTCTTTCATTTGGTTCAAAGGCATGGGGTTCTTCTTTTTGCCTTCTCGCTACTATAGAATATAATGCATTATAAATCTGACCATCGTCCATTAAATTAGGTCCAAAATCATAAACCTCTTCCCCATCACTTTCATTAAAACCGTAATAGGCATATACTGTAGGATCAGAAGAATCCACACCACCATTTTCACCTAGTCCTGCATGCTCTTGTATGACCGCTTGCGATAAGATCGTATCAAATACGACGAACTCATCAACCAAACCCGTGTAGAAATTATTAGGAGATAACGTATCCTGAGCACCAACTACCCAACGTTCTCCGGACCACTGACCTCCTACGTCTGCGTAACTATAAATTCCAGCGTCTGCGCCGTTAATATATACCTGAACATTATCAGATGATCCATCGATACCTAAGGCAATGTGATCATACATGCCCGAAACAGAAGCAATCTGATTTGTTTGCCCATTGAGGGTTAAGAAGTAATTATCCTGCTTGACATATAGATTGAATTCTGCATTAGATCCCGAACCATAACTTAATAAACTCTGCTCTGAGAATCTATCAAATGGCAAGGTCACAAATTCTATCGTTGCTGTATCTGGAATATCAAAATCAGGCAAGGTCACATATGCTTCATCTGCTGCATTAAATTCTAAGGCATAATTATTATAAAATATCTTACTAGGAATAACACTAAAGCGACTTTCTTGACTGTAATCAATACCTTCAATGATGTAATTCCCATCTACATCAGTCATACCGGCATTCATCAATTCTGGAGAATCCAATGAAAATAATGGGCCAAATAAAAAGCCATCTAACTGTGAGTCACTCAAGTCAAAAGCTTTAATCCCTTGTCCCTCATCAAATTTCCAATAAGCCACCAAACCTTCGGTTCTACTACTCACTGTCACATCTTTTGTTAACAGTAATTCTGTTTGAGATAATGCTCGATCATAAATCCTAACATCATCTAGACCGCCTTCAAAATAATCGCCACCGCCATTTCGAAGTCTACCAAAAGAAAAACGTGTTTTAGCTGTATCTAATTCAGCCTCAGAGGAGCCCATAAATTCGCCATCTAGATAAAGGGTCATAGCTATACCGTTATATACGGCTGCTACATGGTGCCACTCATCAGGATCTGCATCAAAGGCCACTTCCTGTTCTACAACTGAAAATGGACCGCCGCCACCAATACCAAATACAACACCTTTTGGCTGACCAGCATCAGAGGCTCTTAACCACCAGTTTTGATCAATATCCGATCCTAGATCTACGATACTTTCACCACTAGGGTTGTCACCTATTCTTACCCATGAAGTGAATGTAAACTGATCTGTAGGTAGAGCATCATGATAACTGACACATACGTAATCATCAATACCATCAAACTCCAGAGATTGATTGAATGTGGGTTCTGCCATAACGGTAGCGTTAGGAACAGGATTACCATTTCTTGTTTTTACCTGACCCGAAATCACACCATTAGGATTGACAAATCCGAGTTCGTAAGCCAAATCACTTTCAAGATCCGTACCACTGACGCTTTTAATGGAGTAGTTATAGATCTCTCCAGCTTGTACATTAAAATCAATAAACTCTCTGACATTGGCATCGAATTTACCTAGGAAAGCACCATCGCGAAAGATGCGAAATTCAGTAGGGTTAGGACTAAATGCATCAATGTACCAATTGAGTTGTACACGATCTGGATAATCTCCTTGACTCGCAGTTAGAAAAGGTTCTTTGGGTTCTTGAGCTAATTCAGAATACATACCACCTTTAACTATTGTATCAATACCAACAGGTATCACATCTATCAAAGGTTGACCGATAATCATATCTGTTTTCTGGAAGGTGCTTTTGAGTCCCGTACCTCCGCCATAAGTCATGATCATATTGGTAGTATACTCTACATCACCAAACTGTGTACATAGAGTATCGTGCTGCGCTTGTATCTGTGGCGGACCTAACAGGAATAATGTCCATATCATCCCTATTAAGCCCAGACTTTTATTGAGCTTTATATTTTTCATAATCGAAAGATTTTAAATAAGGAAATGGATATTAATTGACTCGAATATAGATGTAGAAATTCATGTTTTTAGGGCGGGTTTCGGAACCACCAGATTGTTCCGTTGTAAAAGTATGATTATGAGGATTCATAGTGTGTGTATGCTTCCCATTACCATTTGTACTAAGTGTATTTTTTGTGGCTTCTTTTCTTGGTAAAAGGTTATCATCTCCACCAGCTTCTTCATCTCCACCAGCTCCACCATTTAAAGCTGCGCGATTTTTAATGCTTACATAGTCATTGTATGAAGCGTCGCTATCTTGATCATGAAAATCTGTGTATCTATGACTATGGCCCCCTCCTTCTGGCATAGTTGAAGTAGTATTATCCGTAGTTCCGGTATGACTATGTGCTTTAAATTCTTCATCTTGAATAGTCGCAATAGCGCTATTTACAGTCCGATCAGGATCATTTCCTTCATTCCATTCTTGTGCTCTTAAAAATAAACCAGATCCATCAGGGACATTTGTCCAACCAAATTCTTGTTCAAGTGCTGTACCAGTGATATCTCGACCATCCATCGGCACCCAACAGTCGCCATTGGCTAATTGAAAATCATCCCAGTCTAGAATAGAGTATTTTATATCTCCTACAGCACCAGAGCAGGTAACGGATACCGCTGACATAGAATATGGCGAATGGGTTAACTCGATACGTGGCTTCAACTCCGTAGATCCTACTTGTACACCGACATAGTAAACTTTATCAAAAGGCAAGTACCCCATAGAGGTTTCAAATCCTAAGTGTACAGAGTATACACCATTTTCTACAGTGACACCTTCGTGTAGTTCTTCATATAGATTATCAGATATCGACGCATTGATATCGTCATAGATTCTAAATACCAAATCGTACTCACCATTTTCTACAGCTACACCACTCGCCTCTCGCAGAATCCCTTGAATGCTAATCTTAGGGTTAGTAATTGTCTGCGCTTGTAATGTACCAATGATTGATATCCATGTTACAAATAAAGTGATCAGTATATTTTTCATGTCTAATTGATTTTATTTTTATTGTAGAAAGGGTGATTAATTATCTTTTAATTTTTGAATTTCTGATTTAAGCGCTTCTATCTGTGCTTGTTGCTCTTTGATAGATTCTATAAGCAGTGGGATAAATTCTGAGTAAGACACAAAATGTTCACCGTTACTTTTAGTTTCTACTACCTCAGGGATAACTTCAGCTACTTCTTGCGCGATCACGCCTATAGCATGAGGTGCTTGCATACCGCGCTCCATCTCTAGGGGTGTTCTTTTGAAATTATAACTGTAACCATTGACACTCATAATTTTTTCAAGCGATCCTCTTAATGGTGTAATGTTCTCTTTTCTATTTGCATCAGAAGCATTGACCCAGTTACCCGAAGAGTTTAGATAGGCTACTACAGCACTATTATCATATGGGTCATTATCATTATCCATCTTGTCGGTATCTACTATATATAGGAAAGCATTAGGATTTTCGATATCTTCTCCAGAAGCCCAAATGGTCATATGGTCACCATCACCATAGATCCCTGATCCTTCCATAGAACCTTCTTTCGAAGCAATGATAAAGTGGTCGCCCCCTTCAGCACCGAAACTAAAATCTTGTACTCCTGAGCTATGAGTCCATTCATTGTCATTGATGATAATCATTTCATCGTCCGTACTTTGACTTAAGACTATTTTACCGTTGACATCTAGAGCTTCATCAGGATTTGTTGTATTGATGCCGACTTCGCCATTCTCATTCCAGCTCATGACGATTTTATCTTGATTATTAGTAGTACCTAAGGCACCTCCATTTTGACCATATAATACCGGACCATCTGGATTATGGTTAGCAAACATGGTTGTAGCACCAGCGTGTCTCAAACCATTTTTTGTATCTGCGGCATCTTTAAGCTTTAATATTTTTTCGGAAAGTAAAACATCAGATGTTGCTGTATGATTACCTAAATTATCTCTTAATCCAACTAGATCTACTTCAGTAGCAGAAGCATTATTTGTGATACTTAACTTGTATGTATTAGCATTATAAGCAAGATCTTGAATTTCATTACTTGCATCATCATCATTTAAAGTCACCGTACCGCCTCCAGTGCTATTAGCCATAGATAAAGTAATATTAGCACCTGATTTGCTCAAAGATTGGACTTCATTTGTATAACTCTTATCACCATCAGTATAATCCACAGTAAAGACACCATTAGACTCTGTTACTGTAATGTCATTCATACCTGTCACTGACTCTTCTAATTCTGTAAGGTCAATATCTGTAGCTGAACTATTATTAGTTACCTTAAGAATATTAGATGTAGCATTATATGAAAGGTCTTGAATTTCATTACTAGCATCATCATCAGCCAAGGTAATCGTACCTCCACCAGCGCCATTAGCCATGCTTAATGTCACATCGGCGCCTGACTTACTTAAACTTTGCGCCTCATTTGTCATACTCTTATCTCCGTCGGTATAATCAACTGTGTATAGTCCGTTAGACTCTGTTACGGTGATGTCATTGATGCCTGTTACAGACTCTTCTAATTCCGTAAGATCTATATCTGTAGCGCTATTATTATTCGTAACTTTTAGAACATTTGTTGTTGGATTATAATTTAAATCCTGAATCTCATTTGTCGCATCATCATCATCAAGCGTAAAAGACCCCCCTCCTACATTATTTGCTGGAGATAGCGTCACTGTATTATTTTGCTTGAAAATGAATTGTGATTCATTGGTATCACTTTTATCACCATCTGCGTAGTCAACCGTATAAACACCATTTGATTCGGTGACAGTGATATCATTCATACCAGCTACTGATTCTTCAAGTTCAGTTAGATCAATATCTGTAGCACTAGAATTATTAGTAACTTTTATAACATTAGTAGCTGCGTCATAAGTTAGATCTTGAATCTCGTTGGTAGAACTGTCATCATTTAATGTTATCGAACCACCACCGGCGCCATTAGCCATACTTAGTGAAACCTCAGCTCCGTTTTTTGAAAGTGTTTGAGATTCATTAGTATCACTTTTGTCACCATCAGTATAATCGACTGTATATACACCGTTTGACTCTGTCACAGTGATATCATTATTACCGGTCACCGACTCATCAAAAGTGGATAAATCAATAGTTGGCGAACTAGGGTTATTTGAGATTTCTAGCGTTTGTAAAGTAGCATCATATGATAAAGCTTGAATCTCATTATTAGCATCATCGTCATTTAGGGTCACCGTACCGCCACCTGTTCCATTAGCTATTGATAAAGAAATATCAGCGCCATTCTTTGATAAAGATTGCGCTTCATTAGTATCACTCTTATCACCATCACTATAATCAACCGTATAATTACCATTGGATTCGGTGACAGTGATATCATTTGTACCATTGACCGTTTCATTTAAACTACTTAAATCTACAGTCGCTCCATTACCGCCTTCTATAGAAAGGTTTAATACATTTGAAGCATCTAAAGTTGGGCTTAATAGATCTTGATCATCGACTGCTAATGAAGAAAGGTCAATAACATTCGTATTTGTATTATTAGAAATTGTTAATCTGTTATTAGCATAATTGTAAATCAGATTTTGAATTTCGTTTGTTGGATCGTTATCATCTAGGGTTACCGTACCTCCACCGATACCTTCGATAGCAGATAGAGATATAACGTTGCCATTCATTGAAATGAACTGTACTTCATTGGTATTGTCTTTATCTGCATCTGTATAACTTATGGAATAAACGCCATTATTATTCGTGACAAGGATATCGCCTGCGCCATTGACACCTGCCGTTGTTGATACCATAGGCTGCCAAGAACCACCATCAAAATATTTGAAAATGTTGCTATCAGAATCATACACCAACAACCCCGTTGCAGGATTAGGTATAGCTTGAATCGCATTTGTTGACAATCTAGGAATTAATATCCCTTTATCGGTAGCATCAACATCTAACATAGATGATGGGTGTGTATTTGACCCGTTTGCCTTTACAGCTAAAGGTGTCTCCATTATTGATATCTGGCCGTTTAGTGATAGGCATAGCAACACCAGGAGGAAAAGGTTGATTGTTTTCATATTCTTGCTTTTTATATTATGTTGCTTAAAATTAATTTGAGAAGGACCTTTATATTGGAATTATGTTGCGAATCGTATCAGGTTTGTTCCGAATTGCTAAAAATCACGATTTGAGGTAATAATTATTCTCACTATTACATTAATCCTTATATTGGAATATCCTTTTCATCGAATAAAATAGGTGCCATGAATCCCAAATACAATGCAATTATTGTTGAAGACAATTATTCCTTTGCATTAGAATTAGAAATGATTGTAAAAAAATTAGGACACAATATTCTATGCACAGTGGACAATAGTGGTGATGCTTTAGTCGAAATACTAGATAAAAAGCCCGACCTGATCTTTATGGATATTGACATAAAAGGCAAATTATCGGGGATAGATATTGCCGAGAAAATTGACCATCTTAAAATTCCCATTATTTTTCTGACTTCATTTAATGATGAAGAACATTATGATAAAACTTCCTCAATATTGAATTCAACTTACATCGTCAAACCAGCAGATACTTTTACAATTAAGAGTGCAATAAAGTTACTTATGAAAGTGAGCTATAGAGTATCACTTAAGGTTAACAACAATAGCGAGGTGCAGGTTAGAGAGAACGACATATACTTGAGGAAAAATGATGATTATTTTAGGATAAATAAATCACATATTGTTTATGTGAAGGCTGATAGAGTTTACTGCAATACCGTATTGGTAGATGGAACTAGTTTTCTCAATAGAATATCATTGAATGAATATTTTGATCTTTTAAATAGCCAAAGTTTTATCAAACCACATAGAAGTTATATTGTCAATAAGGAAAGGATATCAAAATTAAATCTCAATGAAAATGTAATCGTAATTGAAGACCATAATATTCCAATAAGCAGAAGTGCGAAACTTGAATTGAAAGAGCTACTAACGATTATTAAGTAGGGATTGTAAATTAGAAATTTGAGATTGGTGAATTGGAGATTAGTGAATTTGAAAATCGAAAAACGGGTACTTGAAAATAGTGACGTTTTTTTAAACTCTAAATGGAGGATATTATAAAAAGTGTGTCAGATTAAAAAAAAAGTTAATTTGATATATG
>JAHDIN010000077.1 GCA_020630775.1 Saprospiraceae bacterium | reverse complement strand
AATATGACTCATATAAAAAAAAGAGACTGCCTACTTATGAGACAGCCTCTTTTTTGTTTTCTTCAACCAAAGTTGAAGAAAACACTTCCGACCAAAGCATCGGCCTAAAATTCTCCTTCCCTTTCAAGGGAAGGCCGGGATGGGTCCCACCATCAACCACGGCTCCGATCAAGGCATCGGACCATCGTTCCGATCAAGGCATCGGACCAAAATTCTCCTTCCCTTTCAAGGGAAGGCCGGGATGGGTCCCACCATCAACCACGGCTCCGATCAAGGCATCGGACCATCGTTCCGATCAAGGCATCGGACCAAAATTCTCCTTCCCTTTCAAGGGAAGGCCGGGATGGGTCCCAACGTCAACCCCGCCTCCGATCTAAAACATCAGCCTATAGTTCCGATCAAAGCATCGGACCAAAATCCCCTAATGTATAAACCTCCACCATAATATGTAACTATTTGGGAAACATGAGCTTTCATATATTTCTTGAAGAATCGGCATTTTTTTTGTCATAATATGATCACAATAACTATTTTAGTTACACCCATTAGAACAAGTTTGATAAAAATTACTTGATCTAGACGATTTGAAAAACGAACGAAAACCTTTGACCAACACCTATCTGAGAGCATGTATTTTCATGTTGTGCTCACTGCTATGTACTACAACTACTTCAGCACAGTTCGAGCAATTCGAAAATCTAGAAGAATCAACCTCTAAAGGATTTTGGGAAACCTATTTCAAGAATTTCTTCAACATAAAGAATTACGTTAACTACAATCCCGAAACGCCTTTCTCTTTAAATTCCGATCTTTCTTTTGAAACACGTTTCTATAATTCTAACGTCCAGACTGCACAGCAAACCCCGCTTTACTGGGTTTTAAATTCCAATATCAATTTTAATTTATATGGTTTTGATATTCCTTTTTCGGCATTAATATCAAGAGAGTCTAGAGAGTTTACAAAACCTCAAGGTCCTCAATTACCTAATCTCGAGCAAACGATTAATAATCGGTTTACGCGTATTGGAGCTAGTCCAACTTATAAATGGGTAACCCTGCATTTTGGACATAGAGCTATGGATTTGTCACAATATACAATGTCAAGTTTGCCCTTCTTTGGGTATGGTGCAGAACTGACACCAGGGCCTTGGAGATTTAGCTTTTTTAAAGGTCAATTAGCTGAAGCACAACCTAGAGATCTTTCTTTATTGGAACCTAATCTTCCAATTTTCTCACAATCAGGTTATGGATTTAAGTTTGGTTATGGTAATGATCAAGGGAGTATAGATGTTGTTTTATTTAAAGCCGGTGATGATGCCAACTCAATAGAGTTTACGGAAGATTTAGAAATCAATCCTGAAGATAATGCTGCCTACAGTTTTATTGGATCAAAAACTTTAGGACCAGTCAATTTGCGTGCTGAGTATGCCGCTTCAGCATTGACTTTAAATAGTAATGATTTGACTACAGGTTCTACTTCATTTCCTTTTTCATTTTTAGGTGATGAAATGCGCCCTTCGCGGGAAATGAATAAGGCTATCGATTTGGGCATAGATTTTACGGCTGGGAGATTTGTTACAGGACTTCAGTATAAGAGAGTAGATGACGGTTATAAAACTTTAGGTATACCTTTTATTAATAATGACATCCAGGAGTTATCTGCCAATTTAGCTTCTCAGTTACTCAAAGGAAAGATTCAGTACAATGTAAGTGCCGGTCTGCAGTCTGACAATATTTCTGGCCTGAAGGATCAAACAGTTACAAGATTTATAGGGGCTTTAAATGCATCATATACTCAAGATGCATTTAATATTTCTGTAGATTATAATAATAATTCGTTTACAACGGATTACCTGCTAAGTGCAGATTTGGATTCTCTAGATGCTGTAACTGTTACACGTAATTTGGGTATCAATATGTCTTACTCCATAGAGTCAGATAGTGGATTTACACAAAACTTTATAATTAACACAGCAATCGCTGATGTTACAGACGATCTTGAAAGTTCGAATGCTGAGTCTACGATGTATAATGCGACTTTCACATACGGGGTTCAAACACCATCTAAATGGAGTCTCAATGCAACAGTAGGCTACAATAACACAAGTACTTTTGAAACGGGATTCGATCGTATTCTTTATGGTGTTGGTTTAAGAAAGTCTTTCCTTGAAGAGAAGTTGGACTTTTCTGCTCAGTACAACTTTTTTACCGTCAATATCAATCAAGCCAATAATTCAATATCAAACAACGCAGCCAACGGTTTAATTCAACTAAATGTGAAACCTGGACCTGCAATTTCGTTTTTTGGCAGATATAACCTCATAAGAAGAGGGGATACATTAGCACAAGCATCAGAAAATGTTATTGAGTCTATAGCGAACATAGGGTGCCGATGGAATTTTAGTTATCAAAAATCTAAGAAAGCAACTGAGGATAATGAAGAGTAGGTTTTTGAAATATATATTATGTTGCTTTTTGGCGGTCCTTGCAATTAAAGCTGATGGCCAAATTGTATATCCTGTTGGTGCGAATGGAATCTTAATGATGCCAGCATCTAATGTGATAAGTGATTATGGGTCTACAAGTGCTCAAAATCTGATGTATACCTTCACATTAAATGATCCTGTTGAAAGTCAGTTAGAAGTATATTTCCGATTAACAATAAAAAATAACGGCAAGGAAGTCTTAAGGACAAATCCAAACTTTAAATCTGTTCGTAAAGTCTTACCAAACGCAATGCCTATAGTAATTACTGGCAGTGATATTTCGGATTTGTTTCGGGCACAAAATTTAGTTGGCGCTAATGGCTCAGCACTATCTAATGTTTTGATGCGCGGTCGAAATGAGATATGCCTCCAAGCCTTCTCGGTGCTAAAAGATGAGGCTGTGTCAAATGAAGCTTGCGCTTCTGGCTTTTTTCAAAATTTAGATGTGCCAATAGCCGAACTGCCTAGATGTGGAGATAAATTGGTGCTCCAAAATAACAGTCAAAACATTTTATTTAAATGGGCGCCAAGACATATAGGTTCTCCTAATGCTCCTGCTATGGTGCAGTATGCCTTTACGCTTGTTGAAGTTCCAAAAGGTGCCATTTCATCTTTCGATGCATTTGATCGATCGGTACCTATATTGACCAAAACAGTCAATACGCCAAGTTTCTATTATGCTGATACAGATCCTAAGTTGAGACCAGGGATGACCTATGCTTGGAGAGTTGAAATTCAAAATCCTCTTGGAGGGACTTATTTTCAAAATAACGGACGTTCAGAAATTTGTCATTTTACAATACCAAGCGGCGTTAATTCGCAATTAGACGTGCCAAGTTGTGAGTCAGGAATTGTAGATGCTGGAAATGTTATATCTAAATCTCTTCAGTCAGAAAAAATTCTTAAAGGCGATAAAGTAAAGCTAGGATATTTTAATCTAGAAATAAAAGAAGCAGAACCAGTATCCAATGGTTATAATGGGAATGGTTTGATTTATGTGCCCTTCTTAAAAGCGAATTTGGTTGTTGATTTTAGAGACCTTAGAATTAACGATAAAAAGCGCGTTTTCAAATCTGCTGAAATTAAGCCAAGAAAAGATATTGACATCGCACTACATAAAATTGGTAAGGAGTCTTCCAAAGCAGATATCGATAAGGCCATAGTAGAATCTGTAGATCAGTTGATCAAATCTAATCCTACTAAACGAATGACAATTAACAGAAGCGATTCTGATAAGTCTTCTATTGGCTTGCCAATGATCATGACCAAAAAAGATGAAAAGGGAAGATCATTGCCTTCTGTTATCATATACGATATTCAATTTAATGAGCGTACAGCTAAAATGCATATGGCTGTAAGTCCGATTTCAAAAGAGACTAAAGTCAAAGCCAATTTCGCAGGCTTCGATGTTGGCTTTACGCCGAATGGAATAGCCTCAAAGCCTAAATTGGATTTAGTGAGCGATTTGGAAATTGAAATGGCTTATAATGGAAAAATCATCATTGAGAGAGGAAGTGACGAAGCCAATGCCACAAAAGCTAATGTTCAATGTGACGGATTTCAGAATTTTTATGTACAAGGTAAGTATCAGTTTCCTGATAATATCATTAGTGTTGAAAATCCGGATAAGCCAATCGTTTGTGACTTTAATTTGACCACACAACATTGGGGTGGTTTTATTGTCAATCTTGAGAAAATAGATACTTTTAAAATAAAAGGAGCCGGTGACTTTGTCTTTAAAGTTGATAAAGGATATTTAGATTTCTCCAATGATGAGAATGCGCCTAAAATGAAATCTCCAAAGAACTATCCTAAGTTAACCTCTGATTGGAAAGGGGTTTATTTCTCGGATGTTTTTGTAAAAGTACCTGCAGACTTAACGGGATCTAAGGAAAGTAGCTTTACTTCTAATGATGGCATGTTAATCGACTCTGCTGGCGTTAGCGCAACTTTGATCGGTAAAAACATCATCAATAGAGAAACCGGTAGCTTAGGTGGCTGGGCTTTCTCAATTGATTCTTTGAATTTAAATCTTGTTCAAAATAGCATAAAAGCCTCTCACTTTGACGGAGGAATTGTTTTGCCAATTATGAATCAAAAGAAAGGCGAGCAAATGCCTTATTCCGCAGAGTTTAGTTTGAATGAATTCAAAACTAGCGTTAAGGCAAAAGAATTGAATGCAAGCTATGATGTGAAATTCAAAGCCATACCTACCAATATTGATATATCTCTTTTACGGGCTAAAGTAAAGTTTGACTCAACTTCCTTAATTACAGTTGGAAAGAAAGACGGTAATTACGAAAGACCAGTTATGAAGATGTCAGGTGAGTTAACGGTAGCTGCAGAAGCTAAAAAAGAAGAGATGAGCCCGCTGACGCAAAAACTTTGGACAACTCTAAAAGACAATGGTAATAACTATGGTATGAATGCAGAACAGATAGCAAGTCTGATCCCCAGCATCCAAACCAAAGGCATCAAATTTACCGACTTCGTCATTGATATGAATGCATCCAAGAAAGGTCAAAGCACCTTCAGTATCAAAGATCTCAATGTCGGTAATGAAACTACAATTAACTTCCTAGGAGATAAATCAACGCTTGATGAGGTAGTATATAAAGACTATAACATAGATACCTTATTTAAGAATAAGAAGATAGATAAAGCCAAGTTTGATAGACTAAAGAAAGATACATCAAGAATCGTAGGTGTCTCTTTCAAGTCTAAGTTGTTCCCGGAATTCCTCCAAGGCCTAGCACCAAGCGTGAACTATGAGCTGATGATCGAAGAGCGTCCCGTGCAGAAGGAGGTCAGCTACTACGAACAAAAGAATGGCATAAGAACCCTTAAGAAAAAGAAAGTAAGAGGTGTTAACTACGATTTCTTTGATTACAATTTTGTATTCACAAAACCAGATGTCAATATCTCATGTAGAAACACAGAGAAGAAAACTTTGGCTATAGGTAATGACAGCTACGAAGGCGACTTCGATAAACAGATAGACACGATCAATGCAG
>JAHDIN010000076.1 GCA_020630775.1 Saprospiraceae bacterium | reverse complement strand
CCGGCAAATGTCTTCCCTTCATTTGATGGACAAGTGTTACATCTATAGTGACTTATCGATATTCTTTGCATAAGGTCCTTTCATCTCCAATAATTCTTGTATATCTTTAGGATATTCATGAAGCAAACAATTTTTACATCACTGTTATTGGTCTTGACCTTCAACATCCATGGGCAACGTTCTGCCCCTTCAACCATGCATATGCTTAATCCCTATCAAAATGTGCAAGCTTATGGGGGTTTTGATCGTAGCTTAAGTAGTACCTTGATGTATAGATCTCAATGGGCTCCCATTGCATCTAATCCTAGATATCTTCATTTCAACATGCATCTGCCAGTGTATTTTCTGAGTGGTGGAGCAGGAATCATCTTAGAGCAAGACGATATTGGCCTAGAATCAAATAGTACAGTCAAACTTTCTTACAATATTGTTTTTAGAGGCAATTATGGGATTCTTTCCGGTGGGGCGAGCCTTGGATTGACGCAGAAAAGGTTGTTTAGTGATCAAATTATTACTCCAAATGGAGAATATGGTTCAAACCTGCCAATCCACAATGATCCCATACTTGGAAATGAGAAAATTAGTGCATTTAGACCAACATATGCTTTAAGCGCCATGTGGAAATATAAAAATATGACTGCAGGCTTACAAATTGATGATATTTTCTCACCTTCTTTTTCTTTGGACCAAATAGACTATAATGGACGAGCAATTGTAAGCTTAGTGGCTGATTATCAGTACACATTAAGTCAAGACATTATGTTACAACCATCAGTATTATTGATGACTAATCTCAATTTGTGGCAAATCCATGCAGCTTTGGTGTTTAATTATGGCAATATTTTTGGAGGTATTAATCTACGTGGATTTACCCAAAACACCCTTGAGTCAGTTGGTATCCTGACAGGAATAAAGTTCAATAAACACTATACCATAGCTTATAGCTATGATTTAGGGGTTTCTTCATTGAAAAACAGCTCTGAAGGCAGTCATGAACTTATCCTTAAGTATAATCTTAATAAGATTATTAACACAGGATTACCACCACGCATCATTTATAACCCTAGAGACTTGTAATTTCAAGTTTTTTGGGATTTGCAAAATAGTTTTGGGCAAACTGCGTTTTTATTTAATCAGATAGTAGGCAGGATAAGATTATATTTAAATTTGTACGAATTTTAATTTTATATTTGTTTACATTTGAACTTTAGGCAAATAATTAACTTGGAAAATCGATCTGGAACGATGAAAAGAAACATCATTTCTCTTTTTGGGTTTCTACTGTTGATACTTTTGGTATCATCTTGTGGTAGGGACGAATCAGGACAATTAGTAGGTGTAATGGAGAGACCTACCTGGACAGGGTTAAACCCTTATGGTATGGTTTACGTACCTTCTGGAACACTTCACATTGGTCAGTCCGACCAAGATATCTTTAATACTTATACTCAGAAACCTAAATCTATCTCGATTCAGGGATTCTTTATGGATGATACTGAGATAACGAATAACGAATATCGTCAGTTTGTGCATTGGGTCAGAGACTCAATTGCTCACACCATTATGGGTGATTTCAAAGAAGATGAATTCGGCAATGAACAATTAGATTGGGAATATGGCTTAGATTACAGTTCTGAAGACCTAGATGAGATGTATTATGAAGGTGATATGATGCTCAATGGCAAAAGAGAAATTGACACAAGAGCATTTGATTATGAATATCAATGGGTCGATTGGAAAAAAGCAGCACATGACAAGTCAGAGTCAGCAAGAGCTTCGTTGATCAACAAAGAATCGTTTAACATTTTCCCTGACACTTTAGTCTGGATCAGAGATTTTGCCTACTCATACAATGAGCCTTATACCAGAAATTATTTTTGGCACCCAGCATTCGACGACTATCCAGTGGTAGGAGTTGATTGGAAGCAAGCAAAAGCATTCTGTCATTGGAGAACCAAGCTTTGGAACTCATTTAGAGGAGAGGCAGAACCAAACACAGAAGAATTTAGATTACCTACAGAATCAGAATGGGAGTACGCTGCCAGAGGTGGTAGAGACATGGCACCATACCCATGGGGTGGTTACTATGTAAGAAATGCTAAAGGTTGTTTGTTAGCAAACTTTAAACCTGGTAGAGGAAATTATCCTGAAGATGGAGGTCTATATACAGTAAAAGCTGATGCCTATTTTGCAAACGATTACGGTCTATATAATATGGCTGGTAATGTTGCTGAGTGGACTGAAACAGCTTTTCACCCAAATGCATATGCACATGTACATGATCTAAACCCAGATCTTAAGTATGATGCAAAAGATGATGATCCTGAAAGCTTCAAAAGAAAAGTTATTAGAGGAGGATCATGGAAAGATGTGCATTACTTCCTTCAGACAGGTACCCGTCACTGGGAATACCAAGACACAACCAAGTCTTACATAGGCTTCAGATGTGCACTTACTTTCTTAGGAAGATCAATTGGCGATTTCTAGGCATTTACAACAGTAAGAGAGGATAATTATGGTAAAAAATTATCCTCTTTTACTTAATTACATATTTCGACATCCCAACTACGACTTAGAATCAACTTCTTTTATTCTAAAAAGCATTTATAACTTAAAATTATTCTATCAAATGAGCGTTCTAAAATCAAAAGGCTTTAAGTACTTTAAAAATCTCGTAATTGGATTGGGAGCATCCGCAGTAATGTTAGGTGCATTGGGAAAAATTAATTCTGAACCTTGGGGAGGAACTATGATCACCGTAGGTCTTATTACCGAGGCAATCTTATTCGCTTTTCTTGGACTTATCGGACCTGAAAAAGATTATTACTGGGAAAAATTATATCCAGGACTAGACAAATATTCTTCAAATTTAAATCCACTTACCGCTGGTGACCAAGGAGATATGACTGCACCAAGAACATTGGATGCAGATGTAGTAGAAGGAAGATTAGGAGGAATGTTAGATGAATTACAAACAATGTCCAAGAGCTTAGGTTCATTAAAAGCACTACAAGAAGTAGATTTCTCAAACACTGGAGATCAAATCACAGCAATGGGTAATTTCTATTCTAAAATGAATGATGCAATGGCTTCATTAAATGAAACGGTTGAAGACACTAAATTGTACCAAGAGAATCTATCTTCTCTTAACAGAAATCTTTCTGGCTTGAACTCTGTATACGGAAACGTATTAAGCGCATTCAAAGCTCCTGTACAATAAGAATCCATTATTCATCAATTAAAAAATTAAAAAATGTCTATACCTAAGGAACCCAGGCAGCTGATGATCAACATCATGTATTTGGTATTGACTGCCTTATTGGCCTTGAATGTATCCGCAGAGATCTTTAACGCCTTTAAAATGGTAGATAAAGGATTAGAAAAATCCAATTTAGCCTTAGATCAAGGAAATAGCGCACTTCCTGCAGCTATTAGAGATGGTGCTAAGAAAAAAGAATCATTACAACAATATGCTGACCTTATAGAACCAGGACAGCAATTATCAAAAGATTTAGACTCATATTTAGCTGGACTAATAGAACAACTTAAAACTGAATCAGGTGGATATGTCCCTGATGAAAATGGTAACCCAACTGACGAATTGATCGGTAAGAAGAATTTTGATGTTACTACCAGGTTGTTTGTAAATGGTCCTGACAAAATTGTCGATGATGTCAATGGCGTTGAAGATAGTGAAGGAGCCACTCTAAAGAAAAAGTTAATGGATTATAAGCAAGCCATGATCGATCTAGTGAAAGATGATCCAGAAACAGAAGTAAATGAGCAAGAGGAATTTACAAAATCTGTAGCGGTTCAACTAGATGAGGAGTCTTGGAAAAAGAAAGGCAAAAAAAGCTGGCAAGAATTTACTTTCAGCCACATGCCTGTGCAAGCTGTATTGCCTATTTTCTCAAAATTTAGAAATGATGTAAAATCAACAGAAGCTGCCTTCCTTAACTACCTTGCAGGTAAAGTAGGAACTACAACAGATGTTGTGATTGACAAATATGCAGTCGTTTCAGCTCCTGAAAAATCATACATTATCAAAGGAGAAAAATATAAAGCTGAAATATTTTTATCTGCAGCGGCATCTTCTGATTCTAAGACTGGTATCTCAGTTTCAGTAAATGGAAAGAAACTACCTACAAACAAAGAAGGTATTGCAGTATATGAGGCAAACGCAAGCTCTGTAGGTGTAAAAAAATACACCGCTAACGCTTCACTTACCAATCCAGTAACTGGAGAGGTTAAAAGCTTCAAAAAAGAATTTTCTTATGAAGTGGGTGAAAGATCAGTAGCCGTCTCGCCTTTAGCCATGAATGTATTTTATATCGGTGTTGATAATCCAGTTTCAGTAACTGCAGCAGGTGTACCTTCAGATAAGATTAAAGTAAGCATGAGCGGTGCCGGCGGAGGAACCATCAAAAGAGGTGGTGGCAATTATGTTGTAAATGTAAAATCACCAACAAAATCTGGTGAATTTGCAAAAGTCAATGTTTCTGCTCCAGGACTAAACGAATCTAGAGACTTTAGAGTAAAAAGAATTCCGGATCCTGTTCCAAAGTTATCAAAATCAAGAGGTGGAGGAATGTCTAGTGGAGAATTTAAAGTTCAACCGGGTGTATTCCCAATTTTAGAAAACTTTGACTTTGATGCTAAATGTAATATTGCAGGATTTAGATTGGTAAGAGTACCCAAAAGACAAGACCCTCAGGTAGTTGTCAATAGTGGAGGGAAATTTACCCCTGATGCAAAATCATTAATTGCGAAAGCGAAAGCAACTGATACCTATTTCTTTGAAGAAATCAAGTGTAAGTGTCCTGGTGACCCTGCAGCTAGAGACTTAGGAGGAATGGTATTCAAAATTAGATAAACACTTAAATCCAAAGATCATGAAATTAAAATTTCTTTTCTCATTGATGTTATGCTTTGCAACTTTGTTTGCAGTTGCACAAGAAGATGATCGGCAAATTCTATTTGAAGGTAGTACACCTCTTGAAGATACCTACATCGATGGAATTGTAAAAAAGACACTTACGGAAGATGCCATGATATTAGATTATGAGCCACTAAGAGAGGCTGATATCGCATGGGAAAAAAGAATCTGGAGAGTAATTGATACCAGAGAAAAAATGAATCTTCCTTTCAAATATCCTCAAAAGCCTTTCTTTGATGTAATCAGAGAACTTGCAGCCAATGGAGATATTGTTGTATTTAAAGATGAAGGATTTACTGAACCTATGACCATTGATGAGGTAGAAGGTACTTTAAACAGAATCGATACTACAACTGTTTTTGACTATGATACATATGAAGAGAAAATAGAAATCGTAGCAAGTGAAATAAACGCAGAGGATATACAAAAATATCGTATCAAAGAAATTTGGTTCTTCGAAGAAGAATCATCTACACTTAATGTACGTATACTTGGTATCACTCCGCTAAAAGATGAATTTGATGAAGAGACACTTGAATATAAGTATACCTTACCATTATTCCACGTTTATTATCCTGAAGCAAGAAGACATTTTGCTAAGCACAGGGTTTTTAACGACAATAATGATATTCCGCCAATGTCTTGGTATGATCTATTTGAATCAAGATTCTTTGCGAGCTATATTTATAAGAAGACAAACTCCTTGGATTTAAGGATTGAAGATATCTACTCTGACTACGAAAGAGCTGGTATCGATAGATTGTTAGAATCTGAAAAAATAAAATCAGAGCTATTTAATTTCGAACATGATCTTTGGACCTACTAATAAATGCTCAGATTAAGTAATAAAAAGCCTCGTAAGTGATTACGAGGCTTTTTTTATTTGTACATTTTATAACCAAACCATAGGATTCCCTCCTCTTAGTTCTTTTTCCACAAACAACAACAGCACTCCCAA
>JAHDIN010000003.1 GCA_020630775.1 Saprospiraceae bacterium | reverse complement strand
CATATATCAAATTAACTTTTTTTTTAATCTGACACACTTTTTATAATATCCTCATAATCTCTCCTACTCTACTATCACCTTCAAAGTATCCAATTCAAAATTATCATGAATGAAAGAGGCAATTTTATCCATGTCTTCATCACTTGATTTATCTTTCTTAATCACGACCATGGGTAACTTAATAAGTCCTTTATCAAAATCCATAGTTTGGGTAACCCCCATACTGATCTCTTCAATTTCAGGGTAGAAAATCTTTAATTGATTGACAACTTTCGAGAATTTTAAAGAATCAAATCTGTTCAATCGCCTTTCAGCCTGAGTTTGTTCAAAATGAGAAATAAAGGCCTCACGTTCTTCTTGAAGTTGATTAATCTGTGCCTCGATCTTATCATCCAAGCCTTTTAGTTCTGAACTGACCTCATTTATATCATCTAAATCAATCTCTGAAGTAGAAATTATTTCTACATCGGTAATCTGATCTAACCCCATGTAAGCCAACTTCTCCTTATAAAACGGAATGCGATCTTCGCTAATAACATCTCCGTAGACTTTCAATAATAATTTTGTCGGTTCTTCCGGAGGTAAGAGCTTATAATCATCTAAATGATTTTTTTCACTTGATGTGAAATTCAACTCGATAAATTGATTGAGAATTCTTTCTCTGTCCCAATCTTTGTAAACTGAAATAAAGATCAGTACGCTTGGGATGATCATCATTAAACTAAACAAGGCTACCCAAATCATATTCTTTTTACGCTCCTTTGGGTCTGCATAGTCCTTAAACGGAAAATTCATCTGGCGGATAATAACATAGGTTGCAAAAGCGACGAAAAAAGAGTTTAAAAAGAAAAGATAAAACGCTTTTGAAGCAATCCCCCAGCTTCCGTTAGCAATCCCATAACCTGCCACACAAATTGGTGGCATTAATGCTGTTGCAATAGCTACTCCTGGCAATGTGGTGGATATATCCTTTCTTGCAATAGAAATAATACCTGCAATCCCGCCAAAAATGGCTATTAGGATATCAAGAAAAGTAGGCTCCGTCCTTGCTTTAATTTGCGGTGTGAAATCATCCAAAGGAGATAGCCAGAAGTAAAGTGTTGAAGTAACAATGGCGATTAAAATTGCCGCACCAAAATGCATTAATGCATGATATAAAGCATCCTTATCATTAATACCAACACCTAATCCTATACCCAATATTGGAGACATTAAAGGAGAAATCAACATGGCTCCGATAATGACTGCTTGAGAATCAAGATTTAGTCCTATTGATGCAATCATGATACTACAAATAAGCATCCATGCATTTGCACCACTCATAGATTGCTTAGACTTGATTTCTCTAATTGTCGCCCACTTATCTACTCCCTTGTCAAGATCAAAGATATCCTTTAACAAATCGCCAAAATACTTTTTTAAGTCAATCGCTTTAACTTTGGACTCCTGACTTTTTGGTGCTTCGCTCATTAAGAGAAATTGTTATTTAGCAACGAAATAATACATAAAGATAATTGAAGGCAAATATTCAACGAATAAAAATAGTCCTAACTGGTGGTGGCACACGAGGAATCTATCAAATTGGTGCTGTTAAAGCAATCAAAGAGCTAGGATTATGGGATAATGTTGTTAGCATATCCGCAGCCTCGATAGGTGCCATTAATGCAGTACTTCTTACTCAATATAATGTAAACGAAGCATATCAATTATGGATGTCATTATCAAAGCAAGAAATGTTTAAGAATATTGATCAATATGCCTCAACTTATTTGATACAAATGGCCAAGCAATCCATAATGGATGATGGCATTGATTTTAATCCATTTATTAATAATCTATACAAACATATCAACGAAAGAAAAGTTAGAGCCTGTAGTAAAGAATTGATTATGACAATGTTTAACCAAGTCACCAATCAACAAGAATATTACTCATTGAATGAGATTCCAGAAGGTTCATTGATTGACCACCTAGCAGCTAGTTCAAGATTACCATTTTTTAAGCCTGTTTTTATTAATGGGCACAAATATGTAGATGGGGGTATTGGAGATAATCATCCTTACTTTTCTAAACTTAATAACACACATTTTGATATAGTTATCTGCATCAAAATTGGATATGTTCCCTTTTTTATTCCCAATAAAAGAATTAGAAATATAAGTTTCGACAATGAGTGCATCATAAAACCTTCTGGAGCAATTGGCACTCCTTTAGAGTTTAAAAACCCTAGCTTTGAACAGAAGTATGAAATGGGTTATAACGATGCTAAAGAGGCCCTGAAATTGGTTTTTTAATTAATTGTATTTATTGAATAGCTAGTCAGAAATCTTAGAATAATTTTATTTCAAATTCTTGACTATTTCAGTTTCGATTCGGGACAACTCTTTTAAAGATCCCATGGCCCATAAATTAGGTAAGTCAGTTAAAGGGGTTCCTACATCAGCTTTAAAATTGATATAATCTTGAAACACAATGCCGTCAACTTTTCGCCTATTATACGCTTCCCTAAATCTTACGCCTCCCCCATTCACATCATAACTATAGGCTATAAAATCTATTGTACTCCCATCTTGATTGACCCAATAAATAAATTCATCTTGATAATCTTTACCTCCACCTTCTTGATCAAAAGTTACATGCAAAACATCGTATTGCTTTTCCTTAATGGTCACTGGATCACCTGCCATGACATTAACTGCATCATCCATTAATTTATGAGGTAAGGTTGCAAAATATATAACAGAATTTAAACCTTCAGCTGCACTTGATTTCTTTTTAGCAGACAGTTCAATCACTTCCCCGTTGACTTTCCTTTCAAATCCTAAATTATTGAGTTTGTCGACATATTTATCCCCGTCTTTTTCAAACTCTACAGTGTACTCAAATTCATTAAAGCCATTTTTAAAAGTGTATGTTTTCTTTCTGAATACAAATTGATAATGTGCCTTATCATAATTCACACCACCATGCGCTTCCACAGTATTTAATAAAGTCAAATTACAATGAACTTGATCCGTTTTAGATTTAGGACAAGTCATTAATAGCATGGATGTTAGAAAGCCGGCTAAAAATATTTTCATAATAAACTATTAGAGTAGCAGTTGACCCGCAGGTCCTGATAAGGTTAATAATATTTTATCTTCAATGGCATCATGAATTGTAATGCCTAGGTCAAAATCATTAAAGGCATCTTGACAAGACTTTGAAGATGCTTGCATTTGAAATTCAATTTTCTCAATTTGACATTTAGCATCTAAATTATCTGTTGGATGAATATCACTATTTGACCAGTCAACAAAAAAAGGAAGCAATTCTACTTTGGGTTCAGCTAAGGGCAAAAGCATTTCCCACTTAATAAGTTGACCACTGGGTGTTTCTCTTTGACCAGCAAAAGCATTTGATAAAGCTGGATTATACTTCCTAAGCACCGCTTTATCATTTTCTAAATTATCAGACTTTAGCGCCCACCTTGTCACCTGGGATGTTTGGATTAAATCAATCCCCATCCATCTCGGCGCCTTAACAGATGTATTTTCTGAATCAATGGCCAAGACCTCCAAGTAACACCCAAAACCTAAATCCAATATTGAATTTTTTGTTCCTTTATTATTGTGCTTTCCTCCTATTGTAGGTCGGACACCTAGATGGCTTTCAATAAAATCATTGGCCTTTTCTAAATCAGGCACACAATAAACAATATGATCTATAAATCTTTGAGCAATACGCATAGCCATAATTATATTCAAATATACCTCTTGAAACTTTAGTAGGCCGACTCAGGTACGACACAATCAAAGCCTATTTTTTATCAAGGCTGTTTACCTTCTCCCCAAAATTTTATTAATGACTGCAACTCATTAGGAAAACGAGTATGAAAGCATATTCGAATTTGCAGCGTTATTCGAACACGGGAAACAAGATTTTATTGTTTTTAGCCATTCAATAAAATCTTCTAAAAAATGCATTGGTTAGATTTAGAAAATTTCCCACTACTTAGGTGTATTATATTCTCGCTCAAAAGTATCAAACATTAAGTCGTTATAGAATAGCGTTGCTCAGGACTGTTCGCCTTTGGCGAATGGTCTTGACTTTTTTTTATTGTTGATACTTAATGTCTAATCAAATCCGTATTGCATATTTAATGTAAATATGTCCAACCCCAGATTTTTGTATAATTGTTCAAGTTCTTCTTCTTCCGTAAATGGCCGATCAAATTCTACTCTCTTCCCAAACTTCATCTTATGCCATCTCTGTAAATAAAAAGTGAATCCTGTCCCTCTTATTTTACCTTCCTTGAAAGCCTTGTAAAAAACAGGAAAATACTTCTCTCTTGTGGGTATATCTGGTGCGTGGTGCACTACAGTGATGGGGGCACTGCCTGGAATTTCACCGAATATTGTGGGCTCTGGATATCCCCAATAATTTAAATATAAATCAACGCGCTTTAAATTGAGCTGATAGAGCGAATCCATTTCTTTGATATTCCTTTGCTCATTGACAACAAGGTCCAATCTTCGTGGATTCTGATCATCATCCCAAATTTTGAAAAGGAATATATTTTTCAATGAATCATTAACCAAGGATTGCACCTCTTCTTCTAAGTTAAGGAATTGTTCTCTTTCCTTTATTGAATCCGATTGGCAGCTCCAAAGGCTCAAAAATCCCATTATGACAATCAAAATTTTCATCATGACAATGTAAAATTAGTTGTGCTGAATTTAAGGAAGTGCCATCAGCATCCTTGTTAATAGATTCCTAATCCATTGCAAAAGAGCTGTTTAGTATCAATCAGCTGATTTCGAAAATTTAGAAAAAAAGAGATGTCGCCTAAAAGCTCAAAAAAAGAACATTCTTGAGTACACATTTTCAGAAATAGGTATTAATATTGTTCTTAATTAGACTTAATCTAAATAAAAATAGCTTCGATGAACCGCATAATTTGTCTTCTTTTACTAGTTACCGCGGGGTTAACCATTTTTACTTCTTGTTCTGATAATTTGCCAGAAACAGAGATTGATAATCCAATAGATTACACGTTTGAAAGAAACGGTCAATCGACGGTCGATTACGGTGGTCAATCGATAAGGATTGCAATGTCAGAAGAACTGATAAGTGCTATGATGGATTTCTCAATGACTGAAGAGCAATTATTAGAAATGTTTGCGAACCAACAATCGAATGGTCAAGAAGCTAGTCCATTTAATAATCCAGCGCTTAATGAAACAACAAAAAGCATCAAATCTAAGGTAGCTGCTTCAAAAGACTTTTTCTCTTCAAATACAGTAGAAACAGCTCAAATAAGAGCAGATTTCGAAGCATGGATAACAGCTCAAGTTAAAGACGTTTTTCCATATGAAAACCAATTAGCATCCGAGGGTATTGCAGGACAAATTGTAGATGGCAGTGCTACGAGGTATGTAAATAGTAAGGGGCTTGAATTTAATCAAGCTGTAAACAAATCACTTATCGGAGCCTTAATGATAGATCAAATGGTCAATAATTACTTGAGCACATCGGTTCTCGACGAAGGCCATAATATCTCAAATAATGACAATGGCATTTTGGAAGAAGGCCAAAATTACACAACGATGGAGCATAAATGGGATGAAGCTTATGGCTACCTCTTCGGAGCAGCTTCAGCCGGTTCAAACCCTGTTGATGCTATTGGCAATAGCGATTCATTCTTAAATAAATATTTAGCTAGAGTCGATAACGATTCTGACTTTACAGGTATCAGTCAAGATGTATTTGAAGCATTTAAACTGGGCCGAGCAGCTATTGTTGCTGGTGATTACGATACTAGAGATGAACAAGCAGAAATTATAAAAGAGAAAATTGCTACGGTTATAGGTGTTAGAGCAGTTTACTATCTGCAGCAAGGTAAAAGGGCATTTGAAAACGGATTAACTGGAACCGCCTTTCATGATTTATCAGAAGGTTTTGGGTTTATATACAGCTTAAGGTTTTGCCGAAAAGCTTACAGTAACGAGTCATACTTCTCAAGAGAAGAAGTAGATAATTTCTTAAACATGTTGACTGAAGGTAATGGATTTTGGGATGTTGAAGTCGAAACTTTAAATGCAATATCTGAGGCTATAGCCAACAAATTTAGCTTCACTATAGAACAAGCTGCTGAATAAAATAAATTGATACAATGTTGAGATACTTAACTTCAATTATAGCATTATCAATACTAATTAGCTTCTCTTCATGTTCTGACGAAGGAGAAGGGCCTTCTCCACTAGCAGATGATTTTGACAGAAAGGGCATGCTAGAATTTTGGGCCGACCAAATCATAATTCCATCTTATGAAGAGTACCGTAGATCTCTGGAGCTTCTTCTTGAAGCTGGAAATACTTTTTATAATAATCCAGCAATAAATGAATTGGTTGATTTAAGGAATAAATATCTCGAAGCTTATGCTTCTTGGCAAAAAGTATCAATGTTTGAAATTGGGAAAGCAGAAGAAATAGGATTCAGAAATTATACAAATATCTATCCAATAGATGCGTCATTGATTCAAGAGAATATTCAAAACGGCACATACAATCTAGAGCTGCCATCAAATTTTGATGCTCAAGGTTTTCCTGCTTTAGACTACCTATTATATGGTTTAGCCGATACCGATCAAGAAATCATTGATGTATTAAAAGATAATGAATATAAGACATACCTCATAGAGCTAATACTAAGGCTTAATACATTAACAGATATTGTCTTCACTGATTGGGAAAATAGCTATAGAGATAATTTTATATCTAATAACGGATCATCTGCGACTGCCTCAGTAGACAAAATGGTGAATGATCTTATTTTTTATTACGAGAGGTTTTTGAGAGCAGGTAAAATTGGCATTCCTGCTGGAGTATTTTCAGGATCTCTGATAAGTCAGTCTGTTGAAGCCCCCTACTCTTCACAATTTTCTAAAATACTTTGCTTAGAGGGGTTAGAAACTGTAGAACGCTTTTTCAAAGGTGAAAGTCATGACAGTTCCGTAAACGGACCAAGTCTAATGGACTATACAGACTATATCACCGATATAAATAACACACCCAACATATCTTCAAGAATCGTATCTCAATGGGATGTGGCGCGAACAAAAATCAATGCCTTAGATGATAGTTTTAAAAATCAAGTAGAACTTGACAATTCAAAAATGCTTGAAGCTTACGATGAATTACAAAAAGCGGTTATTCTGCTTAAAGTAGATATGTTGCAAGCACTAAGTATCCAAGTAGATTTCGTCGATGCAGATGGCGATTAATTTTCAAAAGATAATACAAGGTATTTTTTCAAATGATAGAACAAAGGCTGCTCCATTGGCAGTCTTTCGTATTTTATTTGGCTTCATGATGGTCTATTCGTTAATTCGATTTTGGTATCATGGCTGGATTGAATCATTGTATATAGAACCAAAGTTTCACTTTCATTATTTAGGTTTTGACTTTATTCAGGTCCCTGGAGTATGGACCTATCTTTTATTTATCGTATGTGGACTTTCAGCATTGTGTATAGCTATTGGATATAAATATTCACTAGCAACCACCAGCTTCTTTTTGACTTTTGTATACATAGAGTTGATGGATAAGACGACTTATTTAAATCACTATTATTTTATTTCAGTTATATCCTTCATGCTTATATGGCTACCTGCCCACTGTTATTTTTCTTTAGATGCCTACAAAAACGTCGAATTAAGATCAGAATATATCGACAAATGGCATATCAACGTTTTGAAGATTATATTGAGCATCGTCTATATCTATGCAGGATTAGCCAAACTCAATTATGATTGGATGGTAGAAGCACTGCCATTAGGCATTTGGTTATCAAGCAAAACCCATCTGCCTTTGATTGGTAGCTTACTTAATGACACGTGGGTTCATTATTTATTTAGTTGGGGTGGTGCCGCTTATGATATTTTTATCGTCTTCTTTTTAATGTGGCGCAAAACTAGGCCGATTGCATTCCTCTTCGTTTTATTTTTTCATGTTCTTACCCGGTTCCTTTTTCCGATAGGTATGTTTCCATTTATTATGATCATCAGTACGCTTATTTTTTTTGATGATTCATTACATGAAAAAATAATCACTGCATTCTCAAGGCTTTTTAAAATAGCCATAGATCCATTTAAAAATGGTGTCGCCTACTTTAAGAGACGTCGATTTAAATATTCAAAGCCTGTATTATGTATTGTCATAATTATCCAACTTTTATTTCCTTGGCGTTATTTGTTGTATCCAGGAAATGTATTTTGGACAGAGGAGGGCTATCGCTTTTCATGGCGTGTCATGCTGATGGAAAAGGCAGGAGACGCCCAATTTAAAATTGTTAATGGTGAAACTGGAAAAAGATTTTATGTTCAAAATGACGATTTCCTAACTACATTTCAAGAAAAGCAAATGGCCACACAACCAGACTTCATTATTGAGTATGCACATTTTTTAGGTAGACACTTTGAATCTCAGGGACATGAACATGTTGAAGTTTACGTAGATAGTTATGTAGCATTGAATGGTCGTCCAAGCCAACAATACATTGATCCCAATGTTGATTTGTTGAAAGTAAAAAACTCAATTAAACCAAAAAACTTTATACTCCCCTTCAATGAATAGCTTTCGATTCATATTAACAGTTCTAGCTTTATTCTTGATCCATTCAATTTTTAGTCAAGTAAAAATTGAAGGCATTATACAATCAAGTGAAACAGGTCATGCATTACCGGGAGTAGAAATTTTTAATCATCAAAAATCAACCTTGAGCAGCTCCAATGTTGAGGGATACTTCAAATTCGAAAAAATTGAATCTGGGAGACAACATTTCACCTTCTTTAATGAAAACTTCAAAACCTTATTCGTAGAAATAAATGCCATAAGAGACTCTTTTATTACCATTGCGTTAGAGCCCTTAAACTTAGAAATGGGCACCATAGAAATCGCAGCACATCGAGAAGAATTATTTGCTATTAAACCTCTCAATGATGTTGAAGGCACTTCCATATTCGCAGGTAAAAAGTCTGAAGTTATTGTTATGGATAAAGTCAAAGGCAATCTAGCCCTCAATAATGGCAGGCAAGTATATGCTCAAGTTTCTGGACTTAACATCTATGAAGGCAATGACGGTGGTCTACAACTTAATATTGGTGGTCGAGGTCTTGATCCCAATCGTACTTCAAATTTTAACACCAGACAAAATGGTTATGACATAAGCGCGGATGTCTTAGGTTATCCAGAAAATTATTACACTCCCCCATCTGAGGCGATTGAAGAAATAAGAATTTTAAGAGGAGCAAGCTCCTTACAATACGGTACTCAATTTGGGGGCTTAATAGATTTTAGATTAAGAAAAATACCGTCTTTTAAAAAGACAGAGATTATCTCAAACCAAACATATGGGAGCTTCAACACTTTAAATTCCTTTAATTCTTTTGGCATAAATAAAGGAAAACTAACGGCAAACATTTACTATAACTTCAGAAAAGGTGATGGCTTTAGAGCCAATTCAGAGTACGAACTAAACAACCTTTACACTTCTGTCGCTTATCAATTCTCAGATAAAACCAAGGCTACATTCGAATGGACAAATTTCAATTACTTAGCTAAGCAAGCAGGAGGATTAACGGACCAACAGTTCAAAGAAAATCCAAGGCAGAGTACAAGAGACCGAAACTGGTTTGATGTCAACTGGAATTTATTCAACGTCAAAATCGACCATGCACTTAATAACACATCGGCGTTTAACATTAATATATTCGGCTTAAGTGCCTCAAGGAAATCGTTGGGCTTTAGAGGCAATCCTATTGCACTTAACGAAAATCCTATCACAGCACTAGACGAGCAAACAACAAATGGCCAATACATCACACCAAGAGATCTAATCATTGGTAATTTTAAAAACATAGGCGCAGAAATCCGCTATCTCAATCGCTATCAAATAAAAGATAAGCGTTCTGTATTTCTAATAGGAAGTAAAATCTTCCGCTCAAGTAATACCGCATTACAAGGTCCTGGTTCTTTATCGAATGATGCCAACTTCAATTTACTAAGTGATACTTTCAGCGACTACCCCAATCAATCAAATTTTGAATTCCCCAATTTCAATCTTGCATTATTCTCAGAAAACATTTTCTATATAAATGAAAAATTATCTGTTACGCCAGGGATCCGTATAGAACATATAAAAACAGAATCCAAAGGCAATTACAATCGAGTCGTATTCGATAATGCTGGCAATCCTATCAACAATCAAGAATTGAGTGACAACCGTCAACTCACCCGAACATTTGCCTTAGCGGGAATAGGGATAAACTACAGCACTAGTGATGCATTACAATATATTTTCAACATTTCTCAAAACTATAGATCTGTAACCTTTAGTGACATCCGAGTGGTCAACCCTACCTTTATTGTAGACCCTGACATCAATGATGAAAATGGTTGGACTGCAGATTTTACAGTTAGAGGTCGACTTGGAAAAGTATTTTCATACAATACCACATTATATGGCCTATTATACAATGACAGAATAGGTATCATCTTAGACAACCGCGCTAATCGCGTGCGTAAGAATATTGGACAAGCAATGATCACAGGCACGGAATCACTCATAAATTTAAACTTAGGACGGGCACTCCAGGGAGATGAAAGAACATTCGATTTGAATATTTTCGTCAATGCTGCTTTCACTTATTCCGAGTACCTAAAATCTGAGGAAAACAATGTCGTAGGTAAAAAAGTAGAATTTATTCCGTCTGTAAACATCAAATCTGGCATTGGTTTTCGCTTTAAAAATTTCAACACCCAACTTCAATTTACTTATTTATCAGAACAATATACAGATGTCCAAAACTCGAGAGCTGCTCCTGACTTTAGTGCCCGAAGTGGGATCATTGGTGAGATTCCAGCTTATCAAATTGCTGACTGGACATTGGGTTATAACTTCAAAAAGATCGGCATTAAAACCGGAATAAACAACTTGTTTGATCACAGCTACTTTACAAGACGTGCTACAGGATATCCTGGCCCTGGCATTATACCATCGGAAGGCCGTAATTTTTATATAACGGTAAGTTTTAGAAGCTAAAATTTCAGCTTCAACTTAAGCTTCAACTTCATCTTAGCTACTTCCCTTCCCACATTAAAAAGGCTTTCAAAAAACCATCAAGATCTCCATTAAGCACCGCATCTGTATTACGATTTTCATACATGGTTCGGTGGTCTTTGACACGGCGATCATCAAGTACATAAGATCTGATTTGACTACCCCATTCGTTTTTCATTTTACCAGCTTCGGTTTCACTTTTGGCAGCACGTTTCTTTTCGAGCTCTCTTTCGTACAAACGAGATTTAAGCATTTCTATAGCTTTTTCTCGGTTCATATGCTGCGATCGTTCGGCTTGACATTCGACGACTACACCTGATGGTAAGTGGCGAACACGGACAGCGGACTCTGTTTTATTGACGTGCTGACCACCGGCGCCAGAAGCTCTGAATGTATCCCAATCTAAATCGGCAGGGTTAATATTAATCTCGATTCTTGAGTCCACAACGGGATGCACAAAAACGGAAGCAAATGACGTCATTCTTTTACCTTGAGCATTGTAGGGACTGACACGAACCAAACGATGCACTCCATTTTCTCCTTTCAGCATACCGTAAGCGTAATCGCCTTTCAATTCAAGCTCTACAGATTTTACGCCAGCGACATCGCCGTGAACGCGATTTAACTCTTTCACTTTATATCCTGTCTTCTCCCCGTACATGACATACATTCGGTAAAGCATTTCTGCCCAATCACAGGCTTCTGTACCTCCAGCTCCAGCGTTGATTTCGAGCAGGCAAGACAATTCGTCTTCCTCTTGATCTAAAGTAGATCGGAATTCGACATCTTCTATAATATCTAACGATTGCTGATATTGTGCATTAACTTCTTCCTCCGTCGTCTCTCCTAAATCTTGAAATTCAGCAAGTACTTCTAGTTCGCCTAATGCATCTTCGACAACTTTAAATTTTTCTACCCAAAGCTTATGGCCTTTTAGCTCTCGCATTATGGCTTCTGCACGTTTAGGGTCGTTCCAGAAATTTGGATCTGCGGATTGTTGTTCTCTATCTTCTATTTCATTAAGTCGTTTATCGACGTCAAAGATAGCTCCTTAACGACGCCGCACGACGTGTCAATTCTTTGAATTGCTCTTTAGTCATGTGTCCTTGGTTTACTTCGAACTAATTAATCGTTCGTAATTTAATATAAAAAATAAGATCTGAATATGGTGGAATTACTGGCGGACTGCCGTCCGCACCATAGGCTAATTCGTAAGGAATTTCTACAATAGCCGTTCCACCTCTAGGTATTAAAGGAAGGGCTTCATGCCAACCCCTAATCACTGCACTTTGATTTATTACAAACTTAAATGGTCTTCCTGCTTTGAATGAATTATCGAAAGATTTTCCATCCTTAAAAAAGCCATAATAGTCTACTTCAACAGCATCTCCACTTTGCGGTTTTTGATTACCAGTATCTGTTGTTACATAAACCAAAGCTCCCGAAGGCGTGCTTTTAGGTTCTACATCAAGTGCGCCCTCTTTATATGCATTGAAAAGTGGCTCAGCTAATGCATAGCCCCTATCATCCATGGCTTGATTTCTATCCTCTAGATTTCGCTTGTATTCATCTGCCTCAACGACCATATGTACCTTGATTCTATAGTCTATATAAGCGCTTGTTCTAAAATGCTCCGGAGCTGTTTTCAAAGAATCAATAGGAACGTGAATCATCGCACTATCGCCTTGCCCCATATTACTGATCAAACAAAGTATAGGATTGTATTTTAGCTCAGGCGTCATTTTCTCTGGAATAAAAACTGAAGGTGTTTGTCTAGAATTTTTAGAATCATCTAATATTTCACCTTTATCATTAATGAGTTCTAAATCTAGCACGACTACTTGCCCAGGTTCAGGATAAGGATTTCCTGTGTCAGTATATTTTATGTATCTGTAACCATTAACTTTTTCTGGAAAAGCTGAATCGTCTTTACAGGCGATAAGACTAAGGGATATTATTACAATGTATTTCCACATAATTAGGAGGTTTCACGGTTTCTCGGTTTCTCGGTTTCTCGGTTTCGTATTAGTACAAATAAATATTTTAAAGTTAGTCTTAGATTTAACATGCCGACGCTTCGTTACACTTCGGTCGGAGATTGAAGTTTCAGCTTCCGCCTCAACTTCAACTTCAATTTACTTACAAATACTTTGGTAACACTTTTTTAAATCTACTGACAACATCTTCCAATTTAGCATAAGCTGCACCACCGCTTGCATTCTTATGTCCCCCACCATTAAAGTGATCTCTCGCAAGTGCTTGCACTGATATATCACCTTTAGAACGGAAAGACATTTTTACAATTGTTGGTTGTTCTCTGATAAATGCACCCACTTTGATACCATCTAGCATTAAAATATAATTGACGATACCTTCAGTATCTCCTCTTTGAATATCAAAATCGAAATAGTCTTGTTTTGTTAAAGCGATGATACCAGCTTTATATTCAGGTATTACTTCCAATCGATTGGTAACCGCATGACCTAATAATCGTAATTGTTTTTCTGTCAAGGTATTAAAAATCTGATCTTGCAAAGTATAATCATCAACCCCTCTTTCTTTAAGATCAGAAGCTACATTATAAGTAGAAGCATTAGTGCTGTACTTAAAAGAACCTGTATCTGTTATGATACCTGTAAATAATGCTTGTCCAATATGGGCATTAATTTTATCTAGATCTCCTAACTCATTTATAAACCTATGCACCAATTCGCAAGTAGAGCTGGCTTTAATATCTGACATCACATAATCGGGAAATGGTTCAGGGTCTAAATGGTGATCGATTAGAATTTTCTTAGCATTTGATTCATCGATAACGATGCCTAATTTATCTACTCTGTCAAGACCATTAAAATCTAAACAAAAGATGATATCAGCATTCTTTAGACAATCAACGGCTTTCTCTTGAGTAAGGTCATATACAATACAATCTTCTACTCCATGTAAAAAATGAAAATTATTGGGATACTCACTAGGTAAGATTACCGACACATTATGATTGTAATGTTGCAGATAACCTTTAAGTCCTAGACTTGACCCTAAGGCATCTCCATCTGGGTTTCTATGCGTGATTATTGCAATATTCTTTGGAAATGCAATAAGTTCTTTAATATCCTTAATATCTCTTTCTGACAAAAACACTGGCGCCAAAGGTGAACAATTTTTATGAATAGGTCAAGTAATATAATAGACTGCAAATCTAATTGTTTCTTAACGCTATTATTGAACATATTGACTATCAATTTTATACATTTGCAGCCTTTATTTAAAGTAACATACAAACTATATAAGATGAGCAATATAACGTTTACGATGATTAAGCCAGATGCAGTAAGAAACGGGCATATTGGTGCAATCCTTAATAAAATGAACGAAGGCGGCTTTAAAATTGTGGCTATGAAATACACAAGATTGAGCAAAGAAAAGGCTGGAGAATTTTATGAGGTACACAAAGAAAGACCTTTTTATGGCGAATTAGTCGATTTTATGTCTTCAGGACCTATTGTCGCAGCCGTTTTACAAAAAGATAATGCTGTTGAAGATTTTAGAACTTTAATAGGTGCTACAAATCCTGCAGAGGCAGCTGAAGGTACAATCAGAGCATTATATGCAACAAGCATTGGTGAAAATGCTGTTCATGGTGCAGATAGCGATGAAAATGCTTTAAGAGAAGCAAATTTCCATTTTAGTGGTACAGAGATGTTTATGTAGTCTCCCACCTATCACTCTTAGAAATTAATTGTTTGAGGATGTCAGTATTGATGTCCTCAATTTTTTTGATATATAGACAACCCCTACCAGTAGAATGCGGTCCTAGTTTATTTAACAGATCTTGCTCTTCATTGATATCATACATGAGATAAATACTCATATGCTTAGATCCTGGAGAAAATCCTGCATTAAACCATTCATGTGTTTCGCCATTTTTCCTTTGGTAATTGTACCTGCCGTAAGCAATTATACTTTTACCCCACATGACTGGCTTCTTTCCCGTAACTTCTTTAAAAAGCTGCAACAGGATTTTAGCATCTGATTTTCTAGTTTTGTTTTTAACGGCTTCGATAAAGTCCGTTACACTTTTCTCGGTCGGCTGATTGACAAGTGGTTTTTTAGGCATAACAAGTTTAATCCTGATTAACTGGCGTACAAATCTCAATTAAGACACCATTTAAATCTTTGAGATAACCTACACGTTGACCCCAGGGTTTTTGTTTCACTGGCTCAAGCAATACTGCTCCAGCATCCAATGCTCTTTGAAAATCTTCGTCAATATTTTCAGTTAACATCGCCATTTCCATACCAGCTGGCTTATCTAAAGATTTGACATTAGTGATACCTACACCAATATTGTCAGTAGCCATTTTAATTGAAGCAAAAGAAATGGTCGTTTCACCTGTCTTTAATTCACCATAATCTTTTTCATCGCTGATAAAGGCTTGCTCAAATCCGAAAGCCTTTTCGTAAAAGTCTAATGTTTTCTGAACGTCTTCAACGTATACGATGGTATAGCCTAGTTTCATGGAACTTATTTTAAAGTAATTATAACGCTTTAAAGCTTTTAATCAAACCTTTTACCCCTTCTATCAAAGCGAAATCAAAGTGACGCCATGTCCTCCGAACTCTTCTTCGGGATGCCAAATCTTCACAAAATCTTTATACTCCTTAGCTTTCTTCCAAACAACTTTCTTTAAAACACCTGTACCCTTCCCATGTAGAATTTTCAATTGGTTATCGCTACCTAATAAGGCATTATCGAAAAACTCCTGTATTGAATCCATGGCTTCCATTTTACTGTAGCCCCTTATATCTAACTTAGACTCGAAGGTTTGAGGATTGGTCGCAGTATCAGTTAGAATGGATCTAGATTTCGTTTCTATTGGTTGGTCGGCTAGAATAATTTCATTTCTAGGTACCTCAAAAGACATGATTCCAATTTGCAATTTTACTTTTTTATCATCAAAGGAAACTACTTTACCAGAATCTCCTCCAGCTCTTAACTTTACAAATTGACCAACTTTTATGTCTTTTACTTGCTCTATTTCCTTTGCAAAAACTTGATTAGAAATCTCTTTAATCGTGGACCTTTCTTCCTGACGTTTACTTTTAATCTCGTTTAACTTAGCTGTTGCTCTTTCTAAATCTTTTTCCTTTTTAAGGTCCTTTATAATTTTTTGAAGTTCTTTTTCATAATCGGATAAATTTAGATATGACTTTTCTTTAGCCTCAAGCTTTAAACGCTTTTTCTTTATCACTAAATCATCCTTCATCTGCTCGTAGTTTTTAATCAACCTATTTAGACGATGCGATTCATCAAAGTTTTCCAATAGCTTATCTTCCAAAACTTTCTTTTCATGCTGAAGGTCGATTAATAGTTGATCAATAGTTTTACTGTTCTTACCTGCCTTTTTTCTAGCATAGCTCAAAATTTCTTTAGGCATGCCTATTTTATTTGCAATTTCAAAAGCAAAAGAACTTCCAGGTTGTCCCAATTTTAATTTATATGTAGGCTTTAACTCGTCCTTATCAAATAACATGGCACCATTAAGGATACTCTTCGCTTTATAAGCATAGTTTTTAATATTGGAGTAATGCGTTGTAATAATGCCCATGCATTTGCGTCTTATCAATTGATGTAATACGCCCTCTGCAATAGCACCGCCTACTTTGGGATCTGATCCACTTCCAAACTCATCTATCAATACCAAAGTATTCTTGTCGGCTTTCTCTACAAAGAATTTCATATTCATCAACCGAGAGCTGTATGTACTCAAATCGCCCTCAATAGATTGTTGATCACCGATGTCAATCATAATCTTATTAAAAAGGCGCATTTCAGAATTGCTTTGAACTGGAATCAGCATGCCTGCTTGCAACATCAATTGGCATAAACCCAAAGCTTTCAAGGCTACTGTCTTGCCACCCGCATTAGGTCCGCTAATCACTAAAAGTCGTTGATCCTGATCTAAAGCTAAATCATAAGGTATTGTTTTCTTCTGCTGACTTTCGTTGATGATTTTTAAATAGGGATGATAAATCTCTTTAACTTCAAAATGCTTTTGATCCGTAAATTTTGGCTTTTGACCATTATAAGCATTTGCAAAAAGTGCTTTGGCTTGTATGATATCAAACCTTACAATAATTCTTTGAGTCAATAATAAGTCATCGATATAAGGCCGCAATAATGCACTTAGAGATTTTAATACTTTATAAACTTCGTTTCGCTTCTTGGCTTCTAATTCAAATAAATCATTATTTAGTTCGGTAACCTCAGCGGGTTCTATAAAAACTGTTTTTCCAGTCGAAGATTCATCATGAAGGATACCTTGTACTTTTCGCTTGCTTTCAGCATTCACACTCAAAACACGACGACTATTTTTGAAACTTTCAACATTATCGCTAAGGAATCCCTGCTTTTTATACTTGGCTGCTATCGTTTTAAAAACCCGTTCTAATTCTCTTTCCTTAGAACTTATCGCATCAAATATTTTCTTTAACTCAGGAGAAGCAGTAGGTTTAATTTTCCCGTCTTCCGAAAATATTCTAAAAAATGACTGGAGTAATTCAGGCCTATATTCAAGTTGCGTTTGAATTTTATAGAGTAAAGGAAATTTTTCTTGGTGTTCCTTTTCCTTAAAGAAGTCATTAAGTTCTGAAAAGATTAATTGGTGGCTAAAGATTTTTAAATAATCTTCAACATCTAGAACATAGTCAACCTTTTTAAGTAAGCCTAACTGGTCTAGGACAGATTCGTAGTGTGCTAACGGAAAGTCTTTTTGAAGATCCTTACAGAGCTTCATTTCAACAATCTCATCTAAAAGCATCTCAACTTTATCTTTATGCGTAAATAACCGCACTTTTTGCAAGATACGTTTCGCTGGAGCCCCCATACAATAAGTGGCCAACTGCTCTTGAATCTTGTCAAATTCTAACTTCTGATATAAATCCTGTGGATATAAAAGCATGTCGCAAAGATAAACCTAGAAGTCAAAAATATGTTTACTTTAGGTTTAGGTTTGATTTTTGAATTCAAGAGATTTATAATTTATTTATGGCAGGCAATAGTTTCGGGCGTATTTTTAGAATAACCACTTATGGCGAATCACACGGAGCAGGCATTGGAGTAGTTATAGATGGCTGTCCATCAGGTCTAGACATAGATGAATCAAAAATAAATCTTGAATTACAACGACGCAAACCAGGTCAATCAAGATTAACCACTCAGAGGAAAGAAGATGAAGGCTTTGAAATCCTTTCAGGTGTATTTGAAGGAAAATCCACAGGTATGCCTATCAATTTATTCATAAAGAATAAGGACCAGCGCTCAAAAGATTATAGCCATATAGCGCAATCATACAGACCATCTCACGCGGATATGACTTATGACAAAAAATATGGTCATAGAGATTATAGAGGTGGTGGGCGCTCATCTGCTAGGGAAACTGCTGCACGCGTGGCTGCAGGTGCTATCGCTAAACAAATTTTAGAATCTGAGGGCATACATATATCCGCAGGTGTTACGCAAGTAGGCTCTCTTAAATTAAATACCAAAATTGATCAAATCGATTGGACGACAATTGAATCCAATGATGTTAGATGCCCCGACATAGAGACAGCAAAAGCATTTGAAGCATTGATTTTGGATGTTAGAAAAAAAGGAGACAGTATTGGCGGCGTTGTTACCTGCTACATTGAAGGATGTCCCATTGGCTTAGGTGAACCTGTATTTGATAAACTCCATGCTGAATTAGGAAAGGCCATGTTGTCTATTAATGCTGTCAAAGGATTTGAATACGGATCTGGATTTGAAGGTGTCGAAATGATGGGCAGCGACCATAATGACGAATGGTATGAAGATAATGGTACACTTAAAACAAAGACTAATTTCAGCGGGGGTATTCAAGGAGGCATCAGTAATGGTATGCCCATCTACTTTAATGTTGCCTTTAAACCTGTGGCTACTATAATGCATGATCAAGAATCCGTCAATAAAGATGGAGAAGCGACCACTGTTCAAGGAAAAGGACGTCATGATCCATGTGTCGTCCCTAGAGCGGTGCCAATCGTAGAGGCAATGGCAGCATTAGTTCTGGTAGATTATTTAATGTTATCTAAAACAAACACCTTATCCTAAATACTTTCTTTGAGGATAAGGTGCATGAATCAATTGACTATTCAAGACAAATTGGAATGTCATCAAAAACGAAGCTAATGTTTTGCTGACTATTGTTACTTGTTACAATTCCTTGTAGTGAACCTGATACGTTAGTAACATTAGTACCAATTCTATCTATAAATAAATCTGCATCTATCTCGTTATTTCTCCAAACGTCCAAAGTGTCGCATCCGAATACGACCTCACGTATTTCCTTAACGTTATCTTCCTCTAAATCATAAGAAAAGGTAAATTCTGAAACACATGTTATGCCGTCAACTACTGTAGCGGATGCTTTTAACAAGTATAAATCATTAGAAATCTCTTCAATTTTTTCTATCCGCGCATCTTCAGTTGACCCACCCCTTACATTAAGTGAGTTTGGCGAAGAAGTAGAAACCGTGAAAGAATACAGGCCCAAAACTTCTTCATCACATGAAACTGTTTTTCCACATGAGATAAAAAGTAAACAAGAAAATAAAACAAGAGAGATGTAAACTATTCTAGGAGTATAAAGCATAACTGAAATTTTAAATGATTAATTATTCTATGCTTGTATTACTCTGGTTATTTTAAGAATGTTGCTTAAGGTTTCTAAATAATTTTTCTCTAATATCTGGATATCACAAAAGCCCCTTAGTTTGATTCTTAAAATGTTGACAATTCCAAGCCTAATTATTATTATTCTTGCCTTTGTCTTAATACAAAGGCAAACAAAAATCAAGGCTGTACGCATTTTTTAACGGATGAACGAATGTAAATTAGTTCAGCCTAAAATGCGAAAGGCCAAATCGCATCCCTTCATCGCCTTGTCTCATGTTTATTTTCAACCACTTTTTGGGTGTACCTCAAGTGATTAATTCAAAAATACATTAGGATTTATTTAGTACCCTCCAACTCTTTGAGTTTAGCTACTTGGCTTTTAAGCTCGTCCGCAAAGTCAGTAAAGTTGCCAAACTCTTTTCTGTAGTTTAAGCCCATACCAAAACGCTGTGCATTTTGCCCTACAATATCTTTATCCCATGTACCATATGCTCGTAGCTTAAGGCGTCTATCCTCCGTTAAAAAGTATTCTAGTGCGATATCATGAATGATATAATTGGCGATACCTAAAGTAGAATTTTGAGCATTTACAAAACTTGTCCCATAATCGACAGCCCACTTGTCATCTTGAAATCGTGGTTTAAAATGTACTTCAACTTCGTCAGGTAAGTAATTGTAACCTGTATTTGCTAGATTATCATCTAACGTATTTGCATTTTTACTAAATCCAATTTCGAAATCAATTCCTGAAACGAAACCGTTTTCAGCCAGTGCTTGATTTAAGAGATCCGAAAAAAGATAGGATAATTGATTGGAGACAAACTCACTTAAGGTATTGTATCCTGTTTGTACAACAGTATTTCCTGTTGTAAATGTATTTCCAAAGCTATTTGAAGGTAAAAAACTTCTAAATATGATAAGTCCCGCTACTTGTTCATTAAGCTCAGCAGGATTTTCCTTAATCGTTCTCAATTTGGCTTCAGCGAATGTTCGAATCTCACCTTGAAGCTCTGGAAATCTGATATCAAAATTAACATCTGGTTCATATAGCGTACCTCTAAGTTCTAGGGTCAAGTCAACACCTGTACGCTTTCTAGCTTCTAGTCTTAGATTTTCTTGAGCGCCTGCCAGGTACTCTTGCAGAAATACATTAGTCGGCACACGTAGATCTTCATAATCTGCTTGGATTTCAATGTTTGCATTAATGGGATCGCCAGTCCAAGTTATCAACCCTCCCCTTCTAACTTGAAAAGGTTTGGCTATGATACCCCAAGCTGTAAATAAATATTCACCTTCAAAAACTTCATATTCGCCAAAGACATTAAAGTCACCCTCACGCGAGACAACTATTCTCATATCACCCAATCCTTTACCTCTTATGACATCATTTGTTTTTTCGTCAAATATTATATTGACTTCTGCCTCTGGGGTAATTGTCAAAAACATTTGAACATCTACACCTTCCAACTGATCACTTCTAAATTTTAATGTTTGTAAAGAATCACCACCTTCTTGGTCACGATCAACAAATTTTATAAAACTTTCATTGAATCCTTCATAACTATCTTCAATGGGAATGTTCAACACAGAGCCTGCACCTGCAATAGCTGTGACTTCTATATCAGTACTGCTAAAAGGACCGCTAAAATCTACTTCAAAGTCTCCAATACCTACGCCATAGTACATGGGGTTATCACCTTTTTCTGTATCTAGGGCAAGAAAGTAGGGAGACCGCATTGATAATTCTGTAGTAAAATCTCCGAAGAAGTTGTGATTTAGACCGCCTTCCATAATAGCCGTATTACCAAATTTATCATGCAACGTGACGTTGGAAAAATCTATCACTTCATTAGTGATAGGAATGGACTGTTCACCCAAGGACAAGTTAAGATCAAGGTAATCAATAACCGTCGCACAATCTATCAAGTTAGCCGATCCATTAATTTTTGGATCATTGAGTGTCCCATAAATTTCTACATTGATATTGGCGTCACCTTGAGTTTCAGAGATACCATCATCGATGATAAACTCAAACAATTCCATGGCCAGTTTACTGGTGGTAAGATTTCCTTTAACGGCTTGTGTTTCTTTCTCGATAGTCGCATCAACTTTGATCTGCATTTCATCTTCTTCTCTATACAAGTTGAAGGCAATATCTGCTAGGCCGTCATTTTGATCATTGGCAGATAGAATCAAATGGCCGTAGTCTTCTCCATTTAAGGCAAACTCTGGTATATCAAGCGTACCATTGATAATAGGTACATTAAATATATCTTCAACAGTAACTAAAATATCACCTTCACCAGAAAAATCAATTTTGTCATAATCGATGATTGGATTTAAAAGGATAAAATCAAAATTCCTTAATTCGGCAATTAAGCCGTTCCTATTTAAATCTGCGAACTTTATTTCTCTATATCCATCTGATAATTTGAAATCATGTATTTCAATGTAATTATCTCTATATATAATCTCATTCTTTTCAGAAATATCCCATTGCGAACTAAACATATTCAGTTCTTCATTGGCCAAGTTTAGAATGATATTTTCTCCTTCTGGTCTGATTTTTAAACTGACATCAACTTGCCCAACGCTGTCTAATACATTCTCTGTTTTTATGTTAATATCAATAACATCATTTACTATTGTAGAATTGATTTCCAGTGGTTCGTAAAGACGATTATTGGCAATAGTCTTTTGAATACCTAATGCCAATTCAGCTACATCGTTGTTATTATCAAAATTTAAATTAAATCGCTCAAAAGATGTAGACTTATAAAAAGCGCTATCTATATTAACATAAGTTTGGAGATTATCTTTTTGCAGATCGGCATTTCCTTCAATTGTCACATAAGCCAATCTTAAATCTTCGATATTTAAAAGTTCTAAGTAATCTTTAGTGTTTTTGATATTTATTCTATATCTAAACTTTTGATCTCGGCTTACTTGGCTTGTTGCTCTTCTTAAGTTAAGTTTCTCTGCCCATTTAGGGTGTTGATTAACAATCACATTGTTAATGGTTGGTCCAATTTTACCTAAATCAAATTTCCCGTCTAAAACAACATTCAAAAGATCAGAATACAAAACCACACTTCTGGTATTATTGACCATGGGTTCTGACTTTAAAACTAAGCTGTCAAACTCGAAATTTTTCTCCTTATAGTTTAATGCTAGATTTCTGACATTAGCATATCCCTCTACATCAGTAATTGAAGTCCCATCTAACTTCAAATCAAATTCTCCTTGAACGGATTTAATTTCTTTTGAAAGGTTTAAATTGGCTAAATTGACTTTATCAATACTCGCTTTAAAATCAGATACAAATTTATTTTCGTTTTTTACTATTTGACCATTGAAGGATAGAGCCACATTCGGATCATTAATTTGCAAGTCTCCATTAAATTGATTCTTATCTAATATGCCATCTAGCGTCACATCTTTATAGGAATAGCCCTTAAATTCAAAGCGCTTTAATTCTGCAAAAAGATCTGTTTTTACATTTCTAAATTCCAATCCTTGCCCATCAATAATTCTACCATTTAAGGTTACCAAACCGAAATCATTATTTTCTGTCCATTCCCTTAAATTAAAGTCAATCAATGCAATCTCGCCCGAATATTTCGCTTTATTAATACCTTCTCGCGTATTCAATTGCATATCAAGATTGACCGCGCCTAATGGTGATGTTACTTCACCATAAAAAACCAAGTCGTTGAAGAAGCCTTCGATATCTCCAGTAAATTGAATGGGATCCAATTTTAAAAATTGCTCTGGAGGAGTGAAACCAGGAATCAGTTTTTGCAAGTTATTCAATGAGGTTTGCAGATCATCGATATACAAATTGAGTAGTGCATCTCTAGAATTAACCAAGTTCTCAGTACTAATCGAACCTTTAAGATTGACTAAATTATCAATTGAAAGACGTACCTGCTCTCCTTCAAGTCCATTTATATTACCATTGATAATACCTGAAATAGCTAACGAACGATTAATATTCTTTTTTATAAAATCGTTTCTTTTTAATTCAGGAAAGAAAAAACTTAAATCCCTGAATGCAATTGTGGCAGATTTCATATCAGAAACGACACTAACCTTATTGACGAAATCACTTAAATCCGAGATTTGATCGTATTCGAATTCTAGATAATTACTCAATTGGCTATTGCTTGTTTCAAGATCAAAAGCCTTAAGCATGATACTTTTATCATTGACAGCAAAAGTTTCCACATTTAAGCCTTTGATTTCAAAACCTTTTTTCTCTTTCAATGAAAGATGATCCAAGTTACATGAAATGTCAAAATCAGGTTTGATGACTAATCCATCTGCCCCAAAGTTTATTTGCTGTAGATCAAGATGATGATAATCTAAAGCATCATTTTCATTTCTAGGTTTGAAATGCCAATCATCTAATTTAAAACCTCCATTTTTTAAAGTAATATTCTCACATTGCAAATATATAGGTATGCTAAAGCCAGTATCATCTGTAGTTTTTATAGATATCTCTTCACGGCTATCAGGAACATCAAAGCGCTTTCCCTTTTGAATATTAAGCAAAGGGCTTTCTAAGTAGATATTATTTAATAAGAATGAATCATTCTCTAAAGAGAATAAATCAAAGTCCAGGTCTGCCTTTGCTAAAGACACATTAGTAAATGACGTTTGGTCGGCTTTATTGATTCGTATTCGAATATCATCTAAAGACACCTTTTTAATATCTAAATCGAGTGGTTTAGCTTCAGACTTGCTGGTATTTTCTTTTGACTGTAGTCGAGATAGAAATAATTTTAGATTAGAACCTGTAAGCTCAGACTGACTCAAATTTAGATATGCCTTTCTTAATTGGATCTCAGACAAATATATCTTGTTGCTAAAAACACTTAAAATATTTTCAGTTAAAGAACCTGACAATTCTCCAATGAAAGCCATTGTATCTTGGGGTTGGTCAGGGGATGAAATATATAAATCATTGAGAACCAACCCATCATAGATTGAAAAATCAATATTCTTAAGTGTCACTGTAGAAGCAGTTTTACCCGCTATTCTACCTGTAATTTTCTGAGCTAACCAATTTTGTACAGCTGATACATCAAGCAATAAAATGAAAAGTAGAAAAATAAGGACGAGTGCAAGTAAGAGTCTCCATAACCACCTGAGAGGTGACTTCTTTGATGACTTTGAAGCCTTGATATCTTTTCCAGTTTCTTTCATTAAAAATCGGCCTGGTATTCACTTGTTTAAATCACCTATAAGATATTATTAAGACGAGACAAATACCCTTTTGACAAAAAGTTTAAAGCATATTTAACCTCTTCGATACTGCTATGAATACTCAAAATAGAATAGCGAATGTATAGAGTGTCTTTTCAATCTCTGGTAAGAGATTTTGTTTTTGATTTAAACTTCAAACTAACAACACAAAGGTATCAAATTAGCCTTTAAGATCGGTAAGCTTTGCCCAAAGCATTCTAATTTCGACGGCCTCCTTAACATCATGTACTCTTAGGATATCGGCCCCATTTAATAAGGCCACCATATGCAAAGCTGTAGAGCCATTTAAAGCTTCTTTTGCAGATAGACTCAATGGCTTATAGATCATAGATTTCCTACTCAAACCAGCCAGAATGGGGCAATGTAACAATTTAAAGACATCTAACTCTCTCAATATCTGATAATTATGCTCAACAGTCTTACCAAACCCAAACCCTGGATCAATTATAATTTCTTCCAAACCCTTAGCTCCTAAAAGAGCAAGTTTGGTTTTTAAAAAATTTAAAATGTCAAAAGTTACATGGCTGTAAGTTGGCTTATCCTGCATATTTTCTGGAGAGCCACTCATATGTGTCAATATGTATGGAAGATTAAGTTCAGCAGCTGTATCGATATAATTGGGATCTAAAGTACCTGCCGAAATATCATTAATTATAAAAGGCGTGATTTGGCTGATCGCTTTTAACACACCTGACCTATAGGTATCAATACTTAAGATAACATCAGGAAATGTAGCATTAACAGCTTCGACTACAGGAATTATTCTATTTAATTCATCGGACTCCGAGACAAAACTGGCTTTAGGTCGTGTCGAAACTGCACCAATATCAATGATATCTGCGCCTTCTTCAATCATTTTAGCCGCTCTTGCTAGGGATTTTTCTACAGAATTATAAGCACCCCCGTCATAAAATGAATCTGGCGTTATATTGAGAATCCCCATGATTTTTGGTGCCGCAAAATCTAGAATCTGTCCGCCTACATTTATCGTCATAGTTTCAAAATTGGCAATTAATTTACAAAAGCGGATAAATACTAATTTTTTTAGTTCCACATCAAGAAAGTGGCATAATTATCACAATATAAAACCATGAGCGAAAGAAATAAAACGCTGATAATCAGTCTAAAAAAGCCATAATTTATTTTTTTAGTCGGAATGAAGTTTTATTTTAGAGCGCAGGATTTTACGAATTTTACAAAACCACACTAAATTGAAGAAGCAAGAATCTAGGATTCTCAATTTTTGTATTTGTACATCTCTAATTATTGGGGCGTTTTTACTACTTGAAAACTGCAGGTTGGACGACCAAGTGAAGCAAGTAACAGAAAAAGTTGAGAAAGTTGAAGAGCTTTTCGGATTTGATAAGTCTAAATTTCATTTCGATACTTACAAATTAGGTTTTAATCAGAACCTAGGAGATATACTACTCTACGAAGGCATAGCTTGGGACAGCATTTTGAAGCTGGATAATATTTCTGAAGAAACCTTTTCAATTAGAAACTTTAGAGCAAAAAAGCCTTTCACTTTAGTAAGAGAAGACTCTTGCGATTCACCAATGTGTATTATTTACGAGCCTAACAAACTGTCTTATGTAAAGTATTACATCAAAGACAAAGTCGAGGTGGATATGATAGAAAAGGAGTTTGAAATTGTAGAGGAATCTGCCACAGGTATCATAGAAACTTCATTGTGGAATGCCATGATGGATGCAGGCTTAGATATTGATATCATAGACAAAATGGAAGATGCAATGGCATCAGGTGTTGACTTTTGGCATGTAGAAAAAGGTGATGAGTTTAAATTGCTATTTGAAAGAAAGTATGTGGATGGAGAACCAGTAGCCAATGGTGAAATTTTAGCTGCGTCATACAAAGATGCACGAGGTGAACATTATGCCGTGTACTATGAGAATGAACGTTATGACGGCTTCTATGACCTTCAAGGCAATCCAACTAAGAGAACATTTTTGAGAGCGCCTCTAAAGCATAGTAGGATCTCTTCTAGATATAATTTGAGACGATTCCATCCGATAAAGAAAAGGACCATACCCCATTTAGGTACGGATTATGCTGCGCCTCAAGGTACGCCCATTTTCTCTGTTGCAGATGGTGTTGTAACTGCGGCAAGTTTTACCAGAAATAATGGATACTACGTAAAAATCCGTCACGACAACGTTTATCAGACGCAGTACTTGCACATGAAAAAGTTCGCTCCAGGTATCAAGAAAGGTACTCGAGTAACTCAAGGACAAGTCATAGGACAAGTAGGTAAAACAGGTTTAGCAACAGGACCGCATGTATGTTTCAGATTCTGGAAAAACGGTCGTCAAGTCAATCACCTAAGAGAAAATTTTCCACCTAAAGATCCTCTTCCTGAAAATCAAATGGATGATTTTATTCAGCAAAGAGATTTCCTCTTGAGAAAATTAGCTAAGGTTCCTTTTCCAAGCCAAGGGACGGTTGACTCAATTCAAAGTATTGTAATAGCGGAATAATCGGATTTACTAAATTGGGAATTAAGCCTTTTTTAGGGTAAATCCGAAAGTACTCCCCTTCCCATAAGTACTTCTGATGGTGATTTTTTGCTTATGCGCTTCGATAATATGCTTTACTATTGACAAGCCTAATCCGGTGCCCTTAATCGTTTGTGATCTGCTTTTATCTGCTCTGTAGAATCGATCAAAAACATGCTTCATATCTTCAACCTGAATGCCTATGCCATTGTCAGATATTTCAATTAAAACCACTTCTTCTACATCATAGAAGCTGATTTTCGTCAGTCCTCCTCGGCGTCCGTATTTAATTGAGTTATTTATTAAATTTATTAGAACGTGTCTGATCTTTTCTTTGTCAGCATTAACCATGAACCCCCTATCAGCACCTTGCTTATAAATTAAGTCAATCTCAGATTCTTTGGCCATTAGTTCAAGATCCGAAAAAACTTCATCAACTAAATCCTTGATATTAAAATCTGCTAATTCTAATTCTTCCGCTTGAGACTCCATTTGGCTGATCAACTCCAGATCATCAACTATGGTCTGTAATCTATCCGTATTTTTTAATGCGCTTGATAAATACTTACGATTAATATTCTCATCATACAAGCCGCCTTCTAAGAGTGTATGTAAGTAACCTTGAATAGCAAACAATGGTGTTTTTAACTCATGACTAATGTCTCCTACGTATTTCTTTCTATACTGCGCTAAAGATTTTAAAGTAGATATTTCCTTTTCCGTGCTGGTTGCCCAATCCAATACAGTTTGATTGACTTGTTCTAGACTTGTGCTTTGATCACCAAAATTTTGGACATTTTTCAAAGAGTCCTTTGACTCACTAATAAATTTATAAATCAGTTTAATTTTCCGAAACACAAATTTCTCAAACAATAAGGTTATGATGATATAACTCATAATCAAAGTGATTATGAGATAAATCAGTTTACCAACAATAGGAATATCCAGTGGCCCATATACTAATTCTAGAATAAATAATATAGCCACATGTAAAAACCAGACCATCACAGAGATGATAATGGAGATCTGTCTTATTGAAAGGTTTTTAAACAAAGAAAAATTTTGCAGGTAAGATACTATGGCTCAAACTTATATCCAACACCTTTGATAGTTGTGATATAGTGATTACCAATTTTACCTCTCAGTTTTCTTATATGAACGTCGATTGTTCGATCTACAACTAAAACTTCTTTTCCCCAAACTTTACTTAAAATCTCTTCTCTTTTAAAAACCTTACCAGGTTTTGAAGCCAGTAAAACGAGCAACTCAAATTCCTTCTTAGCTAAAGAAATTTGTTTTTCACTATTGACTGATATGCTAAATGATTGAGGATAGATAACAAGGTTGTCAAAAACAATTTCGTCTTGATTTTTTGAAACTTTATTTTTTGGATGCCTTCTCAAAAGCGCTTTGATTCTGCTTTTAAGAATATTGGGTTTTATGGGTTTCGCTATGTAATCATCGCCTCCAGTTTCAAGTGCTGAAATTTGAGTAAATGATTCAGATCGCGCGGTAAGAAATGCAATAATTGTATCTGAAAACTGCTCCATGCTGCGCAATTTTTCGCACAATTCTATGCCGTCCATTTTGGGCATCATGATATCCATAAGGATAAGGTCAGGATTAAATTCAACTGCTTTATTGTACCCTTCTTCCCCATCATAGGCTTTTTCTATGATGTATCCTTCTTTGGCTAAATTGTACTCGAGGAATTCTACAATATCTGTTTCATCCTCCACGATTAGGATCTTGTTATCCAATGGCAAACGTTTAGTGTTAGCAAATGTCTTTACATTAAATTAAAAAAGACCTTACATTACATTAATTCATTATTAATTCTTGAAGTTCACCTAGCCCCTAAATTCAGTTCATTTTTTGGTTTTTTTTATGGCTTTGGTTCTTTTTGAATAGATTTCGTCCAGCTTATCTAATGAATCACTTACTATTTTATGTAGATCTCGGTACCATTCCATATCCTGTTTGATATACTTGATATCCCTTTCAAAGACTGATAATTCTATATTATGTATTTTTTCAATTTCACCAGAGTAAGTGAGTTGCAAACTATCCTTAATAGGCTCTTCGCGATTATTGACCAGTTCGGATGCGATGTACATATCTAACATTACGGCTACTATTTTATCCTCCGAATAATTAAGCCCTTCAGGACCTACTTTCTGCTCACAAGAAATAGCTAATAAAATCAAGCAAGGAATTAATTTTTGGAACATAAATTAAGCTTTGACCAATTTAGGAAACCATGCATTAACTACACGCGTATTTAAATAATCCAAATCTTTCCATTTATCAGAAGAAGATTCAAGTGAAATAACTCCACAAGTAGGAACATTATCAAAATTTCCGTTTCGAAAGCTATTCGCAAAGTAGGTGATCGTCGGGTTATGGCTAAAAAACGCGGGTATAGATATGGACTCATCAAGCTGATTAATAATGTACATCCAATCCGATTCTGAGCCAAAGTATAAGTCGCTTTCTTTCTGTATGGTAGATCCTTCGAACACTTCATGAAAAGCTACAGCTGTTTTATATGCTCTTTTTGCAGGACTAGAAATAATATCAGTAACGGTAATGCCTTGGGATTCTACATAATTGGCCATAAATGGAGCATCTCTTTTACCTCTATTATTTAAGGGGCGCTCTTTATCTGTTAATGAAGGATCTTTCCATGAAGACTTGGCGTGTCGAACCAATAATAACTTTTTCATACTTGATTTTCAGTTGTAATTTATTAGATATACAAAACAAAGTCTTCATAACTAGGTATAAAAATGATAAAAAATCTCATTTCTAATGTAAGCTTCATAATTCCCTTCGACCAAGCTAAATGATCAATTCAAGCGTCAAAAGATAGCATTAGTTCATTTAGAATAACTATTTTAACGGTACCCAATTATCAATATGCAACGATCAATTAAATTCTTAGTACTTATATGGTGCTGTAGTCTAAATAATTTTTGTTATTCCCAAAACAATCATCTTAGACCTGGCAACATTGTACTTGAATGGCCAGAATACAAAGAAGTCAAAACGCTATTAGATACACGACAATTTAAGGAAGCGGAGCCTCAGCTTGAAACGATCATTTCTAAATTGGCTAATGAAGGTCGAACCAAAGATTTGATTGAAATAAAACTATTGCTCGCAAAAAGCATTATGCACCAATGGCGAACAGATGAAGCACTGAAGGTTTATCACTCATGTTACAACTTAGCTAAATCGAATCAGTACAACCAACTTCAATCTGATTGTATTATGGCACTTAATACTATTTATCAGTTTAAGCAACGCTATGATAAAGTCGAAAAACTGACAAAAGAAGGGTTAAAACTAACCGACATTGAGGAAGACGATTATTCTAATTATTGCATGGAATATGCACACCTCAAAGCGCTAAATAATCAAAAAGATAGTGCCTTTCATTTTATTAAAATAGCCTACGATATTGATGTAAAACTCAAGGATACTGTAAGCATGATTAAGACTTGCAATATTATGGGTTTGATCCATCAGCACTTTGAAGAGTATGATAAAGCATTGGAAAAACACCTAGAAGGAAAATCATATATAGCCAAAGACAATTATGTAAAGCAGGCATTCTTTCACTTAAATATAGCCGAGGTACTCATCAGCGCAAATAATCTAGATCGAGCAAAGAAGTATATTCTTCAATCGATCGAACACGCAAACAATTATGATCTGACATCTAGTAAGGCTAAATTATATGCCTCCTTGGGAGATGTTGAAAGTAAAAAAGAAAATTATGATCTAGCATTAAAACATTACAATACATCCGACAGTATCAATACTAAATCGAAAAACAAGAAAACAAAATTAGTTAATATGGTTGGCCGTATTAGTGCGAAATTGTTTGCGAATAAGGTCGTGCCAAAATCTGAAATAGATCAATTGATTTCGATGCGCACAGAAAATATTGACAACTTTTTAAAACACAAGGTGGACTTGGTCCATCTTCATTATCTATCTACTCAAGGTGTCAGTAAAACTCAATTCTATGATAAGTTCAACGAGTATAAAAACACCAACACATACCTCGATGACGATCTACTCAATCGAAATTTAGCTCAAATAGAATATTTCTTTTTAAAGGACAAGGGAGAATACAAAAAGGCCAATGAAAAACTTGAAGAATATCTTAGACTTAAAAAACTACTCGAAAAAGAAAAACAAAATTATATCGTCCAAGATTTAGAAGCTCAGTACAATCAAAAAGTGCAGTCAGAACAAATCGCTAGTCTAGGTGACTTAACAGAAGTACAAAAATTTAAATTGCAACAGCAAAAAACTTTTCTCAAGGCTGGTGGACTGCTACTCTTTGCATTTCTCACCATGTTATTTTTCATATTTAGACTATATAAAAAAGTGTATGCGCAAAACGAGACTATATCTACTGCACTAAAGGACAAAGACATATTATTAAGGGAAATCCATCACAGAGTAAAAAACAATCTTCAAGTCATTTCCAGTTTGCTTTCTCTTCAATCAAGACAGATTGAAGATGACAATATAAAGAAAGTCATTAAAGAAGGAAGAAGTCGGGTCCGCTCTATGGCACTCATACATCAAAACCTTTACATGCAAGAAAGTCTAACCGGTGTAAGTATATCTGAATATCTGAAAAAATTAGTCGAAGAACTATTTAATTCGTACAATGTAAATCAAGATAAAATCACACTAGATTTAGATATTGACGATATCCATCTTGATGTGGACACCATGGTCCCCTTTGGCCTCATTCTTAATGAGCTAATTAGCAATTGTCTTAAGCATGCATTTCCAGACAATCGCGAAGGCATCATTGGTATTAAAGTGAAAGAAAAAAACAATAGCCTATTATTGACGATTCAGGACAATGGCATAGGTGTCGACCATGATACACTCATCCAATCAAATTCCTTTGGCAATCGCCTAATTAAAGCCTTCAGTAATAAATTGGGCGCCGATCTTTTGGTTGAAAAAAACAATGGCACTATCATCAATTTAATGATAAGAAACTTTAAAAAAGCCTCCTAGTTGCTAGTTAAAAAATCAATATCACCCAAATGGGTGAACAGCTTGGTTATCAAAAAACGCAACTTTATATACCAACTGAAAGCAATAAGTCAGGTTCATTTTACAAAATTCATTGATTTATGATGATTTTTGAAGTGATTTAAGAATACATTGTCGTTCGTTATTCTTAAGTCATTGCATTATTTCAATGAGTGAATTACTTAGTAGGCAATTGATAAAGATTAGTACAAACAGGTATATAAAACCGTTTTCAATAAGACTAGTTTTTTTGCTGAGCCTTATTGCTACCACTAGCCTTTCAGCTCAGGATAAAACATCTAAGCTTGATTCTGTTGAACAACTATTGTTAAATCCAGAATTAAACGTTGAAGAACGTGTTAATCAACAACTCAAGTTGATTAGAGCCCACCGATACACCAGTGATCGTGCATGGGAATTACTTCAACTAAATGACTCGTTAGCAAAAATCCATAAGTTATATTATCAAAGAGGTAGAAACGCATTTTACAAAAGCATCAGATTCAATAGACAATTTCAGCTTGATAGCAATTACCTGGAAGCTATTGCCTTAATTGACTCTATGGCTAACAAACTTGATGACGTCAAAGACCTCACTGTATTCTACAATAGGGCCAATGCCAATTATTATTTTAAAACTAAGGAATATGCTTTATCTGAATCCTTTATCCGTAAAGCAATAAAAGAAGCAGAGAAAAACAATCAACCCAACTACATAGCTGGTCTTTACAATGAGTTAGCACTGCGCCAAAGGTATCAAGATAAATATTTTGATGCTATCAATAATTATTTGAAAGCATTAGAATATGATAATGTAAAAAAATCATATGCCTATTCTAATATCGCCAAACTGTATGCCCGATTAGAAGATTATGAAAAGCAATTAGAGTATGCTGAACTAGGAAGAATTGCTGCAGAAAAAGAAAATGAAACTAACGTACATATTACCTGCAGCATTGAAAAAGGCAGAGCCTTATATAAGCTAGGGCAAATAGATAGCTCTCTGAAGATTATGAAATTGGCTTTGCCAATTATTAAAAATTCGCAAGTACAGCAGCGTGGTGTCTATGCTTGGGAATACATTTTTAAAGTCTACAACAACAAAGGTCTACACCAAGAGGTCATCAATTCTATAGATAGCTTGAAAGATTTTACCCCAGAATGGACAACCGGATTAGCCTACACTGAAATTGGTTATGCGTATTATAAAAAGCAAGAATTAGAAAAAGCTATTAAATGGTGTGAGGAAGGAAAGAAAATTGGTTTAAGAACAGAAAGCGCACTGTACATACGTCCGCCCTGCAAATGCTTACAAAAAGTCTATGGTGAACAAGGCAATTATAAAAAAGCTTACCAGAACGCCATCATCGCCAGCAAACAAGATAGTATTCTTTACAATAAAGAAAAGTTGCTCAATATTAGCCGTGCATTAAATCAAAAAGACTTAAAAAGGCAAGAAGAACTTTTACGATTAGAACAAGAAAATAGAGATCAAGTTGGTCAAATGAGATTGCTCAGAACTAAAATTTTTGCAGGCTTCATATTAGGATTAAGTTTGCTTGGACTACTCGCCTATTATCAACTGAAAAAAAGAAACAAAAAGATTGCCGAACAAAATGCTATTATAAAATCTAATCTTGAAGAAAAAAATATTCTGATAAAGGAAGTACACCATAGGGTTAAAAACAATCTTCAGATTGTGTCTAGTCTTTTGTCTATGCAGATGCGCAATATCGAAAATCCTGCCGCCAAGGAAGCACTTGCTGACGGAAGAGATAGAGTCCAATCAATAGCGCTTATTCACAATAGCATATTTAAAAATGATAATGTCTCTGAACTTACGACTAAAACATATCTCACAGAGCTGACACAGTCTCTTTTTAGAACTTATAGACTACCACACCAAAACATACATCTCAACTTCGATATAGAAGAAATAGACTTAAGCATTGAAACACTTATTTCACTTGGCCTTGTATTAAATGAAATTCTTATAGATACATTTAAAATTGGCTTTAAGGATCAGTCCTCTGGCGAACTCAATGTAGCCTTAAGTGAGGTTCAAGATCAATTAAAATTGTGCATAAATGACAATGCACATCATTCACATTTGAAAGATAATGCAGTAAGTGATACCTTTGGACAGAAAGTTATTGAAGCTTTTAGTAGAAAATTAAAAGCTACCTTTTCCATTGACAACACCAATGGGACGACAATAACAATGCTTATTAAAAACTATCAAAAAACAACAAATGCCTGATATTAGGGTACTTATTGTTGAAGACGAACCTCTTATAGCTGAAGACATTTCCGATTTCGTTGAAGAATTAGGCTTTGTATCAGTAGGCATTGCATATAATAGCGAGAAAGCAATTTACATGATTGAAAATGCGCATCCTGATATCGCCTTGTTAGATATTAATATCGAAGGCGATAAAGATGGCATTGAGGTGGCTCAAATCATAAGAGAAAAGTATCATATCCCTTTCATATATCTTACCTCTCATAGCGACAAGGCGACACTCGATAAAGCTAAAGCCACTTTACCTTATGGATACATTCTCAAGCCCTTTAACGAGAAAGACCTGCTAACTACTATGGAAATGGCTTTGTTTAGACATGCTTCTGAGAACAAAGTCGTATTACCTTCAATTGAAAAAATAAATCAATTATTTAATACCAATATTACCCCTTCTGAATATAAATGTATCCAGCAATTAGCAGAAGGAAAAACGAACAAACAAATGGCCGCCGATCAATTTGTTTCAGTAAATACGATTAAAACACATCTAAAAAACCTATTTACCAAACTAGATGTGCCTAATAGAACTTCTGTTATTCACAAAGTAATGACAAAGGCTTAGTTAAAATGTACCTTAATGAGTGATTCTCATAAAATTAGCATCAATAAATTTATTAGTAATACTGGCCACTGTTCAAGACGTGAGGCGGATAAATTAATCGAGCAAGGACGCGTTCATATTAATGGCAAAGAAGCTGAGAAAGGGGCTAGAGTGGATAATACTGATGAGGTCATGGTCGATTTTGAAATCATCAATAAGGCTAAAAAGAAGCAAAAACATATCTATCTAGCATTAAACAAACCAGAAGGCATTGTTTGTACTACAGACCCAAAAGAGAAGGATAATATAATCGACTTCATCAATCATAAAAAGAGAATCTTTCCAATTGGTAGATTAGATAAAAGTTCGACTGGTTTAATATTATTGACAAATGATGGAGACATAGTCAATAAAATCTTAAGAAAAGAAAACGAGCACGAAAAGGAATACATAGTCACTACCAAAGAAAAAATCACAGCAGAATTCATTACCAAGATGGCTTCTGGAGTCCGGATTATGGGACGAAAAACACTTAAGTGTAAGGTTAAAAAAATAGGCCCCTCTACTTTTTCAATTATTTTGACTCAAGGCCTAAATAGGCAAATTAGGCGTATGTGTAATGCCCTCGGCTATCGCGTAAACACACTACATAGAATGAGAATCATGAATATTAAAATTGGCCACTTGAGAGTTGGCCATTGGCGATACCTTACTGAGGATGAACTAGTTAGCCTATTTAAGCAATTGTAGGCTTTCTGATGTAAATCAAGCTTATACTTCTGTAGATTTTAATATCTATTTAGATTTTCTCGCCACGATTTCAAGCTTTTTGACTTATCTTTGGAAGTTACATGCGTATTCAATCCAAAAATTAAGTATTTCTCAAGTTAACTTGGAAAAAGAGGTAAGATATCAAAAGCTAAAAATGAGCGCCATCCTTGATATGGTCGAGGAGAATGATATTAAATCGTTTATAAATCAATATGCTAAAAAGAACAAGTCTTTTGAAGTAATTCTTAAATCTCACTTCTTATCAAGAGTAGAGTTGGCAGATGGTGGGATCAAATACAAACAGATTTTAGATGAGCTTATAAAACCTGTTTCTTCAAGAAACAAGAAGTTAACCGCATCTCTCAAAAAGACTATTTTTATCATACTAGAGGATTTTATCCAGCAGATGCATGATTGTCTATCAACTGATGATTTTAGAGAGGCCTACCCTATTGCTGCACAATCAATTGAAAAGATAGCCTATCTTCAAAATAGATATGAAGTGCAAGACAACAAACTTGATCAGTATCGGCAATCTTTTTTAGAAGGTATCCATATTATTCTTCAACAAGATTTAGCTCCTGCATTCAGAAACAATATGGAAGGAGAGCTTTTAAATATCATCAATAAGTCCTACTTCTTTCCTAGGTCACATAATTTGATATCTGTACTGAATGAGAACAATGTTCTAAGCAAAGAAGAGAAACAAAAACTTATTGAAGATTTAAAATTAAAAGTTAATAATAATCTAGAAAACATAGATGCAACATCTACGATGATACAGTTAGCTATTCCATTCGTAGCATTAGTCAAAGAGCTTCTTTTAGATGTCAATCAGGATAAGATTTACATTGCATTGAAAAACTTAATACTCCAAGGTAAAATTAAGCCAGCCGAATATGTATTAAATACATCAGAACTTAATTTCAACTATAATAAAGAAATGCTGCAAGCTATTCTTTATAATCAAATAAAGGATTTCAAAAACCTTAAGTCTGCTTTATTAAAACTTGGTACAGGTATCCAAAATCTTGAAAGCTTACAAGAATTGGCAATGGATCTGGATGAATTATTCCTAAAAAAGGAATACAGCAAATTAAAAAAATGGATAGACGCTTTACCATTCATGATACAGTGTAAAATTGCATTAAGAGCTGAGCAATATGATGATCTTATCGAAAAATTAAAAGCTAAAAATTCTGCGGACTGGTTAATGGTCTATGATGTTGTTCTATGCGAAAATGGATATGCAAAAACCGTTAAGAAAATGTATATATCTATTATGGATCATTACATGGAAAACCATATTGGAATTAAGTCTTCAGAATATCTCCAAAGAATTCGCAATCACTTTGTTAAAAATGAATTAGATGATCTCTCCATTAGCGTATCTGAGCATTTACGCAGTAAATACGGCTATAGAAGTGCCATAACTTAATAATTGCGGGGTTTTTGATAAAAAAAGCCTAACTGCAAAATAGACGTGATTCTGCACATCAAATTCAGACATTAATTTATTTTACTCAGATAGTTAATGTAAATTTAAAGTGCTTATAAATGCAAGCCAACTTCTCATTAAATCAGTTTTAAAAGGGTAACAGTTAATAGATGAGATACTTTTTTCTTTTAGCGCTCCTATTCACGGGCATTTTTTGTTGGGCACAGGAAGAACGCACAGAATTAGTTTTAGAACGAATAAACGGATTTTCGTCAAGTGACAGGATCGAAGACATCAGGGTAAATGGTCCGAATGTATTCTTTGCTGGAAAAAAAGGTATAAGTTCAATCAACAACAGCTCATCTTCTCTTACAGAAATTATCGTCAGCAATAATGCCGTTGCAGTCAAAGTATCAAAGAAAGGAAATGTTTTCTCCGCATTCAAGGACGGTAAAATTTATATGAATGACCGGTTCCTCTATCACATTGACAAAGAAGGCATTGAAATAAATGACTTAGAAGTTTATAAGACTAAGCTTTGGGTCGCTACTAATCAAGGGATATATACATTCAATATAAAGACAGGAAAATACATCACTAAATATGACAGTAACAACTCTAAGCTTAAATCTGATATCGTCAGTTTTATCCGTTTATTTGAATCATTAGATAAACTTTGGATCGGCACAGACCAAGGCATAATGGTCGTTGAAGACGATAAGAAATGGAAACTGAGTAATACCAAAGAAAAATTCATAGCCGCTACTCAAAACATTGATGGTCTTTGGTTACTTAGTGACAAAGAATTATGGTTGGTTTATGAAGATTATGGTCGTGATAGATGGCAAGAGCAAGGATTGAGAAAAGGACTATATGAAGGTAAAGTCAATGATTTGGCACTAGATAATGAAGACAATCTCTACATAGCTTCAGATATTTTAACTAGATATAACCCTTACAAAAATAAGCTCGAAAAATACGGAGAGAATTTAGGTCTTGTAGCCAGTAAGTGTTTATCACTGGCAAGTGATGACCAAGGTGCTCTATGGTTAGGTACAGAGGATGCAGGGTTATTTAGAATCTATAAAGACCAAATGGAAATCAAACAAATGGTCATTACTACATTCTTAGAAAATCCAATTTCATGCCCCGGTGGTTCAGATGGAAGCATAGTCGTCGAAGTACAAGGGGGAGCAGAACCATATAAATACTTTTGGGAAAGAGCGCGACTTAAAGGAGAAACAAATCCGAAAGATCTTAAAGCTGGCAATTATAAAGTTACCGTTGAAGACTTCTTCGGTGCTAGACAATATGCATCTATAAATATAGAAGACCCATTTCCTATAACAATGAATGTGATCGAAACCAATGCCGTTACAAAAGCTGGTAAAAAAGATGGAACTGCAAAGGTTAGTTTTAATGGAGGCACCCCACCTTATGAGGTATTGTGGGATAATAGTGAGAGAGGCTTAACGCCAAGAAAACTCAGTCATGGTGATCACGAACTGACTGTCACTGACTCTAAAGGATGCACCTTAGTATCAAACATTTCAATTAGTAAACCTAAATTACTTCCAGACCTTGACATTACGAAGATTGAAGTTGGACAAACATTAAGAATTAATAATCTATACTTTGCTTCAAATAGTATAGAAATTAATCCAGAATCGAATGAAGTACTTTCCGAAGTGTACGACTTTTTGGATGATAACAAAAATGTGTTTATAGAAATTGGTGGCCATACTAATAACCTACCACAAGATGAGTTTTGCGATAGTCTTTCTACCTCAAGAGCCAAATCAGTAGCAGATTATTTATATACAAGAGGCGTGCCTAAAGATCGAATTAAATACAAAGGCTATGGTAAGAGAAATCCTATTGCATCAAATAAAAGCAAACAAGGTCGTCAAAGAAACCAAAGGGTAGAAATTAAAATATTACGAGTAGAAGGCTAATCCTTCTTAAAAAAGAAAAATAATAAAAGCCACTTGAATAAATCCAAGTGGCTTTTTTCTTTATATGTAATGACAAACTATCTTCTTGTCATAGTTACGTCTAAAATAAAATTCAGAGTCGTCTCATCGCAATCATATTCTACAACACCCATATCGACTTCAAGTGATCCTGTACCACCAAAGTTCCATCCTATAGTCATTGCATTTTCAGTAGCATCATAGGTCCAATCAAAATCTCCGCTACCTGCGCCATTAAGTTCAGCATAAAATAAGCCATTATCACTTCCTACACCAGTACCATCAGCATTAAAAGTGACTGTACCTGCTTCAGAATCACCTATAGCTGGGGTATCCCAAGTACCAACAATATTCTCGTCAAAAGTCCCAAGTTCACATGCATCGTCATCACCACATGCAACAAACATTAAAGGAAGAATTAGAAGTAATCCAAATAATTTTTTCATAATTATAATTTTGTTTTAAAAGACCGAAAGTACAAAAGCTTAATATGCTAATCATTCATATTAACTTTTTTAACCATTTGTTTTTAAATGACAAACTATTCCATCTTAAGAACAAAGGATTGTATTGAAATCACCATATAATATGGTTCAAAATCCATTTCATAAAAGTCTGAAAAGCTATACTTATCGCCATTCTGCATATGCATGACGCCTTGTATGGCTGCGTATGGACGGTCAATTAGAATTTTATTAATATCTAGTTGAACAGCCAGATTAGTTTTCATTATTGAAAGCGCTTCAAGAAAATTTTCTTTACCATATATGGGTTGGTCGCCGATTAGCGTCCATGAAAAATCATCATACAAATGTAATCCAACTGTTTCTAGATCATATGAACCAAATGCAATGGTTAATTGCTTCAAAAACTTATGATCGGCTTGATGATCCAAGATATCAATACAATTAACAACCATGCCTTCATTCTTCAAAACCGTAAATTGTAGTGTGCATACCTGCGATCTTCCATCGGTTTTCTGATTTTTCCATTAACCTAGTTTCTCGTTTTCTACCACGAATTGAATCCAATTGATTGTAAGTAACCCAAGCCGCATTCCCGTAAACTTTTACATTGGCTTTTGTGATTGGTTCAGGTACTGGTTCTGGCTCAGGATTCTGATCCATAAAGTCTTTAACAAAACCGCTGATCTCATTCCAACCAAGAGACTCAGACGCACTTCCTTCAGCTAGATTAATATATGTTTTTGAGATGTGCTGATTTTGAACCCAGCAATCAGACCACCGTTTATAATCTCTTTCAAAGGCATATTTTGTTTCATCGTTTAATACCTTCAAAACCGCCAGTCGCTCTTCTGTTGTATTATTTAAAGGAGAATTACTATTAGTTTTTGTCTGAGATGATACTAACAGACAAAGTAAAATCAATAAAGCGAACAACCTAGACAGACAATTAAACAAGGCCATTTTAAGACTTTCTAAAATTAGGTTTTCGCTTTTCTAGAAAAGCAGCAACACCTTCTGTACTTTCTTCAGATTCAATTGTTTTTGAAAAGCCTACTAACTCTCTAACGAAACCATTTGCAGATTTATCAAAAAATGCATTCACCGCCTGAATTGTGGAAGCTATTGCTAAAGGACCTTTCTGTCCTATTTTATTGATCATAGATTTTGCTTTATCTAATAACTCTTCCTGCGGGATAATATGAGTTATCAAACCATATTCTAAAGCTTGATTGGCATCAATCATATCGCCAGTCAATAATAATTCCATGGCTCTACCCTTTCCTAAATACTGAATCAATCTTTGGGTGCCTCCAAAACCAGGAATCAAGCCTAGGTTAACCTCTGGCTGACCAAATTTCGCATTTGGAGCAGCTATTCTTATATGGCATGCCATAGCTAATTCATTACCGCCACCTAAACTAAAACCGTTAATAGCTGCAATAACTGGTAATGGAAAATTTTCAATCAGTCCAAAAGTATCATGCCCTTTCTTAGCCAAACTATATCCCTCTTGTTCATTTTTATTTTGGAGTTCAGTTATATCTGCACCTGCGACAAAAGCCTTTTGGCCACTACCTGTAATAATGACACCTTTGGTACTTTGCTTATCTATGCTATTTGAAAAAACATAATTCAATTCTCCCATCACCTGACTATTAATGGCATTAAGTGCATCAGGTCTATTGATCGTGATAATGACTATGTTATCTTCATTCGTTACTGAAAGTGTTTGTATATCCATGATTACTTTATTAGCGTTTAAAATATCCTAAGGCCTCTCTTGCTAGGCCATTCATATCTTCTGATATCTTCCAAAAATAAGCGATTGAGGTAAAAACCAAAGACAAGAAGGCCAGCTTTATGATAATATTGACGATAGGACCAAACGGTAGTACAATCAAGTAAAATAGACCAGCTAGCATTATCAATACTAAAAAGGTTTTTATGTTAGATTTTTGGAATGGCAACAAGCCATAACTGAAATAAATGAAAACTAATTTAATAACATTATAAGCCGTTAATGAAATCGCTGTAGCCATAGCAGCTCCTAGAATCCCATACTTAGGAATTAAGATGAAGTTTAGCGACACATTACTAACAGCAAGAAATATTAAAAAAATAAGATTGTATTTATACTTCTTTGAATAAATAATAATCTGACCATTAATACTGGTGAGCATATCAACTAATTTCCCAAGTGCAATTAATAAAAATATATTTCTAGCATTTGGAAAACTATCTGGATTAGAACTTAATTGTATGAGATCATCTAAAACATACCAAATGATTAAAAAAATGAATGCCCCGATGAGAAACAAATTGTTTGTGGCTTTTTGATACACCTTCTTTATTTCAAGTAAATCATTGTCTTTCCATGCTTTCGAAATAATAGGCGCTGAAATTTGATTGATCGCCCTCATCGGCATTTCAATCACATTACCAATAAACAACACCTTATTGTAAACGCCATTCTTCAACATATCTAAAAACAAAGGTATCATCACCGAATCTACTCTAAATGCCAACCCCTGACTCAATTGATTAAGGCTTCCAAATAAGGAATACTTGGTCATTTCCTTATAAGAGAACCCATTACTAGGCTTTTGTATTTTCCCCAATTTCAAGCCTTTAATGGTAATTAAATACATGCAAAGGCAAACATTCACCAAGACAAAGAATAAAATAATAGCTAAAGCAAAATCAGATTGATCAATGCCATAATAGACGTATACTAAAACAAGGATAGGTAAGAAAATCTTGTATCCTAACTGAGATATCAAATTGGGTATTACAATTCTCAATCTGTTCATCGATTGGTTAATGAAGAATTGCATTAAAATTAAGGCGCCCAGCAAGCCTAAAATATATCGACTATTATCCTGCAATAAATCGCCTTCCATCCCTAAGAAATTAAGGAGTCTAACGGCTTGAGGATTGAGAAACTGCCATAGTCCTAGAAATAATAGAAATGTTAGACTCAATAAAATGAGTATCAAACTCAAAAAGCCATTAAACGCTTTTGCCTTTTCATTATTGAAATTGGGAAAAAACTTTACGATTAGTGACAAAATCCCGAGGGTAGCAAATGGCACTAATAAATATGCTGTATTATAAAGCCATTGGGCATAACCATATATATCATCAGCAAGAGGATATATAAACAGAACGGAAAACGCCCCAATTGCAGAACCCAATAAATTGACGAGCGTGGTCTTTATGCCTTGTCTTTTGATAATTCCCACGTTACTAAAATAGCCTTAATGTATTAAAAAAGCGATTATGTATTGCCCAACTATTTCTTCTGCATCTTAGCCCAAGTATCTTTCAAGGTAATGGTTCGATTAAAAACCAATTTATCATCAGATGAGGATTGATCTTTAATAAAGTAACCCTTACGCATAAATTGTAGCGACTCATCAGAACCAACATGAGCGAGGTATGATTCAGCCTTAGCATTAGGCACCACAATCAGTGAATCTTTATTATAGAAATCTATATAATCTTTGCCTTCATGCTTATCGGGCGTTGGATCCGTAAACAAGCGATCATACAATTTCAGCTCTACATCAATCGCCGAAGCACACTCTACCCAATGTAAAACGCCTTTAGCTTTTATACCTGAAGTATCTTGACCACTTTTACTTTCTGGGAAATAAGTACAATGCACTTCAGTTACATTTCCATTTTCATCTGTCTTGTAGCTATCTGCTTTTATGATATATGCCCCTTTTAGTCTAACGTGCTTTTCTGGAGCCAATCTAAAATACTTCTTAGGTGGGTCAAGCATAAAGTCGCCGCGCTCAATATAAATTTCTCTTGAAAATTGCATTTCGTGATGCCCTGCACTTTCATCTTGAGGATTATTGGCTACTGGTAATAATTCGCTTTTACCTTCCTCATAATTCGTGATGACCACTTTTATAGGATCTTGAACGACCATCACTCTAGTTGCCGATTGGTTGAGATCTTCTCTGACAATTGATTCCAATAATTCAAATTCAATTAAATTATCTCTTTTGGCTACACCTGTAACTTCACAAAATCGTCTCAAACTCTTAGGTAGATAGCCACGTCTTCTCATCCCAGACAAAGTTGACATCCTTGGATCATCCCAACCTTCTACAAAATTTTCATTGACCAATTTGAGCAACTTCCTTTTGGACGTAATCATATAGGCCACATTCATTCTTGCAAATTCAGTTTGCTTTGAAGGAAAGATGCCAATATTTTCAATAAACCAATCATACAATGGTCTATGGTGCATAAATTCTAACGAACAAAGGCTATGTGTAATTTTTTCAATTGAATCAGATTGCCCATGAGCGAAATCATACATAGGATATATACACCATTTATCGCCTGTTCTATGGTGATGGGCATGCTTGATTCTATATATAATAGGATCACGCATCAACATATTTGGGGCAGACATATCTATTTTTGCACGAAGGACCATAGCACCATCAGGATGTTTACCCTCTCGCATTTCATGAAACAACTTTAGGTTTTCTTCAACTGGTCTATCTCTGTAAGGACTATTTGTTCCAGCTTGAGTAGGTGTCCCTTTTTGCTGAGCCATTTCATCAGAAGAGGAAGGATCTACATAAGCCAAACCTTTGTTAATTAAAGTTACCGCAAAATCAAAGAGTTGATCAAAATAGTCTGATGTAAATAACGGATCTCCTTCCCATTGATAACCCAACCACTTGATATCTCTTTGGATAGATTCTACATATTCGGTATCCTCTGTTACTGGATTGGTATCATCAAATCTAAGATTGGTCTTACCTCCATACTTTGCCGCAGTTTCAAAATTGATATAAATGGCTTTACAGTGTCCAATATGGAGATAACCATTTGGCTCTGGAGGAAAACGCGTATGTACTCTGCCTTCATGTTTACCGCTATCTATATCGGCTTCAATCTTCTCTTGAATAAAATTCTTTGATTCGTATACTTCGCTCATGTTTTTTTGACTTTAAAATGTCTAATCGGTTACATATAATTTGGCATACCGATGCCTAAAAGATCTGAAGACTTTTCAATAATGTTTGCAACAGTCTTTGAAAGTGCCAATCTCATTTGTTTGACAGATGGGTCTTCTGCACCTAAAATTCTATGATCATGATAAAATTTGTGGTAAGCTTTAGCTAAGTTGAATGTATATGTAGCTATTACAGAAGGATCATATTTTTGCATTGCTTCGCTGATCTCTTCAGGAAAAGAAGATAATAAAACGATCAATTCCTTTTCTTGGTTAGATAAAGCTACTTCACGATTCCAATCAGTAGATACTTCACCGCCTTTTCTAAAAATCGATTGAATTCTTACAAAAGCATTTTGAATATAAGGCGCTGTTGCCCCTTGCATATCTACAGAATCTTCGGGATTAAACGTCATCCACTTTCTAGGATTGATTTTCAAAATATAATACTTCAAAGCCCCTAAACCTATTTTCTCAAATATGGATTGTCTTTCTTCTTCTGACAGTTCACTCAACCCACCCCTCTCATCTGCAGAGGTCCGTGCCATTTGTTTCACCTCTTCAATTAAATCATCAGCATCAACAACAGTACCTTCTCTAGATTTCATTTTTCCAGTCGTCAACTCCACCATACCATAGGACAAATGAAACAAGTTATCAGCATAGGGCTCACCTAATTTTTTAAGCACCTGCTTCAATACTTGAAAATGGTAATCTTGTTCGTCTGCGACCACATAAACCATATTATCGAAACTAAACTTATCATGTCTGACTTTAGCAGTTCCAATATCTTGAGTTATATAAACTGAAGTACCATCACTTCTTAAGACAATCTTCTGATCCATGCCTTCTTCCTCTAGATCGACCCAAATAGAGTTGTCAGGTTTTTGATAAAATACATTATCCTTAAGTCCTTGAAGCACATACTCTTTCCCTAATAAATAAGTATCGGACTCATAGACAATATCATTAAAGTCAACACCTAACGCCCCATACGTTTTATTAAAACCATCATACACCCATCCATTCATTTTTTTCCATAATGCTATTGTATTTGGCTCACCTGATTCCCAATCTAATAACATTTTACGAGCCTCACCGCCTAGCTGACTATGCTCATTGAAGTAGGTATTTTTATAACGCTTATAAAAAGCAGCCGCGTCTTCTCCATCTTTTGCATTGGATTTAAAAACGGCTTCTCCTTCATTATTTTGCCAGTTCGTATATTCTTCTCGAAAGGCTTGTTCAAATTTCACATAGTAATCACCTACAAAATGATCGCCTTTCGTCTTTGAACTTTCTGGAGTAACACCTTCAGCAAATTTTTGCCAAGACAACATACTTTTACAGATAGCTATACCTCTGTCATTAACCACTTTAGTCTTGACAACTTTATAACCTGCAGCTTTTGCAATCTTGGAGATTGACCATCCCAAGAATATGTTTCTAAGGTGACCAAGATGCAAAGGCTTATTAGTGTTGGGCGAAGAATACTCTACAACAATAGTTTTGTCGTTTGAGGGATGTTGTCCAAAGTCTTTATTTTCTAAAATGGATTTCAATATGGCATTCCATAATTTATTGTCTAACGAAAGATTTAAAAAACCTTTGATGACATTGAATGCTGTTATATGTTCACTATTCTCAACAAGATATTCCCCTAATTGATTAGCAATATTTTCTGGAGAATTCCTTAAAACTTTAACCAGTGGAAAAACAACAAAAGTATATGCTCCCTCGAATTCTTTTTTTGTAGGAGATATTAAAGCGTGCTTTGGATCTAATTTATGATCAAAGACTGATTTTACGGCAGCTGTTATCTCTTCGGCTAAAATATTCTTAATGTCCATTCAAATTTTTATAATAGAGCGCAAAAATAGGGCTATTACACTTAAGATATGCGGAAGAAACTAAAGAATGTTTCTCCATAATTTCTTTGTTGAACTAAGGTTTTATAATCAGACACATCAACATGAGGGTTATGTTCTAGGACCAATAAACCATTTGGGGACAATAATCCAGCGTCGATTATAATTGAAGGTAAATCTTTGATATTCTTTAATGGATAAGGAGGACCAGCAAATATGTAGTCATATTTATTCTCAGACTTTTTTATGAACGAAAAAACATTCATCTGATGAATCGTTAGTGCATCTTCAATACCCAATTTTTCTGCCATCAATTTGACAAATTGAACTGCTGGACCGAACTTATCAACATAAGTAGCATCTGGGCAACCACGACTAATGCATTCATAGCAGTGACTTCCTGTACCTCCAAATAAGTCTAAAAACTTAATCTCAGAAAAATCAATTTGATTTTGTAAAATATTGTAGAGGCCTTCTTTTGAAATATCTGTGGTGGGTCTTGTTGGCCATTTCTTTGCTGGAGGGGTAAATCTGTAGCCCTTAAAATCACCTCCAATTATACGCATGACTTACAGAGATAGAGGTCGTAATAATAATGCTTAGGATGCTCACTAGGTAATCTCAGATTTCGATCAATCAAATTTACCTCAGAAATGTATGTTCTAAGTAAACTTAATATAGAGGAATCCTCATTCATCAAGCCACCTATATTTATTTTAGCTTCGGCAGGATTTAATTTAAAATAATCTAACACCCACAAGAAGTAGTACAAATAGTCATGGGCTCCTTCGCAGTGAAACTGATTATAAAATTGAAATTGTCCATTTTGAGTTAAACAAATATGCAAGGTGTTTTCATGAACATGTGCCATTAAATCTGTATCAGCCAAATAAGAATAGTTAGCTAACGCAGTTGAAATATGTGCTGTTTTGAAAGATATGTTCTGTTTATTTAATTCTTTGACTATTCCAGCATCTAAATAATGTAATGTAGAAATTTCTTCTCTTAGGAAATCATCGACATCCTTTAGACCATTTTGATTTTTTACTGGATAAACATTCTTGAACTTTGAATTAAATCCTTTACCAGCAGCCATCTCTTGAGGAACATGTACAAATGGCTTTACAGTTGATAGAAGTCGTACAATATTAAGATCGAAGTTCTTTTTCCAAATATTAAGCAACTTCTTAAAATTACTTATGGAATGAATATCTGATTTAACCAAAATCTCTTGGTTATCCCACAAACCATAAAAAAAACTGTCTGGGTAAAGTACTACAGACAGTTCATTTACTTGTTTTATATTGTCTATGCTATCAAAAGCAATATCTATCTTGTTCTCCAATTTCCTGATAGGTTAGGCGAATTCATATCTCCAAACTTAAGCATAGCGTCTGGATCATACGCATTATCATATTTTTTGAATTTCTTATCTGCATAGTCACCCATAAAGTCTTTCCAACGTGTGCCAACTTCGGTGACGTTTACCAAAGTGGATTGGTAAGTCATCGTGTCCGCATCAATTGAAAATTTCTTATCTGAAAAAGGGATACTAGCCAAATCAGAAATGTCAAGTCCGATAGAATTAATTGAATCGATAGCTGATTTTCTAATTTCAGTTCTGATAAACTCAGCACCTGTAGGATCATCTGGATCTCCTTCAATCCTTACTATCGTGAAGCTATCTGTCTTTAGGACATATTGAAGACTGTCAAAACTTTTAGCGAAATATCCCTTGATATCTCTATAAAACTCTTGAGCAGTTCTAACATCTTCCAATTTAGCAACAACTGCATCTTTTCTAATCTTTTTAGTCTCTTGGAATTTTATTGGTTCTTGAATATTTAGAAACAATAAATACATCAAAAAAAGGCTGACTAAAAAGAGAACTAGGCTGATTATCGTCTTCATCTAAGTTACTGATTTTAACTTTGTTTGAAATTCGTTTTATAAGTTGTGAAGTAAATAATTTTTCACCAAAAATTTGAATATAGAAGCGTCCTATTCATTCAAAGATGCCGATTTCTCCAATTTTGGCGTTTTAGGTTTAATTTTCGTATTAATTTTAATGCTTTTTGTATGGGAATTAGCATTTTAAGCATAGAATCTTCATGTGATGACACTTCTGCTGCAGTCATCATTGATGGGAAAGTAGCCAGTAATATCATCTCTACTCAGACAGCACATGCCGCCTATGGTGGTGTAGTCCCTGAATTAGCCTCTAGAGAACATCAAATTCACATCGTGCCGGTGGTTGATCAAGCCATAAAAGAATCTGGTATTTCATTATCTGAATTGAGTGCTATTGCTTTTACAAGAGGTCCTGGGCTCTTAGGGAGCCTTATTGTGGGTGTCAGCTTTGCAAAATCTCTGAGCTTAGGTTTAAATATTCCGCTTATTGACGTCCATCATATGCATGCACACGTCATGGCACATTTTGCTGACGAACCCCATCCACCTTTTCCTTTTTTATGTCTAACAGTATCTGGAGGACATACACAAATCGTGAAAGTCCATGCTGCTGACCATATGGAGATCCTTGGTCAGACCTTAGATGATGCTGCTGGAGAGGCTTTTGATAAGACAGGTAAAATGTTAGGCCTACCCTATCCAGCTGGCCCTGAAATAGATAAGTTAGCTCAAAAAGGAGATCACAAGTTTGATTTTCCAATTGCAAAAATCAAAGGATTGGATTTTAGTTTCTCTGGTTTAAAGACAGCTATCTTATACTTCATCAGAGATAACAAAAAAGCGGATGCTGACTTTATAGAAAACAACATAGAAGATATTTGCGCATCGGTCCAAGAAACAATCATTAATACCTTAATGCAAAAGTTTTTGTTAGCTGCAGAACAAGAAGGCATTACCCACTTAGCTATTGCTGGAGGGGTTTCTGCAAACAAAGGTCTCCGAGAAAGGCTTAAAACAGAATGCGAAGAAAGAAATTGGAATTATTATATACCTCAATTTCAATACTGCAGAGATAACGCCGCCATGATTGGGATCACAGGATATTACAAATATTTGAAAAATGACTTCTGCGATCTTGATGTAAAAGCAGAAGCCAGATTAACATTTTAAATTATTCGCCTTGAGCGTCTAGTATTTTCTTTTTTAAAGTTTGAAACTCCTCTTCAGTTAGAGCACCATCATTACGCATTTTGGTTATTGATTCTAGTTGAGAGACAAAATCTTTAGGCTTACTTGCAGAAGCTTCAGTTCCTTCTGACGTTTCTTCGGTTACAGCTTCTGCATTTTGATGCTTTTCGCGCTGCTCTTTTTCCATACTCTTTGCCATTTGCTTCCCTTTTTCAAATTTCTCGTCGTAGAATTTTTTCAAACGACTTGGATCGAAATCCAAAAATGTTCCACCCGTTTCGAAATGCTTTTTAAACACCTCTCCCAAAGCATAAGTAGAGGCTCCACTTAATACTGCAAGCGTTACACCTCCCAATACAGATCCTACCCCTGGAATAATTTTTATAGCTCTAGCACCCAGACGTGCTAATCCAGTACCTGTTAATGATGTGATAATTGCTTTTCCCTCGGCTTCTTTAAAGTTTAAATCATAAACCTTACTCAACTGCCTTATCATATCCAATTGGATGGCACTTACGGCAAAAAAGTCTGCTATTGGTACTGGAATAAAACCTGCCCCCATTGACCAAATCATATGATTTTTAATAATTGAATTAGCATGAGCTGTTCGACCGTCGTTATTGCTATTGTCTGACATATTTGATTTTATAACTATAATAAGGATTTAAGACTCAAACTAGTTTCCCGATATAAGTATTTTTCGATAAAAGTGAGTCTGTTTTAGATTTGGGCTATAAAAACTCAGAGAATGTGCCCAATTCCGAATGTTAATACAAACAATAAACTAGTAATCGCCATTTGCTTGAGATAGGGATCTAATAGTTCGGAAGGCTTCGTAAATATAGCTTTGCTATTGATTAGCATAAGAGGCAAGACCAATAAAAAAAGAAATTGCTTTGGACCTTGAAAGTCCATTAAAACATAGATGATAGCACAAGCAAGGCCACCTAAAAGCAGAAGCGCATGATATATATTAGCTTTTGATCTACCAAGCATTACAGGGATAGATCTTTTACCAGCTGTAATATCTGATTCTATATCTCTGATGTTATTGATATTTAATACAGCTACAGTCAATAAACCGCAGCTAGTTGCAGGCAAAATAAGACGCCATTCAAAATCAAGCGTCTGTAAGTAATAGCTTCCAATAACGCCTAATAAACCGAAAAAGAGGAAGACAAATAAATCGCCTAATCCAATATATCCATAAGGCAACTGTCCATTTGTATACAAGATGGCCGCTCCAATAGACAATAGGCCCAAACCAAGAAAAACTATGAATACCTTAAGACTAATTCCGGATAAATAAAGCAGAGACAAGCCCGATATCAAACTTAAAACCACGAATAGAATAATCGCATTTTTCATCTGTGCTTTTGAAATTGCCCCAGATTGCACTTGTCTCAGTGGTCCTTTACGCTGATCATGATCAGCCCCATGCACTGCATCTCCATAGTCATTAGCCAAATTGGATAATATTTGGAGAAGGAGCGTGGTCAATAATGACAAAGAAAAAACTGTAAAATTAAATTTACCATCAGCCCCAGCCAGAAACGCGCCCATTCCAATACAAGCTAATGCTAAAGGTAGCGTTCTGAGTCTCATGGCAGATATCCAATTTTTTGCTGTCATATTATCTAAAAAACAAAGGTATTGATTTAAAGTTGCTGAATTCGAGACTTAAAATTTAATTTAGAGCATTCAAACAAAACGCTTAATATTCACAGACTCATCAATCTCGTGGTTACCGTTAATGTGATTAATTAGATGCGTGGCCCAATAAGGTACTAGTGAAGTTCCTTTTGTTCCCATACCATTAAATAAAATCAATCTTGGATCAATATCTGACCTGCCTATCAAAGGTCTTCTTCCTTTAACTGAGGGGCGGATGCCAGCTTTGTGCTCTAAAATTTCATAATCCACTTTAAGCAAGGTGTTCAATTTTTGAATCCATTCCTCTTTCCATGCTGTTGTCGGCAGATGGTCATCAAAGTTCCATGCATATCCACCTCCTGTCCAATAAAAGCCATCACCTAAAGGCACCAGAAAAATATTATCCCTCAATATACAATCAGGCGCTTCTGCATCAATCTTAATTATGAAAGATTCTCCTTTAGCCAATTGAAATGGCAAATCCTTGAAGTACGGATTATCAGTTGCTTTATTACCATCTGCAAAAACTATATGGTTATAAATGCCTTCTTCGTAAACTAAACCTTCTTTATGGAATTCAATGTTTTGGTAATCAAACTCCTGTTTTATTAATATGGATTGATCAATAGCCCAAGATGCATATTTTTCAATAAGAGCAGACACATCAACTAACAAAGCGTTCTTTATACAGCCGTAGGACATTGGCGGATTGACCAAATGCTCAAAAGGAAAATGCCCAATATGCGTATCTGTATATTTTTCGTAACCTGTTTGCCGAATAGCACTATGCCAAAGATTCTCCTCTTTAATGTTGTGTAAACTTCTTATGATAGTCGTTTCCTTAAAAAAGCTTCGATTAAGACTCTTTGAAAATTCAGTGTACGTTGATTTCGCTTCAATTAATAATTGATCAATCATCCAAGATTTGACATACCTCCTACCGGTGATCGGATTGATAATTCCTGCTGCAGCATGCGTTGAGGCAAACCGATGATTATTATCTATAATTATATGTGGTATCCCCTGAAGCCACATTTTAAAGGAAAGCACCGTGCCTGCTATTCCTTGACCAACGATAAGTATTTGGTTGTTTAAATGTGGCATCAATTTAAATTTGCCAGTTCAGCTTTGAGCTTCTTTGTTAATTTACTTACAACTAAATCATAAGAGTGATCAATCATCTCAACAATTAATCGATCTTCTAATCCGTTTTCTAGTTCAACTGTATTCCAGTGTTTTTTATTCATATGGTAACCACCATAGATTTGTGTATGCTGTTCTCTTAACTCTATTGACCAATCAGGATCGGCTTTTAGATTCGCTGTTGGCACTTCCCTATCCAAACCTGTTAAGGCAAACATCTTTCCCATGACTTTAAAGACTAAGGTTACCTCATCAAATGGAAAAGATTCTTCAACACCTTTTTTTGATAAACAATATTCTCTGAATGTTTCTATATCCATGGACTAATAAAATGGTAATAATTGATGTGTGTCTACTTATCCTTTAAATACGATGCTTGGTGCGTTTTTACAAAATGATCTAATACTTTTCTATTGTAATCACCTGAAGCTTCGACATCCTCTTGATACATACCTTTTTCAATTCTTTGGCGCATTGCTTCAAAAATTGTCACAGCACAGGCCACAGAAATATTGAGTGACTGAACCATTCCCATTTGTGGAATTAACAAATTTCCATCGCAATAACTTAGTGACTCTTGAGAAACGCCAACATGTTCATTACCAAAAACAAAAGCAATTTTTTGAGTAAGATCTAGGTCGTAGGCAGATTGACTTTCACGATCCATGTGTGTAGCATAAACTACATCATACTTTTGCTTGATTTGCTCAAAACATTTTTCAACATCGCGAAAGAAGTTGATATGCAACCATTTTTTGACACCTGTCGAAGTTGTATTTAAATCATGCAGTCTTGCCTCTTTTAAATGATCATCCGTATACAACACATAAACCTCTTGAATACCCACAGCGTCGCAAGATCTTAAAACAGCTCCTATATTATGAGGATCATGGACATTCTCTAAAACTACAGTCATTTGCTGACGCAAAGCTGCTGTCCTTTGAAGCTTATCCCATCTTTTTTCGGAAATAATCATAACGATTAATACGCTACGAATTTGTCATCTTCGAAAGTTAGAATGTATAGATGTTTATTTTGAAAGTATTGCAAGTCATCAAATTTATCACCAGAATTAGGCGGAAATACTTTTTGAACATCATATTTTGTTTGCATTAGGTTGGCGTCATAATCTTCAACATAGTATTGAAATTTCCTTCCATAATTATAGAGGTGCCTTCCTACAAACAACATCATGTCAAATCCTTTATATGCTTCTTCTGATGGTAAACCATTGAATCTTGAATAAAAGGATTTTCTAAAGTTAATTACTTCAACGTTTTGCTTATCAACATATGAAGACCTGGCAATACGCATTCTTAAATTTTTATAATGCTCAAACTTCACACGTTCAGATTCATATAATATTGGCATTCCATAAACAACAACATTTAACATACCTTTTTCGCCACTCATTTTCCTCACAGCATGATATACTGTTTCTTCATGCTTTTGAAATGACCAATGGGGCATAATGAACACTGTCGTTTTGTCTTCATAAAAAATGCTATCAAAAGCGGTTTCTCCAATTCTTAAAGAATCATATTCCATATAAAACTCTTGGAAAGGTTTTGGATTACCGTCATTGTTAATGGCACTAGCGATTTTTTGAATGTAACTCATTTCTCCTCTATCTCCACCGCTCTTTCTTCCTAAAAGAAAAACTTGATCATCGTTATATTTAGATTTTACATCTAGTACAATTTTATTAAAGTGTTCTCTTAAACTTGGAACCAACTGTACAAAATTTGGATTATTCTTAGCAATATCTTTACTGGTATACCAAGGAGAAATAACAGTCACGTCATTATTCAATCCAAAATTAGCGACCGTTTGCAATTTCTCTTTTGATGACGGGCCTATGATGACATCCATATTTTTACACTCTTGGAGTTTATTACCAAAGGTGCCGGATTCTGAATCGAAAACCTTGACATTTAAATTGATACCTTCAGATTCCAGCTGATCCAGAGCCATGAGCACCCCAGAATAATATTCTGTCTTTCTTCCCATGTTGGTTTCTGTATCTGTCGACTTACCAGCATCATCTTGATCAAGATTAAAAGGAAAAAACAGCGCTATATCATAACTAGATTTCTTCTCTAAATCAAGATCTTCTATTGCATCATAGTAATCTTTTGATTTATCAATTTCTGTCCATTGAATCGTATCTACTTTTCCCGTGGCCTTATTACTACTCGGAGCTGTGCCACCGCCTAATCTAGGTCTGACTTTTTGTGTATTAGAACGCGTCGTTTTCTTCGAAGACCCACAAGCGATCAAAAAGCAAGCGGATATAAAAAATAAAATCCTTTTCATATTATTCCCATTCAATGGTGGCAGGTGGTTTAGTTGAGATATCATATACAACTCGATTTATACCACGAACCTGATTAATAATTTCATTAGAAATCTTTGCTAATAACTCATACGGCAATGGCGACCACTCGGCGGTCATACCATCTAAGGAGTTGACAGCTCTTAATGCTACTGTATATTCATAAGTCCTCTCGTCTCCCATTACGCCAACGGATTTAACAGGTAGCAATATTGTGCCGGCCTGCCAAACTTTATCATACCAACCCGATTCTTTGAGATTATTAATGTAAATATGATCAGCTTCTTGGTTGAGGCGCAGTTTTTCATGTGTTAATGCACCTAAAATTCTAATCGCCATTCCAGGACCAGGAAATGGATGACGCCCAACAAATTTATGATCTAAGCCAAGCGTTGCTCCTACTTTACGAACCTCATCTTTGAAAAGTTTATTTAATGGTTCGACAATTTTGAGATCCAATTTCTCTGGAAGACCACCAACATTATGATGAGACTTGATCGTTGCAGAAGGCCCCTTCACACTCACAGATTCTATAACATCTGGATAAATGGTACCCTGTGCTAGCCATTTTGTATCATCTAATTTTTTAGCCTCTCGTTGAAAAACATCAATGAATATTTTACCTATGACTTTTCGTTTCTTCTCAGGATCACTTACATCTTCTAAACCATTTAAAAACTCTTCAGAAGCATCTACACCTATCACATTTAAACCCATGCCTTTATAAGAGCTTAGGACTTCATCAAATTCGTTTTTCCTCAGTAAACCATTATTTACGAAAATCGAGGTAAGATTACTGCCAATTGCCTTGTGTAATAACATACCTGCCACGGTAGAATCAACACCGCCGCTTAAACCTAAAATAACTTTTTCGTCTCCAAGTTGAGATCTTAATTCTTCGACTGTGGATTCAATAAACGAATCAGGTGTCCAATCTTTACTACAACCCGCCACTTTAGTTACGAAGTTATCCAAGAAGGTAAGCCCTTGCTCTGAATGCGTCACTTCTGGATGAAATTGAAATCCATAAATTGGATTACTGAACATTCCATCCTCAGCTTTGAAGGCTGCTATTGGAATTGAATCAGTTTGGGCCAAAATTTCGAATCCTTGAGGTAATTCAAGAATAGTATCGGCATGCGACATCCACACTTGGGAAGCCTCACCGATTCCATTACAAATTAAATCTTGCGTATTTTGATGGAGGATGGCCTTACCATACTCTCGCTTATTAGATTTCTGTACATCGCCTCCAAACTGTTGAGCAGTTAATTGAGCACCATAACAGATACCCAAAACAGGTTTATGCTGAAGAATAGTATTAACATCTAATTTTAAAGCATTCTCATCATTTACTGAGAATGGACTGCCAGAAAGAATTACCGATTTTAGATTAGGGTCTAAAAGATTGATTTCCGAGTTATAAGGCAAAATCTCGGAATAGACTTTTAATTCTCTCAACCGCCTCGCTATGAGTTGAGTATATTGAGAACCAAAATCAAGAATGATGATTTTTTCCATGGCCTTCAAAGATAGATATTATCAAAAAAGCTCATGAATTTTTATTGAGGTTTATGTTGTAGGTAAAAAGAAAAAAGCCTTGAATCTGTTAAGAAACAAGGCTCTAGTTCAGCTATATATCTATTTCTACTTTTTCAGTAAGATGCCTACAACATCTGTAGCTTCTTTGGCCGAAAACATAGAAGTTAATATCAAATTCGGTGCAACTCCATTTTCTATAAGGAGCTTTTTACATGCTTCTACTCTTTTTCTCATGATGGATAAATTCTCTCTATCATCGCTTACGTGAGAAGATTTGAGTAATACAGTTTTTGCTTCACCAGATTTTACGGAAGCAGCGATTTTTTTAATAAAATCTTGAGCTTCTGTTGATAAAACAGATGATCCATCACCAAAGGAGACTGTTTTATCCTTTTTAACCGTGGTGAATGGAGACAATTTAGCTTCTGCCATATTTCTATCAGAAGCAACTACAGCTTGAGTACCGATTCTAGGCTCAACCTTAGTATAAGGATCAGCACTGGTATCTTCAAAGCCATTCATGTAATTGGGGACGTCTTTTTGAATTTCAGTGACGGCATTATCTTCAATATTGACTTTTTTAGCCTCACCGTTAACCAAAACGACTTTCTGGGAATATGCTGTAGATGTCATCATAAGGCATGCAACAGCAATCAAGCAATTTTTAAAGATTTTCATGGGAAAAATTTTCGAATTAAAAAATTGACTTAAAAAGGTATTTTATTAACTCGCTTGGGTATTAATTTGCAATAATTTGTTCTAAATATCTATTCTTTAACGCGCTTGTCTATCATTTAGTGACATAAATGTCCATAAAATGGCATTTATAATCAATAGTTTAATAGAGAATATGGGAAAAACTTATGTTTTGTGACAGAATAGTGGCAAAATTAGTCCATTAGACCCCTTCCTTCCTTAACTATTTGGCCTTTTTCACTTAAATCTTTCATGATTTTGTCCAAAATACCGTTAATGAATTCTTTGCTTTTTTCTGTGCTATACTGCTTTCCTAACTCTACATATTCGTTTAACGATACTTTAGCAGGAATAGTTTTGAAATTGAGCATTTCACAGACGGCTAATTGCAATAAAAGTGTGTCAACAATGGCTAATCTCTCATGATCCCAGTTTTCCAACACTGGAATAATTATTTTCATAAGATCATCTTGTTGGTCTAATGTATTGACTAACAGGTTTTTACCAAACTCTTGAACCGTATCATCCTCAGGTAAAAATTCGGTAAACAGCTTTGCATTATTATTCGGAAGTGCTTTTAAATATTTTTTTACGGCTCCTACCACTAAAGATTTATCGTCGGACCAATTAAAGTAGGCATCCTCAAGCATCTCATTGAAATATTCGTTTTGGCGGCAAAAACGATACAATTCAAGCAAAATTTCTAGAGTCTCTTCATTTGAACTCTCTTTTTGTATGTATGCTCTATACTCCTCTTTTTTCTGGAATTCGTCATAAATCTTCGCGGTATACTCAGAATTGTAAATCTCGTCGAACTTTAGCTTCTCGAATTGTTTAATCAATAAAGCGTTGTCTACTAAATCTGCAATAAGCGCGTTAGTATACAATTTATCCGTAAATGACTTATCGTAATCTGAAGGTAAGTGTTTTGATTTACGCTTTTCAAGATCCTTAGTTGCAGCGGAAGTGATGTTTTTAATTAAGAACAAATTGTACAAAAACAATTCGTAACTACTATTGATGCTTTCATCATAACCTTTTATAAGGTCTTTCTTTTTCAAGGCACTGTCTCTATCTTTTGAGTACAGCAACTGCATCGCTTTGATTCTTACACTACGTCTACTCAGCATCTGACGCAAACATTTTTAATTGAAAGAAAAATCTATACATTTTCAAATAAACACACCCGCTTAAAGGTAAGTTGTTACAAATGTAATATATAAATAGTCACGAACATTAAAAATCGTGCAAATAAAAACGAAGATTAAAAGAGATGGACTGAATCTATTTTCAAAGAGTTGAAGATCCTTGTTTTGAATAGGCATTCAAGACCTCTAAAATACTAGCATATGTTTGTAGGTTTGACTTTTCGAATTTTTCAAGAGACATCCACTTTGCTTCAGTGATATCCTCCTTTGCCTGAGGTATTAATTTTTGCTTGGGCGCTTGCATGATGTACCAATATGTCTTTTTCAAAACACGTTTTTTAGAATTCGTTCTGTAGACATGCCAAGTTTTTGTAAGATTGGTTTCCAGAGTTAATTTTTTGACAGAAGTCTCTTCCTCTACTTCCCTCAATGCTGCAGCTTTCTTCTTTTCGTTCTTTTCGATCTTTCCTTTTGGTAAATCCCATAATCCTCTTCTAAAAATAAAAAGCAATTGCTCATTTTCATTTCTTACGACTCCACCACTAGCCTTAATTATATTAAAAAGAGATTTAAAGTCTTTCCACAACTGCTTGATGTCGCTAAAATGCAACACAACCGTCCTAAAGGACGCACTTTTTTCAAGCATATCGATATAGGAAAAGAGTGTTTTAACCTTACCGTTGTAAGGCGCCAACAAACTGCCATCCGGAAAATCATTTTTCTGAACATCTTGAGTATCCTTAAGAATTAGGATATTATCGTTGATGTATATTTTGTACATTTGATTCAAACATTTTAATGAGTACTGTAGCTCTTGGAATCGCTAAGAAATTACTCCAAATATCGGCAGTAAAGTTACAACCTAAAAATCCATTCACATGGGCCTCAGGGTTAAAATCGCCGATTTATTGTGACAATAGAATTTTATTATCCTATCCAGAAATTAGGAAGGAAGTCAAAAATGCCATGAAAGACAAATTGTTTGCTTTTGGTGCATTTGATGTTGTAGCTGGTGTTGCAACCGCTGGAATACCACATGGCGCCTTACTTGCGGATATGATAGACAAACCCTTTATTTACGTAAGGTCAAAATCAAAAGGACACGGACGACAAAACCAAATAGAAGGTGAGCTGAAGTCAGGTTCTAAAATCTTAGTAATTGAGGACCTTATTTCGACAGGAAAAAGTAGCATTGCAGCTTGTGATGCCTTAATTGAAGCTGGCGGTAACGTTATTGGCGTTATGGCTATTTTCACTTATGGATTTCAAAAAGCTTATGATATATTTACTGATCGTTCTATACCAATGGATACATTAACAAATTATGAGTCATTGCTATCCGAAGCGTTAAGTTCTGGCTATATAAATGAAGAAGAAAAACAAATCCTAGATTCTTGGAACAACGACCCCGTTCAATGGTCTGAGGTGTATACAAGACAAGAAATTTGACAATGAAAATTATTAATAAAAATTCTGAGAGTTTTCTTTACGACTACCTTAATGCAACATCTCCTACTGGTTTTGAAGCAGAAGGTCAGAAAGTGTGGTTAGATTATATCAATCCATTTGTCGATGAATCTTACTTGGATGATTACGGCACTGCGTATGGTGTTATTAATCCTGGACAAGATTACAAGGTGGTCATAGAAGCGCATGCCGATGAGATTGCATGGTATGTAAACTACATCTCTGAGGATGGCTATATAAGTGTTATTAGGAATGGAGGATCAGACCATATAATTGCTCCATCAAAAAGGGTGAACATCCACACGGAAAAAGGCGTTGTCAAGGGGGTCTTTGGATGGCCTGCCATTCATGTAAGAAGAGGCAAAGACGCCAACTTATCACCTAAGCTAGAAAATATTTTTATTGACGTAGGTGCTAAAGACAAGAAGGAGGTACTATCTATGGGTGTGCATGTTGGATCTGTTGTTACATTCGATGATGTATTAACAAAACTCAATAACAGATGGTACGCAGGAAAAGCACTTGACAATAAGATGGGTGGGTTTTGTATTGCTGAGGTGGCCAAATTAGTTAAGAAAAATAAGAAGAAGCTCCCCTTTTCATTATACATAGTAAATGCGGTTCAAGAGGAAATTGGTTTAAGAGGTGCTGAAATGATCGCTCATCGCATCAAACCTGATGTTGCCATCATCACCGATGTTACTCATGACACTTCCTCGCCACTTTATAAAGCAAAAGAACAAGGAGACTTAAAAGGTGGTTTAGGCCCTGTATTGACATATGCTCCAGCTGTGCATAACAAGTTGCTTCAACTAGTTATAGACGCTGCGAATAAGAATAAGGTACCGTTTCAAAGATCTGCTTCTTCGAGGACCACAGGTACTGACACGGATGCATTTGCCTATTCAAATCAAGGGGTACCGTCTGTGCTTATTTCATTACCATTAAAGTACATGCATACGACAGTGGAGATGGCACACCATGATGATATTGAAAATGTGACACGATTGATTTACTACTCATTATTAGCAATTAAAAAGAATCATAATTTCAAATACTTCTAAGGTAAGGTCTTTATATAAAGACCTTTTAAATCTTTATTTATACGGAAGTTTTCATATCTCTCTTGTTGCAACTGCATTCGTTGCAGAGTTGTATTTTATATTTCAGATTGATGTAGACATTAAGTACTTATTCTTGGTTTTTTGTGCTACACTTTTCACTTATTCTATTCATAGAATAGTAGGGATCAAAAAATTAAAAAATGCCAAAGAGGGGCGATTCACCGTTATAAGGAAGTACAAAACTCATATTCTAATCTATGGCTGTTTTGGCCTATTGGGTACGCTTGTATTTTCAGTACTTATGGGAAAAGCATTAATAACGTTCTTAATCCCAATGGGCTTGATTTCTATATTATACATTCTGCCTATTTTACCCAAACAAAATAGATTACGGGATTTAAATTTTATTAAAATATTCCTCATAGCAATTGTATGGTCATATTTAGGCCTTTGGACTTTAGTTGACCAAGCCATTTCTAAAGATATTATACCTATTATATTGATTGAAAGGTTTCTTTTTATTCTCGCGCTTACTCTACCTTTCGATATTCGAGATCAAGATATCGACCATAAAATGGGTGTCAAAACAATTCCCAACTCTCTGGGTCGAAAACTTAGTATAAGGCTGATTTATTTTCTAATTTTCTTGAGTGCCTTATGTTGGACATATATCAGAATGATTGAATATGTTCCTATTACTAATTTTCTAACAGGCGCAATTTTAATACTTGCATTGTCAGCTTTGCTTATTAGCTACTGCTTGAAACATAAATCTGACTACTTTTATTCTGGTGGTGTGGATGGTATTATTTTGATTAGGTCTTTAGGTTTTATTTTATTGGCGATGGTTCAATAGAAAGCATTCAAGATATTATTGCATTCTAATTGGATGTCATTTAATAAACGTTCTAAAAAATCTATCCAGTTTAATTAGAATCAATCTTCCTCACTGAGTAAGTCTGGTCTTATTGCTCTTGTTTTCTCTTCTGCTTGGTCATTACGCCATTCATCAATAAGCCTATCATTGCCGCTTAATAATATTTCTGGCACCTTATGACCTTTAAATTCAGCAGGCCTCGTGTAAACAGGTGGCGCTAATAAATTATCTTGATGTGAGTCAGTAAGCGCCGAGGTCCCGTCATTTAACACACCTGGAATGAGTCTTGCCACAGCATCAACAACTACAGCAGCTGGCAATTCTCCTCCTGAAAGCACATAATCCCCAATGGATAATTCCATCGTCACATGCATATCTCTTATCCTTTGATCGATACCTTTATAATGCCCCAGGATGAGCATTATGTTATTCTTGAGAGACAATTTATTAGCGATAGATTGATTAAAAGTAGTGCCATCAGGACTCAAAAAAATGATTTCATCATAATCTCTTTTTTGCTTGAGTGTCTCGATACAATTATCTAAGGGCTCCGGCATCATTACCATGCCCGCTCCCCCACCATATTGGTAATCATCTATTTGTTGATGTTTACCTTTACCGTATGGTCTTAGATCAATAACATTAACCTCTAAAAGACCCGCCTGAACGGCTCGCTTTAATATTGAATGACTAAAAGGACTTTCTAATAAATCTGGAACAGCTGAGATGATGTCAAAAACCATCGATTATTCAATAGCCAATAAAGTAACATCAAAAATAAGTGCTGAATATGGGCCTATAGAACCTCCAGCACCTCTTTCGCCATATGCTAAATCATAAGGGATGAAGAATCTATATTTGGAACCTACAGTCATCAACTGCACCCCTTCTTGCCATCCCTTGATGACACCGTTTAACGGGAAGGAAATAGGTTCGCCTCTATCCACTGAAGAATCAAAAACTTTACCATCGATCAAAGTACCATGATAGTGTACTCGGACTTTGTCCATCAATGTTGGATGCACTGTCTCTGCACTAGACTCTAAGACTTCATATTGTAATCCAGAATCAGTAACATTTACCTCTGCGCGTTTAGCATTTTGAGTTAAAAACTCCTCGCCTTTAGCTTTATTTTCATAGTGCATTTCATTTTGAACTTTTTCGATATGCTCTTTAAAGTTTCTATTCGCTTGATCCATTGTTATTATAGCTGGCTTATCTTGATATATATCATTGATAGCATCCATAAAAGACTGGGCATCAAGATCCTTAAAGCCTTGAGTTTTTAAATTTTTTGCAATGATCAATCCTGCACTGTAACTAACTGAATCCATTTGGGAAAATATATTAATTGAAAATAAAAAGGTGATTAAAAAACAAAAAAGTTTCATTATTTCTTTGATTTAGATTTTAACTCTGCGTAGTACTTAAAATATAAAGGTATTGTTTCTATACCCTTGTAATAGTTAAATAATCCATAATGTTCATTAGGAGAATGTATGTCATCTGAGTCTAATCCAAAACCCATCAATACAGATTTTACGCCAAAAACTTTTTCAAACATAGCTACTATAGGAATACTACCACCTCCTCTAACAGGGATTGGTGCTTTACCAAAAGTATCCTTCATAGCTAAATGAGCTGCTTGATACTCGACAGTATTTGTAGGTGTCACGGCAGGAAATCCTCCATGGTGTGGACTCACTTTTACCTGTACACTTTTAGGAGCAATCTTCTTAAAGTGTCTTTCGAATAACTTAGTGATTTTATCAGGGTGTTGGTTGGGCACCAATCGCATACTAATCTTTGCATAGGCCTTACTAGGCAATACCGTTTTAGCACCTTCACCGATGTAGCCTCCCCAAATACCATTAACATCTAAGGTTGGTCGTGTAGAAGTTCTTTCAATCGTAGAATAGCCTTTCTCTCCTTGAATATCTTTAATACCTAATTCCTTCTTATACTTTGTAACACTGAAAGGTGCTTTATTAATTTGTACTCTTTCTTTTTTAGACAACCTTTTTACATCTTCATAAAATCCTGGAATATTGATTTTCCCATTCTTATCTTTCATTGATGCGATCATCTCGCAAAGAACATTTACTGGATTCGCCACACCTCCTCCATATACACCCGAATGTAAATCTTTGTTGGGTCCTGTCACTTCTACTTCGACATAGCTAAGTCCTCTCAAACCGACTGTAACACTTGGTGTTTTATTATCAATTATTGAAGTATCTGAAATCAAAACCATATCTGAAGCTAAAAGATTCTTATTTGCTTTACAGAAAGTCTCTAAATTATCAGAACCAACTTCTTCCTCACCTTCAATCATAAATTTGACATTACAAGGAAGCGCATTTTCTTTTTGCATAGCTTCAAAAGCTTTTACATGCATATAAAGTTGGCCTTTATCATCACATGCTCCTCGGGCATAAATTGCGCCTTTAGGATGCTTCTTTGTTTTTTTAATTACAGGTTCGAATGGACCACTATTCCATAATTCTAATGGATCAGGTGGCTGAACGTCGTAATGCCCGTACACTAAAATAGTAGGCAATTTCTTATCAATTATTTTTTCACCATACACAATAGGATGTCCTTTGGTTGCATAGATTTTCACCTTATCCAAACCAGCATCTTTCATTTTAATCTTTAGAAAATCAGCCGCTTTCTTAACATCCTTTTTGTATTTAGGATCTGCGCTTATTGACGGAATCTTTAAAAAATCAAGCAATTCATCGAGAAATCGCTTTTTATTCTTTGTAATGTATGTGTGAACTGATTTCATTTCTCTAATTTTTGAATGCACAAATTTAAGAGACTTCTCTACTCTATACTAATAAATTATAAATTTGAGATGACTATACCTATGTTAGTTAATCTAATGCAATATTTATTTGTCATATCAGGTGCGTTTTCTGCCTTATTATCCTTACTACTTTTAAGGAAAAAGGATAAAAAGTATGAGCATTTATTTTTAGCCGCCATTTTCATATTAATTACCATAAATAGCATTTTTGTTTTCAATTTTTTTGATAGTCAGTCATTTTATTACAAAGCTTTTTTTTCGGAGTTGAACTATGCTATCCCATTACTTTACCCTCCGCTATTATATCTGTATACCAAATCTCTAACTAGAGATAATTTTAAATTTGACATTAAAGAATCCTGGCACTTTCTCCCATTTTTGTTTTTCTTTTTAATACTCGTCTCACCTATTTTATTTGGTTGGGTTCTTTTAGATTCAAAACATGTAGGCTATCCTTTTATTAAACTTTTCATTACACCTTTTTATCTATTTGCGACATTGCAGTTGCTTAAAAAGTATCGAGAGGAATTATTAAATGCTTATTCCTATGAGCAAAAAGTCAATTTGCTTTGGTTAAGCTGGATTACTATTGTAGCGATTCTACTTTGGATACTAGCTCTTTCTGGATTCATCTACAACGAGTTTAATACAACACATAAGACTTGGCTATACGATTACTATGTTCTTTCCTTTCTAGGCGTCTTTTTATTCATATTGACCTACATTGCCGCTACTAGAACAGATATTTTCAGAGTAGCGACCGAAGACAATACGCCAAAAAAGATAAGCTTTCCTAAGCAAACAAATGAACAAAGCATCACTACCAATCATGTTGATATAGAGCAGTTAAAGAAAACTATGGCTGAAAAGAAATTGTATTTAGATCCATTGCTATCCATTAACAAACTATCGACAGAAAGCGGCATTCCTACGTATAGAATTTCGAAAATTTTAAATGCGGATCTAAGTCAAAGTTTCTATGACTTTGTAAACAACTATAGAGTTGAAGAAGTGAAGAGACGACTAAAAAATGGTGATTCAAAAAACCTTAGTATTCTAGGAATAGCCCAAGAGTCCGGTTTTAATTCTAAAGCATCATTTAACAGGGTATTTAAAAAGATCACTAACCAAACGCCTTCGCAATACTTAAAGAACCTTTAACACCCCTCTTACTCAAGCCGCTCTACCCCCTTTCATCTTGCTGAAATTATACTTAATTTCGAGCGCATTCTATTCCTAAAATGATTCGACTTCTATTTTATAATCGCTCTTTCGAGCAATTTCACATTTTAAAAACTAATTAATGACAAATTTGATCAACGAAGTAACTAGACATTTATCAGACGATTTAATCGTGCAATTAACTAGACAAATTGGGGCAAGTGACCCAAATGCAGTAAAGAAAGCAGGATTTGGAATAGCTGAGCTTTTATTAAATGCCATGTCAAGAAGTACTTCAACACCTGGAGGCGGTGAAGGATTATTTGGTGCCTTAAAAAGAGATCATGATGGAGGAATATTAGGTGACTTAATGGGTGTTCTTACGGGAAAAGCTCAAGTGAATAATCCTAAGACGATGAATGGAGAAGGCATTGTTAGACACTTATTAGGTGCTAAACAACTTGAAGCAGCTCAGGTAATCGGACAACACAGTGGATTAGATATATTTAAGTCAGGTGTGTTAATGCAACTATTGGCTCCTATTGTTATGGGTGTAATCGGTCAAAAACAAAAATCATCTGGATTAGATCTAGGGGGCTTAGCACAAATTCTTCTAGGTGGCGGAGGTCAATCAAGAGGTACTGCTTCTCAAGGAGGTGGCCAATTAGGAGGCATCTTCGGAAAATTACTAGATAGAGATGGAGATGGAAATATGATGGACGACTTATTGAATATCGGGATGCAAATCCTTAAAAAATAGAAATAAAAAAAGGTGCTGAAATTCAGCACCTTTTTTTGTTATTAGAAATCGGCAGATCGGAAATTAGTTTTGTTTTATAAATTTCAGATTTCGATCATATTCAAAACCATGAACTACCCTTCTATATATTTTACTGGACTATTCGTATTGTAGAATAAAAACGACCAGCGATCCGCTTCCTCCTCAATTATTTTCGACGTTGGTTTTCCAGCCCCATGACCTGCATCCACGGCAATCCTTAACAAGACTGGTTGATCTCCAGAATGACATTCTTGAAGTCTTGCACCGAATTTAAATGAATGGGCAGGAACTACCCTATCATCATGATCTGCAGTCGTAATCATTGTCGCAGGGTATTCTACGTTTTCTTTCAAATTATGTAATGGTGAGTAGGACAATAAATTTTCAAAATGTTCAGGATCATCACTTGATCCGTATTCCGGGACCCAACCCCAACCTACAGTAAACTTATGATAGCGTAACATATCCATAACCCCGACTGCAGGAAATGTAACAGCAAATAAATCTGGTCTTTGAGTCATTGCTGCTCCAACCAACAATCCACCATTTGACCCGCCTGCAATACCTAATTTTTCTTTTGAAGTATAATTATTGTCTATAAGGTATTCAGCAGCAGCAATATAATCGTCAAAAACATTTTGTTTGTTATGCAGCATCCCTGCCTTGTGCCATTCCTCACCATATTCACCGCCACCTCGAAGGTTTGGCATGGCGAATACTCCCCCGTTTTCTAGTAGTATAATTCTAGACGTGCTAAACGAGGGTGTTAAGTTGACATTAAATCCACCATAAGCATATAGATATGTTGGATTTTGTCCATTCAATTCCAACCCTTTCTTATGCACAATAAACATAGGCACCTTGGTACCATCCTTACTCGTATAGAAGACTTGTTTTTCAACATAATCAGAAGGATTAAATTTAAGTGTGGATTCAAAGAACTGCTCTGACTTTCCTGTCTTCACATCAAATTTATATATGGAATTAGGTATAGTGAATGAACTGAATGAATAGAAAAACATATCGTCATCTTTTCTGCCACCAAATCCATAAGCACTCCCCAAGCCAGGTAATTTAATTTCAGTTTTATTGGAACCATCAAGATTGTAACTGTAAATACGTGTTGTCACATCTTGCAAATAATTAGCCCATAGTTTACCTGCTCCTGTAGATACACTTTGTAGCAAATGCTCATTCTCAGGAATAACATCCTTCCAATTTTCTTTACTTGGGTTATTTAAATCAACTTCAATAAGTCTATACTTAGGCGCATCAATATCTGTCATCACCAACAGCTTATCACCTACATTTTCAATGACTGAACTTTTGTTCTTATATCCAGAAAAAAGATTAGTAATTGGACCATCGCTCTTCAAATTCTTGTAATAAGTTTCGTAGCCATCCGTGCCTGTGGAGGCATATAAAACCAAGTAATCTCGATCTTCTGTAATTGAGGTAAAATGATAAATTAAAGGCTCTTTATCATTGCCGAATACCTTTACGTCTTTGGATTGATCTTCTCCTAGTTTGTGATAATACACAGAATGATATTCATTTTTAGCGGATAATTCTAGACCATCTTCTGGTGCAGGATACTTACTATAAAAGAAGCCATCTTTATTCCAATTCGCACCAGAAAACTTAACCCATTTAAGTACGTCAGGTAATTTTCTCTTATTGGCGATTTCCATTACATGTATCTCTCTCCAATCACTACCACCTTCTTGCTTAGAATAAGCTACATATTTATCATCTTCTGAAAAACCCAATAGGGATATTGAGACCGTACCGTCTTCGGACATTTTATTGGGATCCAAAAAGACTTCTGGTTCGCCATCCAATCCTTTTTGATAGTAAATTACATATTGATTTTGGAGTCCATCGTTTTTACTAAAAAAGTAATAGTCTCCAACTTTGTACGGCGAGCTCAACTTCACATAATTGAAAAGCTCCTCATAACGATCCTTTATTTTATCTCGATAAGGGATATTGCTGAGATAATCGAAAGTAACTTCATTTTGCTCCTTCACCCATCCTTTCACCTCCTTTGCAGTGTCTACTTCTAACCATCTAAAAGGGTCTGCTACTATCGTTCCATGATAGTTATCAGTAACTGAAGTATCCTTAAATGTTTGTGGGTAATCTAAATTTGGCACTGTATTTTGAATTGCTGCTTGTTCTGTTTTACAAGAAAACACACAAACTATACTTACTAAATAAAAAAATGATCTGAACATAAGGTTATCAATTGTTTGATCAAATTAGCCAATAATCCATCTAGGCAAGAATAAAACCGACAAATTTTTTAATAATTTTGACTAACTATGAAATTTGGATCACTTTTAATCATAATCCTCTGTTGCTCAGTTAATTCTGATGCTCAAGATGCAGTTCCCTGGTATAATCCCTACAGCACTACCGCTCTAAATGACGAAGTAAATCTGAGGCAGGTAGATTGCAATTTACAAAAGGAAGGGCTAGATGAAGACTTGGGTGTATATGTTTATGAATTCGTATCTCAACCATTTTTTATTCATACACAATCGCAATTTAAAAAATGGAAAAAAGATAAGTTTTTGATGGAAGGGTCTGCACATATTTATAAAGCAGATAAAGCTACTTTTTTGATACTTGAAATCAAGATAAATTCGGAAAACGCTAAACACGCCTACGGGAATCTAGAAAAGGGGTCACCTTTAAAAATTAGCTTCTTTAACAATGAGCATATTTATATGGAAAACATTGAAAGAGATCGAGGCAAAGCAAAGAAATCGGAACAATTTACAATTTACAAAGGTGTATATCCATTGGAAGGTTTAGACGTAAAAGAGTTAGGAAAACACTATATAAAAAAGATAGGTATAGTTTGGGAAGAAGGTTATCAAGAATATAATATTCAGAATTCCGACCTTATAATGAATCAAATTCAGTGCGTAAAAAACATGTGATGTTAGGACTTAAATTACCAACCGATCCGAGATGGGTCAACTTAGCAGAAAAAAGTTTAGAAGAGATATTAACTGATCATGCTTATTGTGAACAGAAGGCAGCGACATCTTGCATTTCTCTCATTCAAGGATTTCCAGACAAAGAAAGGCTAGTAAAAGAACTGACACCTATTGTTGCTGAAGAATGGTCACATTTTACCCTTGTGCTTAAGGAGTTAGATAAGAGAAATCTCAAATTAGGCTTTCAACGAAAAGACGAATATGTTAATCAACTGCTTAGCTTTCAAAGTAAAGGAGGAGGTCGACAAAATAGCTTAATCGAAAAGTTATTGACTTTTGCCCTTATAGAAGCAAGGTCCTGCGAAAGGTTTCGATTGCTATCGCTCCACATTAGTGATGATAAACTAAAAGAGTTTTACCATGGATTTATGGTTTCTGAAGCTGGCCATTACAGACTCTTTATCGATCTTGCTAAAGAATATGGCGCTAGCGAAGAAAGCGTCAAAGCTAGATGGCAAGAGTATCTAGATTTTGAAAAAAACATTATGGAATCATTATCTCCTCGAGGAGATAGAATGCATTAGCATTAATTATTAACTAGCTGCAGAAGTTGTTAAGCCTTCCTTAGTCTCCATACCTTTGAAAAAATCGTTTTCCGAGGACTTCGAAACCTTAATACCACCTTTGTCATTTCTTACAACTCTAGAGAATAGCGATAATTCTTTATCGAAAATCCATTTTAGAAGAAGCTTAGTCCAAGATTCATGATACACCTGATTGTTGTAAAATTCTGGTGCTATTTCTCTGATCTTAGGCAAATTATTCCAAGGCACGAATGAAAAATCATGGTGTTCATTGTGGTAGCCCACATTGAAAGATAATTTATTCAGCGGACCGTAATAGCTATATGTTTCTTGAGGAGGTGCTATCAAATAATGCTCTTGAATCCATCTAGCACCTAAAGGATGTAAGCCTACTGAAAAGAAGAAAGAGGCTACAAAATAAACTAGAGCCATAGGACCTGCCAACATAAAAATCACAATGTCAAAAGCAGCAACAGTTAATACATTAATCCATACCCACTTACTTTGAAACTGAATTTCTTTTAGTCTTGGAGGTCTAAGCGCTTGAAATAATGGAAAGAAAAGCAACCAAATAGATTTGCCAATAAAGTTAGATCCAATAAGTTTCGCTTCCCAATAGCTCGCTATATCTGCATCAATATCATGGTGTCCTTGAAAGGCATGGTGTTTCAAATGATATTTTCTAAATGAAACGGAACTTGGAAACGCATTGGGTAAATCACAAATAATGCCTCCCCATAAATTAGCGATTCTGCTTTTGAATACCATGTTATGAGTAAACTCATGAATAAGTACAAATAAACCATGATTTACGAAAGCGCCAAAAACATAGGCTGCAACTAAAACCATCCACCATTCTTGATTAGCCACCAAGAATGCCATACCAATCTGTGCTCCAACCAACACTAAAGAAATGGGAAATGTATTTACATTTCTACCCATTAGTTTTCTGATTTGAGGATACTTTTTGATAATGTTTTTAGTCCTTAAAATATGGGGTTCTGCGGATTCAGAATGCAAAAAATCGTTCACTACTTGGCTCATATTTGATTAATATTTGTCAAAACTAAGTATAATCTAAATAGTTATTTGCAATTCTCATTTAAGTATTGAAATTTTAAAGCCTCGCCTTTAGTAGACGCTTTTCAGCTAATTTTTAAAAAAATTAGAATCATTATTTTGACTCTTATAATTAAGTAACTATATTTCAGAAGGTTATATATATGCAATAATTGAATGTTAAAAAATTCTTGTGTATTTTTAATATCGGAATCAAAATTGATGTATTCTAAATGAGAAATTTTTGAGACCATGGAATTACCTAATATACTTATCGTAGATGATAGGGAATTTGATCGTATACTTTATAGAGAGTATTTAGGAGATCAGAATTATCATTTTGCCGAATTGGAGGATGGAGAAAAGATCTTAGATCAAATCGCCTCCTCTAAACCAGACCTAATTTTACTTGACTGGCAAATGCCACGCGTGGGAGGTTTGGACACATTAAAGATTCTCAAAAAGAATAAGGCTTACAGCAACATTCCTATAATTATAATTACTGGACTTCAGGATGAAAATGTTTTGGAAGAAGCATTTGATTATGGAAGTGTTGACTTTTTAAATAAGCCTGTAAGTAAGATTGAGTTAACAGCAAGAGTGCATAGTGCCATTAAATTGAGTGAAGCAACGCGAACACTTGTCAATCAAAAGAAAGAGCTTTTAGAGCTGAACCAAATCATACAAAACCAAAAAGCAGAGCTTGAAAAGTCTTTAGCTTTAAAAAGCCAGCTTTTGGATTCTAATGAAGTTGAGCATCAAAAGAATATCAAAGAGGTGAAGCGAAAGTTGATGACTTTAGAATTGGATAATACAAAAGTATCTAACCACTTAAAGGCATTAAAAGCTTTAGTTGAAGATAGCTACACCATACTGAGAAGTGAAAATGCAGAAAGTATGGCTCTAAGAAAATTACGTCAAGTTGAAAGGACAATTGATAGTATATCAGTTGATGATCAATCATGGAATGAGTTTAAGGAAGTATTTCAAAGCATTGATAATGATTTCTTCAACAAATTGACTACGCGCAATCCTAAGCTGACTTCTCTTGACTTGAAGCACTGTGCTTATATAAAAATGAATCTTGACAACTACGAAGTGGCCAACATTTTTAATGTTGAATTAAAATCACTTCAAATGACTCGATACAGGTTAAAAAAGAAGTTGAATTTAGGACAAGAAGAAAATCTTAGAGAGTTTATTCTTACAATTTAATATTCTTGTTAACTGTAAAATGGAAGGTACTCCCCTTCCCTAATTCAGAATCAACCCAGATTTCTCCAAGATGTTGATCAATTACTTTCTTGCAAATTGAAAGCCCTATCCCTGTGCCTTGATATTTATTTTCACTATGTAGTTTTTTAAACATCAAGAATATCTTATCGAGGTAAGTTTTTTCTATTCCGATACCATTATCTCTTACAGAGAATTGGTGATAATCACCTAAATCTTTATACTCGATATTTAATTTTGGTTTGTTATCCTTATCGATAAACTTAATTCCATTAGTGATTAAATTTTGGAACACTTGTCTCAATCTAGATTCATCAGCGTAAATATTGGAAGGCATCTTGGCTACCACTATTTCTGCTTCCTTTTCCGTTACAACTGCATTAAGGTCAATCAATAATCTTTCGATCAAAATATTGACATCAACTTCTTCAAACTCTAGAGCTTGGGTATTAATCCTTGAGTAGGATAATAAGTCGTCTATGAGAACCTGCATATTAGTAGACGCTTCTAATATGATATCAATAAACCTTAAGTTCTTTTCATCAATCGTCGACAAAAGATTTTTTCTCAATAATTGCATAAAACTGATCACACTCCTTATTGGTGCTTTTAAGTCATGAGAAGCTATGTAAGCAAAATTTTCGAGCTGCAAATTAGAGTCTATATATTTTTGTAATTCTTCATTCTTCTTATTGAGATCATTGATTTGTTGACGGATAATATTTTCTGATTTCCTTTGTTCAGTTACATCAACAAAGTTTCTCACCAAATAAATTTTACCTTCCAATTTACTAAGCGTATGAATAGCTTGAATATCAAAATGGATTTCTCCAAAATTAATCCTAAAACCAAGTTGAGAATGAGCATTTGCGCTTAATTCATCTTTAATCTGATTGAGTACTTGGGTTTTATTTTGACCCATATATTCCGTAATATCAAGCCCGCTTACATCATCTAAATTATCATATAACTTCTCTCTATCACCCAAAAACTTAACCATGTTATCATTTCGAACCATTAAGGTTCCATTAACCAATTCTTTGTTCTCAACATCATATTTAATGATATCGATTCCTTCTGATGAATTATCGATCATCGTGCCGTAAACAGTAGCCTTTTCTTGAGCGTCAATTTGATTCAGATAAGACTTAGTGATGTCTTTTATCACATAATAAGCTCTATTCTTTTCATCATAAGAAGGGGTAATGGTGACTTCAGCCAAGATTTCGTTGTCCTCAGAATCCTTAAAAACATAATTACTCCTTGTAGTGATCCCCTCACTTACTTTTACTAATTTTTGTCGATTGTTTTGAATAAAATTTTCCTTCGGATATAGATTAGAATTTGCCTTTATCAAATCGTCTATATTCTTAGTTTTTAATTTCTCAGTAGACAATTTGAATAAATCCAAAGCTGACTGATTATGGTCTAAAATAAGTTGATTATCTATATCATAATAGACGATGGCATCATTCATATTTTTGAAAAGAAGATCATAATTAGCTCTAGTGGATTCTAAGGTCTTTTTAGCTTCTACCCTTTCTGTAATATCATAGAAAGCCAATAAAAACTCGAATGGCTTGCCTTTTTCATCTCTTATCAGAGAAGCTAGTCCTTCGATATAAAACTTAGATCCATCTTTTCTAATCGCTTTAAACTGATCAAATACTTCTTTTTTTCCGGATATTAATTGACCAATTCGATTAGTCAAAATACCATGATAACTTTGATCTATATATTTAAATACAATATTGTCAAGCATTTCTTCATCAGGATAACCAAACATATCTGAAACCCGAGCATTAACAAATCTTATTTTCCCAGATAAACTGACCTTAACCAATGAAGTTGGTACATGCTCAACTAAAGTTCTTAATTGTTTTTCACTTTCTTGAAGACTTTTTTGTTGACGTCTTAATTTAGTTATGTCTCGAGATAGCTCTAAACAAGCGATGATTTCACCTTTGTTATTGGTAACAGGACTATATAAATTCTCGACATACTTCCCTTTACTTTCACCAACATATGTATGATTAACGCCACTAAATACTCTATCGAAGTAGGAATCTTTCCATTGATTTAGTGCCTTTGTTTCAATGACATCATTTAAATTCGACCCTAACTTTACATCATATCCATTCTCTTTAAAATCGTCCACAGCTTGTTCATTGATTACAATAACATTTAAATCTCTATCAACTGCATAAATGCCATTTTTAGTACTATTCAAAACCGCATCAAGCGTTGCCTTTTGATTTTCAACAGCCTTCCTTTCTAGCTCTTTGTTTGTAATATCCTTTACAATTTCTAAGCCCCCTTTTACGACGCCTTGGTCATCAATGATTGGATAAGTATCTGACTCAAAATATTTAAGCTGGTCATTCACTTTAAGTTGATGTATATTTTGATTTGATTCTTTCTTTAAGCCTTCAAAAAATGAGCTTTTATATTTCTGAGGCTCTACATTAGATAAATTATCTCCTAATTCGAGATCAATTCCAAACTTATCTTCATTTACCTTTTTAGCCACTCCATTAATAAACAACAAATTAAAATCCCTATCGTAAGCTTTAAAACCAATCTCGGTTTTTTCTAATAAGGTATCTAAAACTAATTGTTTAAGATTGAGGTCTTCTTGTTTCTCCTCTAATAGGAAATCTTTCTTTATCCTTTCCGTCTTATCCTTTGTGACCATAATGATGGCAATCACTTCTTTATTATGATCAAAAACAGGTCGAGCATCAATGATGAAATGTCTCTCAGTATTATCATTTAATTTTTTCGTTATAGAATAAGATCCTCGTTTCCCTTCAAAAGCGTGATTTAAATATTTATTCGTTTCAACTTCCTCTTCCCCTATGTAGTCGAATATACTTTTATGCAACTCAATTTGCTTTTGGTAAACAGCCAAAACGTCTTTCTCTGCCGTTTTATTAAAACGAATGATGCATTTATTTTTATCCAAACAAATAATATTCCTATTTGATTGATTGATAAAAACTTCATTCAGCGCTTCTTCTAATTCAATATCTGGACCTCCAACACAATCTTCAAGTTCTTTTACACTCGATAAATAAAATCCAAATCGGTTTAAAGCATGACTTGCATGCTTCATTGCACTTTTATCAGATTCTTTGATTTCGGTAATGAGTAAATTGAAATTTTCATTTAATCTTAATATAGTAGATGGACCATTTATATCAAGTCCTTTGGAAATTAGTAGCCTGACGACTTCATCATTCTGCTTCAAAAAATTGACATCTTCTGAAATCCATGATTCACTTGGAACATTACCTATTTCATTTCCTGGAGAGGCATATTTAATGCCTTGCTTAAAGTCAAAGAAACAAGATAAATTCAAGTTACTTTCCTTTATTAGATAGGCCTGCTCAAAATCTACGAATTCCTTAAATGATTTCAAGAATTTATTTATGCCCACTGTCCACTCCATAGAGTGGTCATAAGACTCATGCAACTTTAATAAAGCAGCAGATAAACGGAGGTCGACGATTCCCTTCATATTACTAATTTAACTAATATGAGAGGTTCTAACAAATTCTTGGCTTCTTTTAATGGTTTCTTGATCAAGCTCTATATTTGAAGTGTATTTTATGGAATCTAAGAAAAACAAAATAATTATTGCCATTGATGGCCACTCCTCATGTGGCAAATCGACTTTAGCTAAAGATTTAGCTAAGTCTTTAAATTATAAATACATCGATTCAGGGGCTATGTACCGAGCTTGTACGCTTTCTTTTTTAGAAAATGAAATTGATATTTCTAAAAAAGAAACAGTATTGAAAGCCTTAGATCATGTCCACATCAGCATTGAAATAGACCAACAGAATTTTAAAATATTGCTTTCTGGCAAAGATGTTACTCAACGAATCATAGCCTTGGATGTGTCTAAAAATGTTTCTGAGGTTGCTGCAATATCGGAGGTTAGACAAAAGATGGTAGAAATTCAGAAATCATTTGCTGCTGACAAAGGTCTTGTAATGGATGGTAGAGATATTGGCTCTGTTGTTTTTCCTGATGCAGAACTTAAGTTATTCGTCACTGCTGATGTTGATGTGCGTACAAAACGTAGGTTTTTAGAATTGCAAAGTAAAAATATGGCCTCCGACTATGAAACTGTGAAAAAGAATCTACAGCATAGAGATCATATCGATTCAACCAGAGAGGACAGCCCTTTAATTCAACCCGAAGACGCCATCTTGATTGACAATAGTTTTATGTCAATGGAAGAGCAATTATTTCTTGCACTTAAACTAGCTAAAGAGAGAATTCACCAAATAGTGTAAATAAAAAAGAGGCCTATTTAAATAAATTAAATCGACCTCTTACAAATCTATATTCGAAAAAATAAATTACCGCAGAATCGTTAAGTCACCGGCTTCGATAACATTTCTACCGGCTACTTTCATATTTATAACATAGACGTATACACCTTGCTCAACTGGCTTACCATTATCTTCTCCCCAATAGCCTTCCCATGTCAAATCGATTTCTCTTTCTGTACTATTAATGTCTTTAACTAATACTAATTCTCCCCATCTGTCATAAATCTTTAAGTCTTCTACCAGGATGTCTCCTCCATTAGTAAACATAACCCATCTATCATTACCACTACCTGCAGATTGAGAGATGACATTTGGTATATACCACTTATTGATGCCTTGAATATCAATTCTAACTTCAGCATCTTGAAAACAGTCATCATTAAAGATGACTTGTACACTTAAGTCAAAACCGTCTGGGAATTGCGCTATAATCTCGTCATCAACAACGATAGTCTCGCAGTCTGGCCCCTGACATAAAATCAATGTATCATTAGCTAACCAAATAATATCCCCAATCATAAAATCCGGACCTGAAGGGAAATTCGAAATAGTATACTCACCAGTTTCACTATTAAGAATACTCAAAGGACCATCGATGCCAAGAGGCGGTTCTATAGCAGCTAAAATTTCAAAATCTAATTCCCCTGTACAACCATTTGCATCTGTAACCGTCGCAGTATAACTACCAGGATTGAGCACTTCAATAAATGCTGGAGAATTTTGAATATTTTGATTTGGCACTTGATAAGAATATGGTGGTGTTCCACCACTCGCTTGAATATCCAAACCACCAACAGTTGATTGATTATCTTGATAGCAATCTGGGTTTATTGGAACGATATTATCAATACTTGGCGCTTCATATAAGGTCATAAATATCGTCGTATCATAGATACACATCTGATCATACTCCACTGAATAATTAAGCGGAATAGAATTAGCTGCACTTAAGCCTGTAGGATTAAATAATCCATCAGCAGTTACGCCTTCTCCAGACCAAGCGCCAGGTACAACTGGTGCTCCGGATGGTGCATTGATCAATTCGATATTTAATTGCTGTGACACCTCAGTTCCGTCTAAACATTGAGACTCCACATAAGGCTCTAGATTAAAGAAACTAGGCTCGCAGTTTGTTGCTGTACAATCCGCAGTTTCTGAAGAATTATCACAAGTATTATCACTAATAGCCGTTACCGTAATGGTAAATGATTCTCCAGGCATAGCAGAAATAAAGAAATTTGTCTCCGCTTGATTAGGTCTAGGATCTCCATCTACCAAAATCTCATACTCAGAGGCATTCTCTACAGAATTCCAAGTAAAAGTCACACCCGTATTATTAGAAGAACAATCAATTATTGGTGCATCTAATTGAGGATCAACTAAGAATGTTGTAGTAAATGTATTTTCACAAACAGTTCCATCTTGATGGGTATTTGTGATCACTGCAGTGACTTCATACTGTCCAGCATCTGTAAATGAGATATCATGAGGGCCTTCACCTGAAGCAGAACCACCTCCTGTCCACGTCCACTCTACAGACTCATCATTAACCAGCGGACTAGCTAACTCTAACTGACCTGAAGAATTTATACAGAAAGTAGGTACATCTACAATACTATTATCAGGCTGTTCTAATATATCAATACGTATACTTTCAGAACTTGGACAGCCATCTTGATTAGTAAATGTGAATGTCACATTATTAACACCATTAGAACCAATAGTTGGCGTATAATTACCATCATCGTCCATATTATTGTCAGTCCAAGTAATAGTTCCTGGCTGCATCATACCTGTCATAGGGTCAAGAATTTCCAATGGAATATTAATTGCTCCATCAGCTGGAGACCAACAGAATGGGCCCCAGTCTCTTTGGAATTCTATATCTGGACATGCATCAGCTTGACACACGCTTCTTAAAGGAACAGTACCACAATGATTGGCGTCAGGAACTGATTCTATGGAAATTTGTACAACAGCACCTTCGGGTACATTTGGAATACTTAATTCAGAATCTGTGACTGTAACAGTTTCAATAGTACCATCAACATCATATGTAACAATATATTCTATGGCACCATCTACATCATCCCAATCCCAATCAACAAAACCTTCTCCACCAACTATACCAGCTGTACAAGTAATATCTCCATTAATTAAGGTATCAATTACTGTCAAGCTTTGAGTCAACATGTCTGTACATCCATCTGTGGATTCAACTGTCAATGTTACTTCTTTATCACCCGCTGTTGCCCATACAAAGGCGCCATTAGCGTCAATCGTCGGATCATCAGGACTGAAAGTCCAAGATGGCACACCCGTACTGCTGCTTAAATCTGGAACTATTGGATCACCCAAACATGCATCATCGACCAAGAAAGATGGATTTGGTAATGGATTTATTGTTAAGGTAAAGGTTGGACCTTCTCTAGAGCAACCATTTCCAAAAGCATAATCACTTCTTACAGTATACACACCTACATCTAATCCATCAATATTTATATCACCAGTATTAGAATCGTAGTATGCACCCATTGGTTCAGTTGTAAAACTGAATGTTCCACTGGCTAAGTTTTCAGTTGGTACCCAGTTTAATGCTGCTTGCATATCACCCAAGCATGCTTCACCACTTTCAGATAAGGAGAAATCTGTTGGCGGGCAATCATCAGTAGTACACATTTGTTCTGATGAAGTTACAGCAGGACAAGGCGCATTACCAATGACTGTCACAGTGATTGAGACAGACTCGCCAACTCCTAAACCTGTTACCTCATAATTTCCTTGAGTGGCAGGCAAGTTCTCATTTATAACTCCTCCTCCTGGCAAAGTCCCATTAACTGTATAGCCTGTAGCATTTGGGTCTGTTGCCCAAACAAATTCTACCGAAGAATCTGTAATTGTACCACAAGAAACCAATGGTACTTCTAGAGGTGCTATGACTTCATAAGTCATTTCAACAGGATCAGAAACACAGCCGTTTACATCTATTACAGACAACATGACTGTTTGTGTTCCCGGTGTTGCAGACGTAAACTCTACAGGACCTTGTCCTCCACCTGAAACGGGTTGCGGTGTCCATATCCATTGATCAATGGCGCCTCCTCCCATGGAAGATCCGTTGGCGATTGCATTTTCACCTACGCAAATGGTATCTGATATCGTAAAGCTTGGTACAGGTACTTCTCTTGTTGATAAGCATAACTCGCCTTGAGCAATACCGCAAGCAGTATTGGCGTCAATGACTATACACTGAGAAAAATCATGATTCGTTAAATCTAATGTAACCATATCTCCATTTGGAGATTGGCTTTCTATGACTGCGCCAGTTGCTGCAACATTCCAAACATAAGTATCTGAGTTGCCAGCAGGCACATCTACCATAAATACTTTACTTGTCAAATCATTAGCACAAAATTCAGTTTCTCCAAGAATATTCGGGATAGTTGCTTGATCTGAGGTTAAATTGTACGGACCAAATATTTCACAACACTCAGCAGTCAATGCAGGCGACCCTTCAGGGAAATTCAAGTTAGTAAAAGCGTAATCTACTCTAATACAATATTCTCCTGCAGTAGCCGTAGTCACTACAAAAGGTTCATTAGCCGAACTACTTGTTGCGTGAAAATTCTGTCCATCTGGGTCATCACAATCTACCCATTCTATATTATAATTTTGCAGGATTTCTGGCCATTCAACTGGCACATCATCAAGCAATAACTCCCAGGTATATGGTGTACCCCCTGCGCCACAAGGACCAGGGTTCAGTTGTGCTTGAACTGCAAATGGCTCTATCGTTAGTTCTATAATTGAGTCACATCGTTCTCCATCCCAATCTGTCGCATGGGCCAATTGCAATAAGGTTAAACATCTTTCCTCATCAAAAATATTAAGCTCGTGAGAGTCTCCCGTTTGCGGATTATATTCCCACTCATATTGCTCAAAAGGACCTCCTAATTCACATTCTTTAAATTGACATTCGAACATAAAGAATGTATGAGGTACCTTTTCATAATTGTCATCTGGGTTACTGCCTATTATATTGACAAATAACTTTTGATCATAAAAACAATTACAAGAAGGATCTACTAAGTCTTCGACGACTATAGTATCGCCATCTTCGACATCACTAAAGCTTATATTTCCACCTTGCCATCCTTGGATTGAAGGACTGCATAATGCATCCCAAGCTTCAGACGGATCAAAACCATTAGGGTCCAATAAATCTTCTATACATACATCCATTATACAGACCTCTGGAGGTGTAGGCGTCACCGTGATTGTCAAACAACAATCATCACATTCTTGCACATCACAAGGATCTTCACAAGGGCCTTCGACAGAAAGAATGCAAATTTCAAATTCAGTCGGTTCATTTACATCTGGCATCGTCAACTCAGGAATGGTATATCCTCCGCCATCATTAATTTGATCCCAAGTAAACAAACTATATCCATCGATTGGTGGATCTATATCCCAAGTAAAACATAAACTCGCCTCTGGATCAAATGGACCCGGTGGGTCATAAGCACCGTTATCTGGCGGAGATGAACCATCATGCCACACATCAAATCTGATCACTTGACCTGGGCAAAAAGCATCTTCTACTGGTTGCTCATCTTCAGGACAAGGACGTTCATTTTCATTAACAACAACAAACTCAGGCACATCTAGAACGAAACCATCTTGTCCTTCCACCGTAACTGAATAAGTACATTCTGAGCCCCCGCAACCGTCTACAAATACATAATAGTCGGCACCGAATGTCAAACCACTAAATGTGAAATCTGCCTCGAGAACATTATTACAAGGAATTGTTTGACCAGCTAAGCACTCCCCTCCACAAGCATCATATACACCAGTTTGTATTCCTAATCCTTGACCAATACATTCATCAGCAGTAACAGTCACTGTTATATTTGGACTACCAGCTATAAATCTAAACCATGAAACAGCCTCTCCAGAACCACCACCCCCTGCAGGACAGAGAGGTGTCGGACCAGAAGGATTACCATCAAATGGCGGTGTACAAGAATCAAAACCATCAAGTAACTGCTGTATATTACAAGTAAAGCAATTGATGCCTTCATTACATTCATCACAGTAAAGTCCTAATCCATTAGCACAGTTACCACAAATTATTTCTACTTCAAATTCATATTCTAAAGCAACTGAACCATCACAAGGATGGAAGACAGTGTACGAAACCGTATTTACACCTTCCATCAAGCATTGCCCATCAGGGCCATCACAAGGTGTATGTGAAGAGATAAAATTAGGGTCTCCTCCACAAGGATTATTTGGATCATCCCAGCCAAAATGGACATTAGGCTGCAAAGGAAATGGGCCCCAACTTTCACTATTCGGATCACCTGGCGTTTCATACCAATTACAATCCATGAAAAAATAACAACCCATATCGCATTCACCCTGAGATACTGTAAAGCTTAAATCCTCAGGTAAATAATCATCTGTATTACCCAACCACACAATCGGATTATCATGATCTACCTCAAATATTATTTCTAGTGGACTATCAGGGTGTACATTCCCACATTGATCCTCTACATCAAAAAAGTATTGAACTTCACCCTCGCAAGGATTAGAACCAGTTAATACGGGATCTTGACTCAATACCGAAAACTGACCTTCACATTCATCAAACAGATCTAATGACAAAGGTTGTAAGTCATTAGGATCTCCAAGATCTTCTACACAATCAATGATTACGGGTGACATAATATCTGGCCAAACTGGTGGCTCAGTATCCACTATTGAAATCGTAATCGTTTCAGTTGCGGACTGATTCATACAATCATCTTGTACAAATACATCGACTACATATTCGTAATTACAATCCCAAGTTGCCCAATCATCTGGATCCATTGCTAAAGGATCTGGATTCAATGTCCAGTTTCCGATAACAAAAGAAGTTTTACAGTTATCAGATACTGAAGCAGCATTTAAGATTGCTTCTAAAACATCTGTAGCATCTTCCATATTATTTTCCTCAGGACCGAGATTACATTCAAATGGTGCAGGGTCTGTTTCAATGGCGTCAATTGTTGGTGGGGTCATATCCATGATCTCAAAAATCGCCGAATTAGAGGTAGATACATTACCACATTCATCTGTCACGACAAACTCAATTTCAATATCCCAATGACATTCAGAAATTTCGTTCCAATCATCAGTACCATCATATGGATTACCAGAACTTAAAACGATAGCTTCTACAGTTGAAATAGCAGAACATAAGCCAGTTGCCTCCATCTGAGAACCATCTGCTGGGTTTAAGTTTTCTGCTAACCACGTTTGAAAGTCTGTATTGGCATCAGGGTCCATATCTTGACAATCTACTAATTCATCAGTAGGGTCAGAATCAATGCTTGGAGGTAAGCCTGTAAGGGTTATAACAATTGCATCTGAAACTTCTACTACAGAACTGCAATCATCGCTAACATGAAATTCAATTTCTATTTCCCAGTCGCAACCATTCTGTTCCCAATCTGAAGATCCAGAATAACTACTTCCTGTACTCACAACTATTGCTTCGACAGTTAATGTACCACCGCAATCTGAAGTAGCCTCTAATTGGTTTCCATCAGATGGATCTAAATTTTCAGTTAACCAATCTTGGAAGTCTGTATTCGCATCAGGGTCATCACTTTGACAATCCCAAGGACTTGGATTTGATGGCTGGGTATCAATAACCGGGTCAGCGAAAGAAAATGAATAAAATAACAGGCCTATTAAGAGTGTAAAGTATTTTTTCATAGCCTAGATTAAGTCAAATTTATTGATCGAATAAATAGATATAGATGCTGTAATATAATGAATATTTAACACTACACTAGCAATTAATAAACCCTCAAAAAGCTTGATATTATTTAAGCTGTCAACCACTAATTAAGTGTCAGAAAATCAATTGGGTACACATTAATACTTTATTCTATTTGTATAAACAAAATATGAATATTACCCTCACATAATAAGATACTTTTAACTTTCGATATGATGCCTGCAATGCTCAATCTAATGTTTTAGCAGACATTTTAATAAAAAAGTGAGATACTTAATAAGCATCTCACTTTCGATATATTTCATTTTAGATTTAAGTTCTGTTACCTAATGACGGTAATACTTCCAGATATATTTCTTGGTATGCCTTCAATTTCTACATTTATAGTATAAACATAGACTTCTGAAACTATTGGAGAAGATTCTGGAGCTAAGCCATAAAAACCATCCCATAAGTCCAATTCTCTAGGAGGCAAATTCCCTTCAGCAAAATTCCAATCAATTTCGAATACTAAATTTCCCCAACGATTAAATACTTGCATGTCTTGAGGGAATACTTCATCACCCTTTATAAACATGGTCCATCTATTATTGATATCATTAAGCTGAGTCGAAAATGTATTTGGTACATATACCGCTTGAATCTGCTTCACATCTACAGCAAAATCAGGAGTCAAGAAAGAACACCCACCATTGTAAGTAATCTCAGCGTAAATAACAGCATCCGTTAAGGCTCCAGCATAAGTGTACTCAAGACATGTTGGACTTGGACCACAAACACTTGCTCCATTATTAAACCACTCGATATTATCAATTTGTGATACATCGATGCCATCTAAATTTAGTGTATAGGTACCGTCGTTTTCAAGTATAATAACCCCTGGACCCGAAACCGAAGCACTTGGTTGACTTGGTGCATTTATTGTTCTTTCTGCTGGTTCTGACAAGCATCCATTTGCGTCCATAACTGTTACTGAGTGCAATCCAACACTTATTCCTGTAAATGTTCCATCAGCTTGGAAAGCACCGCCATCTAAGCTATACATATAATCCGGAGTACCACCAACACCTTCTACTGCGATAACACCTTCAGAATCTTCAGGACACGCAGGATCAACAACATCAATGACATTAATAGATGGTGCTTCCACAAAAGTAATTGAAGTGCTTGTTGAGAAGTTACAAACATCCAATGTGTAAGTATAATTTAAGTCAAAGGTTCCTGCAGAAGCCAAAGAAGGATCTATGTTTCCATCAGTATCCATGAAAGGTGTTACATCCCAAACACCAACTCCATTACCCCCTACCATATCAGGCGTCGCTGTAATTTGGAAAGGTGCTACAGTATTATCTAAGCATATTGATTGAGAGTTATCAAAACTGAAAGTAAAAGTCTCCATAGGACAAGGCATGGTTTCACAAGATTCCGGCGCAGAAACTGAGTTGCCACATGCACATTCAGAAATCGCCTCTACTGTTAACTCAACGCTTTGCTCAGATGTTAAGCCATCGATTGTTTGGCTAGTAGACATTGTTCTTGCAAACTCAGTCCCGTCTACATAAACGATATATTCTGAAGCACAATCTACCATATTCCATGATATATCAATAGTTGTTATTGTAGCGCCATCACAACTAATCACCGGTGCCTCCAATTCTGGTTCTACAACTACCAATACATTTTGAGGATCAGAGAGACAGCCATTATTGTTGATTTGTAAAGTCACATTAAATTGTCCGTCTTGATCATAAGACACTTCTTGAGGGCCTAGTCCTGAACCAGCGCCATTACCACCATCAAAATCCCATATTGTAATTTCATTTCCTGGACCTACATAATCATAATCTAAGGTTACTGAACCGCCAATACAAATAGGATCTGGCTGTGTCATTGTAAACTGTGGCACATCATAAACAGTAAAAGTAATAGGCGTATCCAAAGTACAAGAACCTTCAACGAATCTAGCCACAAAAGTATATGTGTTTGTCCCTGGTTCTGGCGTAAACATATTATTGACGACTTCAGAAGATTGCCATTCTGCTTGCCCACTAATTGTAGGATCTACATTACTTGTAGCATTGACTAATAATTCAATAGCAGGATCGCCATCAGCATAACAGTATTCACTGTCGACCTGTACATCCCAAGCTGGTGGCACACAGAAGTTTGCTGTACACATTAAACTAGCCATTTTATCTCCACAGATATCATCTCTTACCATGACAGTGATAGTACGTTCGTCTCCTTGGTTTAAGCCATCAACTCTATAGGTGTTATCCATTGTTGTTTCGATTGGTACATTGTCGATTAAAATTTCATATTCAACATTTGTACCTACTTGGCTCCAACTCCATTCGATAAAATCTGGCCCAACATTGGCACATGAAATTTGAGGTGTAGTCAAAGAATCTCTTACTTCTATTGTTACAGGCATTGTTTCATTAGGGTTACAACCAGCCTCAGTATATGCCAATGAAATAGTATATATGCCTGGGTTACTCCAAGCCATTTCATATTGGTTCATGGTTAAGTTATCCTCAACATCTGGATTATTTGGATCAATACTCCACGTTTGACCATTTTCTACACCTGAGTGATCAAATGTGAGTACATCACCTACACAAATTACTGTTGCATCTGGCGTAATACTTGGAGTCGGCACTTCAATAATCGTAAAATCTAAGCTTGCGTCAAATGAACAATTATCGACTGGATTCACATACAAGTAATCAACTGTATAGACCCCAGCAGGCAAACCAGCAGGATCAAAAACTGCATCATCTCCTGATTGAGTAACTCCTTGTCCACTAAATGTTCCAGCTCCTGCAGCAGGTGCTGTACCATTGACAACAATATCAATATTAACAGCACTTGGCGTTTCATTAGTACAAAAATCTGTATCACCTGTTGCTGAAGTCATCGTTATATCTACAACTTCACAATTTTTAGCTTCACAAGTTTGTGCATCCATAACTGAGTTGCAACCATCAGGATGAATAGCCACTACAGTGATTGAAACCACATCGCCTGGACTTAATCCTGTTGCTTCATATGTTGTTTCTGTTGGGGTTAATGTGAAGTCACTTGAATTACCATCTCTGTCAACAAAATTCACTTTGTATTCTTGAGCGCCTGCAATTTCATTCCAAGTGAATGTAATTGACTCAGTTTGCTCATTACAATTTACCGTCAATGGCTCTAAAGCAGGCAATACATCAAAAGTAAGTGTTAATTCATCAGAACAACTTGAAGCAGGATCTTCTACAAAAACTGAAATCGTATTTGAGCCTGGTGTATCAAATGTAAATTCGTTACCATTTTGAGTTCCAGAAGTTGTATAAAGCGGGTTACCAGAAGAAGGTCCAGTAACGGTAACAGGTTCATTTTGACAGATTGTTGTTTGATCTATTGTGAATGTCGGATCTGGTGTTTCTCCAATAGTTACTGTAATCGATCTTGCATCTGCACAATTTGGATCATTGTCATCTACATAACTAAATGTCAATGTATTTGCACCAATTACTAATGATGGATCATCAGGATCAAACAATCCAGAAGCAGATACCCCTGAACCTGAATAAGTTCCTGTAAATCCAGCAGGTGCTTGAGCTGTAAATTGAACTGGCATGTTCATATCTCCATTACATAATGAAAAGTCCTCAAAGTTTCCAAGATCTGGACTTGGCAAAGCACATGAACTTGCAGAGCAAGTTTCCGTATCACTTGGAGATCCGCAAGCACTTCCATCTACTATTACTTCAATCTCAATAACATCACCGGCTGATAAACCATCAACAACATAAGACGTACCATTTAATGTTCCCATTAGTCCTGCTGGACTTAAGACATTAACTGTATACCCAGTGGCACCAGGCACATCTGCCCACATGAATCCAACTTGATTAGAAGAAGTTTGATTAGGATCACACATCACAACTGGATCAGGCAGCCCTGCTCCAATGTCAATATCGTCTGCATAAGAGTCCATACAATTGTTAGCGTTAACAATGTCTAGATTATAAGTTTGGACACCTCCAGAAGGATAAGAAACACCAATAGTTGCATCACTAGCCGTACCTGTTACAATCGTTCCAGGAGAAACATCCCAATTCAGTGTAACACCAGCTGTCATGCCTGTATATGTAAATGTTATTTCTTCATTTTCGCAACCTGTTGAAGGTACATCAACAGATATTTGCGGTAATTCTGATAATTCTAATGGGAATGGAATATCTAATGATCCACATTCACTTCCTACTCTAAGTACGATTGTATCTGTTGCTACATAATTATTCATGGTTACATTAACAGTAGGTGCGCTGGTTCCAGAATTAGCGGTATAACTACCTGGAATGATCCATTGGTAAGACGTTGCATTAGGGTCAGGATTAACACCTAAGTCTATACCTGACATTTCATCTTCGCAAATAGGGTTATCGTATGGAATGACGGTTGGATTTGCTCCTGTACCGCCATCAGGAATTTTATAGTTGATACTACCTGAACATAGAACATCATCACCAGTTAAAACATCTTCTACGAAACCAGAATATTCAAATGTATAGCATCCTCCAGGAGGTAAAGTCGCTTCCCAAGTAGTAGCTACTATATTGAATGGAGGAAATGTATCTCTCCAAATACCTTGAGGACTGCTTAAGTCAAAATCGAAATTGTTATTTAAAGAAAAAATATCTGGTTCAACTTCAATCCCAGTAGGACCGCAATCTCCTATGATTAAGCTGTCTCCAACTTCAATTTCTATGGCGAATATATTAACCAAGCTATCACAATTCTCTTCATCTTCAATATTAAAACCTTCTTCTAAAGACCCATTTTCCAGAATATGAAAAAATCCATCAAATGCATCAAATTCATCAATTATTAAATCTTCCCATTCATATGGTAGCTGACATGCGAAAAGAGGGATTTCAATGTCCTCGGGTTCAATTGTACCTACATGATTTATGATAGCCCATTGTCTGAATGTACAACAATCTGGATCTCCAACAAAAGCTTCAGCTATTCCATTATTTACGTCACCAAAAGAAATACCCTGACTTCCATCAGCCCATTCCCATTGCATCCCTGATGGATCCTCAAAAATAGGTGGCACGAATTCTTCTCCGTTAATTTGATGTTCATATATACATACGGTGAATTCTCCAAAAAACTGCTCTTCTGGATTGATGATTGTTATCTCTTGACAAGCTTGTCCTCCATCCCAAGGATCGCAAATAGTGTTAATAGAAGTTACGCATACTTCATAAACACCTGCTTCATTAAAAATCATTGTGACTGTATTACCACCAGGTACTCCCGCGACCAAATCTCCATACTCAACAGGACTACCAGTGCCTCCTCCAGCAGGAGTGTCCCACTCTACATCACCTGCAGTGCCTGGTCCAGAGAGAGCAGTTATTGTCCATTCCCACTCTGCACCTACGTCATTTAAATCGTTTACTCCATTATTCCCCTCTGCAGCAATAAAAACTTCTTGGCCTGGGCAATAAATATGATCACCAAAAAGATCATCACATGATCTCTGATCAGCTGATGTTATTTCAATTTCATTTGCATCAGGAATTTCAAATTCCCAATTTGTTACACTGATATCAACAACTGAAGTACATGTGGTTCCACAACAACCATCTACCAAAATATAATACACACCTCCTATCTGAAGACCTGTGGCGTCAAATGAAACAGAACCACCATCTGGCACACAATCTGCATCGCCAGCAATACATGACCCTCCAGAATCAGGACATCCTTCCCAAACCGCTATTTGTACACCAAGATTATTACAAGGAGGATTTGGAGGTAAAACACAAGAATTAGGTGCAACTGTAATATCAATAGTCATATCAGTATTACCGGCCACAAATCCATACCATCCAGCATTGTGTATAGCTCCACCATTGCATACATCTCCTCCAGTGTTTCCTGTATAAATTGGATTTGTAAACATTTCTCCATCAATCGCATCGAAATCGCAGGATGGTGTTCCCTCTCCACAATTCTCCGGTAATTGTATTTGAGAATGAACCTGACTCATAAAAAATAAAGAAAGGCTAAGAATGAAAATAAACTTTTTCATTGTCGTGTGTTATGTTTCTGGTATTATAAAAATTTCTAGTCCGAGCGGAAGATAGACCTACTTATCGTAGAAGGGTGATATGACCTGATATCAGTTTCTCCTGGTTGGTAGCATCTACAACTTTCGCTGTAAAAAAGTAAACGCCCTGCTCTGCATCTTCTCCTCTATATTGTCCATCCCAAATAATATTTTGCTTACCTGAGATTTCAGCATGAAAAATTACCAAATTTCCCCATCTATCGAAAATACTTAAGTCAAAAACTTTAACATTGACAGATGAGAGATATATCCACATTTTTTCGTTACCCGACTGACTTTCAGGGGAAAATATATTAGGGATATAAATATTGGTTTCTTCGTCAATAAATATATTCAAACTGTCCGTTGAAATGCAGCCATTTTCGTCTGTAATTTCAACCAATAACAGTCCATTTTCTGTGATTGTGAGTTCCGGATCTAAGCAAAAATCACAACTTAGGTTATCGGAACTTGACCAATTTATATTAGCTATTTGAGTCAACTCTCTATTTACTTCTAGTGAGAGTGTAATGATATCTCCTGGCGCTCCAAAAACATCTTCTCCTAAATCAATCTCCAATGGCAAAATATCTTCTATAAGAATATCAAATGTTCTTGAGCAACCTTGATCATCTGATAAAACAACTTCATAAGTTCCACTTGGTAATAGATACGAGGATTCAAGAGAAATTGGATTATTGTTGATCAAAGCTTCTAATACTCCAAAATCTGTTCCACTTGCAATCAAGGTGGCACTGTCCCCTGCACATGGTGCTGGTATTATTTCAAAAACGATATCGTCTGCAAGCCATTCAGGGACATCTTCTAATACTTCAAGCGTATTGATTGTCGAACAAGCACTTTCAAGGTCAATTGTTTCAAAAGTATAAAGGCCTGATTCATTTATTTGAATGATTTCTCGATTTTGTATCAATGAATCTTGAAAAAACCAACTTACAGACACTTCGTTTGCACTCGAAATTTGAGGTGATATCTCAAAAATAGTATCTAAACAACCCAAGGTAAGTTGCGTAGGAATACCATTAACTTGCGGAATTGATGAAGAAATATCAATTAATTCGAACTGTCCTTCACCGAAACAACCATTATTATCTAAGAAAGTGTAATCGTATAATCCTGCCTTATTTAGTTCAACACAAATCCCTTGACCTATTACAGTATCATTTAAAATCCAATCGACCACCAAATCGGTTTGTTCAAGACAAATGTCCACAGTGTCTGTTCTACAGTCTAATGTGTCCAATAATAGACTTGTAAGGGGAACAACATTTTCAATCGAATACACAAGAGATGCATTGGTATTACATCCATTTTCCCCGAAAATTTCTACCTGATAAACTCCTGTATCAATAGGTATTGGATTTAATTCATTCGACATAAAACTATTTGGCCCTGACCATAATACTGAATCAAAAGGTGTATCAATTTGAAGATTTAAACCTACTGAAGCTTCATTGCAACTTCTTTCTAAATCACTGATCACATACTGTGGCAAATCGGAACCACCTAGAATTTCAAACGCTGCAGAGTTACTACAACCATCTTGATCAGTTACTGTCACTTGATAATCGCCTGCAGTATTTAAAATAAAATCTACAACATTATCACTTATGTTTTCAGGGCCGCTGAAAACAAGTTCAGGATTAAGCGCATCTGTAATGATTTGTACCATAGAAGTTGGGTTGTCACAATCTATCAATGTAGAAGATACTTCTATATCGAAATCCGCTGCCGTGGTCCTCAAATCAATGCTGTCAAATACTGTACAATTACCTCTAGTGGCTTCTATATAATACCTACCGCCTAAAATGGCAGTAAAGAATTCGAGATTAATATCTATTTCTAATGTCCCTGGACCATCTATAGCAACATTTTCTAATTCTTGATTAGCATTAAAATTGACTTGAAAGAGATTTAAACTACAATCAAGCAATACAGAGTCTAATTGCAATTCAAGATTATCATTTGTAGCAATAGATACGTTTGTCGAATCGACACAAGCACCACTTTCAATACTCAAGGAGTAAGTACCACCGTCATCAACCTGAGCAATTGGACCTAAATTATTTAAAAAATTGCCATCAGTTGAAGTCCAATTAAATTGATCTATTGGACAGTTTGAGCTGCTAGAATTGCCATTTAAAAAAATACTTTCTCCACAATTTATTTCATTAGCACTAGGCACTATCGCAGCGTCTAGTTCAATTCTTTTCACATTAATTCTGATCAAAGAATCACAGCTTATCTGATTAGCACGAAGAATATTCGTATCTAAATCATCAAATATTCTAAGTTCTTGTATTAATAATGTATCACCACTGCAAACCGTCGTATCAATATTTATGATATTTTGAACGGGACTAACGTCTAGGATAAAACATGGATTAGTTAAATCAGCACAGGCTTCTCTAAAGTCGATTATTTGCTGAAGATCGGATAGCAATACTTGATCTTTTATAATCGATTCATCTTCATTACTGTACGCTATCCCGCATATAGTATATCTGCCAGGAGGTAACGTATCTGATTCTGTAATCTCTGCATCGTATGCTAATATTGAATCATTTCTTGTCAGTATATATTCAAAACTTTGAGACACATCTATGATTGGGTCTGCTGACAAGAAGGAGGACAAGTCTCTGAGATTTATATCCTGCTGACAAGTTGTATAAAATTCTTCTTGAAGTTTGCCCGCACTCAAATAGCAAGGCTCACAAGAAATACCAGTTGGATCACAAAATATAATTTCAAAAAAGGATAATTGGCCATCTAGAGGTCCGAGATTTTCTATCATCAAAGACCATGTACCATTTGCAGAACCCAAATTAAAATCTTCAAAACAACCATTATTAGGATAATATGCTCCTGTATACATACTAAATGAAGCCCAGGGTTGTGCATTATTCCATTGAGCACTAAACCCTGGATCCGGTGCTGCTGGTCCTCCACAAGGTAAAAAAGCCACATTCCATTCTACTGCTTGAGTTAATCCAGAACTAATAGTACCTGGGCCAACTAGAGTTATCGTTTGCCCACTAGGGGAAACGAGGGTGATTCTTAAATTTTCTACTTGAGGATGTTCGAAGAAAAGTCTGATACCACATATGATATTGCCTTGATCTAATTGATCATTAACTAAGCCTTCGATATCTAAAGACACCAAAGTACTATCGTTAGCAGGCAAAACGATGTCTTGACTGATAAGACAACTTTGCGTTTTTGCAACTTGCAAGCAGCAACAGAGGATAATTATAAATACGTATCTAATAATCCAATTCATTTATGAATAAACGAATGTACATATAAATGTATATCACATTTCAATCCAAAATGTTGGTTGTTGATTTGTTTTTATTTTAAATGAGCTTTTAGCTTTTAGCTTTTAGCTTTTAGCTTTTAGCTTTTAGCTTTTAGCTTTTAGGAAAAAATTAGGGAAAGACTTTCTCAATTAATAATTAAGAATTATCTGTTGTCTTTCCCTAATTTAACATTTACCTAAAGATTGTTACATCTCCTGCGAACTCTTCTTGTAAACCATCTGCATTTCTATATGTCAATTTAATATAATAGACATATACGCCTTGTTCTACAGGTTTATCTTTAAATGTACCATCCCAGCCAAAAGAAGGATCATTCGGCGGATGAGGACTTTCTGCTTCAAAAACTTTTTCTCCCCACCTATCAAAGATTCTGAATTCATCGATGCTTTCAATAAACTCATCTGTCTGAACAAAGAAGATATTATTATTTGTTGATGAAGGATCAAAAGTATTAGCGATGTAAACATCCCTAACGATTCTTTCTCTGAGTACAACGCAATCCGTTGCTACGCAACCATTCACATCTTCAATTTCTACGCAATATTCAGAAACCAAATCGGGATCAACTGAAATAACAGAACAATCTTCTGGTGGATCTTCACAAATGACATTTCCATTTTCCGTCCAAACTATGCGCACAATTTCCCCAAGGTCTGTTGATGTTGCCGCCTCTAAAGTATATTGCTCATTTCCAAAATCTACGTCTCTATCTTCGCCTGCATAAACTTCAATATCATCTGGTCTAATAATAATGATTTCATCAGGTGCTGTTTCGCAACCATTATCATCTTGAATAATTAATGTGTACGTACCCGGTTGCAAATTTTCAAATTCTCCACTTTCGAAGAAAGTAATGCCTCCGTCTATGGAATACATATAATTGCCTGAGCCTCCAGAGATACTTGAAACAACAATAGCCCCTAGATTTTCACAATCTGCGGGAGTCACATCAGCTTGATAGACAGGAACTTCTGTATTTGCAAAAACCTCTACTTCATCAGAATCCGAACAGGCTGTTACCACATTTGTCACTACTAGCTCATAAACACCTACTGTTGTCGCCATTAGCGTCCTCTCTGTTTCATTTTGTAATAAGACGCCATTCAAGTACCATTCATATACAATATCATTTCCAGTGGAAGTACCACCAGACCCATTAGTACCAATAACTAAATCTGGATTATCACAATCTAATGTAATATCCTCTCCAGCATCAGCAACTGGAACTTGATTGATAATTACCTCTACCCTTTGACTTGCTTCATCACAAGGACCATTTGCTGGCACCAAATACTCGAAAATATAAGTGCCTGCTCTTTGTCCAACAATTGAAAATTCACCAGAAGTGGCATCAAATGCACTACCCGTAGAAGAAGATAATTCTATCCATGAACCTCCTTGGTCTTCATTATCCAATAATCCTTCAAGATTGATAACGTTATCTTCATTCTCGCAAAATTCTATAGTGGACGCATCACCTGCAAAAGGAGCATTAAAGACCTCTAGTAATTGTTCGCTAAATTCTGGACAACCTGCTGGTTGCTGATCTTGAGGCGTATATCTTAGTGTGTATACCCCCTCAGCAATACCGTCCAGATTGATACTATTGGAAACAATATCTAATGATTGAGGACCATCAACAACGGACCATGCGCCGGCAACTATGCCTGAAGATTGAAGATTACTTAAATCTAAGTCTGTAGCTTCATTACAAATTGGCATTGGCGCTATTGTTGTTAAATTAGGACAATCGCAATCAATGACTGTTACTGTGAAACTTAAATCCTGATCTGGGCAAACAGACCCAGGAGGATTTGCTGTGAAAATAAACTCAAATGTTTCTCCAATATCATAGCCCTCAAAACAGACATTACTTAAATCCGAAAAGTCGCCATTAAAGTTAGGCGCTACTGTCCAATCACCTTGAGTGCCATCTCTGACAAATGAATTAAAATCTAGGCAAGAAGGTCCATTTTGACTTGGCACATTACATACTTCTGCGGAATTTTGAAAGTCCACATCTACAAATGCATCTATAGTAAGTGCTACCCTATTAAAATCGGTACAGCCATTCGGTACATTATCCAGCGTATATTGGAATGTGTAGATGCCATCTAAATTTTCAATTTCTAACGAGGAACCAACTAAGTTGACATTAGGTTCATTGTCAATATAAGTCCAAGTTCCAGACTCAACTATTGGGTCTAAAAGATCATCTAAATTTACTGGACCTTCATCGCTACAGAAAGGCATCGGAGGCAATATTATAATTGGCGGGCAATTACAATTAACGATTTCTATTTCAACTTCAATTTCTTGTTCTTGACATGGTCTTTGCGCTGTATCTGTTATAAATCTATAAACCAAAACTTCAGGGTCTTGTCCTATAAAATTTATTAGAGTAGGATCTGCAATTGGATTGCCATCTGGATCAAACCAAGTACCTGTTGGATCATCAACCAAAGTATTAAGATTTAATTCTGAAGGAAATACGGTGATGTTTGTCCCGTTGCAAACTGTAACCAATTCAGTATACTGCAACATAGGTGGACCAAACACATTAAAAGTTTGTGTAAATGAAGTTTGACAAGAAGCACCAAATGAATTGGTCAGCGTATAGGTAACCTCATATTCCCCTGCAGGTGCATCTGTACCTACGAATAAAGAATTCCCAATTAAAAGATCATTTGCTGGGCCATTTGTTATAGACCATACCCCTGGTTCTGAATCTGGATTTGTCAAAAAGTCATTAAGATTATGCTCTCCATCACTTGAACAAAGATTTGGGATATTGATGATATCCACGTCTGGACAATTACAGTCTCTTACTCTTACTGGGACTTGAATTGTTTTAGGGTCGCATGCAGAACCAGGTTCTTCGATAAAATAAAAGAACGTATAATCACCTACATTTTGACCAGTAAATGAAACAACATTATTGGCATCAATAGAGATGCCAGGTTCATTTGTAGACCATACACCTTGTAATCCAGATATATAAAGGTCATCTAAATCTATAAAGTCAGGACCATTTCCTGTATCAGCATTGCATACAGATACATTTAAGTCCAATTCTGCTTCTGGCGGTGAGAACACTGTAAATTCTACTGAATTAGCTTCTGGACAACTTTGCGGACCTGGAGTATCAAGTGTAAACACCAAAGTGTATTGCCCAGCAACTGTATTGTCATCACTAATCAACAACTCATTATTTACGATATTCATAGATGCTGGCATCACACTCCAAGTGCCCGCTTCAGGAGTAACTTTAATTAGATTTAAATCGAAAGTATCAGGTCCTATACAAAAGTTTTGGGGTGCATTTATTTCTACACTTGGACATGAACAGTCTTGTATTGTAATCTCAAAAGGATAATCTTCATCATTACAAGGAGGTGTAGCCGCATTAGTTGAAAACAAATATGAAATAGTCGCTGGTGCTTGTCCTTCAAAATCTACTTCATTAGGATTATTTATTGGGAAGCCATTTTGATCGAACCATTGACCATTTATTCCTGTTTCGAAAGATGTCAAATCCAACATTGTTGGATCTCCTCCTGTATCAGCGTTGCAAACAGTTGTAGAGAAAGCATTTAAAGCCACGTCTAAAGGCGCTACCTCAATAACTGTTATTTCATCAGTACCATTACAATTGCCATCTGAAACTTCTAGCGAATACGTTCCTCCCACAGTTACTTCAATGGTTCTTGTCGTTTCACCAGTCGACCACAAATAACTATTGAAAACACCACCATCCAGAGTAACAACATCACCTGTACATAGATTATCGCCTACGATTTCAAATTCTAAGTTACTTGATTCTTCAACGGTTACTTGATCCATTGACACACAACCTAAATCGCTTGTGATTTCAAAATTCCAAATACCAGCTTCTGAAACTTGTATAGATTGACCAGTTACAATTTGATTTGACGGGCTGGTCCATGTATATGTAAAAGTTGGAGGGCCATCTAAACTCAATGTAGTGCTTGTACCAGGGCAAAAAGACGTAGATCCAGACAATACAATTTCAGGTTCAGGATTTACATTTATTCTAATGCTATCGATTAGCTCACAATCATCTGGAGTTACTAATTCGACATAATAAGTAGTTGTATCAGATGGTGTCACAGTTATGTTATCATCCTCTATCCCGGTTGACCACTCTATTTCTTCAAAAAGTGCCGCATTCGTAATCGAAATATTCACTGTTGTCCCATTACATACTGTAGAATCAGGCAATGCAGCAAATTCAGGTGTCGGTATCGGTAAAACATCTAAGGTTGTAAAATCAACACAACCATTAGCTGAAATTCCCAATAAAATATATGTTCCAGGATCTGAAGTATTATAACCGATTACATTTCCAAAAGTAGAATTTACCAATTCTGCATTATCTATAGTTGTACCATCAAAAACCCAATCTCCGTCGGCATCATAATACATTTCAAATGTAACTTGTAGACCATCTATTTCATAACCAGACAAAGCATATTCACCACCCATGCAGTCTACAATTTCGAAAACTATATCAGGACCATTATCAACTGTAAATGTTGTTTCTGCTGTGTATTCACATCCAAAAGCATCTATTACTGTACCTAAGACAGTGTAGGTTCTTGCAGTAGATGATTCATCATCTATGATTACTGGATTTTCATCATCTCCATTTAAGAAATCTAGACCATTAGGTTGTGAACTCCATTCAAACTCATAAGGACCATTGCCGGTATCATTGAAAATTAATTCCATTTCTACCATATCATCGATGCCATTTTTACAAGCCGCATCAGCAGATTTTACAATCTCGGGAATTATTGGTTCTAGAATAACATACTCAATAATTTGTTGTTTTGAACAACCTATAGGGCTGCCATCTGTAACCTCCAAAATTATTTCATATTCACCTGGAGCCAGATCAGCAGGCTCTGGTAATGTAATCGAAGATTCAGAACTTCCATCTTCCCAATTATAAGTGTAAGGTCCACCATCACCTCCAGAAACTTCAGGTGTGATTTCCGTTGGCATATTGTAGCAGATATAATAAGGCTCTTCTACTTCAATTTCAATCTCTGGATAAACAATCACTTGGATTTCAATTATCGGTCCAGCGCATACAGAAGGTGGTAGTAAACCATAAGCCTCATAGGTAACCACTTCAATACTGGTACCTAAATTTTCTATACAATCATTAATCGTTCCTGCGCCATTACTAAACTCGTGATCTTCAGCCCCTGAGGTGTTGCCTTCATCGACTACAGTTACAAAAATATCAGCAGGGCTTCCATCTATGGTTTCTACTAAAATAGCTAAGCATTCTTCATTACATATTTCCTCGTCTTCAGCCATCAATTCGACCAAAGAACTACAATCCATTTCACCTAGTTGTACACCTGCGATATCTAAACCACATGTATTATTGGACCAGCATCCAGTCTGACCATCTGCAAATGTGAACAGACTCACGGACAAATCTGTAAAATCAGGATCAGAGCATTGAGCTATATCATCCAATTCTTTAACTGTAAGGTCGAAACATACTTCGACTGTATATCCTGAGCCGCAACCTCCTGGCAATCCCCACATTGTATTTGGATTTCCATCATTGGTACAATTAGGTCCATTTCCACCTGAGACAAACCACCATCCACCTGGTAAGGCATCTCCTGCCGCTAGACCTCCTGGGCCAAAATTGAGACCTGCGTCTCCATTAGCAGTTGTAATTAATTCATATCTCGGATGTGAAAAAGAAGCATTGGGCCCATATACAACAGAACCTTCAGCTAACCAAAACCAACTGCCTCCAGGTCCATCATCAGGGCCGTTTATTGGATTGACCGCTAAGTCCCAACCCCCTCCTACTGTAGGCACCAATCCTTGTAGCCATTGGCAGTTATTTCCAGTACCTATTGCATCAATTGTAAATTCTACATCAAAACAAAAGTTAACCGTTTCGCCTGGACAATATGGACCTTCAGGATCCTCATCGGGATAATCTAATCTGTCGATACTACTGAGCGTCGTTTCGGCGCAAAGATCTTGAGATTCGGTTGTCAAGATGCACAATTCAAAATCACCGGGCGTACCAGTGCTTGCAACTTCAATGAAATAAGAAATATTACCAGAGACGGCAAGATCAATATCACTATCTGCACTTTGGCAAGCAATAATATTTTGATCAGAATCGCCACAAGTTACCTGATAAACATTAACTACAGGATCGAATCCATTTGATGCATTTACTTGAATATTCATGGCTGTCGCTAAATCATCGGTTTGCACCTCAAACCATACGCCATTAGACGCACATTCGCCGTCGCAAGAGTATTGCGTACAACCATCTGCGCAATCTGCAGGTCCATTAGTGGTAGGGGCTAGAACTGGACCCGACCCACAATCCTCTCCGAAAGTACAGCCTACCAAAGGTGTGACACTTAAGTCAAAATCGCCGCACATATCATCTTCAGAAGTAACATGAATATAAAAATCTCCATCGCAATGCGCTAACTCAGCTGTAAATGGACCACCTCCACAATCACTGAATTCTAGATTTCCGCCACAACTACCAGAATATATTTCTATTCCAATATCACCTGAAACACTTACATTATTTAATGTAAAAATGGATCCATCGCCATCAGGAAACGCATAAACGAACCAAACACCAGCATTACCGCATCCGCCACCGCCAGTTGCACAACAAGTTGTTTGATTTTCACCAGACTGAATATCAGTAGCACTGGTACAATCATTATTTGGTGGGGTTTCATTTTCTCTTAAATCAAAATCAAAACCTCCTCCTCCAGTGGTTAAGGTGGCTGCGATCCAATACGTTTGGCCAGGAGTTACAGCGATATTCGTTGTGCCAGATATACATCCAAATTGATCAGAACCACAAGGTCCGTCTAAGAAAGCTAATTCAAGATTAGAAGATAAGTTATCTAAATCTATGGAAGAGGTATTGCTACCTACAGTATACTCAAACCAAACTGTTTCATTTCCGGTAAAGTCGCAACCTGAGCCAAAGTTTGATGCCTCAGGACATGCATCTTGAGTCGATCCTGAAAAATTTTCAAAAACACAAGTTTGAGTTACAGCTATTTGAATTGCATTGTTACAATCACTTTCAGAAATACTGGTTACTTCAGTAAAATTTATATCAAAATCGCCTTCATCAGCTGTTTCAGAACCGACTTGAATATAATAAGTACCTGGCATAAGGCAAGTCATTGTCAAACTACCAGAACAATCTTCATCTTCAAAAGTGCCACAAGCTGAATAAAATGCTACGGCAGGATTATTCATCGAACCTGGTGCGACTACTATTTCAAGGGATGCCAGCTCAGCAGATACATCATAAAAATACCATACGGTGGCTTCTCCTTGGGTGCCACATAAGGCATCATCAGCGGTTGCACAAGCATTGGTACCGCCAGAGACACCACCAGTACCATCTATTGCATTAGCACAATCATCATTAGGTGGAGGCGTGCCCGCATTAGAATAAATTAAGTTAATGGAAGAAGTAAGTATTGTAAAAAGTGTTATGTACTTTTTCATTATCAGGTATTTTGAGTCTGGCTAGAAACTCTTACGTAAAAGGTTGATTATCTATGACTTGTGCTAAATTTAATTAATTAGGCTAATTCTTTATAATTAAGAGCCTAAAAATTAACTATTTGCTGTTCAGGAAATAAAATCAAATAAAAAAGGCGCTGTTTTATGTCAAAACAGCGCCTGGAATATTATAAAATGAAATATTTTATCTCATCAAAGTGACATCACCTTTCACTATCCTGATGTCACCTACTATATCTTCGGCTTTCGCGAAGTATGTATACACACCAGAAGGAGCTGGTTCACCATTAAATGTGCCATCCCATCCAAATGCTGGATTATTAGGCAGATGGTTTTCTTCAGCGACAAAAACCACATTACCCCATCTATCTAGAATCATGAATTCTTTTACGGCAACGATATATTCATCTGATTGAACAAAATATCTATTGTTGAAAGATATTTTATCAGGCGTAAATATATTGGCCATATAAATATTAGGATCTACAACTTCTGTAATGACTATACATTCTGACTCTTCACAACCATTTTGATCTGTTACAGTCACACAATAAGTTGATGAGCCTTGAGGATCCACTTCTACTTCTACACAATCTTCATGCGTACCATCACAAATAACTTCACCATTTTCTTCCCAGACTACAATCTGAATATCTTCAGGAGAAGCTATAGTCGTTAGGTTTAATGTAATTGTAAAATCTCCAAATTGAACTTCTTTATCTTCGCCAAGATCTAGACCTATGAATATTGGTTCAAAAATTTCTAAACCATTTACAGAAGATTCACAACCGTTGCCATCTTGAATTAAGACGTCATAAATACCTGCGTCTAAATTATCAAACAATGTATTATCGGTCCAAGTTGCACCGCCATCTAGAGAATACCTGTAGTCACCATTTCCGCCAGTAGAGTTAGAAATAACAATCCCTCCTAAGGCAGAACCATCACATGCAATTGGCAATACCTCTGCATCGAATGTTGGAATACTTGTTTCTTCGGAAATAATGACTTGATCTATACTTTGACAACCAAATAAATTGTCAGAGACTGTCACATTGTATATACCTGGTTGAGTAATAATAGGATTCGCTGTTGTATTATTTGGAATAACAATACCACTTTCTTCTTCCCATAGATACTCTATTCGCGCTCCTGATGACATATTAGGACCACCTAAAGCATATGTGTTTTCAATACAATTTAATTCAAAATCTTCTCCAGCATCAGCAATTGGATTGCCATTGATCACAACTAAAACAGTGGCTACGGTCGTCGGACAAGAAACACTAGCAAAGTGTGAATATTCAAATTCATAAATTCCTGCTGCTTCTTGTATCATCGAGAATACACCATTGTCTTCATCAAAACCAAATTCAGATCGATTGGCAGACACTTCTGTCCACATACCACCAGGTTCTGCATTATCTAACAATGCAAATAAGTCAATGATTTGATCTTCGCCTTCACAATAATCTATAACATTACCTACACCTGCGGATAAAGGCTCGAACACTTGTACATCTATCGTTGTAAATTGATCACAACCTGCATCAGGAGTAACGTTAGGTGTAAATTGGAAAGTGTAAATACCTACACCCACCATAGTCGCATCAAACTCTCTATTAGCTATCAAAGTCACTTGCTCAGGTCCATCTACGAAACTCCAAGAACCCGATACAGTTTCAGGTGTTTCTAAATCTGACAAATCTAAAATACCATCTTGATTACAGATAGGATCTGGATTAATTAATGATAAATTAGGACAGTTACAATCTATCACAGTAATCACAATACTGCCTGACACATCACCACATGGATTTACTGCATTATTCGTTGTAAATATGAATTCAAATGTTTCTCCTACTTGAGCGCCTTCAAAACATATATTAGTGATATCTGAAAAGTCATTAACAAAATTTGCAGGTCTTTCCCATGCCCCTTCTTGTGTAGATGAAAAGCTTGAAAGATCTACACATAGGGGTGCTAATGAACTCGTCTGATTACAAACTTCAAAGCTTGGCTCAACTGTAAGTTGTGGTGTCTCATTGACCTCGACAGTCACCTGAGCTGAATCGTCACAACCTGCTGGAATATTACCATTTAGCATAAATTCAAACGTATAAACTCCACCAGATAATCCAGAGGCATCAAATTCTGATAGATTAAGCGTAACAGCTTCTGGGCCATCTACAAATGACCATACACCATCGCCTACTCCATTTACTTTCAATGAATTTAAATCTAGTAAGTCCTGCTCATTACAAAGAGGAGATGCTAGTTCTAAAGCAATAATTGGACATGAGCAATCTACAACAGATACGCTGACTTGATATTCAACATTTTGGCAAGGAGCAACCGCATCATTTGTCGTATAAGTTAAGACATATGTATCAACCGGTAAGTTTTCAAAATTGATAACATTATCCGCATCTGCATTTAACGCGGCATCAATAGCCCAATCCCCTGAAGACCCAGAACGTACTAAAGTATCTAAATCTAACATTGCAGAAAGACTGCTATTCAAAGCATTACATACCACTACACTTGAAACAACATCAGCTGAAGGAGATCCAATTATATTGAAATCCACTTCTATTTCTTGCGCACATGTTGGCGGAATATTACTATCTGTAAATTGATAAACTGCAGTATATAAACCAGCTGTCGTATTAGAGTTCAACTCTATTGTTTGAGTCAATTGATCAAAAAATACTGGACTCACAAACGAAGGGTCGAAGTTGACAGCAATCCATTGCCCTGTAGCACCATCTATAAAGTAGTTATTTAAATCATAACTATTATCTTCTTGACATAAGTCAGGAATATCAATATTAGCAGATGGACATGAACAATCATTTACAGAAACCGTAACGCTATATTCTACATCTGCACATGGACTCACAGCATCATTAGTAGTATAAGTCAATTGATAATCACCTGGATTTAATGTCTCAAAACTCATTACATTCTCTGCATCCACACTTAAAACATTCCCATCAAATGACCAATCTCCTGTAGAACCCGATCTTACTAGTGTATCTAGATCTACAGCTGTTGCCAACCCTCCTGTTGATTCATTACATACATTAACCTCGGTCAACACATCAGCAAAAGGTGGTTCTATAATTTCAAAAGATAATGATATAGAATTATCACATGAAGAAGGAACGTTAGGATCATCCAAGGTATATGTAAGCTCATAAATACCTGCATCAGAGTTAGAACCTACATTTAGCATATTGTTATCAATAGTAGGCGCATTGCCCAAGCCAGCTACAATAGACCAAGACCCCGGACCTGCATCAACAATTAAATCATCTAAGTTGAATTGTAAATCATCTTGACACAAGTTGGTCATTTGAGAAACGACTAAGCTAGGACAAGAACAATCTTTAACGGTAACAATTACATCAACAGATATATCTTGACAAGGTGCTTGAGCATCGTTTGTAGTATAAGTAAATACATAATCTCTAACTTCTGCACCTGTGAAAGAAACAACATTATCTCCTCCTATCGTCAAACCCTCATCAGTAGACCAAAGTCCACTTGAACCAGAAACAAACAAGTCATTCAAATTAATGAAATCAGGATCAGTGCCTATATCTTGATTACACACAGAACTTTGAGCTATCAATTCAACAGCTGGTGCTTGGACAACTGAAAAGTCCATTGAAAATTCTGTATCACAATTAGCCGGAAGACTCGTATTACTTAAAGTATAAGTTAAGGTATAAACACCTGACTCTGTATCAGGAAGAATAACCAAACGACTATTATCTTTTATTTCAGGAACAGTTGTAGACGTCGAAGAAACTGTCCATGTACCTGGACCTGCATCAACAATAAGATCTGTTAATAAAATCTCTTGATCTTCTTGACAGACATTTTGTAATGGCAAGAATTCTAAAGGCTCACATGCACAATCCTGAACTGTAATAGTCAGAATATAATCACTATTTCCACAAAGTCCAGAACCTGTATTTGTTGAGTAAACAAATTCGTAATCACCTGGCGCTTCACCATCGAAACTAACTCGATTATCAGCATCTATACTGATTCCGTTGCCATTCCAATCACCAGTAGACCCAGATACAAAAAAGTCATCCAAATCCAGACTAAATGGTTCTGCACCTCCCATAGCATTACAAGCTGTTCCGTTTGGAACAATTTCAGCAAAGGCTTGGATGCCAATTTCAACTTCAATAGAAGCTGAGGTTGTACATATAGGGCCAACATTTGGATCATTCAGAGTATAAGTAAATTCATATACCCCCGGAATTGTAGCATTACTTGATGAAAATGTATTTGACGCCAGATCAATACCTAAAGTTGAAGGTCCAGCTGTTTGCGACCATTCACCATTCGGATCTGTATTAGGTTCATATAATAATTCACTGATTATTACAGAACCATCATCAGGAACACAAATATTTTGCAAAGGCACTAAGTCAATTTCTGGACAAGAACATGCTTCCACATTTACAGTAAATGTGTAAGTAGTATCTAAACAAGGTACTTCAGCATTATCAGTCATAAATGTAAAGACTTGTGGTCCAGCGGACATACCTGTAAAATCTACTTCATTTACTCTGAATCCAAAGTTATCTGTCCAATTTCCACTTGCTGAAGCAACTAGAAAATCGTTTAAATCTATATTAACTGGCAATGTACCAATATCATTATTACATACATTAACTTCATCCTGAATTAGTGCATATGGAAGATTTGAAACAGACTCAATAACTACTTCAAATTCTTCGAAACAAATACCGTCTTCAACTTGAAGGATATAAACACCTGCATTCGCTATATCTGCAGAAGTTGTATTTGATATTTCATTGTTATCAAGATCATACCATCTATAACTCGCATAATTTCCTGAAGCCGTAAAAGTTTGAGCAGTGCCTTCGCAAATCAATCGAGTAGGCACATCGACTTCAATATGTGGATGTACTCTAACATCAAACAATACTTCATTCACCGGACAATCAGAATCTGGATTATATAAGCTTGCCGCATATGTAACCAATTCTATATCGTTTCCATTATTTACAATTTGATCTGGAACAATTCCTGACCCTGATTCAAACACCCAATCTTGAGCACCTGTCGTATTGCCTTCACTTACAACTCTAACTTGAATTGGAATTTCATACCCACCTACAACACCAACTGGTATATTTGCAAATCCTTTAGAACAAATTTCTGCGTCTGCAACATCAACATCATATAAAGTACTGCAATCAATCTCTCCATTAAATGTAGCTGGCGTATCACCAGTACAAGCGGAATTCGCATAACATCCTGTCTCACCATCTGCAAAAACAAATATGGAAATACTTAAATCTTTTGAAAAACTGTCATTGCAGTCAGCAATTGCTGTAGGTGCTTTTGCTGTCAAAGAAAAACAGTGTTGGATTATTGAGCTACCACCGCACGGGGCATCTAAACCCCACATGTTATCTGGATCACCATCAGGAATACATCCAGGATCTGCACCACTTGTCACAAACCACCAACCACCTGGCAATAAATCTCCTGGAGATAAACCTCCTGGTCCATGCTCTAATGCAATTCTCCCTAAAGGATCAGTTGTAGCCGCTATAGTTGGGTGATTGACATTATAATCTACAGTGCCTTCAGGATAGTATATCCAACCACTTGGAACGTCACTAGATAAATCTCTCATATTCAAATCCCATCCTCCACCAAGAACAGGCACAATACCTTGAAGCCACTGACAGTTATTTCCTTCTCCTTCAAAATCAACATTAAAAACTAAATCATAGCAAAACTCTACAGTTTCTCCAGGACAATAAGGTCCATTCGGATTAGCGAAAGGATATTCTGGCCTTGAAGCTGTTAAAAAGGCTTCCGCACAATCAATAGGTTCATTTATCGCAGACACACAAAGATCAAATACTGAAGCCTCTCCTCCTGCACTTGAAATTTCAACTAAATATCTGACGTCTTGAGCGGCATCCATTGGTAAAGGGATACCGTTTTCAATGGGTTGACAAACAAATATTTGATCACCATCCGCACAACTAGAACCAAATCTTGTTACAGATATTAGTGGATCAAATTCTGCATTATCTATTGTAAATTGAAGCTCCGTTGCTAAGGCATCTGTATTGACCAAAAACCATACACTTTGATCTCCACAAGAACTATTACAAGAAAAATTCAAACATGAAGGTATACAAGTTTCTCCCTGATCAGTATCTGGCAGAATAGTATGCTCTGGACCAATATCTGTACAATTTTCAGCAGCACCACAACCAGGGATATCGGTTGCAGTTATTTGAAAAGCACCACAGCCTTCATCCTTTGTAGAAATATGAATAAATACTTGTGAATTACAATTGGCCACCTGAAAGACTCTATCAGAAAACCCCGAACAGTCGGATCTGGTTTCTAATTTCAAATTATCGCAGTTTCCAGAGTAAATCTCGACACCAATTGGTCCCTCGATATCAACATTTCTGAAGTTAAATTGGGTGCCCTCTAGTGATTGATTATAGACATACCAAACTCCTGTTTCCATATCTCCACAGAGGTCGATTTGTTCTATTTCTCCGCAACATGTCACTCCATCCAATATTCCGGTGAATGGTATGGCATCATTACAGATGTCATTGGTAGGTGGTATGTATGTATTACAGTTATATCTATCTATCTGAGCAAAAGTCATTTGCGTAGATAACAATACAAGTGTAAGTACATAGATACCTGAATTAATCCAGTATCTCATGGTTAAAATATTTCATTCTCATTTTCCAGAAACTAGCGTTTACTGGAGGTTTAATTAATTATTTTGTTGGGTGTAAAGCCCGAAGGGTGTGTTGAGGTATGGTTTAGTGAGGGTTTTCCGTCTTATGGCATTCAAATTCTATTCCAAACACAAGGAATAAGTCTTAAAAATGACATGAGACCGTCAATTCCACATAAAGATAATCCTTTTAAAGCCTTAAACGTTGTTAAAAAAATGCCAAGTATTTGACAGATTACCCTAATTTATGTCAATTTTACGTTTGAAAGAAAATCTATAGTATGTATAAAAAGCACATCTCCTTAGCTCTTGTCGCCATTTTCAGTCTATTTATGGTTGGTGAACTGGATGCACAAAGAACTTCAAGAAAAAGATCATCTGACAGAACAGAACGTAGTAGAAGAAGTACAGATGACACCGAAAGAATTAGTTTAAAAGATAAATTAGCCTATGACATCTACCTTGGCAATATTGGTTTAGGTAGAGGATTTAGTATAACAGCTAAAGGAGGTGTAGGTTACAAGCCTATAGATAGAATAACGACAGGTCTTGGAACCAAGATATATTACTTGTATGAAAATTTAGATGGCCCTAATAACTTCACGCAGTTTAGTTATGGCTTCTATCCATATGCAAGGGTAGCATTAAGTGATCAGATATACCTTAAAGGCGAATATGTATGGTTAAATATTGACGGCGGCTTTGGTGATAATGTCCAAGATTGGATACCAATGGTTGGCGCCGGATATGCATCTGGCTTTGGACCATGGAAATTTGGTATTGAGCTTTTGCTTATTGCTAGTGATTCTGATAGAGACAGATATTATGGCGGAGACTTATTTGAATATATGTTCTCTGCGCTGTATAACTTCTAGTTATTGGAAATTTGAAATTGGAAAATAGTTAGACTAGGTTCCAATTTCAAATTACCTTTTCATATTAAAACTGCACTTCCACGCCAAGCAAGAAATTAGTCCCTGCTTGGGGATATAAATAATTTTCTGTAATAATACCTTCAAATCCATAACTGTAAGTGTAACCATTTGATTCAAATTCATGGTTGAGAAAATTATTTAGGAGAAACTTAAATTCAATATTTTCAATCGACTCAAGTTGAGGGCGATAAGTCAACAATAAATCATTAACCCAATAAGCACTTAATGAACGCGCGTCATTAGATGTATTATCCAAAAATTGCTTGCCTACATATTTACTCAACCAATTGATATTAAATCCGTCTGACAATTGATATTCTAATCTACTACCTGATATTATTGAAGGCGAGAAGGCGATATCTGTATCGTTAAATTCATTATTGATTTCTACTATGTTATTAAAGTCAGTAAAATCAAAAATTATTTCGGTGAATGCTTCTACCTTATTTCTGCTTAATGTTAGATTAGGATACCATGTCAATTGAGGTGTGAATTTCTTCATCACATTTATTTCAACTCCTGCTCTATAACTGTTATCTACATTTGTTCGCACAGGCGCCCCTACATTATTAACTGCGCCAGTTAACACTAATTGATCTCTATAGAGCATGTAATACAGATTGGCTTCTAGAGAGAAAGCATTACCACCTTTTCTAAATCCTAATTCAAAATCATGCAAAGACTCAGGCTTTGGAATTTCTATCCCTTTAGCGTCGATAAAATCTGACCGCACAGGTTCTCTGTTTGCTTTGGCATAAGAAAGATAAAGCAGTGAATTATTGTCTATCTGATAATTCAATCCAAATTTAGGATTGAAGAAATTATAGGTTTCATTGATCAAAAAATTAGAAAGGTCATCATCAGTACCTTCTGCATCATATCCTATAGTTCGATATTGTGCATCAGCAAAAAGGCCTATCCTATCGGTTACATCTAAAGACAATTTACCATATACATTAAAGTCTGTTTTCTCCGAAAAACTTCTATAGTAGTCTCTTTGTCTATCCTCTACTGTAAATGTTACGTTTTCAATTGAATCCACTTTTCCAAAATGATCTCCTTTATAAACATTATAAGCACCGCCAATTAACAAGTTGGTTTTATCATTGATATCATAACTCATATTCACAATAGCGCCATAGAAGTCATTATCCAACCATTTTCGTCGAATAAGATTACCAGATTCAATAGGCGAACCATCCATATTTATAATGTCAGACAATCCATAATCCGCTAATTCATCATCTCGGCGCAACGTCTCGAAGAAACCTTTACCTTGGGTGTAATGTAAAGTCGTATTGACACTAAGGTTTTCTTTAGGTTGTAGAGAATAAATAAGTTGATAATGATCTTGTTGATAATCATCAACTTGGTTTTCGTACGTATATGCATTGTAAGATCTGCCAGAATCAAATAGATTAACACTATCCGCAACAGTTTCGTAATCTCCATTTGAATTATTAAAGTAATGGGCAAGCAACTCCTCGTCTGTGCCAAATAGCTTTGCCTCTGGCACACCATTCCATGCCTGATAGGTCACCTCATTCCCACTAAATACATTAAATCTCAGGGAGTGATTCTCCCCTACTTTTGCCAAACTGATATAAAAAGAATTCAAGTCTGAAGAGGCACGATCTATAAACCCATCAGATTTGATAATTGAGTAACGCCCATCGATGGTAAAAGCGTTATTCATTAATCCAGTACCAAAACTTACCCCTAACTTTTGAGTATTAAATGATCCATAGCTGCCGTTAAATCTGACGTATGGATTTTGATTTATTTCATTGGTATTTAAATTTATAGTGCCCCCAAAAGCTGCTGCTCCATTTGTTGACGGCCCCACACCTCTTTGAATTTGAATATTCGAAACCGAACTAGCAAAGTCTGGCATATTTACCCAAAAGACGCCATGACTTTCAGAATCATTTAATGGCACACCATTGATGGTCACATTAATTCTGGTCGCATCAGAACCTCTAATACGCATCCCTGTGTAACCGACGCCCGCACCGGCATCTGAAGTAACCACCATTGATGGCGTATGCTCAACAAGGAATGGAAGGTCTTGAGCTAGATTTTTAACTTCAACTTCTTCCCTACCATATTCAACATATGAAAATGGCATGTTTTCATCTAACCTATTCGCTAAGACTTCAATTTCGCCCAATTCAAAAGGCGTCCCTTTTAAAACAATATCAATCTCAGTATTGCTATCTAATTCCAAGTATTCTGTAAAACTTTTATAGCCAATAAATGTAGACTTCAATCTATAGGCATCCGGTGGTATATCCTTGATCTCAAAAATTCCTCTTTCGTCAGTAATGGTTGCATACTGCGTACTGTGCAAGAAAACTGATGCACCGATTAATGGCTCATTATTTTCATTTGTAACGGTACCAGAAAGTGTGACCTGCTCATAAGACCAACTTAGAACGAAAAGCAAACAAATAGTGTGAATACACTTCATCGTGTTTTAATTTTGATTAATTATTGCGTAGAGGATTTACCTTGAGGCCGGACCGAATGCGGATCAATTTCCCTTCCCAGAATTACCTGGGCAGGTTCAATGGGTATAATCTCAGCACAATTCCATAAAGCAGAAAAGGCACCCCTCTAACTTGTATTGCAAAGATAGTTAATATTTAATTTTCTTCGATTTCATTTTGAAATTTTGGTCTAATTTTCTCTAGTACCGCAAGCTATGGTAAAGGACTTTGATTAAATATCATTTAAACTTCCGACTATGCTTTCTGCTTGCCCCAATCTTTCAGTCCCCAATTGGTCAATGACAGCATAATTTAATGACTGCTCTTCCAAGTTGCTCTTAAATATTTCATAGAGCCGCATCCTATCATTTGGATTTTCTCTGAAGTCATCCTTGACCCATGGCGTGTTTGGATACATTAAAAAGATCGCATCAAACTTTAGTGCATCAAGTTGTTCTAGTATGAATGGATGACAATCATTAAACTTTTCTTCTGACCAAATTTTTAAGTTAAGGAAGTAAGTATCGAATACTACATACTTGTTTTGTTGAACTGATTCTAGAATTGGAGGATAAGCCTTCGCAATTTTCAATATATCTGATTGATCATATTTGGCACCATGTTTTTCAAGATAAGTACGCGCATACTCTTCGATCAAGTGGGCATTAAATCTTTTGGACAAATATTTTGCTATTGTGGTTTTTCCGGAAGATTCTGGACCCGTAATTAAAATTTTCAAGCGACTTCAGTTTGATTGTAAGATTTGTACTTTTTATACCATTGAATTAAACCAAAGATGGATAATAAAAAATAAACAACCATCAACATCGCTTCATACTTTAATCCTCTATCCAAGTAAAGCATGAAGGTTGCAGCATTGATAAATATCCAAAATACCCAAGATGACAATAACTTTTGAGCCTCCATAAAACTGGCAATAAAACTAAATGCTGAAGTAAAAGCATCTACCAAAGGCCTTTCAGCATCTAAGAAGATATGTTTAATCAAATTATATATTCCAAATCCCAAAACAACTCCAAGTAAGGCTAAAAACACATCATATAAAATGGGTATACGCTTAACTATTAAAGGTTTATCATCTTTCTTTCGCCAAACAAAAAGACCATAAAAACCGATGCCTATATAAAAGATATAAAGGAATGTCTCAGAATAAAGATGTAGGTGATACATCAGAACACTATTTAAAACAGAAGAAAGTATCCCAAATAACCAACACCAGATATTCTCCTGAATCAATAGTACAATAAAGATTAGACCTAAAACAACCGCTGCAATTTCGAGGGTTAGTAAATAAGCGCCCTGTTCCATAACTACAAACATATATAAAATTCCCTGCTGAAATGCGGCTTTTTAACAATACAATTATACCTACCTTTGTGATTCGTGCACGATATTGAACCATATTATAAGTGGAAGGCATATTATGATGCCGCAGAAGACAAGAAATCGCCATTTTATGGGCGTGAATACAGTGAATTTACGTTTACAAATAAAGTTTACAATTACTTTATTCACCCCCAATGGGATAGTATTGGATCACAGACACTTTATGCCAAATGCCTATTCGTTGATTATGATGATGGTTATGCTGTTATTGAATTAATAGGTGAGTGGAATGACTGTCTCAACAATGATATCATGTACCTTAAAAGGCATTTTGTGGATAGCTTGATACATCACAGTATCAATAAATTTATTATCGCTTGCGATAATGTTTTAAACTTCCATGGCTCTGACAACAGTTATTATGAGGAATGGTGGGATGATGTTAAAGATGAAGGCGGCTGGATTTGTCTAATCAATACATTAGATCACGTATTAGATGAGATGGAGAAAACTTATATACAATACTATTGTCAGATAGGAGAAACTCTCAGTGATATCAATTGGCGCAAAAAACATCCTAAAGAATTATTACAAGAAATTAATGGCATCTTCGCAAGAAGCATCAAACAAATCCGCTGATATTTGAAAAAACACTACTCAGGATACGTTAATATAATTGGTCGGCCCAACGTGGGAAAGTCGACATTAATGAATGCATTTCTAGGTGAGAAAATGTCTATCATTACCCATAAGCCACAAACTACTAGACATCGCATTTTAGGCATATACAATACTGAAGAATTTCAAATTGTATTTTCGGACACACCGGGTTTAATCACCGATCCGAATTACAAAATGCAAGAAGCCATGAACAAAGCAGCTTTTTCAATTTTCGAGGATGCCGATCTAGTCATCTTTGTGACGGAACCCGGAGAGGATTATACTGGAGAAGAAAAAGTTTTGAATAAACTTAAAAAGGCAGATGTGCCTAAATTTTTACTTATTAATAAGGTAGACTTATCAAATCCTGAAGCCCTTCTTGAACTTAAAACTAAATGGGAATCTATTCTAGACTTTGATGAAATCCATTTCATTTCAGCATTAAATAAAGCAGGAACCGATCACGTTCTTGAATGCATCAAAAAAAGACTACCAGAAGGACCAGTGTACTTTCCTAAAGATCAATTATCAGATAAACCTGAACGTTTTTTCATCACTGAAATGATAAGAGAAAAAATCTTATTGCTTTACAAACAAGAAATTCCCTACTCTTGTGAAGTAATCATTGAGGAATATAAAGAGGAGAATAGAAATGGAAAACCATTTAATAGAATTAGAGCAAACATCATTGCTATGAGGCAATCTCAAAAGCATATTCTAATTGGGAAGGGCGGATCATCAATAAAGAAACTAGGAATAGAAGCAAGAAAGGATATTGAGAAATTTTTAGGCCACCAAATCCATTTAGAGTTATATGTAAAGATTAAAGAGAAATGGAGAGATGATGATCGATTATTAAAAAGCTTTGGATATTTAAATTAAGAGAAACTAATGGCTCAAGTTATTGCTATAGTTGGAAGACCAAACGTTGGAAAATCAACTTTATTTAACAGGTTGATTGGTGTTAAAAAAGCCATCATAGATAATGTATCTGGTGTTACTAGAGATAGGATATACGGTAGCACTGAGTGGAACGGTAGGCAATTTACAGTGATTGATACAGGCGGTTTTGTTCAAAACAGTGATGATATTTTTGAAGCGGCTATTCGTGAACAAGTAAGCATCGCTATTGACGAAGCGGATGTTATCATTTTCATGGTGGATGTCATGACTGGCATTACTGATTTAGATGAACAGATGGCTAATATTTTGAGGCGGCAAACAAAAAAGGTTTTTGTGGTCGTTAATAAAGTTGACAATAATAGTCGGCAATTACAAGCCAATGAATTTTGGAGTTTAGGATTTGAAAACACCTTGTTTGTGTCGTCAATAAGTGGTTCTGGAACTGGAGAACTTTTAGATACAATTACCGAATCGTTACCTGAAAAAACGACTTCAGATTTTGAAGAAGACATCCCTAAGTTAGCTATTGTTGGGCAACCGAATGTTGGAAAATCCTCATTAACAAATGCCCTTTTAGGAGAAGACAGAAACATTGTAACTGATATCGCAGGTACGACCAGAGACAGTGTCCACAGTCACTATAATAAGTTTGGTAAAAACTTCTATTTGATTGATACCGCTGGGATTAGAAAAAAAAGTAAGGTACACGAAAACTTAGAATTCTATTCAGTACTAAGAGCTATAAGGTCCATAGAAGAAGCTGATGTCATCATGCTCTTAATTGATGCAGTAAATGGTATTGAATCTCAAGATCTTTCAATTTTCAGTTTGGCTGTTAAAAGGAATAAAGGCGTTGTCATTCTTGTAAATAAATGGGATTTAATTAAAAACAAAGAAACAAACACCGCAAAAGAATTTGAAACACGAATAAAAGAAAAACTAGCGCCTTTTAATGATGTGCCAGTGATATTTACAAGTGTCATTGAGAAACAAAGAATAAGCAAAGCGATAGACATCGCCTTAGATGTTTACAACAGAAGAACACAAAAAATTAAAACATCAGAACTTAACGATCTGATGTTAAAGGAAATTGAAAGAACACCTCCTCCTTCATCACGAGGTCGATTTATAAAAATCAAATACATCAGTCAATTGCCTTTAGCCTACCCAGCATTTGCTTTCTTTTGCAACCATCCAGATCATGTAAAGCCGCATTATAAACAGTTCTTAAAAAATAAACTCAGGAAACATTTTAATTTCAAAGGTGTACCGATTAGTATATTTTTCAGAGCCAAGTAAATTGACGTGGGAATAATTAAAACTAATATAGAAGGTCTTGTTGTATTTGAACCAAAGGTATTCAAAGATACTCGCGGATATTTTTTTGAGTCATTTAATTCAAAGACGTGGGAAGAGAATGGCTTTGATTTAAATTTTATTCAAGACAATGAATCTAAATCAAAGTATGGGACAGTAAGAGGCTTACATTTTCAAACTGGCTCTTTTGCGCAAGCAAAACTAGTGAGAGTAACCAAGGGAAAAGTATTAGATGTCGTCGTAGATCTTCGAGACATGTCTCCGACCTATGGCCAGACTTATAGAATTATTCTAAGCCAAAAAAACAAAAGACAATTATTCATTCCACGCGGTTTTGCTCATGGTTTTGCAACATTAAGCAAATCTGCAATATTTAATTACAAATGCGACAACTACTACAGCAAAGAACACGAAAGCGGCATCCATCCTTTGGATAAAAAATTAAATATCGATTGGAAGGTTAACAAAAATGAAATGATTATTTCAAAAAGAGATTTATCTCTTCCTACATTTGACAAATAAAAAACTATTTCATTAGCCACCACATAATCGCTTCTGCACGAATCCAATCCATAGGCTCATCCAACTCTATACTTGTATACTCCGGCATTTTATAAATACCAATTTTACCGGATAACCTATTTTTGGAGTCCAAAATATCTTTTACCCTACTGATATAAAAAGCACCATTCTCAATTAGAGTACCTTCAAAATCTTGTCTTCGAGGACGATTGCTAAAATCATAATTTAAAGGACGACCTTCCTTATTCCAAATAAATTGATGTGTTAATGCGCAACTCAACATACTATTGCATCCCTCTTCCTTAAATTGATTTAATGCATTTGTAAAATTAGAAGCGGTTGTAAATGGTGAAGTGGCCTGTACTAAAATAAATACTGATTTTTCATCATGTCTAGAAGAATCAAGATATTCAAGCATCACACTTTCTGTAGAAGAATGATCTTGAGCATTCTCATAAACTCTTTTATAAATAGTAAGCTTCTCAAAACCGAATGACTTGGCTGTATTTTCAATTTCATCACAATCCGTAGCTAATACAATTTCATCGATACACACTGCTCTACTCAATGCATTTAAAGTCCACCAAATCAAGGGTTTACCACAGAAATCCTTGATATTCTTTAAAGGGATAGATTTTGATCCACATCTAGCCGGTATAAAAGCTATAGTCTTGATAAATAAATCTTTGTTAAGCTAAATTAATTCTTTGTTGATTAAGAATGCAATGATTTAATTTGTGAATGATCATCGACCAAATTTTACAAAATTCAAATCATACAATTTCTGAGTCTCGAAAAACTCAGCTTAAAGAACTCTCTGTTACTCTAAAAGATCAAATCAATAAAACGGGTCGACTTGAAATATCCTTTATTTGCACCCACAATTCTAGAAGATCGCAATTAGCAGAGTTCTTATTCTTCATTTTTTACTCAAAGTATAATTTAAAGAATATGCAAAGTTTTTCGGGCGGCACAGAAGCTACTGCTTTTAACCATCGAATGATCGCAGCATTAGGTCATTTAGGTTATGATTTTATAGAATATGGTTTAAAAGAAAACCCACTATACATTTACAGACTCCATGGTAAAGATCATTATTTCTACTCAAAAAGATACGACGATCCATTTAACCCGAAAAATGATTATATCGCAGTAACAGTATGCTCAGATGCTGATCGAAATTGTCCATTTATACCAGATGTAAAAAGATTTCATTTACAATATGAAGATCCTAAAATAGCAGATGACACTCCTGAAGAAATGAATGCTTACAAAAACAAGGTTTACGAAGTTGCGACGGAATTAAACTACATGTTTTTAGAAATGCTCAAGGCTAATCACGATTAGATTACTTCTTAAATTTCAATTTATCACGCTGTATCTTCTCAGCTTCTAAAATTTCTTGGTCCTTAAAAGCAAGTGCTTTATGCGTTGCATCTAAATCTCGAATCAGTTTCTGCAAACCCCCTGGCTCTAGTGATGCCGCATGGTCGGTTCCTTTCCAAGTCCTATCCTTTGTAAAATGTCTTTCAATCCATTCTGCACCCAAGGTGTATGCAGCTATATCTATGGCGATTCCCAAATGATGTCCTGAAAAACCAACTCCGCTTAATTTGTCACCCCAGCTATTTTTAATTTTCTGAATTTCAAGCAAACAAACGTTTTCAAATTTAACGGGATAATTTGAAGTACATGCGTACAATACTAAGCGCTGCATATGATTTTCAAAAAGCTGGAGGATTTTTATTAATTCATCATCACGTGTCATACCCAAAGAGACATGAACATCACCATCATAATGATTGATTAAATAATTGAGCAAGTCCTCATGATTATTACAAGCTGATGGTACTTTTATAAAATCAGGACTAAGACTTATTATTTCTTTTGCTGATGTAATGTCCCATACCGATGTAGCATATTTTATTCCTATCGACTCTGAAAACGCCTTTAATTCCGAATGTTGCTCAACCGAAAATTCAAGAAATTCCCTATGGGCACCATAAGTTTCACCATAAGACTGATAAGCTACAGGATGTGGAGCGTTATATTGTTCCTCAGTGAGACATTCTTTTGGACATCGCTTCTGAAATTTTGCATAATCAGCATTTGCTGATTTAGCCAATTGAATCAACTCTTTGGCAATAAGGAGATCTCCCTTATGATTGCAACCTATTTCAGCTACTACTTTTGGTGTCTTATATATACTAGTCGAATTCACGGTAGCAAATTAAATTCAATTTGACCCATTATTATAATCCAGTAAAAGATTCTTATACTAATCCTATAGATGAGACTTAATTTGGCAAGAAATGGGCCAAAAAAAGCATTAATTAGGACTATATATTCAATATAATTCTAATATTTGCCATTAAGATAGTCTAATCGAATCTAGGTAAGAAATACACCAGGTTAGGAACTGTAATTTCAGACCTTTTGGGGTTAGCAAAATGCACACTACCCTGATTTAGAGACTTTCTAAAATTAATTCAAATTATATATTAATGCGCGTATTAATTACTGGAGGTGCTGGATTTATAGGATCAAATTTGGTCAAATATTTACTTCAAAAAGAAGAGGTAGAACTTGTACGTGTTTTGGACAATTATGTGACTGGAAAAAAATCCAATATTCAAGAATTTCATAATGATCCGAAATTTGAACTTATTGAAGGAGATATTAGAAATATTGAAGATTGTAAAAAAGCAGCTGATTCTATAACACATATCAGTCACCAAGCTGCGTTAGGATCTGTCCAAAGGTCAATCGAAAATCCACTTCTAAGTAATGAAAATAATGTAAACGGTTGGTTGAATATTTTGCAAGTAGCAAGAGAGAATCAAATCAATAAGATAGTTTTTGCATCTTCATCTTCTGTTTATGGAGATGATCAAAATTTACCGAAGATCGAAGAAAAAATAGGCCAACCCTTATCACCATATGCATTAACAAAAAGGACAAAAGAAGAATACGGAAGGATATTTTCTGAACTTTATGACCTATCGATAATAGGGTTAAGGTATTTTAATGTTTTTGGTCCAAAGCAAGATCCATCTGGCGCATACGCTGCTGTCATTCCAATTTTTATTGATAAACTAAGAAAAGAAGTCACGCCAACAATACATGGAGATGGATTACAAAGCAGAGATTTTACTTACATAGAAAATGTAGTGAATGCCAACTATCTAGCTTTGAAAAAAACATACTCGAAGCCAACATTTAGAATTTTCAACATTGCCCTCGGAGATAAAATAACTGTAAAATCTCTTTATTATAAAATTGCAGAAATATTAAAATCTTCTATAGAACCCAATTATGGGCCTAATAGAAGAGGAGACATAAAGAATAGTCTTGCAGATATATCAAAAATAAAAACCGAATTAGATTATAAGCCATTAGTGAGTATCGAAGAAGGACTAAAAAGAACCATAAAGTGGCACATTAATAATTTCAAGATTTGAAAAACGCACAACTAAGAAAACATTTAAAACCTACTTTAGCGACCAGATGGAGATACTTCAAACATAGTTTGAAACTAGGAGCATTAGGTCAAGGCGTTTATTTCGAAAATAAGGTTCACTTAATGCGATACCCCAAAAACATTTTCCTTGGGGACAACATGGTTCTCAAAGCAGAATGTAGAATTTGTCCATGTAATGAAAACGCCACAATTAAGATTGGTAAAAACACTACTGTTGGTTATCATACTTACATGTTCGCTTCTGAAAAAATTGAAATAGGTCAAGACTGCCTTATTGCGCCTTTTGTATATATAGTCGATAGTGATCACACCATTGATAAAAAATTACCAATCAATAAGCAACCAAATCAAACAGCACCTATAGTTATCGGCAATGATGTTTGGATTGGCACTGGAGCCAAAATATTAAAAGGGGTGACTATTGAGGATGGGGCTGTTATTGCCGCTGGAGCATTAGTAAAGGATGATGTTAAATCATATTCTATTGTTGGAGGTATTCCAGCCAAAAAGATTAGTGAAAGAGTATGAAAGTTGGAGCCATAGTTATCTGCAGATATAACTCTTCAAGACTTCCTGGAAAAATACTCAAGTCTATAGATGGACAACCCATAATCACCCATATCATCAAAAGACTCAAGCAAATTGATGGATTAGAAGTTGTCGTCGCTACAAGTTTAAAAAAGACAGATAATCCTATTGAAAAATATTGTCTAAAAAACTACCAATCGTATTTTAGGGGAAGTTTAAACAATGTCGCCTCTCGATTTTCGGAAACAGCCCAAGCTTTTAATTTTGATTATGCCATTAGAGTAAATGGCGATAACTTATTTATTGATATTGAGGCGATGAAAAAAATGATTGCTTTAGCTAAGACTAACAAATTCGATTTCATCAGCAATGTAAAAGGTCGGACTTTCCCCTACGGAATGAGTATAGAAATCGCTAAGACTAGTTCTTATGCAAAGCTGCAAACTCAATTTTCAGAAGATAGACATTTAGAGCATGTTACAAGTTATATCTATGAAAACGAAAGTTGCTGCAAAATAAAATACCACTTAAATACAGCGTACCCTGAAGCTTCAGGTTTAAAAATTGCCATTGATACAGCTGAAGATTTCATCCGAGCTAAAAAAATAGTTGAGAAATTACCAAATGGACTTGACCACTACAGTTTACAAGACATTGCTAAACTTATAAAAAAATATCAATCATGAGAACTTGGAACGGTAAACATGGCCCTTTGTTAATAGCAGAAATAGGAGGCAACCATGAAGGTGATTTTGAATATGCAAAACGACTCACACAACTCGCTATTGAGTCCGATGTTGATTATATTAAGTTTCAAATATACACAGGAGACACATTGGTCAATCCAATTGAAAACCCTATCCGAAATAAACATTTTAAAAAGTTCGAATTATCAGAAAGTCAGCATATCGAATTGGCTCAAATGTGTCAATCCGCCAACATAGGCTACATGGCCTCTATTTGGGAACCCAATTTTGCTTCTTGGGTCGATGAGTATTCAGACATTTATAAAATAGGATCTGGAGACTTCACTGCATATCCAATAATTAAGGCTTTTGCAAAATTTAAAAAACCTTTGCTTATTTCTAGCGGATTGAGCACAATGGAAGAAGTTGGAGACACAATTTCATTCATTAAAGGACTAGATCCGTTTTATGAATCGAAAGAGAATTTAGCATTGCTACAGTGCACATCTATGTATCCAATTCCATTTTCGGATAGCAATTTAAACACAATGAAAAGCTTTCGAGAAGCTTTTAAAATACCTGTAGGTTACTCTGATCATACTGAGGGGACCTATGCACTGGAGATCGCTGTCGCCACAGGAGCAGAAATTTTAGAATTTCATTTTACAGATAGTCGGGAAAACAAAACATTTAGAGATCATAAAGTATCGCTTACTAGAGACGAAGTACATACATTAATCAATAAAATACAAGACATCAAGGCGTTACAAGGCGATGGAATTAAAACTTGCCGAGAGGTCGAAGCCCATCATCATTTATCGTTTAGAAGAGCATGCTATTTGGCTCAAGACATGAAAGCAGGTCAAGTAATTGAAGAAAACAATCTTTGTTATCTTCGTCCAAATCATGGAATAGATGCCAGAGATTTTGAAAAATTGATAGGTAAAACATTAAAGAGAGATATTGCTAAATTTGAGAAATTAGAATGGGAGGATTTATATTAAAAAATACAAATTGTAAACTCTGTGGAATTGATAATTCCAAGTTGTTAGCAAAAGCTGAAAAAAGACCAGATTGTGAAATTAATTACAATATCCCTGAGCACGAGTATTATCGAGAAATAAGAGAATGTAATTCTTGTGGTGTTACCTTTAATATTCACGATAACCTTTTGAGTCAAGATTTTTACGATGGCTTTTATAATGCTTCTATTGAAAAGGACATGAATGAAAGGTTCTTAAGAATAATAAATTTTCCTTTTAACAAATCAGACAATAAACACAGAGTCCTAAGAATCATTAACTTCTTGTACAAACAAGATAAACTGCGAAACAAATACAAACTGCTAGATGTAGGTTCTGGAACAGGTGTATTCTTGCATGAAATAAAAAAATTTGGCTTAGAAGTCAATTCTCTCGATCCTGACAAAAAAGCCATTGACCACATAAATAAAAGCATAGGTATTAAAAACACTTACTGTGGAGATTTTTTACAAACAGAGATAAATAAAAAATTTGATATTATAACTTTTAACAAAGTCTTAGAGCACGTAAATAATCCAGTCGAACATTTATTAAAAGCCAAAAGACTACTAAGTGATAATGGTTGTATTTACATAGAACTTCCAAATGCAGAACCTTCATTGATTAAAAAAGACTTTCTTCAAAGAGCAGAATTTAATATTGAACATCACACTATTTACACATATAAATCATTACGATTTCTTATTGAGAAATCAGGACTAAAATCAATAGAACTTCATGAAACCATTGATCCTTCAGGAAAACAAACTATTTTTTCTTTTTCATCTTAGCAAATTAATTTTTCTATTTGTTATTTGCGTACAAGCTGCAATTGGACAAAACCTATACTTTAGTGATGGAAGAAGTGGGAAAATAAGTCAATATAACCTAGACAATAATTCGTGCAAACAAATAGTTAGCGGATTGAGTAATCCTTATAGTATTGCTTATGATGCAAGAAATGAAACAATTTACTTCAGCGATAGAGAATTGGATATTATAGGGAAAGTTTTATGCAATCAAACATATGATGCAATAATTACAGAAAACATTAGCGAACCAAGAGGTCTAATTATTGACTCTATCAATAACAAATTGTATTGGGTAGATCACGATTACCCCAAGATCATGAAAGCTAATCTAGATGGTACAGGAATCGAAACTTTAGAGTTTGATGGCTTAATTGAACCACATGACATAACTATAGATCAGACTAATAATCATATTTATTGGACTGACAGAAAAGGAAAAACAATCTCACGAGCTGACTTAGACGGTCAGAATCATGTTTTCATAATACCAGCTTCACGAAATTTAACGTGGCCTAGTGGAATAGATTTAGATATTGAGAATAATCATATTTACTGGACAGACACTCAAGATCAAGCTATTTACAAATGTGACTTTAGCGGAAATAATATTGAAAGAATTTATGACGAGAACTTGATTACACCTTTTAGAATAAAAATTAAGAGCAATAGGTTATATTTCACAGACTGGGATAGACCAATATTAGCAAGCATAGATTTAGATGGCTCAGGATACACAGAAATAAAAAATCGTAATGATGGCTTTCCAGGGATCATAGGTCTAGACCTTGGCAATGCCTTTTTTTATGATGAAACCAAAATTGATACAACTCTGTATTATACTGGGTGCACCGGTGACAACTATGAAATTATAATTAACAATCAAGTTTTCAATGAAGCATCACCTTTTGGAACCATCACATTAACAAATCAAAACGGATGTGATTCAATAGTTTTAATCAATCTAGAATTTCATGAATGTGAATCAGATTGTAGTTTTTATGTTCCAAATATTATTTCGAAATCATCAGTTGTTAATAACAAATTCAAAATATTTTTTAATGAGGAATGCAGATTAAATCAACTCGAAATAAGCATATTCAATAGATGGGGAGAAATTATTTTTAAATCAGCAGACAAAGATGAATTTTGGAATCCACATAACCTCGAATCAGGAATATTCATATATAAAATAAATTTGACTACAAGCTCTGAGAGTTATGAATTCATAAATGAGGTAACAGTGCTTGACTAATTTTATCCTATTAAAACATGAAGAAAAGAGTATTATATTTCTCCTTAATTATAAACCTTATTACTATTGGTTATCTAGTTAAGAAAAAACTTAATAGCCTTAACAAACCTAATGCTGCAGAACTAAGAAGAGCGAGCAAAACTGATGTCTATAAAATCGGAGAAAGAACTCAAGAGGATATTATTTTTATCGGAGATAGTCAAGTTGAAAGATGTCAATGGCATGAACTATTTGAAAATTGCAAGCTTAAAAACCGCGGTATAGGCGGAGATAATCTCAATGGCCTCATTAGCAGAATCAAAAATGAGATAGATTCACCACCTAAAAAGATATTCATCCAAATAGGAATCAACGATATTATTGGTAAAAAAACAAGCAAGTATATTTTAGAAAAATATAAAATACTAATTGAAACCATAAATAAAAAAGCCAGCAATACAGAAATATACATTATTAGCATTCTGCCTGCCAACAATTTGATTTGGCCTTATGAGCTAATCAACAATAAACAAATTCCAGAATTAAATGCTCAACTTTCTAGATTAGATTCTATTGTCTTTATTGACTTATATTCTAAAATAACAGATAAAAAAGGCGATCTTGAGAAAGAATTCACAACAGATGGCTTGCATCTAAATCATAAAGGATATCAACTATTAAAAACACTGATATTAGAAAATAAATTTATCTGACAATTTATTAGTTTACCATCTATAATTTTATTCAACTAATTTTTTAATGCGTCAACCTCTAATCACAGTATATATTACCAATTACAATTATGGTCAATTCATAAAAGAAGCTATTCAAAGCGTATTAACACAAAAGGATGTTTCATTTGAATTATTAATTATCGATGATGGCTCCAAAGACAACTCTAAACAGATTATTGAACAGTATAGGTCAGATGAAAGAATCACAATTATTTACCAACAAAACAAGGGATTAAATATCACAAACAACATCGCCTTACATCTCGCTAATGGAAAATACATTATGAGGTTAGATGCAGATGATTATTTAGCCAAAGATGCTCTGAAAAAATTATCACAACCACTTGAAGAAAACGATAACTTAGGATTAGTTTTTCCAGATTACTATATTGTTGAAAGCAACGGTGATTTAATTGAACACCATCAAAGACATGACTTTAAAAAAGAAGTTAGTCTTTATGATCAAGCGGCACATGGTGCTTGCACCATGATTAGAGTGGAGTTCTTAAAATCTCTTGGTGGATATAATGAAAACTACAAATGCCAAGACGGATACGAACTATGGATAAAATTCGTAAATAAGTACAAAGTTGTGAATGTGCCCGAGCCCTTATTTTATTACAGACAACATGGAAGCAACTTAACAAGTAATGAAAATCGAATACTGGGCACTAGAGCAAAAATCAATGCAGATTATGTTGAAAGACTAAATATTAATAATCAAGCATTGGGCATTATTCCAATTAGAAATAAAAAAGACAAATACTATCAATTAAAAATTAATGACAAGACCTTATTAGATATAAAAATTGAGCAGGCTTTAAAAAGCCACTCCCTAAAGCAGGTTATTGTCACCTGTCCTGATAACAGTATTCGCGAAACTATTAATAAAGATCTACAGTTACATTCAAAATTTCAATTCCACGAAAGACCCGAAGTATTGACAAGAATTAACACATCACTTGATGGGACTGTTAATTCGATAATTGAGTCCATCAAACCTACTTTAAAGTCAGACTTAAGTGCGGTCATAATTATGGACATAAGGTTCCCGCTTATTTCTAGTGTAAAAATCGATGACGCCGTTAATACCATGCTTCTATTTAAAGCAGACTCAATAATAAGTGTACGAACAGAAAATGGAATGTTTTATAAGCACGATGGATCTGGCATGAAACCGATCCTAACTCAAGCCGGAACAAGCAAACTAGAAAGAAATGTTGTGTACAAACATGTTGGAGGGTTAACAGGTTGTAACTATACTTCATTTGTAAATTCAAAAAAAATCATAAATGGAAAGGTCGGACATATGGTACTTGATAAAAACAGCGCCTATCTTGTAGAGACCAAACAGGATTTAGCAATAATTGAACAGATAAATTTATTGCACAATATCATCTGATGGAAAGTATCTTTAATTTCTTATCTAAACTCATACTTAGCCTCCTGAGCTTTCTTAAAATGATATTTAGATCATCATTTGTTATTAAAAATTGGAAAACAAATAAAGAAAAAATTTTCTTATTAGGAAATGGGCCTTCAATTAAAGCACTTAACAATTCACAGAAAAAAATCCTAGTATCTTCTCAAGTTATGGTAGTAAATGGTTTTCCAATGACTGATTTATTTGAAGAAATTCAACCACCATATTTTTTGATTACATCACCTGGTTTCTACAATCCTAAAGCAACAGATTACAACGTAGATGTTCGTAAGAAGATAATCAACCAACTCATAGAAAAAACTCATTGGCCATTAACATGCCTAATACCCTATTCCGCAAAGAAAAATACTTCATTTATAAAAAATCTAAAGAAAAATAAATTCATTGTAATTCAGTATTTCAACACCACACCCGTTGAAGGTCTAAAGTCATTAAATCACTTATTTTATAGCAATGGCTTGGGAATTCCAAGGCCGCATAACGTATTAATTCCTGCACTCATTAATTGTATCAATGCTGGATTCAAAGAAATCAATCTACTCGGTGCTGAACATTCTTGGCTACCTCAAATATCGGTTAACAATGACAACCATGTTCTCATAAACCAAAAACATTTCTATGATGAAAAGACCTCTAAACCAATGAGAATGCACAAGAATGAAGGGGCCTCAGATCGAGCACTACATGAGGTATTAGAAAAATTTTATTACACTTTCAGAGCCTACCATGAAATTGAATCATACGCACAGTCAAAAGAAGCAAGAATCTATAACTTAACCCCAGATTCTTTCGTTGATGCTTTTGAACGTAAAACATTCAATTAATTAAATGAACAGTTCTAAAATATCAGTCATCATTTGCACCTATAATCGTGATAAATTCATATTAGATGCCTTAACCCATTTAGTCAACCAAGACTTATCCTCATCCCTATTTGAAATAATCATCATCAATAACAACTGCTCTGATAACACAGAAGCTATTGTCAATGATTTTATATCAAAAAATTCTGACTTCGCAATAAGGCAGGTTTTCGAAAAAAGACAAGGATTGAGTTATGCACGAAATAGAGGTATTAAAGAGGCTGCTAATTCAATTATTTGCTATATAGATGACGACGGCAATGCTTCGTCTCGATATTTATCGAGTATAAAAAAAATAATGGACGAAAATCCTAACTGGTCAGGCATAGGTGGAAAAGTCATTCCAATTTATGAAACCAAAGAACCAGACTGGTACAACCCATTTTTAAGAATGATGGTCACTTCAATTGACTTCGGGAATAAAAGATTTAAATGCTACGGCAAGAAATATCCAGCTGGCTGCAGTATGATTTATAGAAAGCATATATTAGAAGAAGCTGGCGGATTTAACAATGACCTTAAATGGCGAGCAGACGATAAGTACATTTTTCATCAGGTTTCAAAAATTAATGACAATATCTATTATACACCAGAATTAGAAGTTAAACATCGAATAGATGCAGACAGAACTACTGATAAAAACTTTGACAGACTAAGTGGCTTACTAGGATCTGAAGAACGACTTAGAATTCTAGGCAAGAAGAAATGGGCCTATCCCATTAAAATAGGTGAATTTGTTTTTAAATACTTTGCAAGTATCTTAATAGCTATCTATTACGGATTAAAAGGACAATGGATTAAGGGAAAGTATACTATTAGATTCCGAAGAATCGCACTTCAAAAATTTATAAACTCATAAGGCATTAAATGATTTAAATTAATCATCAAATGTAATAGTTAAGGATCAGGAATGCAGGGAACAATTATAGCTTCAAAGATTGCACCCGATTCTACTTCAAATCCATTTTGCAATTCTATATTATCTCCAGCAGTAAATAAAATATCCTGACCATTAACTACTGTAGCATCAGAGATAATGCTTATTGATGCATGATAATTGCTCTGACTGATTAGAGAGATTACAAGGTTATCACCTTGGCAAGGAAAACAAAATTCATCTACAAGACCATCGCAATCATTATCTTTTCCATCACACAACTCAGAATTCCCAGGATAAACATCAGGATCAAAATCATTACAATCTGTATTATCAATTACATAGCCAGCTGGTTGCAAACAAGCATCAACAGGACTATTTATATTACCAAAACCATCTCCATCTGAATCAGCATAATATGTTTCAATAGTAATATCCACAAATGATCCCACATCTAGGCCACTCAATCCTGGATAGCCTGAATTTACATCTAATACCAGCTCTATATTTGAGCCGTTTAAGTTAGCTTTATAAAGCTTTTCAGTATCCCATTCTGTAAAATAAATCTTACTCTCACTATGGTTTACTTTAATTCTAAAGGGCGTTGGAAAAATTGGAGGTGTAATAGACGTATAATTTGATCCGTCAAGATCTGACATCCAAATATCATTACTCACTGAATCCGTCCAGTAAATTTTACTATTAAGTAAATCCAAAGTAATCCCACTGGGCCATTCTAATCCAGCACTTGCAGGAATAAGCACCTCAAAATTACTACCATCTAAGTCCGATCTATTTATTGTTCCCAAAACTCTTTCCGTCCAATAGATTTTATCATTTACTAAATCAATAGCTAAATCATGGGGAGAGTTTAAAACACTATTGTCGTGAATAATTTCAATTAAAGTTCCATCAAGGTTACACCGTTTAATTGTTTTATTGCCTATATCAGTCCAATATACCTTATTATTTATCGAATCAATTACTATTCCCCTTGGTTCCGACAATCCAGTGTTGACTATGATCTCATTAATCGTATCACAAGAAATTCTTCCTATTTGATTGAGGCCTGAATCAGAATAATAAATAGTTCTATTATTGGCATCATAAGCGATGCTAAAAGGTTGATCTAATCCTCCCATTAAAAATTCAATCGTATTACTTGATGGTTCATAAAAATGTATTTTACCATTAATAGCATCCGAGAAATAGATTTTTTGTGCTACAGAATTTAGATTACAAATAAAAATGAAAAATAAAAAGGTAAAAATTCGTTTCATACTGAATAAAAGTTAGAAGTTCACTATTAACAATTTATTTAAATTACAAATAAAATAACAAAGCACATATATAACCGTTATTATAAAATGAATTTTACGAATATTATTCAACTTTTCTGATTCAGCTCTAAATCCTTATTTTAATCTAATAGAAATTCTAAAATCTCAATTATGAGTTGATCCAGATCATCTTGCTCAGGCATATCATCTAAATACGCATCCATTACATCTATATCTAAAATCAAATGATCCATCATTAGTTTAACAAGAGGATCCAATTCAATGCTATAAGGCTTAGCTAAAACATGAATCCATCACTTAATTTCTTTCAAATAAATCTTGTTTTTGACCGTTTAAGAAGAAGTAGGTTGTTATCCCTGAATTCTTTAATGCTCACTATTCTAAAATAGGTCAATTATCAAATAGACTAACAAAGTAATACATAAATAAAATATAGTAATTTTGCCTTACTAAGGCCCCGTAGTTCAACTGGATAGAATACCAGATTTCGGCTCTGGGGGTTGGGGGTTCGA
>JAHDIN010000032.1:7185-34126 GCA_020630775.1 Saprospiraceae bacterium | reverse complement strand
TTTCATATATCAAATTAACTTTTTTTTAATCTGACACACTTTTTATAATATCCTCTATACCAAAGACCAAAGACCAAAGACTAAAGACTAAAAACAAACTATCACCATGAAATACATCATCCTTTACCTCATCCTCACCATCCCCAACCTCATACATACACAATCCATCCATCAAGACAAAATGAAAGTCCTCCATGCACTCACTGGCATATGGATTGGTACCAGCAGCATTTATGAAGATGGAGAGATTATAAAACAAGGAGCGGCATACGAACATATATACTATGATTTGGACAGCAGTATATTGGTGATACAATTGAATTCAGAATACTTGCAGTTACATACGATCATCAACTATGATACAACGGACAGCAGTTATTACTATCACCCATTCTCTAAGAAAGGACATGGGCGCTACCCTGCGCAGTTTGAAGATGGTCGTTTGGTTGTTCAACCTAATGATACAACACGATATATTTTTGAAGGGACGGCAAACAACGGTTTCAGAGAGTATGGTGAAAAATTAGTAAATGGTCAATGGCAAAAAACATTTGAGGATAATTTTAAGAATACGCAATAGTCAACATCATGAAGGCATATTATCTAGCACCGATTATAAGTTTTATTTTTTTGTCGCCAATATTAATCGCGCAATCGCCACTATTTCCTAATTCAGTGGTGTCCAATGATATTGATTTTATATTAGAGACCGATACTGATGATTTTGAAAGTATAACATTCCTCGGTTTAGAAGATAAGGAAATGCCAGGAGACCCTAATGGAGGTGGTCTATTTGATACCAACAGCTATGTCTTTGAAGCCTCGTTTGGGTCTAATCATCCAAGTATAGAAATATGGTGCCACAGTGCATTTCAAAATCAAGACGCAGCAAAAGGTTATGCAGACAAACTAGGACCTCGACTTGGAAAGTTACCTGCCTTTCAACGTAATATGATTAATCACGTAGTCATACATAATGGAGACGGTGGCGCTTTCGCGGAAATAGAAGGTCAGTTTTTTATCCTGTATTCTGAAAATATGGACAAGCGTATCAGTACAAATGATCTTGAAGAAACCGTATTCCACGAATCCGTGCATGCCTCTTACCAATTTATGTATAACGAGGATCCGGATTGGTTAGCCGCACAAGCCGCAGACCCCACCTATGTAACAGAATATGCTCAAGATTACCCAAACTTAGAAGACCTGGCCGAAACAGCCCTTTTCGCTTATGTATATCATACGTATCCAGGCCGTCTTGAAAGCGACATAGAACTTTGGCTAGAACAAAATATTCCAAATAGATTAGAATTCTTTAAAGGATTTTATGTCTCAGTAACAAATATCAAAGATGCGCATGCCATGAAGGATGTACATATAAATCCCAACCCTACTCACAGCCTTTTTACAGTTAGTTCTGAGACACCAATAACCCACCCCATACAACTTTACAATTTGAGCGGCCAACGCCTTAAAACTTACAATTCAGAAAAGTCAAAGAAACTAAACATAGATTTGAGTCACTTTGAAAGTGGATTATATATTTTGAAGATAGCTGGGTATAAGGAGGTGCCCATTCTTAAGTTTTAGAGTGCCTTATGTCTATTATTCTTTTGAATAATCCAAACTGAAAATGAGGTAGAAATATCTCAACAAAACAGCTTTTCAGTATTAAATGCGCTAACCTCATATCAAAAAACGATAAAATTTAACTAACTTAAAGCCAATACCTTATTCATCGCACCAATTTATATGAGATAGATGTGATTACTGATTGTTACGTTTTAAAGGTGTTATTGGGGTGATATTCAAGGGGCCGGTTAAAAGGGAGTTAGAGCACATTAAGAATAATGAAACAATGACCCCGAATAGAGAAGAAAAGCTTATAATTGATAATTTAACTCATCAAGGATTTAAAACCATCCTTTATGAACCAGACGGAAATGTGCCGCCTGATATTCTTGTGGATAATAAGATTGCAATTGAAGTTAGAAGACTTAACCAAAACCTAAAAACAGAAAATGGTTTCAAAGGACTTGAACAAGATGAATATTCAGTTCACGGAATTCTAAAAAGAATTATGAAAGAAGTCTCGGATGAAGATTACGAAAAAAGCGCTTTTGTTGGATATTATTTCAACAGACCAATCCCATCAAAAAAAGAAATAAAGAAGTTTGCTCAAGAAATGTTAGAAAATCATAAATCTTCCATTGAAGAGAGAATAGAATATGAGTATAATGAATATTTTAGGATACAAGTTTTTCCATCAGAAATTAAACTTGACCAACAGTATGAATATGGAATGAGTAGCGATGGAGATTCAGGAGGATTCGTGGTTAGTTTAATCTACAAGAATTTAAAATTGATTATCGCCGAAAAAGAAAAGAAAACCAAAAAATATAGAAATAAATACTCTGAATGGTGGTTAGCAGTTGTTGATACAATAGGATATGGATTGTCAGATATGGATTTAGGTCAATTCAATAATCTTCCTAAAATCGAAAATCAATTTGATAGACTATTATTGGTTTCTGCAATAGACAATAAATCGTTTAGATATCTTTATGAATGAGAAAAATATAAAAGAAAACGTGCTCCAACAAGGTGGCACCTTAACATATCTGCTTTTGGCAGAGACGCTGGGTACATAAGCACAGTTATCTGTAAGCTAGATCGAGGAATATGAGAATCAGATCAAAAACATAAAGTCGAAATCTTAGGGTTCATCTTATTGATAGCTCTTAAAACTCCAATACTATCAACTTGCGTTCCTGAATCTCGTATTTCTTAGAGAACTTGAGCAAAGGCAGATAATAGCTTACGTCAAAATTCTAGACATTATAGAATATCAGAATCCCAAAAAAAATATGCATTCAATGGATTAACCAAACTAGAAGTAATTGCCATCCAAAGACCCCGCCCTTGTCGCCGCGAACACATATTAAAATTCGCAACAGGTTCAGCTTTAAGAATGACGTGATAATGCTTTAAAAAATATTATCTTAACTAAAAAAATCATGGATACAACATTCAAATCTTTCACACGTCTTGGTGGACTATTTATTTTGGTCAGCATGGCCTTTTCGTTTTCGATTTCAGCACAGGAGTTATCCACCGAATGTCCTTATTTTAATATATCGTCCTCAGATTCTACAGGGGTATCCTTTTCCCTTATCTCAACCGATATAGATGCGACTGTGAGTGGCGTGATTGCAAATGTTGTTATAGAACAGACTTATATGAACACAGGTGACTCCATAGTTGACGCTACCTATGTTTTTCCAATGTCAACCAATGCCGCAGTTTATGGCATGGAAATGCAACTCAATCAAAAAGTTGTGAAGGCTGAAATCAAACGAAAGGCTGAAGCTCAAACCATTTTTGATGCTGCCAATGAAAATGGCCTAACCGCTTCCCTTCTAGAACAACATAGACCCAATGTTTTTCAAATGAGTTTAGCAAATATAAAAGCTGGAGATACCTTAAGTATCAGAATGCGCTATACTGAATTACTCGTGCCAGAAAAAGCTAATTACCAATTTGTATTTCCGACCATTGTAGGACCTAGATTTACTACGGGTGGAGAACCTTGGGTGCTGCAAAATGCCATAGACTCCTTAAGCACTGCTCAGTCAGATCTAAATATAAATTTAAAAATAAACTCAAGTACACCCCTAACTGCAGAATGCAAATCACATAATGTTACATTTGACTACATGGACAATTCTGTTCATACATTTTTGTCCACAAAACCTGAAAAAGACTTTATTGTAGACTTCAGGCTGGACGGCAATGAAATAGAAACTGGAATATTATTATATGAAGAGGAAGAAGAAAATTTCTTTTTGTCCATGATTCAACCAGCCAAACCTGAAGCTGGTTATCGCTTACCGCCACGAGAATATGTATTTATTATGGATGTTTCTGGATCCATGACTGGTACACCATTAGAAATATCCAAAGATCTCATTAGCCGCTTACTTCAGGACTTAAATCCAACTGATAAATTTAATATCATATTTTTCGCAGGTGGTAATTCTGTCTTTGCGCCGAGTTCGCTAAATGCCTCCACGGAAAATATCGACGCTGCCATTGCTTTTCTAGACAATATAAATTCTGGAGGCGGTACACATATTTTAACAGCCATGCAAAGAGCTTTAGACATGATCGGTACTGATGGATATTCTAGGACGTTTGTAATATTGACTGATGGCTATGTTACCGTGGAAAAGGAAGCCTATGACCTGATAAGAAATAATTTAAATGAAGCCAATTTCTTTTCTTTTGGAATTGGCACAAGTGTTAATAGATTTATTATTGAGGGCATAGCGTATGTCGGCGAGGGCGAAGCATTTATAGCTACCAACTTTCAAGATGCGCAAGAGGTGGCCAATAATTTTAGAGAATATATCAGTCTTCCTGTATTGACAAATTTAGAAGCAGAATTTGATGGTATAGATGTTTATGATGTCGAGCCGCTAACCATTCCTGATGTTTTCGCAGAACGACCAATTATCATTTATGGCAAATATGTTAAGCCCGCCCAAGGCTCTGTCACTTTAAAGGGTGATTATGGTAACGGTATGATAGAACATGAACTAAATTTTGAAGACTACAGTACTAATAAAGAAGACAATATTGCTCTTAAATATCTTTGGGCTAGAAAGAGAATCAAATTAATGTCCGACTATGGCATTTCCAGCAATGAAACTGACAATATAATTATAGAAGAAGAAATTACACTTATGGGATTAAAGTATAATTTGGTAACTAATTTCACTTCTTTTGTTGCTGTAGATAGTTGTGCAGTTACCCCAGTCGCTGAAGAAGAAGAGCCAGACTATGGTGGTGATATCACAATAACAGAAGAACTTTTAGACGAATCCAAAGAGATTAGTTGTTTTAAAGTACTTGGAAATCCTATTCGGGAAATATTAGTCTTAAGTATTCTTGATAATTGCCTTCAAAGCCATTCTTTTGAGTTGAGTATCTCTGATGCCAATGGGAAAGTCGTTCATACACAAAGACACAACAAACTTCTGAGTAATAAGATTGAATTAGGAATAAGCACTTTGTCACAAGGTGTGTATTATGTGTCATTGGTGACAGAAGATAAGTTTGTTGAAACGCGAAAGTTCATTGTGATAAAATAGGTGTCTATTATAGGTTTTAGACGCTTTAGACACATAGAAAAATAGCCAACAGATAACACATGATAATGATGGCATACCCTTCGGGATACGCCAAATATTATAATTCCGTTCATACAATATCATCAATTTGACAAATGCAAGATCAAATTACATACAAGTACAAATTTGATAGAACCGACAAATTCTATAGTTGCACAATGCTAATTAAAGGCAAACAAATTGAGTTGCTGGCAAATGGAAATGACGAACCTAAACTCCTCAAACAATGCATTGAAGGAATCCAACTTGACTTGGTAGACAAACAAAGACAAAAACTTAAAGAATTCAAGGATGCTGTGGACTCTTTAAATCTCGAGATGAACGATTCGAATTTTGCAGTACTTTATTCACATTCTACTAAAGGAGATAAAACAACCCTGAATCATCTCTCTTTTGAGATTGACGAATCACATGTGGTAAGCATTAATGACTATTTCATGGCTAAGCAATTTGGAGATAAAGATCAAACAGGATCGTATAAAGTATTATATGAACAATTACTTGATCAATCTGATTATCCAACCATTAAATTTTCAACTCATAATGCTGTGATATTAGAGGAACAAATAGAGATAGAGAATTCAAATTGCAAATATTTAGGGTTCAAAGACAAAGAACCATATGATAAACATCACACACTTTTTGAAACAACAAGGACAAACTTTCAGACAATAATAAATGGAATTATTAAGTATAGAACAGAAATGAAAAACTGATGACAACATGCGATGAATGTCAGATTGGCTATCGCCAAATCTGCCACATATCACAGATTTGTTAACTTCAATCGAGTAATAAGTTTACGCCAAATATAACTTAAAAAGAATCTAAGTGGTAAAATCAAATCAAATGAGAACCATATTGTTTATCACAATAATTCTTTCGTCTTGTAAGATCAAACCAGATTATTCCTTCTTTGCAATAAAAGGAGTTGATATATACAGTTTTGATAGCTCAATTACTATTAATGAATTTAAAATTAAAGCAGATTCATTAAAATGTGAAGGATATAATATTGTAGCAAAATCAACAGCAATTAGTGAACCAAATAAAGATGACTTTATAATTAAATCAACTTGTAAATCTCCAAAACAATTAAAGTTTGTCCACCCAGATGGAATCGAACTCCCAATTTATGAATGTGATGGTTTTCGAACCTACGGCATAAACTTATGTGAAGATGACGATTCAAATTTTGAATTACTGAGAGAATTTTATCTCAACCCAAAAAGAAAGTCAGACTATCCATTTAATCCAAAAAATGCAACTGTAAAATTTGTTGTGGATCAAACAATGTCAATTGAATCCCTCCTACCCTTAATTAAGCGAATCAAATCAATGAGAAATAAAATTGGCGAAGAAAGATTGACCAACCAGCCATTTTTATTAAGCATAGAAACACTTGGCAAAGACTCTATATTGATAAAACCACTAAAAATTGTAAATTGAAAAAGAATAAGACGGAAGATAACGACAAGAGGCTGTTGACAAACTATTAACTCATACTCAGGATAGGTTATTCTCATCTTGTATTTTTATACTCTTAAGTTGTTTGCTAACTTTAAATAAGACGAACAGCTACCTGCAGATAATTCTTTCAGGCCACTTAAGTCTTAATACAAACTACCAATGAAATTATTTTTTGGTCTCATAACTTCATTAGTTGCGATAACTGGTTGCTCAAAATCTATATCAATAGATAAAAACTATAAAGGTGTAATAAATAGTCCCAAAATACTCATCGAGCGACTAAAGTTGGAATCTGACGAGACTTACGTTTATTACTATTCAGCGTTTGATGCAGGAGAATATGCCTATAATACTGAATATATTGGGAAATATAAAATAAGAAAAGAACAGATTAAATTTTCGTTAGATACAATTAAGTCATTTGATACAAAAATGTACAAGCTGAATGAAAAGAGAGAAGACAATCCTTATTCGAATCACAAAATAAGTGTGGTTAATTCTGAACAAAAAGAGAGATTTAAATTAGGAAGGTTACGCCTTAAACCGAGATATTCAATTGACAAGAATCATAAATTGATTAGAGACAAATCCCAAGAAAGATTTATTCTTGATGACGTACCTATACCTAAAAGAAGTAAACATGAAAATGAATTAAAGAATGAAATAGAGGAATTAAACAAAATAAGAAATACCAACTTAAAAAACTTGATAGACATTATTGTGAAAGAATGCAAGCTGAACGCATACGACTCTTTATTTTTACGTGTAGTTGTAAAGCCTAATGGTAAGATTGAAACATATGATTTAATTGATATAAATTCGAATTTAAGAACTGATGACGAATGTGTAAAGAACTTGATTCATCGTGAATTTCAAAACTTGGGAGAACACAAAATAATACCGAATGCGAGAAACGGAACAAGAGCCCATTCTATAACCTATACGTTGCCAATTAAATAGAAGAACATATAACCAAGACCGAAGATGATAGCAGCTATTATCCCCCAATCGTCGAGAGACGTTGTATACCATCATCGATAATGACTATTCGTAAAAATATGAAACAAATCCTCAATCTAATATTACTGCTTTCCCCTGTCCTTATCACATGTCAAAACTTGCCAATTGATGCGCTCAAGCGTAAAGGAATAACTCAAGAAGAGATAGACAACACGATTTCACTAAATGGTAAAAATGGTGTAAACAATTATTTCTTAATCTCAAGGCAGACCAACAAAAGTCAAAATCCAAATATCAAAATTTATACAAACTATTTTAATTTGTATACCCCAACAGCCGAAATGATTACTTTAACCCAAAATAAGAATAGGCAAACCGATTTAATTTACTTTGAATTTCAAAATGAAGAAATAGTATTAATAGAAAAAATCAAAGGACTCAGAAAGCAAATTAGAATTTCAAAATACGATCTAATAACAAATAGGTTAAAAGTCATTATCAATGCAGAAATACCTTGCAGATTGGAAAACAACTGCGAATGGATCAAAATCAAAGAAAAGAAATTAGCATTCTTCACAAATGCTGAAACCAATGAAGAATTAGAACACAGTTCAATTTACGAGTTCAATTGGCAAACAAATGAGATCAAATTAGTTTTTGGAAAATTGCCACCAGCCATTGATGCTACAACAGGAAGAAATTTAGAACTCATTGATGTGAAATATAATCAAGAAAGAAATGAATTTGAATATGGTCAGTAGCATGCTTTAAGTATTCCATTCCAAACAAATCAAGAAACCGTTTCTTTGTTAGGTCCCCATTCGTAAGCGATTTGTTAGCGATAATTAAAAATTAAAATATGACAGATAAATCGAAATATACAGCTGATAATATTCAAGCGTTAGAGTTTTCTTGACATATACGTACATTTTAATTATATTTATGCGTACAAATACGTAACCATGGACTCTAAACTAACTTTAAAATTAGATTCTAAAATTATCGAAGAAGCAAAAGTATATGCGAAAGAATCAAATACTAGTTTATCAAAATTAATTGAGAATTATTTATCGGCAATCACTTCAAAAAAAGATCAAAAAAGAAAAGTAAATCCAATTGTAAAAAGCCTTACTGGTATAATCAAACTAGACGACTCTAAAGATTACAAAAAAGCATATACAGGTTACTTAATTGAGAAGTATAAATAGTGAAAAAAATATTTATTGACACTAACATTATTTTAGATCTTCTAAGCAAAAGGATTAACTATTATGAAGCCAGTCAAGATCTATTTACTTATGCGATTGACAACAAAATTAAATTAGTTGTATCGACATTAACTTTTGCAAATGCTCACTATATCTTAAAAGAACAACTTAAACTAAAAAAAGTAAGAAGTTCACTGAGAAAATTTAAAACTTTAGTGGAAGTTGCAAATTTTGATGACAAAATACTAGAGCTAGCATTAGAAGAAGAATTTAAAGATTTTGAAGATGGAGTTCAATATTATATTGCTATCGAAAATTCCTGCGATGCATTAGTTACAAGAAATAAAAAGGATTTTAAAAATTCTTCAATTCCAATTCTTAATGCTACAGAATTTATAAATCTAAATAAATGACCTAGGATAATCGAGTAGACGGCTTACAGGAGTGTATTACTATAAGAAGGCATTTCACACCACCGTACCCATTTGACATAGCTCAGGGCAGGCTATACGCTAACTTTGCTCATGCCCTGAAACATATGATCTAATTGATATAAATTCGAATCTAAGAACAGATGACGAATGTGTAAAGAACTTGATTCATCGTGAATTTCAAAACTTGGGAGAACACAAGATAATACCGAATGCAAGAAATGGAACAAGAGCCCATTCTATAACTTATACGTTACCAATAAAATAAAAAAACATGTAACCCAAGACCAAAGGTGATGACAGCATATCTCGCCTACTTTCAAGAGATATTTCATACCATATACCGTACATCTATACCTTTTTATACAATAATCGTTGAAGTATAGTTTTAAAAATACGATAGAATATTTCGGTCCTAAGCTTTATTCTATAGAGCCAATATATAATGATTAAAAAGGTCTATTCTATATGTCAAATTTCACAAACGAAGACATAGACAAGTTAATTGATGAAAAAATTTGTGGCGACAAACAATTACAAAAAGTAAAAAAAAAAAAAAAAGAACGCATAACAATAGACGCTATTTACAAACCATTGACTCATATTTAGGATACGTTAGTCTCATTTTGTATCTTAAAGAATGCAAGGAAAGAAAAAATATACGCCTAAAATTGTTTGTTTACTTTAGCTTAGACGAACAGATTCCTGCAGATAATTTCTACAGGTTACTTAAGCAAAAAATGAATCTAAGTTTTGTCTATAAAGAGACAGCGCCTGTTTACGCTCACACCGGTAGCCCCAGAATCGATCCTGTTGTCTTCTTTAAAATTTTACTCGTTGGTTATCTAGAAAATATCTGTACAGATAGAGCATTAGAAAGGTTATTCCAATTAAGATTAGATCTACTATACTTCATAGATCATGATATTGGAGATCGTGTGCTAGATCATTCCACCATTTGTAAAACCAGAAAGCGTATCCCTAAAGAAGTTTTTGACAAAGTATTTGACCATATTCTTAAACTTTGTTTGACGCCGGACTCGTAAGTGGCCATACCCAATCTATGGATTCTGCCTATAGATGCCAATGCAACCAAGCAGACCTCGATTCACAAGCTGAGACATGCCTATGCAACCCATCATTTAGAAAAATGGTTCTGACCTTGTATACTTAAAGTAAAATCAGATATATGAAACTCAAAACAAGCAACAACATGGTCAATACACAGAATTCATCCACATATCGATAACTCTACATCATAATTATTAGTAACTTATATTTTTAAACACAATCGCAGTTCCCTCTTAATGGGTTCAACTCGCATATATGTCGATTATAAATCAACATGACATGCCTTTTGTGTTATCGGCAAGATAAATAAATGAAAAAGCGAAATCGAATAGAATACCTCAGGAAAAGAATTAGGAGAGACGAAACTCTTCAATTAGGATTGCCATTTGATACACAAAATGAATTAGAGAAATCCTTGAGTGATTGGCGTTCTAAATTCAGCACGGGTGATGATGAAACTATTAAATTATTTGATTCTGATTATGACAATATTGAGTGGCACATAATAAAGCCAACAAAGGATTTTAGTGATTTTGCTTCTAATTCAACTGAAGTGCTATCTGTAAAGAATTCAATTGAATCCTATAGAGTTCGAATACCAAATCATTTCATAGAGTTAGATATTGAATTCAGTTCTAACTACTCAAATCAAATAGAGTGGAATGATTTAGATACAGACAAAGAACTTTTAAGATTAGACCCCAGAAAACATCACAAATACCACAACGTATCAAATAAAGCCAAAGACCTTGTCGTTCGTGAACAGATCATTCAGTTATTAAAGGAAATATGGGGTGCGTATAATTTAGAACCTAAAACGATTTCTATAAACCATAAAAAAGTTCATTTTGTGGATAGTACTCCAGGAATTGTGGAAAAGGCCGTTCTAATGATAATGTCTAAAATTCTGGAAGTAGAACCAAATAGCATTAAGCAAGCAATTGAAGATAAATTCAAATTGATGGATTTCTACTTTGAATCTATGAATTATAATTTCATTGATATATATGAAAGGTCACCAAACATAACACCTTCAGGAGATAAATTAATTTCTTCAAATGAATTTAGAGATCCTTCCTCACGATATGTAGAACGAGTAAACATCAATGATCCAAAAGCGATTAACATCAAGAATGCCTTGCTTATAAAGGGTGCTAAAGAAAGTGTGATGATTCAAGCACCAAAATTCAATGATGCTTTAGTTTTTCGAGATAATAGAGATAATATTGAAGCAATTTTTCACTGTTGTTTTGAAACTAATGTCATTCAAAATGAAAGAAGAATAATTATGAATACGAATAACATACAAATGAAGAAATTAGAGTCGGTGATAAAATCCAGCCGATAACATGCTGTGACCACATCATAGGCTATCACCTACGTCGGGTACAGACAATCAATTAGTCACAATGAAGAAATGAAATTGAAAAGAATTAGAACTAAATATATTTTCTATTGTATAATACCATTAATATTGATTTTTGGCATTTTTTGGGTGAACAGATTTATTAGTAGATTATCAACACCAGATTTAAAGTATAATACAAGATACAGTGAAACATATAAGGAGAATAAATTCCAATCATTAACCAAAGGCGATAAGAAATCCGAAATGATAAAATTGCTTGGTGAGCCAATTGAAATATATAAATCAAAATTTGAACACTCTATAATATATTCCAAAAACAATGTTAGTATAGAACCTGGAAGCTTAGGTGTTGAAAATCATGACACCATATATCCTATAAGATTTTGTAGATTCAATTTTAAAGAAAATGGAGATGTTCTTAGTACATTCAACAGACAAAATTTCATAGACTCAACGTATCTAAAGAAATTAGAAAAATTGAACTACAATGAAATAATCGAAAAGATAGGAGAACCATTACAAGAATACAAATGTGATTGCAATTGTGAAGTTTACAATTACAGTAGGTTAAAGGAAGGTGCTTATTCTGGTAAAAATCCAACAATTAAAATCAAACGAATTGCATTAGATGACAGAAATAAAATTAAATTCAAAATTGATAAAATTGGAAACCCGTATAATAAACAAATTGGTATCTGTAAAATATGAAACATTGTGACTAAATATAAATGACCACAGCATATCTACTCCTACGTCGAGAGACGCGGGATACCATCATCCTTTATCTCTCATGAATAAATGAAAAATGCTTGAAATTATAGAAAATGCTTATCAAATATTTGGCAAGTACAAGCTCAAACAAGATCTTGACGTTTGTACTCATTGCTGTGTAACTCAAGAAGAAAAACTAGAACTTGAAAAACAATATCTTAAAGAAATCTCTCATGATCTAATTTACCTACATAATACAGCCGCAACATCAAATAAACCTCCTATAGAAGAATTCAAGTATTTTCTACCAAGATACCTCGAACTAATATCTAAAAATAAATTTCCTTCTCACTCAATTGAGCTATCTCTTAAAAGAATCAAACACTATGAAAAAGAAGAATTCACAAAAGAAGAACTTATCGTAATTGAAGAATTTTGCCTCAAGTATTTTGAACAAACAATATCAAACTATCCAAGCCCAGAAAACGAAGGAATAGATTCAATTCTAATTATGTTGTATGATGCAAATTGTGACATGAACAAAATTTTACACAAATGGAAAAATGACAATTCAGAAACGGGAAATAGACATTTTGCAGATTTTGTTAATCATGGATTGAGTAAAAGGGTAAATAAAATCAACAATCCTTTTTCGAATAATAAACTAGATAGAATTATAGAAAATTGGTTGAGCGATGATAAACTATATGAAACTAAATATGATCAAATAAGTCACGAAACATAACAAGCAACGATCACGATCATGCTTCCTTCGTCAGCACTCCCGATATAGCCGATCAGTTACCTGTAATTAACAAATGGATTTAGCAAAACTATCATATCATCCCAAATGGATTGAATACAAGCTTCTTTCAAAGGAGATGTTTGAGAAACAGCTCAATGAATTGAACAAAGGAGAAGACACAAATACTGAACACTATAGATATCGAACATTCAAATCATTAATACAGAACTATCCAAAATTCACAGATAAGCAGGTAAATAATTTCATTAAACTCGTACAATTAGACCCTGATCAAACAATGGCAGGCTCTGCATTATCTGATTTTATTCAAAGTGGAAAGCTAAACCCAAATCAATACTTATATACTAAACAAGCCTTTATTGAATTTGGAGAATGGACTAAAAAAGTAATAGACAGAATTGAAAATCCTAACAAAGAATCATTTAACAAAGACTTTTGTGAACAACTTGAAGTTGAAATAAATAAACAACTACCTCAAAGCACAGATATGAAATTATCTAAATATTGGTGCGGCGGAATCGAGCATCAATATTACTCAAAGAAATACGTAAACGACAACAAAAATCTAAATACACGGATGTGGATAGGAAATGGTGGGCGAACCGAATATGAAACCACAATTGAGTTTGGTAAATATGCTTTGAGAAGGCACGCAAGAGGAACAAATATGATCGACTGTATACCAACAAGCAATATTGATGAATGGCTCGAAATAGATTCAAACAAAAAGATGATCAAAATTAAACTGAAATAAATATATGGCACATTAAAGAACATCTGACAAAAGCATTCCATTTCGATGATAATAAAAAGGAATACCATGATGAATCGATCTTAACTTCACTATCCAATAAATATTTCTTCCTTTCACTCAATCAACCTACCCTTTCACTCAATAGTAAGCATTGGCTTCTGAGATACGCCTATCTTGGCATTAAAAAAATGCGTCCAATTCGCCAAGTTATGAAAACAATCCTCCGACTATCGACAACTATGTTATGCACGCTTTGTATGGCTGTAACATATGCACAAAACATCTCCCAACTGCCATCATCTATCAATCCTGCAGGCACAGCCCCTGACAATTCAGCCATGCTCGATATCCAAAGCACGAACAAGGGTGTTCTTATACCTCGAATGACGGACTCCGAGAGAGATAACATCCCCAATCCAGCCAGTGGTCTGCTTATCTATGTCACCAACTCAGAGTCATTCTGGTACTATGATGGGACGGCGACTTCTTGGATAGAACTCGGCAATGGATCAGCAGCCAATATTGCTTCTATTTCAGATCAAGATAGTGACACCTACATCCATACTGAGGAGATGACAGATGAAGATACTATCAGGGTCTATGCAGATGGGATACAAGTACTTAAGGTCTATAAATCTATCCATGATGAAACCATGATATGGACAGCATCACATAACAATAACACCCATTATGGCGCAAATGCGGGAGAAAATAATCAAAGTGGTGCTAACACATTTATCGGAAGAAATGCAGGTTATACGAATACTGTTGGTGGTAGCAATTCTTTTATTGGATCAAACGCTGGATATAGCAACACGTCTGCCCACAACAATACATTCACTGGATCATTTGCTGGTTATTTTAATACCACTGGAGAAAACAATGTATTCTATGGATCGAGTGCTGGGTCAAGAAATACTATAGCACATGGAAATTCTTTTTTTGGCGCGTTTGCAGGGTTTCTCAATACTACGGGTCAATATAATGTTTTTGTTGGTGACCGATCAGGCATCAGCAACACAACTGGAAGCAGCAATGTACTCGTAGGTCGAGCAACTGGACAAAATAATGTGTCAGGGCATGCCAATGTAGCCGTAGGAGAAAGAGCGCTTCAATTAAACATAGATCGCTCAAATCTTGTCGCCATAGGTGACTCTACATTGCGTAACAATGGATTGGGTGCCACTACCACTATCCAGGCCACTTCAAATACATCAGTAGGCTCTAAATCAGGATATACCAACACCCTAGGGTATCGCAATACCTTAATAGGAAGTGAGTCAGGTTATTCTAATACTGAAGGTCACCAGAATTCTTTTATGGGTCGACAAGCCGGATACTCCAATACAACGGGCAATGACAATACATTTATAGGCGAACAATCTGGCTGGGCCAATACAACCGGAGATAACAATACATTTGTAGGCCAATCATCAGGCGTTGCTAATACGACGGGTGAGTACAATTCTTTTATGGGTGCTGAATCAGGTTTATCAAATACCACAGGTAATGGCAATGCATTCTTAGGCGATGCTGCAGGCATGTCGAATACAAGTGGAAACAACAATACTTTTATAGGCAATGAATCCGGTAATTCAAATACGACGGGCCACTCTAACGTAGCCATAGGCGCAGAGGCCTTGTATAATAATGCTACCAAATCCAATATTGTAGCTATAGGTGACTCGACATTATACAACAATGGGTTAGGAGCAAGCTTGAGTTTTCAAGGGACAAATAATACTGCCATTGGTTCCAAAGCTGGCTATGCCAATACAACAGGATATTCAAATGCTTTTATTGGATCTGAAGCTGGCAACGCCAATACTACAGGATCATTTAATTCATTTGTTGGCAATCGAGCTGGCTATTCCAATACTTCAGGAAGCTCAAATTCTTTTTTCGGCAGAGGCGCCGGTTATTCCAATTCCTCAGGAGGCACAAATTCGTTTTTCGGCAGAAGTACAGGATACTTTAATACTACAGGAGGCTCAAATTCGTTTTTCGGTGGAAGCGCAGGATATTCTAATACTACAGGATTCCTCAACTCATTTGTTGGTGCTCAGGCAGGTTATTTTAATACAATAGGTCATTCAAATTCGTTTTTTGGCAATAATGCTGGTTATTTCAATTCTGAAGGAAATAATAATTCGTTTTTCGGAAATAATGCTGGATATTCTAATGATACAGGAGACTATAATTCTATTTTCGGCAATGATGCAGGAAGTAGTAATACGGAAGGCTCATCCAATTCTTTTTTGGGCAATGAAGCAGGCTACTCTAATTTGACGGGAGATGGCAATGCCTTTCTTGGAAGAAATGCTGGACATGACAATACATCAGGAAATAACAACACCTTCTTAGGGATAGATTCAGGAAGCTCAAATACTACAGCGCATTCAAATATAGCCATAGGCGTAAACGCCCTATACAATAATACAGACAGATCAAATATAGTAGCCGTAGGAGACTCTTCATTATATAATAATGGCATAGGAGCTACACAGCCATTTCAAGCCATACAAAACACAGCAGTCGGTTCGAAATCTGGATTTTCTAATACAACTGGTGATCAGAATGTTTTCTTGGGTACAGAGTCTGGCTACAGTAACATTGATGGATTTTTTAATACCTTCCAAGGTGCATTTTCTGGTACATCCAATACGTCAGGCAGTCTCAATACCTTTACTGGTAATGCAGCTGGTCGAGATAATACAACTGGAAGTTCGAATGTATTCATTGGACAGATCGCTGGCAGATCAAACACCACAGGCAACAATAATACCTTTGCAGGGAGGTCCGCAGGACTGAATAATACAACAGGTAATTCTAATGTAGCCATAGGTATCAGGTCACTATATAGCAATACTAACAAATCCCAAAATGTTGCGATCGGAGACTCTTCACTATACAATAATGGCATAGGGTCTTCGCAAATCTATCATGCAATAAGCAATACGGCTGTAGGATCTCTATCCGGTTGGTCTAATACAACAGGTTATCAGAATGTTTTCTTAGGTTCAACGTCAGGTTATAATAACACCATAGGGTTTTACAATACCTTTCAAGGCGTACATTCTGGCTTCTCTAATACATCAGGAAATGCAAATACATTTATTGGACGCAGTGCTGGAGCCGGTAATGAAACTGGTTCAAATAACACATCTATAGGTTATTCCTCGTTTTCTGCAGGTACTAATTATTCAAACTCCACAGCACTAGGCTTTGATGCAGAACCTGGCGCCAGCAGCACTGTAAGGATAGGAAATGCCTCAGTATCAACAATAGGTGGATATGCATCTTGGACCAATGTTTCTGACGCAAGATTCAAGACAGACATAAAAGAGGATATCGTAGGCCTTGACTTCATAAAAGCATTACGCCCTGTTAGCTACAGACTAGATATGGATGCCATTGCAGACTATTTTGACAAGCCTGACAGCTTGCGATTACCAGAAAGTGAAGCCCTTAAAGGCGCAGAGATTCAAACTGGATTCTTAGCCCAAGAAGTAGAAGCCGCAGCACAAGCCGTAGGGTTTGATTTTCATGGCGTCGATGCCCCTAAAAATGAAACATCTGCATATGGTCTTCGCTATGCAGAATTTGTTGTGCCTTTAGTTAAGGCCGTCCAAGAATTAGACGAAGAGAACAAAAGACTCAGAGAAACAATAAACGCTTATCATAACCAGCAGCAATCCCAGCAACAACAAATAGACGAACTTAAAAAGCAAAACACTGTAATAACAGAACTAATAAAGTCTCATTATAAAAAAAACCTCAACGACTAAATAGGATATTTAGAAACAAGCCAATACCATCAACTCCCCATTTATGGGAAGGCTGATAGGGGTCTAAACCAATCTATCTTTGGACCCCTAAATAGTATTGAAAGAAGACCTTTCAGGTATAGGGCCTAAGGATTATGGTATAAGGAATCACCACAACTCCTTCCCTTCTAAGGGAAGGCTGGGATGGGTCCTAACCAACTCACCTTTAGTCCCTAGATAACATTGTTAGTAAAACCAATGCTACAATCATGACACTACTAGCCCCGAACCAATTTTGGCAGGCTTAATAACTAATGAGAAACGATAATTGGATTATAGGATTATAGTAATTTAGAGTACAGGCAAACACAAATCAAAATCACAATGAACATATTCCCCTACCTTACTCTACTTATACTCTTACACTTAGGCTGCAACACGCCTACCAATATCGACCAAGACATTAAAGCTCAAGTTGATCAGCTACAAACTTTAGCAGATCGAGAAGCTTTCCTCACAAAAATATTCGAAGACGATCAAAGTGTACGGCAATCCAATTCTGAATTGATAAAACTTAATCATGGAGAAGACTCTAAAGAATATAAAGACTATGTCAATAACCAAATAAATACAGATGCCTTGAATTTAAAGAAGGTGGAATATTATCTCTCTAAATTTGACCATCCAACTACAGCAGACAGCTTCAACTATAAAGCCGCGACGGCGATATGGGCCGTAATTCAGCATCCAGATGCAGATGCAAGAGAACGCAACTTCGAGAAGTTGTATGAAGCTCAATTAAAAGGCGATTTTGATTTAGATTGGATTCTGAAAAGAATGTATCTCTTCCGCAATAGAAAGCAATTTGAAATGCCCCCTAACCCAAAATACAACACAGAACTTGATCAACTCATTTATGAACTGGGGCTCGAAGAAAAGAAAAACAAAGTCATCATGAAAATGAATTCTTAGCGAGATCAAAACAAAAGACACATTCATGCATCAAGTTATAAGCCAAAATTCCACCAAGAAAAAGAAAGGCTAATTAACTATCTTTAGTCAATGACGAATTTTTAAAAAAACAAAATCATAAAAACGAACAAAATGAAATTAGTAAGAGTCTTTGTTTTATTGAATGTACTGATATTGACATCATGTGCATCTTTAAAGAAACAAAATAAAACAAGCACAACAGCTTACAACTTTATCATTAAAATTGAAAAGCAATCAAACGAAGTGATACTTGAATGCGACCAGGGCTGTAGTTGGAAGCAACTTTCATTTATCAAAAACAACTATCAACCTCAATTAATAAATGAAATTGGAATGACGGATATTAAAAGCGATAAAGCAGAAGGGCACGACAGCAACTTAGCAGACTTCCTAATTTCCGTTATTAAAACCAATGAAGGCTTCGAACTAGAGGGTATAAAAGGAACAAGTTGGGAGAAGCTATCATTCACTTTGCGAGATAACCAAAGGCAGGTCATTGATCAAAATGGAATGAAATAAAACATCTAAGTTTAAATTATTAGTACACACTCAACCAAAACAATACTTTTATCAAATACCTGATATTTAACCCATTCATCATCTTAAGAATGGTAATATTGGAATTTCTAAAAGTTATGAGCATCTTGCATCTGGGTTCTAAGCCTAGATAAAAAAATTAATTTACGCTCATTCTACAAGAACGGTATGGATAATAATGTAATCCTTCGACAACTCCGATATATCTTTGACTTTAGTGATGATCAAATGATTGATCTTTTTGCACAAGCCGAAGTTGTTGTTTCAAGATCAGAGATATGCAACTGGCTCAAAAAAGAGGACCAAGAGGATTATCAAATCTTTACAGACCCCCAATTAGCCACTTTCCTCAATGGATTTATAAATAAAAAACGTGGTAAAAAAGAAGGTCCTCAACCCCCTCCTGAAGAAAGGCTGAATAATAATATCATTTTTAGAAAGTTGAAAATTGCACTTTCATTTAAAGATTCTGATATAATGGACACATTTAAACTTGCGGACTTAGACATCAGCAAACACGAGATCAGCGCCTTATTCCGTCATCCTAGCAAAGGCCAATACCAACCATGCAAAGATCAGTTTTTGCGAAATTTTTTATTCGGCCTCCAATTAAAATATAGACAGAACCGTAAATAACCCTTAGCCTCTGCTTGTCTAGTTTTGCAAGATGCATTGGTAACAGTAATTTCAAAAAGAAGGCAAATCAAATTTTAAAAAACTTTATATAGAAGAAGGAAGAAGGAACAAGGCTTAATACAATCTATGAAAAATAAATACAGAACCAACGGCGCCATCGGTGCACTATTAGACGAATACGAGAAAAGCATCAAAGAACTCAAAACCGTTATATCCAACATATCCCCTACTGAATTAACCACAATAGTTGACCCAGACACACAAGACCCTGATTGCAGATCCATCCAAACCATATTGAGTCACGTCGTAGAATCAGGATATACCTATGTGGTAGAAATTCGCAAATCCTTAGGTGAGAATGTTCACTATTTCAGCAAAGATCTATTGAGCACCACCGATACATATGCCACGGCTCTAGATAAAATGTTCATCTACAACGAACAATTATTTGAGGATCACCCCAACATCGAATTGGAAGCCTATGATCCAAACAAAAAGTTCAAAGTACGCTGGGGACAAATCTATGATGTCGAACAAATTATTGAACATGCCATCGTACATATTCTAAGGCACAGAAGACAGATTGAAAGGTTCAAATTGAAATTGTCGGTTTAAGTTATATTCGTTCGGATTCGGATGGGTCCTAACCAATTCTGCTTTGGACCCCTAAATCCTCTTATAAGGGGACTTGGAAGGTTTAGGGTCTAAGGATTATAGTATAAGGAGATAACACAACTCCTTCCCTTGCAAGGGAAGGCCGGGATGGGTCCTAACCAATATTAAGATCCTTTTCGACACCACCCTTCTAAAAACAAAACCTCATTAAAAAAAGCACCGTCCTATCCAAAAGCGCCTTCTCAATAAAAGAAGCATTATAGCTATTATCAAACGCATCATAGTCGACAAAATATTCCCTAGCCACATAATTGGTTCGATTAAATACATTCAACAAAGAACAGGAAAGTTCTATCCTTGAACCCTCCACAGGCATGAAATTAAAACTACGGGCCACATTAATATCCGTTCTTAAATAATAGCCGAGCCTTTCATTATTAATGTCTTCATATTCTAAAAAATAAAAGAATGGATGTTCTGGATCAGGGTCATCTTCATTTAATGTTAAAACAGCATTGGTAAAAGGCAAACCAGAATGATAGTTAACATTAATGGATAGTTCAAAATTCTGAAAGTTATAGCTGCTGACAAAACTGAGATTGTGGCGAATATCATTAGGTGCTGTAAAACTTGACTCCCGGAAATCAGGAAAGCAATATTTCGTAGAACCCCATGTATAACTCAACCACGTATCAATATGAGCCCCCCATCGTTTTTTTAATAGAAGATCCAATCCATACACCTTAGAATCCCCTCTTGAAAAACCACCTAATTCTGAGATGATTCCTAAATTGGGACCGATGGTATTGATATTGCTGATATTGTTATGGTAAACATCTAGATCTATGAGCCATGGCCCTTCCTGTAAGACGATACCTGCTGCCACCTTTTGTGCTTTCTGCGACAAGGATGTATTTGATGCATTGAGCAGCCATAAAGGATTATCAACTTTAATTTGATTGGCCCCAACATTTTGAAGCTGACTGATAAACTGATAATAGATACCACCATCCGCTTTGAGTTTTAAATTTTCGCCAATCGCATACTGCACATTAACTCTAGGCGAGTGAAACCACCGACCCACTTCGTTATAGTAAGATGATCTATTTCCAGCATCAAGTTTTAGTCGGGCATTCGTGTAAGTAAAGGATTGAAACAAATTATGAAATGAAGCCCGCTCATTATCTATGGGTATAAAATCCATATCAAAATTCAGCGCGTCACCAAGATCTAAAAGCACTTCCTTAGTATTGTTTTCATAACCCAAACTTAATTGCACATACTTATTTATAGCGAACGTATTGGCTATAGCGACACTCAATTCATCAATCTGATTGAACTGATCGTCTTCTAGAAGAAGTATCGAATTTTCTGACTGCCTTTTATCATAGTTGTTTTCATAACTAGAATGATAAGCTGTTATTTGACTCAACCATTTATCGGAGACTTGATAAGCAGTTTCAAAACTGATGATCTGTGTTTTAAGACTGATACTATCTTCTGATAAAAACGGCACTTCTTCAAACAGAAACGAATAATTAAAATCTTGAGCATTTCTATAAATGCCACCGTTGATCAATAATTTTTCAGATGGTCGATACAAAAGCTTGGCATTCCAATCTGAAAAAGACAAGGATTGGTCAGCACTAAATTGTTCCATCTCACCCAAATCTTTCTGGTCATCAATAATAGAAAACTGGAATACCTTATCCGTATAACTTTGAAGTGTCGGCGAATCAAATAATGTATTTATACTTTGGCGGGCTGATACTTCTAAGGATGCCTTATTTTTAATTATTGGGACAGTCAGATTACTATGCCACTCCGTAAGCGTCGTACCAAAACTCCCATGAAAACTATTAGAGACTTCTTCCGCTAAGGAGATATCTAATATCCCACCCACACGATTATCATATTTAGGATCGTAAGCCCCTTTATAAATATTGACGTCCTTAACTGTAAATGGATTAATGGCTGAGATCATGCCAAACACATGCCCGGCATTATACAAAGGCGCCCCTTCCCACAAGACAAGATTTTGCCCTGGATTGCTTCCACGAATCTGAAGATTCGTCGCACTATCATCAATACTATTGATACCAGGAAGGAATTGAGCGGTTTTAAGTACATCATGCTCTATACGAGAATGTCTTTCAGACAATTGATCAAAATCAAGCGAGAATCCCCCATATGCCTCCCCTAGCGAGATACCATCCAATAGGTAATCCGTAATGACGATATTACCTCCAAACAAGGAAGCATCAATTTGCAGTAGCCAGGTTGGACAATCCTTTTCTTTCATCTCTTGAACTGAAAAACGAACAGCCTGATAGCCTAAGTACCTCAATTCAATCTCTTGATTCTTATATCCTGTAAATTCAAAATCAAAATAACCATACTCATCTGATAGCGTCCCAATAGCAGAATCTATGACAGTAATATTGGCAGCTATCAATGGTTCTTTATTCGAAGCATCTAGCAAGGTTCCGCAGATACGAAATGATTGTGGTTCTGATCGATAGACGATAACCGTTAGGTCTTTCAACTCATAATCGAATGGGCTGTCGTAAAATATTTTATCCAATACAAGGCGGATAGAATCATACGATTTAATTTGTCCATCATAAAAATACCCTTGGAGCAAAATGGGATCATAATTAAATATATAATCCGTGTTTGATTCTACATCTTCAATGGCTTCTTGTAGCGTTTGTATTTCATCAGTATGAAGCGCTTGCCCGAGCATCACATGGATGTGCATCAAAAGCAATAAATAAGACAGGCCGTATTTAATATAGTTGCATCTTTTATTCAATTACAACAACATTTTTATCATTACTGATTGTATACTTCAGATTTAAGGGTTTACAAATACTTTGTAGTGCTAGATCTAAATCATCATGTTTGAACTGCCCACTGAATGTTCTATCGCCAGCCTTTAGGTCAATCTTTATGGCATACTGGCGTTCCAATTCATCGCACACAATAGTCAATTTATCTTGATAAAATCGAGACATGCCATTTTTCCATGTAGGACTTGTATTATCCATAATTTGCTTTGCCTTCATCGCGTTTCCGATGACACTGACACGCTCATTAGCAGTCAATATGGTTGTTTGATCGCCTTGCTGAACTTGCACCTTCCCTTCATAACATTCTACGTACAAATTTTCTCCCCATGCTCTCACGTTAAATTGTGTGCCCAGGACTGTAACACTTCCATTATCGGTATGCACAGTAAATGGCGATCCTTTGCTTACATGAAATAAGGCTTCACCTTCGAGCGTAATATCCCGCTGGGTGGACCATTCTGATGATTTATATGCGATATGTGATCCACTATTGATCCAAACTTCAGATCCATCATGGAATGCAAAATTCATCTGTTGCTGGGGGTCCGCACTCAATACTTCATTCTGAGCATTTAAAAACCAATACAAACCATAAATCAGTAATCCTAAGACTGCCATTATCGACAGCAGTTTCAACCATTTTGACCCTCGATTTGTAGGTGCTTCTTTTTGAAGCTTTGCCCGCACCTTCACCAAGCCTGCATCAACATCATATTTAGGCATCGACCACGTATCGACCTCTTGGGTAATTTTCTTAAGATCTTTGAGGACTTCGGAGCCTTCTTGGGCTACTAAGTCACTATCGCTAATTTCATCATTTAACCACTTAGCTAAGGTGTTTTCTTTATTGATCATGGTATGACTGTACTACTCTATGAAGTGATTTAATAACAAGTGTTAAAAAGTTATGTAAGTGCTTGATTCAGAAGACGAAGCTCATTTTGAGATGCATAGCAGTAGCTATGGATGGAAAAATAGCTGAAGTATTGTGGATCAATGACTTGCATAGAAATTAACAATTTGTTTTTAAATGACTTCTATAACTAAAACAACTGTATGTCAAAATACCCTACAGCTTTTGTGAAACTTTTCTTAATTGCAACAACGCCTTTTGCATCCGCTTTTCAATAGCTTTCACACTTAAATCGAGCTTTTCGGCAATTTCTCTGTATTTCAGCTTATCTATTCTATTCATTAAAAAGACAATCCTCTGATCCTCAGGCAAGGCTGCAATGGCCTTTTCTAGCTTTTCTTTAAATTCTGCCTCTTCTAATAAATATTGAGGCGATTCTTGACTTAATTGACTATGCCCTTTCTTTTCAAATTTTAAAACCACCTTTTCATGCTTCACATGATTGAGAAAAGTATTTGTGGCCACGGTATACAGAAAGGACTTGGCTTTATCTACGGCAACTTTCGCACATTCTTGCCATAGCTTCGCAAAGGTATCTTGCATGATGTCCTCTGATTTGGCGTAATTCCCTGATTTATAGTAAATGTAATTGATAAGCGGTTCAGCATGAGTTCTGAAAAGGCTTTCATATACTTTATCTTGACAGACAGATTTTGCCATAGGCAGGACGTATTTCTTTATGTCAAAAGTAATTGATTTCCTAAAGTTTTAAGCTGCATCAAGCTACATCATGCAAAGCAAAAGGTCAAAGCATTATGAATTAAGCAAGATATCAATTGCTAAGTGTGATCAATACAATATTGAGCAATCGAAACGGTATTACGTATTATAAAGTCTTAAGTAAATTATGCACTAATTCCTAAATTGCAGTAGCAATATAAATAAAGTCACTCCATAAATAACTGCATCAATGAAATTCGGCATTATAAAAGAAGGCAAAACACCTGCTGACAGTCGCGTGCTACTCAGTCCTGAGCAATGTGCCCACCTCATAAAACAAGGTTATGACATTTACGTTCAGCGATCCGAGGTGCGGTGCTTCTATGACGAAGCATATGATAAACTTGGCGTTCCCCTTGTTGATGATATAGATCATTGTGACATACTTCTTGGCGTCAAAGAAGTGCCTATAGAGATGCTGATCCCCAACAAAACCTATTTCTTCTTTTCACACACCATAAAGGCTCAGTCTTATAATCAGAAGTTGCTTAAAGCATGTGTAGATAAAAACATCACGCTTATAGATTACGAAGTGCTCACTGATGACAATGGTAAAAGAGTCATTGCATTCGGCAAATTTGCAGGCATGGTAGGTGCCCATAATGCGCTATGGACCTATGGCGAGCGGTTGGGCAACAATCCCCTACCCAGAATGTATACTTTAAAAGATTACGCCAGTGCCAAAGATATTTACAATGCAATACAAGCTCCAAATATAAAAATAGTCCTTACAGGCACTGGACGTGTTGCAGGCGGCTCAGTACAGGTACTCGAAGACATGGGCATCCAACGTGTCAGACCTATCGATTATGTGACGAAGACTTATGACAAAGCCGTCTTCACGCAATTAAGCAGCTTTTATTATGCTAAAAGAAAAGACGGCTTAGAATTTGACAACGTCCAAGACTTCTATAATAATCCTCAAGACTACATATCTGACTTTCACCATTTTACTGCTTGTTCAGATATTATGATCAACGGCATATACTGGGACAATAACGCTCCAGCATTTTTCAAGCCTGAGCAAATGGCCGCGCCAGATTTCCGCATAAAAACCATTGCTGATGTTACCTGTGATATTGCACCTGTAAGTTCTATACCCTCCACACTAAAAGCATCTACAATTGCTGATCCCGTATTTGGCTACCATCCACAATCCCAACAAGAGACCACTCCCTATACCCCATCCTCAATAGATATGATGACCATCGACAACTTACCCAATGAATTACCCAGAGACGCCTCCGTCGCTTTCGGCGACATGTTTATCCAACACGTCCTCCCCGAACTAAACTACCCCAACAGCCCCATGCTCAATCGAGCAACAATTGCAAAAGGTGGTGATCTAGGGAGTCACTTTGAATATTTGAGGGGGTATTTGAATGGGGAGTAGATGAGGTATTTTAAGTAAGGGAATGCTGAGATAAATTTAAACTCCACTTCTCAAATAAAGGTATTCCTTAGGACCCCTAAACCCCGAACTAAATAACCCAAATAGCCCTATGCTCAACCGAGCAATGATTGCTAAAGGTGGTGATCTAGGGAGTCACTTTGAATATTTAAGAGGCTATTTGAATGGGGAGTAGATGGGGTATTTTAAGTAAGGGAATGTTGAGATAAATTTAAACTCCACAAATAAAGGTATTCCTTAGGACCCCTAAATCCCCTTGAAAGGGGACTTCTTTTTGGTAAAATCACTGAGTAAATTTTTATTTAAATACTCCGTATCACTCCATTAATCTCAACAAAACAACTCCTTCCCTTTCAAGGGAAGGCCGGGATGGGTCCCTAACAAATTTCTCAAATAAAGCATCTCGTCAGGACCCCTAAATCCCCTTGAAAGGGGACTTTCCTTTTGGTAAATCCACTAGGCAAAATTTTATTTAAGTACTCGGTATCAATCCTTTATTCTCAATAGAAAAACTCCTTCCCTTTCAAGGGAAGGCCGGGATGGGTCCCTAACAAATTTCTCAAAT
>JAHDIN010000032.1:0-7085 GCA_020630775.1 Saprospiraceae bacterium | reverse complement strand
AAAGCATCTCGCCAGAACCCCTAAATCCCCTTGAAAGGGAACTTTCTTTTTGGTAAAATCACTAAGTAAAATTTTATTCAAATACTTGGTATCAATCCTATACTCTCAATAGAATACCTCCTTCCCTTCAAGGGAAGGCCGGGATGAGTCCCTAACAAATTTCTCAAATAAAGCATTTCTTCAGGACCCCTAAATCCCCTTAAAAGGGCACTTCATTTAGTAAATAAATAAAGTTTAGTCTAGAATACTTAAACTCATTCGATATTTTTCAAATCAAAAACTCCTTCCCTTTCAAGGGAAGGCCGGGATGGGTCCCTAACAATTCTCATGTTTACCTAGAATTAAAAACATAATAAACATAAAAGAAAATTGAAATACACAGATGCATTGCATTACGCTCGAGAGTCAAGAAAAAACCCAACGCAAGCTGAAAAATTCCTTTGGGAAAAGCTTGCAAATAGAAATTTCTACAAGCTTAAATTTCACAGACAGTATATATTTAGATACAAGATTTTAAATACAACTTCAAGATTCTTCATATTTGATTTTTATTGTCACCAACTTAAATTAGCAGTTGAAGTTGATGGAGGATATCACAAACTTCAAAAAGATTATGATAAATATCGAGACCAAATAATTAATGGATACGGCATCAATATTATCCATTTCAAGAATGAAGAAGTTTTAAACAACTGGAAAAATACTTCTAGAATATTATTTGAAATATGTTTTAAATAAATGTGCTGACTTGCTCCTAAATTTTATTCACATCAACTCTTGCTGCCAATTCAGAATAAAACTATAACTTCAATATCTTCTCCACTGTCAGTAATTGATTCTGTGTATTCAAAACTCTAATAAAATACATCCCAGCCGGCAATGCCGAAATATCTATAGTTATCGGACTCGAAAGATGCGTCAGATCTTGAAAGACAGCACCCGTTTGTGACAATATCTGAATACTGTAATTTTGAAAATTGCCCTGTATGGTAAAAAAGCCACTGGTAGGATTTGGATTTAATTGCAAGCTTGTACTCGCAACATCAATGTCCGCTGCAGTAGTCGTCAAAGGCCCTACATATTCTTGCCTAGAGACAATAGGCACATAGCCAATCTCATAACCTGCAGGTGGAGTGACGATCAATCCATTATCTAAAGAAGCTAAAGAACTGCCTGTAGGAGCTGGCAAATAATCATCTGTCATACTCCAATGTGTATGTATGAGCTCTACTCTATCTTGAAGATCTTGACGCATGGCATCAGGAAGATCTGCATGAATAACAGCAGGTTGATCAATAAACTTATACCAGTAGTAAGTCACCTTAGTACCATCGCCAAGCAAAGCGGTATATGGCCCAGTTGCTGGACCTGGAGAAGTCCAAGGACTATCTTCTCCAAAGTAGTGACAATCGGATTCAAGTGGTGTTAAATAAGTAAAATCATCGCGTATTGGATTCGTCAGCGGATCATGATCTAAAATACCCGTGGATGCAGGTACTTCTGATAATGAAATATATTCCCATTCATTATTTGCATTAAGCTTATAGTAGGATTTAATTTCCAAACCACTACCTATATCGTCCACAAAATTACCATCCCATTCTATGTAAGCGGCTTTTTTATCAGAAGTTATCTTAACTTCACCAAGGTTGGCTTCAGGGAGCATTTCATCTACTTCTGGACCGACCCCTGTCCAAACACCAGCATTAAATTGAGGGGGATCAGCATTATCTATATCAAAATCCACAGCAAGCGTTCCAGCAGCATTCAATTGGCTTACAGCTGTTGGTCCGCCATCAAACCATTCGGCGACTTCATTCCATTTAGCATCTAAAGAGTACACATTGATATCTCTCATAATCAGAGACGTATTATTTGTCGTCTTAGGATATACAGGTGGTATGATCTGAGTGTAAATATCTCCCATATCGTCAAGGCCAATAATCGCTGGTGCCGCAGAATACTCTTGAGCAAATTGATTATTGGGTGTTGTAGATCTAGAATCTAAAAACATCCCTTCGTAAGTCGACGGATCATCAAGCACAACCGATGTCCAATGCGTAGGCATAATAAAAGCAATTGGGCCTTTAAAATTTAAGGCATTCATATATAACGTCCAACATTGGTTACCCGTATCAAAATCCTCACCCATAGTTACATCAAGCGCGTCCGTCAAGGGCAATGAATGATAACCATACCCTAAAACTTGGCCATTCATAGAAGGGTCCATATTGAGTCCGTCAGGTGGCCACAGTACATGCTGCGATAATTGTGCCGCTCCATACTTACCTCCCGGAATACTCCAATCACGTTGACCATCATCTATATGATCTGTACTTCCTGCCCCTGGACCATTAGCCCATGCATCAAAGCTATTGGCAACGGCGCCCATAATAAACTTAGGGACTTTCATACCAAACTTCGTGTCGCCCCACCATCCAAGACCACCCTCAATCGTATTGTAATAATCTGGAGGAAGGGTGTCATTATCATCAAAAAAAGGTGTCATCCAAGTCCCTTGACCATTTTGGAAATTAATAGCTCCAGGATAATCTTCCATAAATGGCCATACCGCTGAGTAGAAGGAATACCCTGCTCCATAAGATGTATCTGTGACTGTTTCTCTGTAGAAAGTATTGAAACCATAAGACGAAGCTTCATACACACCCGATACGGCTGTATTCGTACAATTAGCATCCAATAGACCTTCCATTTGCAAACCCATTTGATGGCCTATTCTAAGATAACTTTCGCCATTGTTAAACCAATGATGACCAAAATCAGGCTCCGGAGAATTATAGCCATGCCTCCAAAAATCTCTTGTTTCAGCATAGCAGACATTGGTATGTCCAGTATGATTGGCTGCCGCTATCTGAGCAGGAACGATAATCGTTTGTAAGTCGCCTACATATCCGCCAAAAATCTCTACGACCCAACCCCAATTTCCTGTTAGACCAATCACTGTAGGCATATTGGGTGCATTGAGATCATTACGAACATCTGAAATAAGGTTAATCAGGTTTTGTTCGTATTCATCCATCATCCACTGCTCCGAAGCATCATTCCAACCTTGAAACCAAACGAAGCCCGCCATCTCTATAGGTTCATTATTATAATCAGGAAACTCCGTTGCGATGTTGGCAATAGCTGCGTTGACATCATCAATCATTTGGGTGTAATATGGCCCTACTGTACCACCAGAACTCGGTGGTCTAAAGTCTTCACCTAGACTTTTTCCACCCCAACAAGTTTTGATTATGAGGACTTTATCATTAGGAAAATAATCACCTAGAACATGCCCCAATCCCAATTCTGGCCCAATGAGTGTTTGAGCATAACCATAGCCAGTAGTAAGTTCACCAGCTAGTAGCCCCTGATCATCATTATCATATCTGACCCAGACATCATCTCTTACAACCCAGTTGCCACTAGCATCTTGTAAGTTGCCGAATTCTGAGGCGCCACCATTGTCCATAAAGTATGCGAGCGTACCCTCCAAAGAATCAGGACCTACCTGACCATGCCCCTCTGCATTAGATTGCCCTGCCAACACAAAGACCTTAATAGATTGGCTATGTAGTTTAATATTAAAGAGACCTGTAATAGCGATTATTACAAGGAAAATATGTTTTGTGAATTTTGAGGTATTCATGATTGCTTTTGTGGTTAATTAATAAATGCCTTCATTATTGAAACAACTCATTGTAGAAATACCCTACAGCAAATTTTTATTCAGCATATTGTAATCATCAGACAAGCCGATAAAACTTAGTAATTTTAAGACTCCCCTCCTAAGCAATTAGCATTTAGTCTTTAGTCTTTAGCATTTAGCATTTAGCATTTAGCATTTAGTCTTTAGTCTTTAGTCTTTAGTCTTTAGCTGAATAAGCTGTAAACAAAAGGCATACTAAGCATTCTTTTATCAAATCAATTGTAGCTATCTTAAACCCAGAGGTTATTAAGTGCCCTCATATTTTTAAGATAAATATGCCGAACGCTCTTCATTAGTTAAAGCGGTCAAAAGGACGAAATGTGTTTCAAATGGACGACGTATCTTCGTAGATCAAGGTCAATACTTTGTATAAGCTTTTTTTAAATCATTAGACATGAACATTATTTGTTACAGCTGCGGCAGAGGCGAAAAGCCTGAAAATTCACTCGAGGGGATAAAACATTGTCAGACGATCAATCAAGATTTTCGAATTGAAATGGATATCCAAATGACTGCTGATAATCAATTGGTACTCTTTCATGATAAGAATACCTTTCGGACTACAGGCGTTAGGGCCACTATCAATCAACTTCAACTCAAGAAGCTCAGAGAACTCAATATCGCTTTCAATTTTAAACAAGATGGTACGTTTCCTTATCGTGACAACCCAATAAATATCACAACGCTCAAAGAAGTTTTTGAAACATTTCCCAAAGCCAAATTTATACTAGACATACATACCAAAAATCAAAATGTCATAGATGTATTCATTGAGCTTATACATAGACATTTTAAAAAAGGAGACTTTGTTGTTGTTAGTGAGTATGACGCTATTGTCAAAAGTTTAAAAACCAAACAACCTGATTGGATATATGGTGTACCCGCCTATGAGGCTAAAAAAATGTTGTACAGCAGCTTTATTTATATGGACCAGTACTTTCCTATAAAATCAGACATTTTGATGTTACCAAAAATGTATGGCAAAATCAATGTATTGTCAAAGCGTGTCATCCGTCATGCTCAATATAGAAATAAACCCATCTGGGCTTGGCTTTATGAATCAACAAATTTAGACACCACCCAATTCAAAGCAATCGAAACAGCAGACGAATATTTAGCATTAGAAAAACTGGGCATATCGGGCGTTTTTACGGAATACCCAGAAAAACTATCTAAAGCCATTAAAAACCATAAACAACCTTAAGCTTGAAAGCCTACACCAAAACAAGTTGCCCACAAATAAAAATGGAAAACAGTAATTTTAAAAATGGAGAACATTATTGAAACGCCATTATTCTCATTCAATCATATTGCACTTTCTGTAAAAGATGTGGATCGATCTGTTCACTTTTATCAAAAACTATTTGCATTCAAAGAGATCGACAATACAGCCTCTGACTCAAAAACCAGATGGCTTTTATTAGACACACAGAGACAATTGCATTTGATTCCACGACCAAATCAAAAAATCACAACAACTAAAGCGGTTCATTTCGCATTATCAACCAATAACTTAGACGCATTTATAAAACAGCTAGACTACTTGAAGATCCCTTATTCCAATTGGCGAGATGAAGCGTATAAAATCCAAGTCCGAAATGATGGTATCAGACAAGTTTATTTCCAAGACCCAGATGACTACTGGATCGAAGTTAATGATGACCAGTAGTTTAATCCCCATTTAAAAGACCACAAAAACCGAATAAGCCATCAACACATAGACAACACAATATGAAAATCAAAAAAGATAATAGCAACGCCTACGAATGGGGTCAACAATGCAAAGGCTGGCACCTCGTGAACACCAAAGACTTAAGTGTCATCCAAGAATTAATGCCTCAAGGGACCGCAGAAGTGAATCATAAACACCTCAAGGCCCAGCAGTTCTTCTTTATACTCAAAGGCAAAGCTACATTTTTAATCAACGGAGAAAAACATCACATAAAACAACATGAAGGCATCCACATACTGCCCAACATATATCATCAAATTAGAAACGAAACAGATACTCCTTTAGAATTTATTGTTATCTCTCAGCCGCATACGCGTGGGGATCGGATAGATGAGGCTTTGAGAGATAAATCGGGCTTCCCTTTTATCATTTAATACCTAAAAATTTAAAATAAAACAAAGTGAGTACTAACGATATAAAACATTACGTAAAAATAATTATAGAAAAATTCTATGAGGGTTCATCAATTGACAATGCCTATGATTACTTAACTCGAATGAACTTATCTAAATCAAAAACAAAGAATATTATTGAGTTAGCTGAAATAGAATTTGAGCAGAAGGTAGGTTATAAAATAAAAAAATCCATTCTTGGGCAATTAGATAAGTATTCAGAAAAAGAGCTTTCCAATATTCACTATGAGTTATTCAAAAAACTCAAATCTAAACAGCTTAAATACATTGAATATGAGAATACTGTAAAAATTAAAGCCCTTGTATCACAGAATAAAAGTGAAGCAGAAATAATTGCTTTAATGGACACCAACCAAATGAATGTTGACAGCATAAAAAAGCTTATAAAAAAGGAAAGGAAGACCATCAAAAAGAAAGTTAAAGGCGAACAAATAGGCTATTTTATTTTTGGCACCCTAGTTCTTATTGTTGGCTTAGCACTTACAGCATCTCAACCAAGAGGAGGAATAGGTATCATTATAATTGCAGTAACTGCGTTAGGAAAAGCATTTACTTATGATGGTAATATTTCTAACATGCAATAAAAAAATGCCCTTATAAGGATGCTACGATAAGATCAAATCATTTAATTTTAAAAAGCAATTAAAAATTAAATCAACGTGTTCCATTAGACTACTATGAATAAATCAGATTCACCCAAATACGACCCAGATATAATAGATCAATACTACCACAACAAACAATCACCAAAGACAAACCTTGACAATGTCAGCCTATGGCTTATCCAGCCCACCAATAAAATTGATGTAGAACGCATCTCCGAAAACAGTTACAAAGTGTCATGGAGCTATGCAGAATTAATGGGCAATCCGCACTTAATAATAAGTCATCAAGGAAAAGGCAATAAATTCTCTTATATAGAAAGAGGTAAAATATGGTACTTTATAGCGAATTGGTTGATCATGCCTTTGCTCTGGGCTTTTGTCTTACTTTATAAAAGTACAGACATTAAACATCTTTTACAGGTCCTTGCCTTAAGCTGTCTGTTTTGGCATACATTCACTTATTTCATGAGCAGACTCTATTATCAATCTATACGCAAGCATGTAGAAAAACAAATTGGTCCTATTCAAAGACAAAATTAAGTCTCAATTTTGGCTGTAGTATTTGTTAATTTTGGATTTTGGATTTTGGATTTTGGATTTTGGATTTTGGATTTTGGATTTTG
>JAHDIN010000075.1 GCA_020630775.1 Saprospiraceae bacterium | reverse complement strand
TCTGTATGAATTCAGATTGCAAATGCAAGTGACGATGTAGGGATAAAAAGAGGGTTTCTAGTTGGAATACTCATATTCAAGAATACTTCGACATTCGCCGAAAGGCAGAAAAAACTACTGCTTTTTCACAAATTTTGTAAGAATGACGATATGCTGGCCATCTACTTTTCCTTCAATTTGCTCTGGATTATCCTTAACAAGACGAATTCTACGGACGGCTGTCCCTCGTTTTGCGACAAGGCTAGCACCTTTTACGTTTAAGTCCTGAGTGATACTCACGGAATCCCCATCACTCAATATATTGCCGTTGATGTCTTTGTGAATTACGGCTTGATCAGACATCCCTTGCTTAGCCCATTCGATCGTCGATTCTTCCATATAGATCATACCCAGCGCATTTTGAGCCCAGGACTCGGTATTCAATCGATGAAGCATTCTGTAAACGACAACTTGAACCGCTGGAGTGGAATTCCACATGCTTTCATTTAAACATCGCCAATGATCTACATCTAGTTCGAAATTAGAATTTATACCGCTTAAACAAATCTGACAAACGATAACGTGATTGTCATCGAGCTCTTCCTTCTTGGGAGCGACTAGAAATTCTTGTAGTGATGCGCTATTAGAACACAATTCACACTTTCCTTCTGAACGCTCCTGCAGGCCATTTGAAAAATTCATAAACAGTTATTTGAGTATAAATGTACTGGAATCTTTTGGTCAATAGTCTGTATTAGATTATCTAAAAGTAACTGAGAATAAAACCACCTACCGCTCCGCCTAAAATAATCCAAAGCGTATTAATCCCTTTGAAATAAAAGTAGACAAAGAAACTCAATGCACAGATCAGGATTGTTTTCCAATCAATCAATATACTTCTACCCATTTCATAAGTGACCACCAACATAACGGCAACGGCGGCTACATTCACCCCTTGTAAAAAGCATTGAAGGATCGGTGATTGTTTCATTTTCTTCAACAAAGGGTTTAATAACCACACATAAAAAAATGAAGGTAAAAAGATACCAATCGTCGCTAAACAGGCACCTGAAACCCCTCCTAGTTTGTATCCAACGAAAGTTGCTGTCGATAATACAGGCCCCGGAGTTACTTGACCTATGGCAATCGCTTCCACTAAATCTGGATGTGTTAACCAACCTAGATTATCGATTAATTCTCCATTTAAATAAGCAAACAAAACATAACCACTTCCAAACAATACCGCTCCTACTTTCAAGAAAATCAAGAATAATTTGGCTTGAGAAAACGATCCTCCAATTATTCCAAATAGTGGGATTATGGCAAAGCTATTCAGTTGTTTATAAAGAAGTTTTCCTTTAATTAATGCTACGATAATTCCCGCGCCAAGAATACAATAGATTTCATTGATTCCAAGAAAAAAGTTGGTGGCAATAACCATCAAACCAACAACAAGTAAAAAATTGTCCTTTACCGCTTTCTTACCCAATTTTAAAATTGCTGCAGCTATAAAGGAAAGAACAGCTGCTTTAATGCCATCGACCATGGGTTCAACCCAAGCGATTTGACTATACTCTTCAAAAAAATAGGCTACAATTAAGGTGAGTAATACTGCCGGAAATATGAAACTCATTCCAGCTATAAATAAGCCTGCCGCGCCGCCCCGATGGTATCCGCAATGCATGGTCATTTCTGTAGAATTAGGACCTGGAATCAAATTTGTAGCGCCCATATAATCGAGAAACTCTTCTTCAGTCAACCATTTACGTTTCTGAACAAGATCTTCCTCGAGCATAGCTACATGCGCAGCAGGACCTCCAAAGGCTACGAATCCTAGTCGAAAAAAATAAAGGAATATTTCTTTTAAGGAATTGCTCATATCGATAAATTTAAAAAAAGGCCAGTCTAATGAAAAACTGGCCTTTTAAAATTATTTATTATTTCCGATTAAATCTCACCAACGATAGATTCGGTAACATTAATGATGTGATCTCCTACCTTTTCTAAAGAAGAGAAAACATTATTGTACACCATCGCACCTTGAACGCTATAGTCATCATTACCTAAATTTGTTAAGTTATCCTTACGAAGTCTATTTCTCATCGAGTTAATATCCATTTCATGGTCATTAGCCTTTGACTTGGAAACATCGTCATAACTGGGCGTCGATAAGTTCTTTACCATTGTCCCATGAGCCATTGCCACGACATCCATCATTTCATTTAAGTTCTGTCGCTGTGCTGGTGTGAAGTAAATTTTCTCTTCGATTTTTCGTTCGATCGTTTTAGAAATCTGATAGTAGATATCACCAATTCTTTCAAGGTCATTTGCAATATTCAAAATACTACGAAGTCTAACGCTAGTTTTAGGAGTGATCTCTTGATTTGAAAGATTCGTAATATATTGTGTTACTTCGATTTCCATAGTGTCCGAAATCTCTTCATACTTTTTCAATTTCTTCATCATCTCTAGTTGTTCCTTGGTGTCTGTTGAATTGATTAACTTATTACAGAATTCTGACATCCGAGAAATTACTTCACCAAAATGAGCCGTTTCCTTTTGCAATTGAACTGTTGCCAATTCAGGAGTAAGGTTTGTATTATCAATAAACTTCAATCTTAGATCTTCATCTTCTTCGTTCTTTGACTTTACAGACCAAATAGATGCTTTAATTAACCAAGGCACAAATCCGATCAATAGTGCTACATTAATAATATTAAATGTTGTATGGAACGCCGCAAGAATGTACGTATTCATTCTTTGAGTCTCATTCAGGTCCTCCGTTTTAAGTTTTGCATTCCCTTCAAAGATACTGGTGAAATTTTCAACAAAAGCTGTTAACCATTCAATCACCCATGGCAATAAAATCACCATCCAACAAACACCAATTATATTAAACATGGAGTGTATCCGCGCAGATCTCTTAGCGTGTACATTACCAATTACTGATGCTATTTCTGCAGTAATAGTTGTACCTATATTCTCTCCTAGTACCATCGCAGCTGCTACTTCTAACGGCAACCATCCGGCATAAACCAAAGTCAATGTAATCGCCATGGCAGCACTTGAAGACTGCACAATAACCGTTACAAGTGCTCCGACTAGAACAAAGAAAATCCTAGAAAAAATTCCATATTGCGCAAATCCTTCTATCCACTGCAGTGCTTCTCCACCTAAATCAGGAACAGAGTTTTTCAGATATGATAAGCCTAAAAATAAGATAGCAAATCCAATTAAAAACTCACCCCAATATTTTCTCTTTCCAACTTTGGAAAATAATAACGGAACTCCAATGGCAAAAAGTGGAACCGAATATGTAGCCAATTTAACTTTGAATCCCAAGATAGCAATAACCCATCCAGTAACCGTTGTACCAATATTGGCACCCATCATTACCCCAGCAGACTCAACAAGCGATAAAATTCCTGCATTCACGAAACTAACAGTCATGACTGTTGTCGCTGAAGAAGACTGAACTAAGGCGGTAATTAAAAACCCCGTAAGCACTCCGAGATATCTGTTCTTAGTCATGGATCTCAAAATGTTTCTTAATTGAGATCCAGCCGCTCGCTGAATTCCATCGCTCATGATTTTCATACCATAAACGAAAAAAGCTAATGCTCCTAAAATTTGAATAACGTCAAAAAATCCGAATTCCATTTTGTTTGATTTTTGTTCTATTTATTAAGTCTAATTATTATGCTAAGCAATTAAAAGTGAAAATCCATTTGCATACGGTAAAAGAGATCATCATTTGAATCAGTAATTGCTCGATATGTCAAATCCGATTGAATTTTTAACTTATGGCCTCTAAAATATCTTGACGCTCCGAGCGTATATTGTGTTTCATCATTCGCGACAAATTCCGCCGGTTTAATATCTGTCCATCGACCAGCAATTTCCCATCCATCAGCGATCATATATCCTAAATTCCAACTCAATCCTGACCCCATGTAGTACTCACCTAAAACTTCGCCTCCCGAAGTGATTATTCGGGCATCATCATCTGCCGTTTTTCTGTAGGCATACTCTCCCATAACTGAAACCTTTCGGTACTTCAACATTAAATCCGCAAAGTATGAATATAGTGTTTTACGAACGTCTTCTCCTTCAAAGTCGTCAATAAAACTTCCTTTTTGTCCACGAGTCCGACCTGCATCTACATTGATATCATAAGTCACAGCCACAGAAAGCTTTAGATCTTCTTCATATTTAATAGCAGATCCAATATAGTCACCTTTGGATTTAAACTTACCAAATGGAAGCGCTTCAACTCTAAAAGAATAGCCATGTCCTCCTAAATTTCCAGAAGTAATGTTTTTACCTTCTCCCGAACTCCAAGCAAACTTTTCTCTCAAAACAAATTTATCACCCAGCTTATGTTCATTATGTATCATAATTCCGACATCACGATCTAAGGTATATCTCGAATTAAGTCGTGAACGATCAACAAATTGCATATTTCCGGAAGAAATCACTCGTTCTCTATTCCCTGGTAATTTCATCTGACCAACACGAATCCAAGCTCCCTTATAAAAATTGTAATCAATCCAGGCATCAAGGATAATATTTGCTGCATTGCTAAATTCAGAAGAATTTCCTCCACCATTATCTCTATTGGATAACGCTAACTCCGCTTTATACTTAAATCTTTTATTTAAAGCCCAACCGTCAAACTTCAATCTTGATCTTCTAATAAATAAGGCTGACTCATAATTTTCAAGACTCGAAAACTCATCGTTAAAAAGCTCCCATTGATTAGTATACAAGGTTTGAAATCTAAATCCTAGTTTTAAATAAAAAGAAGAATCTTGTGAAGTTACTTGGATACCTTTTCCGAATTTTGGCATCACTACTTGTGCTTTAAGCACCATCATAAATCCTAGTAGAACTAGGCTCAAAAGCATTTTTTTCATCGGGACAGATGTTTTATTTTAATAATGGCACGAAAATAACCTTGTAATGTTAACTCATTGTTAAATTTATCATACGAAAGAAATTAGGTCGAGGTCTACCCTACATTTTGTCCCGATGAATTGTATTCCCCGACCCAATAACTTTGCACAAGATCGGCATCTTATATAAATCTCACATTAAGTTGATATTAAGAATGTGTTATCAAATATTTGTATAAAACCAATCTCTTTATAAGAAGTAACAAACCTTTCTTTTTTGTACAATAAGTCCCTGTTCAAGAATTTATCCCAAGCTTTTTCCTTTTATCAATTCCAATGTTAAATCATTCTTAACTCAAAATATTTAAAGTTAATACAGGCGTAACTTGTTGTTAACAGAGAGGATTTGTTTGAACCATAAGTTTGTATTGTATTTAAAAACACAATCAAATTATTATGAAAACAATTAACGCTTTAATTATTCTATCTACCTTATTGTTAGGAATGTTTCTTACCTCATGTAGTGAGGATGAACCTTGTAAAGATGTAGTGTGTCCGACTGGATACCTTTGCGACAACGGAGCTTGCGCCATCGATCCGAATTCTGATCCATGTGCAACTGTAATTTGTGATGAAGGGTTTACTTGTGTAAACGGAGATTGCGTTGAACAAAATTTTTCGACTATTGTCCCTCCTGCATTATTAAGCGGAGATATTATATGGACTTCTGAAAATGTGTATGAATTAGCGGGTAAAGTGGTTGTACAAGAAGGATCAAGTTTAACGATAGAAGCGGGTACTATCATTAAAGGCCGCGCTGGTGCTGGTTCTTTAGCGTCTGCATTAATTGTAGCGCGAGGTGCTCAAATTTTCGCCAATGGAACCGAAACTGCTCCGATTATATTTACATCCACAGCGGATAATATTGAACCAGGAGAGTCAGATGGTGGAAACTTAAGTGAATTTGACAATGAAACTTGGGGAGGATTAATCGTTTTAGGCGATGCTCCTATATCAGCAGATTTAAGTGATACAGAATCTCAAATAGAAGGTATTCCTGCAGATGAAGAATATGGTAGATATGGTGGAAACAACGCTGATGATAACTCAGGTGTTCTAACTTATGTTTCTATAAGACACGGAGGTGCACTAATTGGTGAAGGAAACGAAATTAATGGAATTACTTTAGGTGGTGTTGGTGCTGGTACTGTAATCAACAATATAGAGGTAGCTGGTACATTAGATGATGGTATTGAATTTTTTGGTGGTACAGTTAATGTAGAAAATGCAATTGTTTCTTATCAAGGCGATGACGGTATTGATATCGATATGAATTACTCTGGAACCGTGAACAACTTTGCGGTAATACATGGAGGTGATG
>JAHDIN010000031.1:21120-35285 GCA_020630775.1 Saprospiraceae bacterium | reverse complement strand
TCTTTCTTTTTGCATAGAAAGAACTATCGCCACCTTCATCTATGAAGAAATAATACTTATCCTTTAGTCCACCCATTTCTTTTTCTTCCTAGTTTTCTTCTTATTGAAATAAAGTGCTTGATCTTTCTCCTCCAATATCGATTTAAAATTTGTTCAATTATATGTAAAATAGCATTTATTTCTAGACAGGTGGTTGGTCTGGGTTATGATAGATTAAGGACAGAAACATAACTAAAACCTCAGTGCAATTGATCGGGCAGGTGTTTTGAAAAGACCATTTAAGGATTGGCAATAGAGTTGCTAGAGTTACTAATTCATTATTCAACTACTCCTTGTGTACATTCCCATCTCTAACTCAGCTCAATATTTTATAATGAATAAAATCCCCTGACTTATTAGCCAGAGGATTTTATTTTTCTCTTCAAAAATACCTACGATTATATTTTAATTACTTTCTCTGTATACAACTCTTCAAACTCTGCATCCACTATTTGTAAGTAATACACACCAGTGGCAAAATCTGATATATCGACATTTATAAAATTATTTGACAACGTACCTTCATGTTTATAAGCTAATCGTCCTTGCCTGTCATAAATTCTTAATTCTACTGATTGATTAAAGTCCAAATGTACTTCTATCATATCAGCGGAAGGATTTGGAAACACTTTCGATGCTTGATAGTAATCAACCCCAGAGCAATCTTCATCAATGCCATTATCTGGAATATCCGCGGAATTAGGATTAACATCCGCACTACTGTCATCACAATCTGAGTTATCAATGACGAAACCTGCAGGTGGAACAGCGATACATGTGTCAGCAAAAACATTGGCATCACCAAAACCATCATTATCAAAATCAAGGTAATATCTATTCACTGGAATACCATCATCAGCCCTCCCCGAGCAATCATTATCTATGCCATCACAAACTTCCGCAGTGACTGGATTGATTGTGGATGCTGCATCATCGCAATCATCGAAATTAGCAACGAAGCCAACAGGCGGAACCATGATACAGGTATCAGCAAACACATTTGGATCTCCGAAACCATCATTATCAAAATCAAAATAATATCTGTTCTTAGGCAAGCCTTCATCCGCTTGTCCATCGCAGTTATTATCAATAGCATCGCAAACTTCAGGAATATTTGGATTGATAATATTAACTGAATCATCACAATCCATAGCATTAGCGACGAAACCTTGTGGTGGTGTCATCAAACATGTATCTTTTGCTGCATTGATATCTCCAAAACCATCACCATCAGCATCAAAGAAATAGGTATTTAAAGGTAAGTCATTATCGATACCTCCAACACAATCATTATCCAAACCGTCACATACTTCAGGCATACTTGGATTGATCATGGGATCACTGTCATCACAATCTTGATAGTTATAAAACCCATCTTGATCATTATCAACGAAAAAGTAGGTCTCCATTTTTTCAATAACATCTTCGGCTACAGCCATTCCAATCATTCTGCCTGGAATATCATCTGCTGGAGGGTGAATACCGCCCCAAATTCTAGACAAACTACATTGATCTGATGCATCTCTATATGTTGCCCATTGCAATTCAATATCCATAGATGGGCCATCTTCAAATACTAAAAATTCATTTCTTGGACATTCGAATATACCTACACCACCTGGGAAGTATTCGTCACCCGTAATATAAGTCATCACTTCCGCTGCGGCTCTTGAATATGTAGAGTGCCCAGAAACAAATCCTGCGAATGGAGGTGTCACAAATGACGGTCTTTGATAAGGAAACCATTCCTCACCTAAAATCCAACCCACACCAGCAATATCCGTTTCAGGTACTTGGATAAAATCATGACCCCTCCAAGTAAAAAGCTTAATCTTACCTACGTTTTCATTATTGGCACCAGCTAAAGGATCCCCTGCTTCAACAACCTCAATATAGCCAGGAATCAAAGGCATGCCCGAAATATTAAAGTTTGGTAAACTAGGATCAGAACTTTGACCTCTTGCACATAATGCTCTAATAGCACTAACTGGTCGGATATAATCATAATATCCTTTGATCCCCCATGCTGAAATGGCACAGTCATGCATGGCTCCTCCAAGTGCAAAGTACGCTTTCACATCCCATTCTAATTCTGAAAGTTCTTCACCTTGTCCTCTATACTTTCTAACAAACTCAGGATGATCAACTACTTCATTTAGTATCGTATACCAATGCCCTGGAGGTGTTTCAGAATCAGGACCATCTGCCCAGAATTCTGCTAATATCCTTCCATAATCTCCTCGAGGTACCATTTGTGGTTCATATGGTTGTCCAGTTCTAGGATTGATATCTCTGCCTAAGCTCGTATCACCACCATCTAATAAATCATAAAACTGTCTGTATTCACTTATTGAAGTTGGAAGATCAGGAATATTACCAATTGTTCTTGGCGATATATCAATCATCTCACCATCAGCAGCATCTAAATGGCTACCCCAAATTGCTACCAATGCGAAACCCCAAATGTATTCTTGAGACATCTCATCATCACTATCCAAGGTCAAATACGGAGGATCTCCTGGATCATGGTAAACATAGTAATCAAAACCATCTCTTTCGTAAACAGTCAAATCTTCTTGAGTCAACGCAAATGGAGTCACTTGGCCCCATTCAGGACTTAGAAATTCTGGTGTGTCTCCAGGTCTAACATTTCCAGACTGATCAATAAATATTTCTAGTGTCAATGGTTGCCATCTATTGGGATCTGTCAGGTTTGCAGAATAAGGCGCATCTAATATCAAAGGCTCATTAACTGGTTCATAAAACCTATTCTGGTAACCTATTTGTTGCCATGAATTGTCTTGAAGACCGAATCGAATGATTTGATCAGCAACATAATTACCCAAAGCTGCAGGATTCCCGGTTGTATAGTCCAGGCTTGAAAACGAAGGATTGTATCCTTCAGAACCCATTTTTTGAGAAATATTACTGATTATAACGCCAGGATTAGCTGCTGTTACAAATCTATTAAGCATAAGTCTGTACATCCCATAACTAATAGCTTCCTTAATGGCTGCTTCCTTATCCGCTGGAGTGGGCACATCAATCATTGGCGACACAAATCCATCTATCTCCTGACCAATTAAATAAGGTTGCGCGATACTATCATAAATAGCATAGATATCGTACATCAAAACTGAAGAATGCCATAGATTTCTGGCGTGTACTGTAGGTCTTGCGAAATCATTTCTGATTCCATCCAACAAAATTTCATTCCATTCTCGGGCTATTGAATGTTGAGAATGAATGTCATTTGAAAATAATATGCCTCCTAGAAGGAAAACAAGTATAAATCGTCTCATAAAAATCCAGTGTTCGTTACAATTTAATGCATTGAGCATTAAGCACCTAAAAATATTACATTTCTATAATATGTCATAAATCCGACATACTATTGTGCCATACGCTTAAAAAACGTTTTTTAAACGCAAAAAGCTTCAAAAAGTTGGTGTTAAATGTAGGTCGATGAGATCTATCTTGGTCTAAATGAGCGGCCCCTTCTCGATCCAGAACCTCCGCTATTATTGCCTCCAAAAGCCTTGATAGAATATATACAAGATAACATAAAAAAGCGTCCAAGACTAGTTATCTCCCTATTCTCTACATAATTTGAGCCATTTATTCTCGAAACGCCAAGATTTCTATTAAATATATCAAATACGCTCAATTTTAATTCAGCTCTTTGATTTTTTAAAATAAACTTAGAAATACTGGCTTTAAGAATAGGAACAGTCTGAGATTCGCCGAAATCCTCCTCACTAAAGAAATTGACATCTAGATTGGTAGCTACTGAAAAGGACTTTTTATAATTCCACCTTAAATCAGTGAATAGGCTTGGATTGAAGAAACTTTGACTTCTGCTGCCTTCTAAATCATAATTAGTGATATTATACCCATAACTTCCGCCTAAAACCCAATCAAACACTTCTTTGTCTCTGTTTTCAATTCTAGCAGTCAAATTGCCATTGTATCTATTACGAGTCGTTTCTTGTCCATTTAAAAAAGTGACGCCATTGGAGTACGCTAGTCTTCCTCTGATACTATACCTAATATCCAGAGCTTTCCAAGGTGCGCTATAATTTAAATTGGATGACAAGGATAGATTATGTGAAACATTGACCGGCTGTGTTGTCCTAACAAAATTTCGATCTACAACAGTTTGGTTCTCTATATTATTAGCTACATAACTCGCATTGATAAATGCAAAGAAGCTTCTAAATGAAAACTGATCAAAGTTCATATAATTAAAACGCAGGTTATGCCTATATTCTGGTACCAAATCTGGATTACCGACACTTATGTTGAGCGGATCACTGTTATCAACTAAAGGCTGCAACTGCTCCATCGAAGGTTCATTAACCGAGGTGTTATATTGCAGTCGAATTCTAGAAGATCCTTCTCCTTGATAACGCCAGCTTAATCTTGGCAAAAACGCTTTGACATTATTTGTAATCGTACTGTTATCCAAAATAAGTAAGCCGTTCAAATTAGAATTTTGAAATGCCCCTTCTATGGTCAATGCAGACTGATCTGTATTTAAATGCCAAGCCAAAGCCATTCTATCGTAATAATAATTACGGGCATAAGCATTACTCAATTCCTCATTAAATTCTTGCACGCCATTGATTGCATCGAAGACATCATAGACGAGATCTGTATTAAAGTTTTGTCGACGATATTTCAATTCTAAGAATTGACCTGCCTTGATAGGTTCGACAAATGAAGCTTGGATATTATAATTCGTCTGATCATTATTCTGAATCTGATTTTGAACTAGAGCTTCGGCAAAAGCAAAATTCTGGTCTTCAAAAAACTGATTATCAGAACTCAAGTCCCCATCGGTATCTGAATTAAGTTCATTCAATCCCGCACTCAAAGACAGTATCCGTTTTTTAACGCTGCCAAACTTTTTTCTATAAGTAAAATTACCGTTGTAGTTCAGGTTATCACCATCACTGCCTAATTCTTGATCACTAGAGTTGACTACATCACCTTCGAAATCTGATCTCTGGGTTGATGCCACACTAGACACTTGACCTACATTTCGTGTCAACCCAGTTCTCAATCTAATATCTTGAGTAGAATCTAATTCTATTTCCCATTCCGTTTGAAATCTATGATTAGTAGAGCTATTATCTTGGGTGCTAAAATTATCATCTAAAAAACTACCATTATTCAAAAACTCTTCACGCTGAATAATACTTGTAAGGTCGTTTGTTATATTATTTAAAAAATAACTTGCAGACAATTCTACCTTCTCACTAAAATCGTAATTGAGGTTTATTCCACCTGCGTTAGTTGTCACAAAACCATCACTCAAACCATTATTCAATGACAAACCTGCAGCATTGGCTCTTCCTCTACCCCCGCCCATGCCTTGTATAAAATTGATATAATCAGAGGATGAAAATCCTTGTTCATTGATATTATTAAAATTACCGATTGTCGAGAGTTGCATTCTTTGCGCAAAGCGGTTTAATGAAAAACGACCTTTATACCTTTCATCAGTACCATATCCTACTTCTATATTACCGAATTGGCCTTTTTTCCTATCTTCCTTTAACTCTAAATTGATAGTCTTTTCGCGCTCTCCGTCATCTACTCCAGAAAATTCTGCCATATCAGATTTCTGATCAAATATCTGAACCTTATCGACTGCATCAGCTGGCAGGTTCTTTGTTGCAATCTTTGGATCATCACCGAAGAACCTTTTGCCGTCTACTAATACCTGTTGCACTTCTTCACCTTGAGCGATGACCGTACCATCACTTTCCACTTCTACTCCAGGTAGTTTTTTGAGGAGGTCTTCAACCACTTCATTAGGCTGGGTTTGAAAAGCCGCAGCATTATATTCTACAGTATCCTTCTTAATTTGAATGGGCACATGTTCGCCTTTGATTTCTATTTGATCTAATTGAGAGGCATTTTGTGATAATTGAATGGTTTCTAAATCTATATTGCCTGAATACGTTGTGGTACTTATGGTCTTAGAATATTGCTGATAGCCTAAAAACGTAATTTGTAAAAGATAATCCCCTTCAGCAACTTTATCGATTTTGAATTCCCCATCGCCGTTACTTAAAGTAAAACTGACAATAGAAGAATCTTGCTCCGACAACAAAACGACTGTTGCATTTAACAAGGGCTCATTATCCGAACCAATTACTAAGCCTTCAATATTTTTTTGAGCCGCTAGCTGACCAACAAAAAGACATGAAAGTAGAGCATTAAAAATGAGCTTTTTCATGTTATTGTTTTACTCTCCTCTACCTCTTCTCATCCATGGACCTCGTCGGTCACCAAATTCTTTTTTCATCTCGGCCATTTTTTCATCTCTCATTTCTTCGAACTCAACTTGGGTCATTTTCTTACCCTTAGATGGACGTTCAATCTCTTCCTCTAGGGATTTTAGCTCAATTTCTAAAGCTGTAATGGTACGTGTTCCTTCATCGATATCCAGATGAAGAATCATGCCTGGCAATCCAAAGAAATTGTCTGGACCTGATGCTACGGGTATCATAGGCGTAAACCAAGCTTCAATTTGAGTTGTGCTGTCTTTAGCCATTGCTTGCTGGCACAGATATTCACCAACTTGTTTTTGTTTGCCCGTCATTTTCCAATTTAAGGCCGATCGCTCACCTTCAATCAAGAATTTCTTTCCAAAAAAATCTTTGTAATCGACGGTTGAATTGTCGGTTAGATTGGTATAATAGATATCTTCTACTCTGTTACCTCTTCGTCCACCTCTACCTCTTCTTCCTTCTCCTCTAAATTCCGTCATTTGTTTTTTCTCTGCTTCAGTTTTGGGCTTCACTTTATAAAGAGCTTCATCTTGGTTGAATATTAACAAGTGCTTATTTGTCCTAAATTCTGGAAACCGCTCTTTCATGGCTTCCATTTCTGGAGGTAAATTTTTATGGATATTAACTTTACTCTCATAAACAATGACGCCAGAGTTATTTTGTCCAAATAAGAAAATTGTTAACGTGAAGTAAACAATTACGGTACTGATATATTTCATAATATGAATATGCGTTGAATGGATATAAATTCAATGTTAATTAGACTTAAATTCCTGCTAAAGGTTTAATTCTAGTAAAAATTAACTCAAATATGTCAAAGCTTTTAACATTTAGCTCATTATTGATGGGCATTCTACTATTCAGCTATTGTTCTAGCACAAGAATTGAAGCAGATATGCAGGGTAAGAAAAAGTTTATTCCTCCTTCAGAACAGCGAACGGGAGATGCTGATAAAGGGTTTGAATATCTGCTCAACGGTAATTACGTTTCATCTGGCATACCCTATCTCTTATATCAATCTTTAAATCCTAAGATCGATCAACCACTAGTATCAAGAAACCCAGAAAATAAAAACATTCCTCCTCAATTTACTTTAGTCACCAATCAAGACGGTGTTAAGATGGTCGCCCCTAATTGTCTTACTTGCCATTCCGAATATATCAATGGAGAGTTTGTAGTTGGTTTGGGTAACACATCTTTTGATTACACAAATGATCTAACCGCCCCTAACACCTTGCTTAATATGGCTGTTAGTTCTGTATACGGCAAAGACTCTAAAGAGTGGAAAGCTTTTGAACCATTTATGCAATCATCAAAAGCTCTTGGAGGTCAGATGAAAACCGAGGTTAAAGGCATTAATCCAGCTGATAAACTCACCGCGGTTTTGGTAGCGCATAGAGATCCAAAAACATTGGAATGGCATAAAGATGCTCAACTAGAAATCCCTGAAGCAGTCATTCCTACAGATGTACCGCCATGGTGGCTTTTGAAAAAGAAGCATGCTATGTTTTATACGGCCATAGGTAGAGGTGATTTTTCTAAGTTTTTAATGGCTTCTTCTTTGCTGACGATGCATGGTATTGATGAAGCTAAAGAGATTGATGAAAAGTTTCCCGATGTATTTAGTTGGATCAACACACTTGAGCCACCCAAATATCCTGAAACTGTAGACTTAAATAAAGCCCAATCTGGTGAAGTCATATTTAATAAAAATTGTTCAGGATGTCATGGAACATATGGTAAAAACGAAAGCTATCCCAATTATTTAGTCGCATTAGATGTGGTAAAAACTGACCCCGAATTATCAAATGCTTATACTTTAGACGACCCCATTTACAAACCGTTTATAGAGTGGTATTCTAAAAGTTGGTTTAGTCAAGAGCCACATGCTGGTCAACTGATAATTGAAGAAGGATATGTTGCACCTCCTCTAGATGGCATTTGGGCTTCTGCCCCTTATTTACATAATGGCTCTGTACCTACGATTGAAGATCTTTTAAACTCGCCTCAAAGACCTACTTATTGGAAAAGAAGTTATGATAGTAAAGATTACAATTTCGAAAAATTAGGTTGGCATTATGAAACCCTTGAAGCCAAAAATGACAAAGGGACCTATGATACAACTATAAGGGGATATGGTAATCAGGGACATTACTTTGGTGACAAATTAAGCTCATCAGAAAGAAGTGCTGTAATTGAATATTTAAAGACTTTATAAATCCGAGAACAAATCGATTTTTTATTACGAATTAGCCTATTTATATTTGACTGACATTTCACTTTTTCATTTCTAAATCAAAAATTTTAAATGAGCAAATTTCAAGAGTGCTTAGAGACTTATGAGAAAGAGTTCAAGAAACTCGGAATCAAAGTGGATAGCAAACTATTGACCAAAGTCGCTAAAGGTTGTGGCCCATCTATCTACAGCAAAGACGCGTCAAAAGTTTCTTCAGGAGATCCAAAAGAATTGGATAGAGTAAGAAAGAACTTCCTAATCAAAAAACTTGGATTAAAAGATACACCTAAGTTAGCTGAAGGCATCGATGCTGTTGTTGGACAGTTAGGTAAGTCTAATAGAAACAAGTACAGAGCAATGTTTTATTATTTGCTAGTTAAACATTTTAGAAAAGCTAGCGTTTACAAATAAGAAATTGAAAAGGCTACATATTTTTGTAGCCTTCTTTTTTTAATATGAATTGGATAGAATTAAACGATAAAGGGCAGTTATCTCAGCTTCTTGAAGCCTCTCACAATCATGTGATTGCCATCTTCAAACACAGCACCTCTTGTGGCATTAGCCGTATGGTTCTTAAAAACTTTGAACGCGAAACAGACGCTCTAGGAGAGGATCCAAATATTCAATATTATTTCTTGGATCTTTTAAAATATCGTCCTGTATCTAACGCCGTTGCAGAACTATACGAGGTGATACATGAATCTCCTCAACTCATTGTTCTTAAAAATGGTGCCGTTGTGCATCATGCTTCGCACAATGACATTTCGGCTTCCATATTTTCAAATTAGAAAAACTAAAAAAAGCCCTTAACATCATCTAGACATTAAGGGCTTGGTCTTTATTTTTTAGTAGTTTACTTATTGTGTTTTTTATCAAACATTTTAAGCAAATCACCTTGTTGCACTTGGTCGGTTAATTGCATACCATTAACGATAGATAATTCTTCTAAGTCTTCAGTAGCAGCTCCTAAACTGGCCAAAGCCGATTTTAATGTGCTTGTTCTTGTCACCTGCTTGATAGCTAATCTAGTGGGCAGCACATTAATCCTAGACTGGTCTGTCAACTTTGAAAAGTTGGTCATTGTACGCTTGAAAAAATTAGTATATCTATTAAAGTCAGTCGTTGAAGAAATACCATGAAATACATAGATTAAGTTATCATACTGAATGAAATAGCTAATTAATCTTATTTGCTGTTGCTGTTGCTGCTGTTGTTGTTGCTGTTGCTGAGGTACTTGGTCAGACACGACCGCTAGAGCAGGAAATCCATTAACTGTAGTTCTTGCGCTTTCAATTACCTGAAGACTAAATTGCTTTACAGTGGCTTGAGCTGCTGCATCTAAAGACTGCTCTTGAGACAAAGTAAAAATCATCAGTGCTTTACCATCTTGAGGAGCAATCTGAACTTGAGTTGGTGAATTATATAATTGCCAGCCTTGAGGATAAGGGAATTTAAACTTCAACTCTGGGTGATAAAACACATTGTTGTCTGTGTAGCCTTGTCTCGGATCCTCACCATAGACCATCCCTTCAATCATTCTTAAATACATTTCTCTATTGATCTTTAATGCTGCTCTATCCATGCCCTGTTGTGCATTATCAGATAACTGATGCACTTTGTTATACCTATCTACTGGATTAGGGTGTGTAGATAAGAAATTGGGTATAGATTGTCCTGACTTTTCTTGTAGTCTATTCAAAGTTTGAAAGAAATCGGCCATCTCGTGTGCATCATAACCTATTGCCGTGGAATACTCTACGCCTAATTCATCCGATTGACTTTCATGATCACGACCAAACTTCAAGAATAGCAAACCTAATCCTTGACTGGCTTCATTGGCGAACTGTCTAAATTTTTCACTGGCTACTATTCCCGCCATAAATCCGACTTGTGCCAGCATCTGGTTACTGTATTGTTTAGCAGAGTGTCTCGCAGTAATATGCCCAATCTCATGTCCAAGAACACCTGCAAATTCAGCTTCATTATTGAAATGTGCCATAATGCCTCTGGTGAAATAAACATAACCTCCAGGAACCGCAAAAGCATTGACCACTGGACTGTCTAATAATCTAAAACTAAATTCCATATCTGGTCTATGGGATACTCTACCCATAGCCTTTCCTTTTTCATTGATAAAATCTTGTAATTTTTGATCATCATAGAGGCCATATTGTTGGATAATAGCGGGATCAGATTGTGCTCCAAGTGCCATTTCTTGACTCTCCGACATCAACATAAACTCCTTTTTTCCTGTTACTGGATTACGCGCACAGGACATAATAAGTAGTGAAATAATTAAAAATCCTAGATAACGCTTAGCTGAGGTTTTCATAACTAATTGACTTTTAGATACTTAATGAGAAATACGTGGAATTGACAAGGATTACAAAAATAAATTATATATATCTTTGGTTAAACATAAGACGAATAATTAATCGTACAATTCATTCGAAAGCCATAATTTAATGTTTTTATAACTGTTGAATCAAGTGTATCTAAATCCTAGAACTAAAATTCCCTCATTTTTTACGCTGCTAAATTTGTTTTGCGGATTTTCTGCCATTGTAGTAGCTGATCTAAAAACGAGTTCAGTATTGATTCTTTGGGGGATGTTTTTTGACGTTATTGATGGCATCGCAGCAAGGCTACTAAAATCACAGAGTAAACTTGGTGCTGAATTGGACTCTTTCGCGGATCTCGTCAGCTTTGGCCTAGCTCCAGCATATCTTTATCTACTCATTGTGCCCGGAGATCAATGGTTCTATTATGTGCCTGTTGGTTTCATAATCATTGGAAGTGTATTAAGATTGGCGATTTTCAACTTGCGACCAAGTACCAAACATTTTGAAGGATTGCCTACCCCAGCGAGTGCCTTCTTCTTAGTAGGCCTTTACTTAGCCATTCATATGGAAAGCCTTTTCATCATTAATATGATGGCTATTCCTTTTGTATATATTATGGTCCCTGTGATATTAATGTTTCTAAATCTGAGTAAGATTAAGATGTTTTCCTTTAAGCAGTTTGGGATAAATTTAAACTACAGCATTTTCATTTTAGCCTCACTCGTCACATTTGCATTTTTAACTATGTATAATCATAGACTTTCAATGCCAATTGCAGTAGTTTTGTACATCATTCTATCGCTCATATACAGCTATAGAATTCATAAATAACAAAGAGCGTAATGGCAATTAAAATTACTGATGAGTGCATCAATTGCGGTGCTTGCGAACCAGAATGTCCAAATAATGCTATCTACGAAGGTGGTATTGAGTGGTCTATCAATCAAGGAACTTCATTAACTGGGGAATATCTTTTGGAAGGTAATGTAAAAGTAGATGCAGAATCTATGCAAAACCCTGTTGAAGATGATTACTATTTTATAGTTCCAGACAAATGCACTGAATGCCAAGGATTTCATGAAGAGCCTCAGTGTGCTGCAGTTTGTCCTGTAGATTGTTGTGTGCCAGATGAAGACAGAGTGGAAACAGTGGAAGAATTGCTCGCTAAAAAATCTCGATTACACCTATAAAAAAATCCTTTCTAATGGAAAGGATATTTTCAGAAAACCAGATTAGTTTTCAAGGTCTATAAGTTGTTGTTGATCCGTAATGAATCTAGATACCTAACCAAGATTCATACTCCTCTTCGAATCTACCACCATTAGCAAAAGCTTTCTTAGGCGATTTTTTGAAGAGACGGGTTAAAAAGCTAAAAATTTTCATCATGGGTAAATTATAATTTGCTTAAAGTGTTCATGTATATAGACGATACAAAATGCCAAAAGGTTTGCCTTGAATTAAGAAATTAACATTTAGTTAAGTTATTGGCGGGAACTTGACACTTGTATAATCTATCAACACTTCAAAATTATAACTATAATTACATATTAGCCAATTTTTTAATATGTTTTGCTCGAAGAATTACATATAAATAAAATGTCTAATAAGTTTTTCCTAATATTGTGCCTATAACTTAATACTTTGAAAGCATTTCTAATCATAAGTTTATTGTTAACAATAGGTTGTAAAGAACAAACACCTCAAGTTGCAGATAAAGAAAATGTTTCAGTTGCCGAAGCAGCAAAATTGTTTGAAACAGGATATAAATATATAGACGTTCGTACCGATGATGAGATTAAATCAACGGGCCTAATTAATAATGCTATTAACATAGATTATAAATCCGATGACTTTGATTCAAAGGTGAGCCAACTTTCAAAAGATGAGAAATACATATTGTATTGTAGATCTGGAAGAAGAAGCTCCAATAGTCTCAAGACTTTTAAAAAATATGACCTCCACGCTGTCAATATGCAAGGCGGCTTTAATGAATGGTCTAAAACAAATAAATAATATTGAATTAAGTAAAATAATCAAACATGAAAAAGCTATCACTCTTGCTACTTCCGTTGTTATTCACTCTTTCTCTAACTGGTCAAAAAATGGACTTTTGGTTAGATGCAGGTGCGAAGATCCAATATGGTGGCAGCATGTTATTTAATAGTGCTATTGGTGATGACAACAACTGGGATTATGCCATTACAACCACTACTAAAGTAGGCGGTAAAATTGGTATGAACTGGAATTACACAGGAATTTCACTAGACGTTATGGTCGGTCAAGCGAAGGGGGTTTTCCAAAACACAACTCCAGGTGGTGGTGGTCCCGATAGAGAAGTGAGTATGTCTACAGTTGACTTATATCTTTTATTCAGAGATGCACGAAACAGAGGTTATATCGAATTAGGACCAAAAATGTCATTTGTTGGAGATGTCAGATCCGGTAATAGCGGTGAACAAAGTATCATTGTAGATGAATCCTATTTTGAAACTATGCCATTATCTGCAGTCTTGGGCTTTGGTACTTATGTACTTGGAAACGATGGTAGATTCAGTGGGATATTCGGACTAAGATTTGAATATGGTTTTAGCGATGTGGTAACAGATGCCGGAAGATCTGCAACAGACAGACAACCTGTCAATTATATTGGAGATGGTCAAAGTACACATCCTATATTTGCTGGCGTGGTCTTCGAATTAAACTGGGGAATTGGTGGTGTTGGACAAGCTAGATGTGGCGAGAAATCGAAATTTATCTGGTTCTAGTTTAGGAACTATATTTATACAAATAAAAAAAAGCGCTCTTCTTCTTTAAGGAAAGCGCTTTTTTAATAAATACCTTTAACAACACCCTTTGATATATAGACAGCTATTTGACAAATACCCCCTATCCAGATGTCGTTTATTTTCCATTTATTTTATTGGGCATAAAAAAAAGCATCTAACTTCTTTAAGTTAAATGCTTTTAAAATACCTTTAATAACACCCTTTGATATATAGACAGCTATTTCACTGCTTACCCCTATTGGGTTAATAATTTTATTATTAATTATTGAATTCACTGACTTTGGGGCATAAAAAAAAGCACTCAACTTCTTTAAGTTAAATGCTTTTAAAATACCTTTAATAACACCCTTTGATATATAGACAGCTATTTCACTGCTTACCCCTATTGGGTTAATAATTTTATTATTAATTATTGAATTCACTGACTTTGGGGCATAAAAAAAAGCACTCAACTTCTTTA
>JAHDIN010000031.1:0-21020 GCA_020630775.1 Saprospiraceae bacterium | reverse complement strand
TAAGTTAAATGCTTTTAAAATACCTTTAATAACACCCTTTGATATATAGACAGCTTTTTCGCTACATACCCCTATTTAGGATGAACTTTTCGCAAAACAAAGTTTATTTCCTTAACCATTTCTTGTAAACCATTCCTTGAAAAGGCTGTTTAATCGACATGAATATCTACGAACTTAAAAGGAAGCAGGTAATAAATACCACTTTAGAGGAAGCTTGGGAATTCTTTTCTACACCAAAGAATTTAGATCTTTTAACACCAGAGAACATGGGATTTAAAATTCTCAACAAAGAATCTTTGGGTAAAATGTTCAAAGGACAGCGTATCAGGTACAAAGTATCTCCTTTACTTAATATTCCATTAAGTTGGGAAACACTTATAACAGATGTTAAAGACTACGAATACTTTACTGATCTTCAATTAAAAGGTCCATATAAACTCTGGCGACATACCCATTATTTCAAGGCAGTAGAAAATGGCGTTGAAATGACAGACGAATTACAATATGCTATGCCTTTCGGTTTCTTAGGTCAAATAATGCATAACCTCTATGTAAAAGACCGACTAGAAGAAATATTCACTTATCGTTATGATAAAGTGGAGCAAATATTCAATCAAAAAGACTCGGATATTGCTGAAAAGCTTTCAGCTGCTAAAGAAGCGCCTCCTATCAGTCCACCATCCACATCCGCGTTAGCAAAGAGCTCTTGAGCATTGGCAGGCTTGACGCTTCCACCATACAAGATACTTATTCCATCAGCGACGGCAGCTGTATATTTCTGAGCTATCGTATTTCTCAGGTGCGCATGCATTTCTTGAGCTTGTTCTGCAGAAGCCGTTTTCCCTGTTCCTATCGCCCAAATAGGTTCATAAGCAATAATTACTTTTAAAAGATCATCATCAGCAAGATGAAATAAACTGTTTTCTAATTGGGTTTGGACAAAGCCTTGATGCGTACCATCTTCTCTTATCTGGAGAGATTCCCCACAACAAAATATAGGTGTAATCCCATTGGCTAAGCACAAATCAATTTTAGTCTTTAAAATTTCATCCGTCTCTCCTATCTGTCTTCTTTCAGAATGCCCCACCAAGCAATACTTTATATTTAAAGACTTGAGCATATCGACTGATACTTCACCAGTATATGCCCCTTTTACCTCATGATGGCAATTTTGAGCCGCTACATCAATAGCAGAAGCATCAGCCACGATATTATTAATTTGAGATAGATACGGAAATGGTACGGCCATAATCATCAAATCTCCTTTACCGATACCCTTCTGAACAATCTCTCGGGCTAAACTTGTTGCAGAATCATAATCTAAATTCATCTTCCAATTACCTGCTGTGATTTTCTTTCTCATTGCTTTTATCTTATGTATTTTTAGATTTTAATTTTGGCGAAAATAATCATAAAAGGCATCAAACTTGGCAAAAGACATTCCATATATAGATCGAGATATTAGTTGGCTAGCTTTTAACTATAGAGTTTTACAAGAAGCAAAGGATAAAAACGTCCCTCTAATGGAGCGTTTGAAGTTTTTAGCGATCTACTCTTCCAATCTTGATGAATTCTTCAAAGTTAGAGTGGCCAACCATAAAAACTTGATCCTTGCAGGTAAAAAGACTTTTAAACAGGTCGAGTTTTCTCCAAAACAGATATTAAGAGAGATCTTATCGATTGTCAACAAACAACAGAAGGAATTTAGTCGAATATTCCAAAAAGAGATCATACCAGAACTAAAAAGTGAAGGCATTCGATTACTCAGAGCACATCAATTAGATGAAGAACAATTAATATTTATTGAGAACTTTTTCAATGATGACATATTACCTTATATCCAGCCCGTTCTTTTAAGAGAGGATAAAATAAAACCCTTCCTTATGGACGGCGATCTTTACTTATCCATTTACATGAAAAGTAAAGAAAAGCAGGATAAAGAAAAGTATTATGCGATTGTAAAGATTCCTTCTGAAAAATTAGGTCGATTTATTGTATTGCCTGAAGCCAAGAAAGGTGTCCATGATTTAATCATGATAGATGATATTATCCGATTTCAAATTCATGATATTTTCCCTGGTTTTGATATACAAGACACTTTCTCAATCAAGTTGACTCGAGATGCAGAACTCTATATAGATGACGAATACTCAGGTGACTTAATTGAAAAAATAAAACGAAATCTGGCAAGGAGAAAAGTTGGTACTGCTTCTAGGTTAATATATGATCGAGAAATGCCAGGACACATGTTGGAATACCTGATGGTTGTTTTCGATTTATCCACTTTAGATTTATTAGAGGAAGGGCGCTACCACAGTAATTCAGATTTTATGAATTTCCCTAGGTTCAAAAAGAATCATCTTAAAAATGAGAATCTTGAACCTATTCCTTATAATCCAATCGAATTATCTGATAATTTATTTAAGACTTTAGATAATGAAGATCACCTTCTTTATTATCCTTACCATAGTTACAATTCTGTCATTAAATTTTTTAAAAAGGCATCGACAGATCCAAGAGTAACCCATATCAAAGTATTTCAATACAGAGTAGCCAAGTCTTCAAAAATCATGAATGCACTTATAAAAGCTGCGGAGAATGGCAAGCAGGTCATGGTATTTATAGAAGTCAAGGCAAGATTTGATGAAGAAAACAATTTGGATTGGGGAGAAAAGTTAGAAGCCAGTGGTGTAAAAGTCTTGTATTCTATTCCAGGAGTAAAAGTACATTCTAAAGTAGCTTTAATAAGAAGAGTGATAGATGGACAAGAATCTTTCTATGCTTACATGAGCACTGGTAACTTCAATGAAAAAACAGCTACACTATACACTGACTTTGGTTATTTCACCACAAAGCCGACGATACTTAAGGAGCTGCTTAGAATCTTTACATTTATTGAAACAAGGATACGACCTGACAAGAAATTCAAACTACTAGGAGTAGGCACCTTTAATCTAAAAGAAAAATTTAAGGTATTAATAAGAAGAGAAATCGACTTAGCTAAAGAAGGCAAGCCAGCTTATATCAAGTTAAAAATGAATTCTCTTCAGGATAGTGAAATGATCGAATTACTTTATGAAGCAAGTCAGGCAGGCGTTCAAATTCAAATGGTCGTTAGAGGCATCTTTAGTCTTGTAGCAGGACTCGATAAGGTTAGTGAAAATATCAAAGCTGTCAGTATTCTTGATAGGTTTCTAGAACATGCTCGTATTTATATTTTTGGAAATAATGGCGACGAACTGATATATGTCTCTTCTGCAGATTGGATGGTAAGAAACCTGCACCATCGAATAGAAACCGCTTTCCCGATTCTTGATGAAAAACATAAAGAGTTTATCAATACCATCATGCGTATCCAACTTAATGACAACATCAAAGCTCGAAACTTGGCGTTTGACAAAATGAATAAATACAAAAAGACAGGTGATAGTCACGTAAGGTCTCAGTATGATACTTATTATTATATCAAGCGGAGGGAAGAGAATAGGAATCTTTGAGATTGGTGATTGGTGAATTGGAGATTGGAGATTTGTTGAGTGGTTAAGTGGTTAGGTGGTTAGGTGGTTAGGTGGTTAGGTCGCGACGTTCAGTCGCAGATGCCGACTTTGACGTCGAATGGTTATATTTTATTCTAAAATCCTTTTCATTATCAACTGAGCGTAGCGAATGAAGATAGCTTCTACCTTATCAAACAGGATTTAAATCATTAATAAACTTAAACTTAAGCTTGGACTTAGACTTAAACATAGACCTAGACTTAACATTCCGACGCTTTGTTATAATACCGTCGGAGATTCAAGTTTCAGCTTAGGCTTCAACTTCAACTTAATCACGGAAACTTTGGAAACTTATCAAAATCAGGCTTGCGCTTTTCAAGGAAGGCGTTTCTACCTTCTTCAGCTTCTTTTGTCATGTAGCCTAATCTTGTTGCTTCCCCAGCGAATATCTGCTGCCCTACTAATCCATCATCGATGAGATTAAAAGCGTACTTCAGCATTTTAATGGCCATTGGGCTTTTCTTCATAATTTCTTGTGCCCATTCGTAAGCTGTATCTTCTAATTCATCGTGGGGAATGACGGCATTGACCATGCCCATTTCAAAAGCTTCTTGAGCGGAATAATTTCTTCCAAGGAAAAATATTTCTCTTGCACGTTTTTGTCCGACTTGTCGCGCTAGATATGCAGAACCATAACCTGCATCATAGCTTGCTACGTCAGCATCTGTTTGTTTGAAAATAGCGTGTTCCTTACTTGCAAGAGTTAGGTCACAAACAACGTGTAAACTATGACCACCGCCAACTGCCCAACCAGGCACAACAGCTATGACGGCTTTATTCATAAAACGAATCAACCGTTGGACTTCTAATATATTCAATCTGGCGACGCCATCATCGCCCATATAACCTGTCTTATCTCTGACTCTTTGATCGCCTCCTGAGCAAAATGCGTAAACACCATCTTTTGGTGAGGGGCCTTCACCTGAAAGTAATACTACTCCAATATCTGGATCTTCCCTAGCATCTGTCAATGAAGCATATAATTCGAATACTGTTTTAGGTCTAAAAGCATTTCGCACTTCAGGACGGTTAAATGCTATTCTTGCAACACCATTGCGTTTTCTATAGGTAATATCCTCGTAATCAAAAGCTGTTATCCAATCACCATTCGAACTCATAATATTAGATTTTAATGCAGATAAATGTAGTATAATTCACAAATGAATTAATGAAATGCAGAGATTATTGTTTAATGAATTTAGAGAAAAGTACTTCTGAACTTGTCTCAACTCTAATTAGGTATAAACCAGACTCAAGGGCACTTGTATCTACAATTTTAGTATTTAAAAAGCTTGCACACTGACGCTTATTGACATCAACAACATCAATGCGTAATACTTGATTATCTAGATCAATATTCAACACACCATCCGTAGGATTAGGAAATAATGGTAATGAATTAGTATTTACAATTTCTGAAGTATTTAAGGACCTATCAGGTATAAGTTGTACCCTACTCAACGGTATATCACAAGGCTCCAATACTGGCTGATATATCCATTCAAAGAAATAGGGATAAACGTCTTGTTGCTGCATTGAAATAGATGCAGCAGCAGGCAAGTCAGAGACTTCCCATTCTGCTAGCTGCTTTAAATCTGGACTTGCCTGCCCTAGGTTTGCCATGTTAATCGCTTCGTCAGTAATAAGTGAATATGTACCTGATTCTAAAAAAATATCTAATGATAATTCATGCACACCTTTTGAAAATAGATTGGAAATATCAGCTAAGGTATCTTTTGCATTTACTAATAAGATACGTCTTCTACCCTCTGATCCACATTCAATTTTAATTGATTTTAATTGAATAGGAAAATGAACCTCAAAGTTTAGAACTAAATTTTCAGAAGCATTCCCAAAGTCACTATTGAGCGTATCCAACTTCAAACCAAATTCAGAGACAGGAATGTTATTTGAAAACTCTGGAAGAAAGAAGATAGTCGTATCCTTACCCTCAGGATCTATTTCTAAAATAGGCTCATTAGAAATCAATTCAGTTGCGGCGCCATCTGCAAACCAAGCATCCACATCTTGACTTAGGTTCACTTCAACTGCATCCAGCCATGGATTATAGAGGATGACATCGAAAGTCGATAAAAATTGAATAGCGTTTACTTTTAGACTATCAGTATAATCATCACATGCTTCACCAGAACGCGCGTAATAAACACCTTCACTATCTATTATTCTAAAACTGTCAATCTCTCCGTCTTGCCAATAAACATTATTAGATCTATTTAAGCTTAGAGGTAGGCTTTGATTTTCACATAAGTAGATTTCTCCACTGGTTGATAATTGTAAATCATTACCTAAATCTGTGCGAGAGATATTTATTAATCCGGAGCTATTGACACAGGAAGTATCTTTATTTTCAAAAGAATATAACCCTGGATTGAGAACAGACTTCATCATTACAGAGTCGTTATCATTCCAAATAATCTCTTCCAAGAAATGAGCATTCAGGACGATGGTATCATTGCCACAAGTTAAATCAAACGTGGGACTGTCCACTTTCAAAATAGGATCAACACAAGAAGCCTCAGTAAAAACATAATGCTCATTAGCATTTAAAGATTCATAACGATCGATATGACCAGATGGCCAAAGCACCTTAATAGAATCAATAGCGGTTTTTTCAGCTAATCCGAAAGTAACATTGAGGCTATTAGTAATCCCATAAGCCGTACCAGAATTAACCCATCTTGTATACTTTAGGTTATCAATAAACACTTCCACCTTAGAACCTATACCTGAGCGATTAGATTGGATGCCTGCAAATGAACACTTGAGGTAATTATTTGCACCACCGAAGTTGATCCATAATTGGTCATCTAATGTCGGGATGCCTGTGTAGGCGTCTGGGTAACCATCGTTATTGATATCCCCAATAGCAAAAGTCGCCATGCTTCTATTACCGAAAGGATTCGGTATTTCAGTAAATTCTAAATCGCCTTTATTAATAAGCAGTCTGTCATCTTGACCACCTATAAGTATGTCCAACCAACCATCATTATTAAAATCGATAATAGCTACTTGCAAGTCAGGAGAATTTATGGAACTCCCATTAGATATATCCTCGTGGATGATAAAATCACCTGTACCCAAATTCTCTAATAACTTATGTGGTACCTCATGATTAATCAATACCATATCTATATCCCCATCATTATCTAAATCACCCGAATCAGCACACCAGGTTTGATCTCCGAAATTGATTTTGTAAGCAGCCGCTTGTTCCGAAAAATTACCATTATCGTTTATAAACAATTGATTAATCCTTCTTGGATCATTAGGATCATTAATACCGGCTTTACATTTTGAGATGTAAAGATCTAAATCATCATCACTATCAATATCCAACCAAATAGAAGAATAATTTCCAGAATTATCGGAGGGTAATGTTGTAGAAAAATCAATAAGTGCCTCCTCCATTAATTGACCATTTCGATCATTCATCAATGTGAGGTTCGTACCCAAATCATGCGTCTGAACCATATCAATCCATCCATCATTATCAAGATCAATCATAGAACAACCTTGAGGATAAATAGCTAAATCAATATCATTTATATTAAATATATCTGCTTGCTTGGAATCTAATTCTAGGATATGAACCGGCTCATTTATTGAAGAAATCAATATTTCTGGTTGACCATTATTATTCAAATCTGCAAGATTAAAGGATTGAGGTAGCCCTTCAATATCCAATTCAAATCTTCTTAAGAGATAGTTCTGACCATCATTAGCCTGCACATAGGCTTTAATTAATCCAGTATCTGCAGATGTGACGATATCGTCTCGAAAGTCTCCATTGATATCTGCAAAAATCATTGGAAGAGCTCTTCTGATATTATTTTGAATTAAAGTCTCGTCAGATTGTTGGAAAAATACCGGATCTTGAGCTATGCCCACATCTGGAACCCAACTAAAAAGCAGGATTATTAGTAGTATTTTTAAAGCCTTCGAAATGTCTCCAAGCCTTTCTTTATATCTGATTCTCATTGCTTTATAAATTTAGATAATTTTGCATGAATCCTTAGAGGAGCACCTTTGATTTTTAGTGACACTTCGTAATAAAATATGGCGATTTAAAGCAGGCTTAAAGTTTTACATTAAGTCTAAAACCATCTACTCTATTCACAGTAAATTCTTATTTAAACTTTTACTTGAAGTTTTTGAAGAGCGTAAAAACTATTATGATTTCGCTGATATAGAAGCCATCAGACACCAGTATTTAGCTAACGACAAAGTATTGAATATAAATGACTTAGGTGCCGGTTCCTTAAATAATACTCGAAACAAAACTGTACAGGAAGTAGCCCGTGTTTCAGCCTCCACAGCTACGAAGGGACAAGCCTTATTCAACTTAGCTAGGTTGGCGAATCCTTCTCAAATCCTCGAATTTGGAACCAATTTAGGTATAGGCAGCCTCTACCTCAGTAGAGGTGCTAAAAGTGCATCTATGACCACTCTCGAAGGCGATTTTTCGCTACATCAAATCAGTCAAGCTACTTTCAAAGATTTAAAAGCCCCCATCAATGCCATCCATACTTCATTTGAAAATTACTTATCAAGTGACATCAAACTAGATGACTTTGATTTGGTTTATATAGATGGGAACCATCAGTATGATTTTACAACTGCCCTATTTGATAAACTGAATGTGATGACAGGCAAACAAAGACTATTAATTTTTGATGACATCTATTGGAATCAGGAGATGTACAAGGCATGGCAATACATCATCAACAAAGTTCAAAATGCGTATACTATTGAAACGCTTTCTTTAGGGATTGTTATCATGGGGCCACATATTCTAAACAAGCAGCATTTTAATTTCATTCGAAAGAAATTCAAACCGATTCAAATTCCATTTTTTGGCTAATAAAAGTGAAATAGTAAATCATAAACACATCGTCTTTTTTGATGGATTTTGCGGCTTTTGCATTCGCTCGATACAGTGGCTCCTTAGCATAGATAAAGCGCATAAATTATACTTTGCCCCATTATCTGGGGATACTTCTAAAAAGTTGCTTGACCAAAAGAAACTTCCTGATAGTCTAGTATTTTGGTCTGACAGCAAAGTCTATTTTGAATCAAAGGCATGCTTTAAGATATTAAGCACTATTGGTGGCCCTTTCAAACTATTGAACTTTCTTAAAATCATCCCAAGACCCCTCACTGATAGGGCCTATCGATTGGTTTCAAAAAATAGAACTCTAATCAATGGTCAAACGGACCAATGTTATGTCCCAGCTAAAGAAATACAAGAACGATTTTTACCTTAGCAATATAATTATAGCATAAGCTGAATTAAATATGAAGAAAATACTTATAGCCAACAGAGGAGAAATTGCCGTTAGAATAATGCGCACTGCTCAGCGTATGGGCATCAAAACTGTAGCCGTTTATTCAGACGCAGATAAAAACGCTATGCATGTCAAGGTCGCTGATGAAGCGGTGCATATCGGACCAGCACCCTCTTCTGAGTCGTATTTAGTTCAAGAGAAAATCATCAATGCAGCTAAAGTTACAGGAGCCGAAGGTATCCATCCTGGATATGGATTTTTATCTGAAAACGAATCATTCGCCAGTCTCGTGAAAGCGAATAATTTGATCTTTATAGGTCCCTCAGAACATGCCATAAAAGTGATGGGATCTAAGTTAGCCGCTAAAGCTGCTGTTAAAGCTTATGATATTCCCTTAGTACCAGGTACCGACCATGCTATTAATGATCTTGAGGAGGGTAAAAGCATAGCTAAAGAAGTAGGCTTCCCCCTCTTGATTAAAGCTTCAGCAGGTGGTGGTGGTAAGGGCATGAAACTGGTCAATGAAGTCTCAGAATTCGAAGAACAATTTAGGGCCGCCAAAAGTGAGGCTATGTCAGCATTTGGAGACGATGCTGTTTTTATTGAAAGATATATCGAATCTCCTAGGCATATCGAATTTCAGGTTTTGTTTGATCAACATGGACATGGAGTGCATGTCTTAGAACGCGAATGCAGTGTCCAACGAAGACATCAAAAAGTAGTAGAAGAATCTCCAAGTGTCAAATTGGATGAAAATCTCAGGCAAAAAATGGGCGCAGATGCTGTTAAGGTAGCTCAATCATGCAATTATGAAGGCGCAGGCACTGTCGAATTTATAATGGATGCCACTGGAAAATATTACTTCTTGGAAATGAATACCCGTCTTCAAGTAGAGCATCCCGTTACAGAAGAAATCACAGGCATCGACCTTGTAGAATGGCAAATTAGAATAGCGCGCGGAGAAGCACTTCATTTACAGCAAACAGACATTAAAGGCCGAGGGCACGCTATTGAACTAAGAATATATGCCGAAGACCCTGATAACAATTTCTTGCCTTCTATTGGCACGCTATCTACTTTTAAATTACCTCAGGGCGACGGCATAAGAGTAGATACTGGATTCGAAGAAGGTGACGAAGTTCCTATTTACTACGACCCCATGATTGCTAAATTAATTGTGTACGGACATAACCGAGAGGCTGCTATCCAACGCATGCATTATGCTATCAACAACTTCAAAATAGAAGGCATTCAATCCACATTAGATTTTGGACATTTCACCCTCGCACATCCCGAATTTATAAGCGGTCAATACGATACGCATTTTGTCAAGAATTTTTGGAAGCAAGGAGATAATGAAATATCGGAATTAGAACAGGTTGCAGCTTTGGTAGCTAAGAGACATTGGTTGAGGTATAAGGATAGGATTAAGTTACCGGAGGGATAGTTCTAGGTTTCTAGGTTTCTAGGTTTCTAGGTTTCTAGGTCGAATTATTCTAAAATTTTGAAAGTCCCATTAAATCAATTTTTCCCGGTCACCGTGAATCCGTGACACCGTGAATCCGTGACACCTTGACACCCGATCGTCGAGGTTTGTAACCTCGATGCAGTATAGATAATTACTTGCTTAAAACAACTGTATTCAAGCATCATCAATAGCCAATACCTAAACCCTCTTTTGACCCATCCCAACCTTCCCTTCGAAGGGAAGGAGTTCTAAATTGTACTTAAATTTTATAAACAGATCAAAAGAAACGGTCAACGTTATTTAGGCATAGTCAATAGTCAAACCATAATCCATAAGCCCTACACCATAAACCTTTGTAGCATTTTGCAAAGCCAAATGCTACAACTCCTCTAGTCCCTCGACTATTTCAATTTTAATCGTTTGATTTTCTACATCTATATCGTGAATCAGGGCTTCATGGATCGGCACCTTGAAGGATGCATTTTTACTTTGAATAGTAGCGATCACTTGATGAGGATAACTTTCTATGGTTGAGATAATACCTTTTTCAATATCATCTTGATTGATCACCTTGAAGTTTAGAATAGGCCAAGGATTATCTGAAGGTGGAGCCTCATAATTAACTTCTTCATTGTCTAGAAAAATGGTTTTATTAACCAATTGTGATGCATCTTGAGGCGTATCTACCTCATCGAGTTTGATAGTAATTTGTGACGCATTTTCAACTTGTTCGATTAAGAAAGGAACATTCGAACCATCTAAGTTGATGAATAATGCCCTTGCATTGACCAAGTCTGGAATGTATTGAGATTCGACATGGAGTTTAATCCACCCTTTGACGCCTTTAGGCTTTTGAGTATGCCCTATCTCCGTAAACGCTAACAAAAAGAATTAATTATGTTCAACTAAAGTTTGCACTAAGGTAAAACCAGCTTCTGCTTTTTCAAGCCATGTTTGTCCAGGACACGGACACTGCGTATCTAAAATGGTCATTTCCTTTCTGATTAGACCGACACCTGCTGCGTAATATTCTACGGCATCTCTTAACTCTATATCACTTTGAAATTTTGCTTGTTGGACCGTTGCAACATCATTGTAGTTGACACCTTCAACATCTAATTCGATACCTCTAGCTGTCACTTCGTAATCGCCCCAATCTTTATACACCCAAACATTAACATCGGCAACGCTGATCGTTGTTAATTCATCAAACAAGTTGCCTTGCCATGTTGTCCCAACTTGAAATGGAAAAATCATTTTTGTGAATCGTAGGTTTTCTTCAGTACGCTGTGCAGCTTTATCATTTAATTCTGCTGTCCAAACATCAGTGGTTGTAAAACCGCCGTCCATTCTGTCCGACCTTGATCTTTGAAGTGTGTAAATGGTATCACCAGCAGGACTTACAAAATTACCTGTAATTTCTTCTCTAATAAAGTAGCTGTTCTCTTGCACAGCATTGCCATTATTGGTTATGAAATTTTCTTGCACTCTGTAAATCCAATATGAACCTAGTTCTAATGGATAATATTCGTAACCAAAAAAACTATTATCTAAGGTTTTATTTTCTTCTGAACAAGACAAAAAACCTGTACTAATTGTCAATAACACTATTAAATTCCTGATTTTCATTCTTTTAGACATTATGTATTTATCTAATATAAAGATAGTACTTTTTTACTTTTGAATGATCCCCCCTGCAATAACGTCGGGACCATCATAGATAACAGCTGACTGACCTGGCGCTATACCTCTGACATTGGCCTTAAATTGCACTTCACAAGAACCATCACCACCATCTACTACTTGAGACAATGTTCCCCTATCATTGTACCTAACCATAGTCACAAAATCTTTGCCTTCTGGTACTTTTTCAAGCTTTTGGTAATTCAATTGACCAACTTTCATCTGATTTTTAAGCAAATCGTCCGCTTCACCTAACACTACTATATTTGTCTCTGGGATGATTTCTGTGACATACTTAGGTGTTAAAAATCCACCTCCAAGACCTTTTCTTTGTCCAATAGTATAAAATGGGTAGCCATCATGGGTCCCTAAGACATTGCCTTTCTGATCCACCATCTGCCCTCCTTTTAGTGTTTCTTCCAATTCAGGGACTCTTCTTTTTAGGAAGCCTCTATAGTCATTGTCTGGAACAAAGCATATCTCATAACTTTCAGGCTTTTTAGATAGCGCCTCATAGCCCCAATCAAATGCCATTTGTCGAATCTCGTCTTTCGTCAAATCCGCTAAAGGAAACATCGTCCGTGCCATACATTCTTGAGACAAACCCCAAAGCACATAGGACTGATCTTTTCTAGGGTCTATACCTTTGGAAATAAAATATCGGCCTTCATTTTGTTTGATCTTAGCATAGTGGCCTGTGGCTATAAACTCGCAATCCATGGCATCCGCTCTTTTTAAAAGCGCCGACCATTTGATATGGGTATTACATAGGATACAAGGATTAGGTGTCCTACCTGCGACATACTCTTCCACAAAGTTGTCAATCACATAATCTCCAAACTCCTCTCGAATATCAACTATAAAGTGATGGAATCCTTTTTCTACAGCTATCTCTCTAGCATCATTTATAGAATCCAGACTGCAACAGCCGGTTTCTTTCTTTGATCCTCCTGACGAAGCATAATCCCATGTTTTCATGGTAATCCCTACTATCTCATATCCTTCTTCGTGCAACATCATGGCAGTTACGGTACTGTCTATACCGCCGCTCATAGCTACTAATACACGTCCTTTTTTGCTCATGGGGCAAAGATATGGGAAAAGGGGGATTTATGGTTAGGTGGTTAAGTAGTTAAGTGGTTACATGGTCATTAAAATAATTACAGTGAAACCACTCACAACTCACGACTCACAACTTAACCATCCAACAATTACTTCACCAACGTCACATTCCCCTTGGAAGAATACTCAAAGCCATTCGTACAAACAGCCATCAGATAGTAGCCATAGACGTCTGGAGCTAATTCTTTGTTTTTATAAGTGCCATCCCACTCTATATTCTGGTCTGTACTGGCGAAGACTTCCTCTCCCCATCTGTTATAAACGATCAATTCGAATTCATCTATAAAGTTCGATTCTATGCGCCATGTATCATTGAAGTTATCTCCATTTGGCGTGAACATATTGGGGATAAAAATGTCTGATTCGTCGCAATTAGGCTGAATGACTTCGACGGTAACTGAAGCTACTGAAGTACAACCATTTTCATCTGTTATAGTAACTGTATAAGTTGTAGTTTCAGAAGGTGTAGCCATAGGATTCGCAGCAGTTGGGTCATCTAAACTTTCGGCTGGCTCCCATTGATAATCTAATCCTGGATCTTGATCTGTTGATAGATCTGTCGACTCCCCAAACAGAATTTCATTGGGGTCTGCAAAAGCATTGGACCCATCAAAAAATCCATTAACGACCACATCATATTCTATTGATCGCATGCAACCATCTTCATTACTGTAATCAAGAACAAAGGTTGTTGATTGATCAGGCTGTATGGTTAATTGAGTGCCCGTTTCTGAAATCGTAAAGTCATCTGGCGACCAACTCAAAGAAAAGCTTTGATCCAATGCAGGGACAAAAGTAAGTGTGGTTTGTTCGCCGAGACACAACATATTATCTCCTGTAATTTCTCCAGCTGAAATTGATTCGACCAGACTGATGGTATCCATATCTGCGCAACCAAATTGATCCATACCAACAGCTACTAATTCCGCATTTCCTTCGAATTCAAAATCCGCTAAAGTCAATCCCTCTCCTACTTGTTGGCCATCAATCAACCATTGCACATCCGCAGTAACGTCCAAAACAGCATTAACATCAAATAATTCATCTTGGCAATAAACCAATGCATCTTGGCCATTTTCGATAGTCAATCCTATATCTTCAAAAACATTAACCATAAAGGTATCTGACAACATGCAATTCCTATCGTCAGTGACTTGCAGAAAATATTCGGCTGGATCTACAACATCTTCCAATGTTAAGGTATTCGAATCGGAAATTACATTACCGTTGATATCTGTCCATACATACGCGAAATCATCATCTAGTGTCAACTCAACTGAATTACCGATACATGTTGACACGGCATCTAAATCGGCTAAATCAACCCCAGGAATAATATTAGGGTCGATTGTTAATTCAAAAGTATCAGTTACCGTACAACCAAAATTATTGGTCACTGAAGCTGTCAGGCTGGTTGTTTCCTCAAAGTTGTCTAATGTAATTATGGCACCTGACCCTAAAGCGTTACCATCTTCATCAAACCATTCTACTTGATCATTGGTGGGTAATTCTAGAGTGAATATTTGATTCTCACATATAGAAACGCTGTCAAGATTTCCAAAATCGATAACAGGTAATGGGAATGCACCAATCGAAATTTGTTGCTCGGATTGGCAACCTAAATCGTTGGTCGCTTGTGCTGTAAGATTTGTTTGTTCTGTTACATTTTGGAGCACATATGTATTTCCTGTACCCAACAAATTACCATCTTGATCAAACCATTCTATATCGTCTTCAGTATCTACGATGACCGTAGCTGATTCTCCACTACAAACATTGAAATCACTATTGTTATCGAATGTAAAAGTTGGAGCCGGAATAAACTGAATATCGACGAATTGAGATGCAGGACAACCAAAGTCATCAACAACAGAAACCTCCAGAATCATCGATTGTTGCAAACCAGAAAGTGTAATGGTTTGACCTGTACCAAATGAAGTTCCTGTAACTGAATCCGTCCATTCAATAGAAGGAAAATCTGTGTCGATACTTACATTGACTGTTGTATTCTCGCAATAGACAAATTGCTCAGCTGGCAAGATATTAAAGGCCGCTGTTTCAACTAGATTGACAGTGACTGTATCTGTAAAAAAGCACAAACTTCCAGGGCTTGTTGTTACCGTGACATAGAATTCTTCATCCTGTGTCACATTAACCAAAGGATTTGGCTCATTAGCTATGATAGGGACGCCATTCGGACTTTCCCAATTATATAGATAAAAATCAGGACCAAATTCATTTAATGCTACAATATTATCTGCACACTGAATGATATCAGGTAAAGGAAAATCTGGCTCGGCCGTAGCATCAATCGTCACTGTATCTTGAAGGGCACAAAATCCATCTGTTATTCTAACTATGAAATCTTGTTGACCTGAAAAATTCTCAATAAAAAAGTTGCCATTCCCATCTTCAACAATATCATCAGAAGGGCTGATAGTAACCTCTAAATTTGGACTTGGATTATCGGTAGAAAACACTAAGGCTTGATCACCAGTACACACAATTTTATCTATAAAATCTGCCCTCAACGGAATGGTGGTTAATTGAAAATCTTGCATTTCGAAATCATCGGTACATCCCGACTCTGAAGTTACTGTCAAGAAGACAGAAACACTTTGATCAGTACCTACCTCTAATAATGGATTCTGAACATCAAAAGTATCAGCAACACCATTAGAAATAATAATCCATTCATAACTTAAAGGTTGCGTCGACACACTTTGATCTGTAATTTGCAACTCAACGGATCCATCACAATCAAAAGACATAATAGAAAAATCTGCAGTAGGATCATTTTCAAGCGATACACCTATCTGAGAGATAGCCGTATCAATACAAACCCCATCGGTGACAATCATCGCCACGTTATACAAGCCCGGTTCTGGGAAAGTAAATACAGGTTCCATTTCGTTACTAAACAAGGTTGTATCTGGAAAATCGAAATACCAAGTAAAATCTAAACTGTCTACAGGTAGAAAATTAGAGGTAGACTCATTGGTAAAAGCGACTTCTAAGTCATTACATTGCGTTAAAGCTTCTGGCGTTATAATGGCCACTGGGTCTCTTCCACATACTCTCACTGCATACTCAAAGTCTCTCCTTACTTCGGATAACAATTCGCCATTCCTAAACTCTCGGACACAAACACCTATCAAAAACTCCCCTACTTGATCTGGCACAGCTATGAGTTCACCAGTGTTTTGATCAATACTGATAGGCGAACCACCCATCATATTATTCTCGCTAAATCCTGCTGCATAATTCACCAAACCAAAAGGTGGTGCATTAGGTGGCTGAGGCATAGGATCTGCTTCAGTAGCACCAGATGAAGGTGTACACATAAAATAAACTAGAGAATCCCCATCTGCATCAAAAGCGCTATGATCAAAACGCAACGTGTCATTGACACAAATGAAGACATTAGGCCATTGATTAAACTGTGGTGACGTATTGCAAACTTCTAGAGCTGCTTCTGTGATACGTACCCAATAAGTAGCCCCTGTATTTAATGGATCAGCAATGTTATTCAGTTTTGAATTTCTACAACATCTCTGATAAGCCAGAATGTACCCTCCCGGAATAGGTGGTAATACAACTGTATCTCTATACAAGGTTGTTTGAACACAAACATCCCCACCGATCACATTACATTCGCTGGTTAAAATCTCATTTAAAGTATCGTCGCCCATAAACGGAATACGAATCTCTCCACCACTACCTACGGTTAAAACTAGATTTCTGTCCGCATCAAAAACACCGATAGAAGCGAACTCATCAAACTGTGCATTGGGAGCACCATTAAAACAATCCCTTCTAAATTCTAAACTCACTTCGTACGTGTCAGCACCAATACACCTGTAGCTCATAGAACCACCAGCCACGTGAGTAGCTTGAAGCATGGCTACATACAATAATCCAATTATGATCAGCGCTATTTTATATATTTTCTGGTTCATGATTTACTGATTTTGGTTGAATTGAATCTCATCAATCTCTACCCTTCTTTCTCTACTTGCTTCTGGACTATAAATTGATTTTTCAGGCGCATTGATATTATCACTAACATCAATAGGCGATGTTTCTTCTCCGAAAGAACGTTCGGTTATAATTAATTGCCCTGACTTTATATATGGCACTAACACACCGCCATTCCACTGGTAAAACTCCTTACGCACACTATCTATACGTCTACGCCCTAAAGCCGTATTGTATTCATTTCCTGCGACTGGAGAAGCAAAGCCTCTTAAGTAGATATTAGCTTCTTGTCCATTTTGAAGTACTAATAACAATTGATTTTTAAATCGCTCATATTTATCGTAACCTGCTTTGATATCGTTTTCGAACAAAGCTTCGATTTCCGCATTAGCTGTTACTTTATTCTCAGTTCTAAACCTTTTCAGATAGATATTTTTATACTTATCCTTTCTAGGGTAATAATCATTGTAAGTCTGTGTGTAACTCTTCGTTGATGTATTTGGAATCGCACCTGCATTAGGTTCATCATTATCAAAGTATAATCTCACTGGAATAGCGTCTCCTAAGGAGATCAATGCTTTTTCTACTACATCTAGAAGCTTTAGTGGAATGACCTTTTCTGTAACACTTTGTTCAAAACCTGAAGTAAATATGGTTGCCTCTTCTTTGTATCCATCCTTATTAACTTCGATAGTATATTCGGTATTCGGTTCAATTTCAAAGGTGAATACATTATCACTCATGTTGGTTAATTCTTGTACCTCACCAGTAGCTTTATTTGTCAAATAGACAGTAGCGCCATTCAAAGGCTCATTGCTTTCTTCATCAACAATAACCAGTCTTAAAGAATAATCGATCGCTTGCAAATACACCTCTTTAGAAATCTTATTCTCTTGGCCTGGCACGCCGCCTAAGTCACCTAAGTCCATGATTACATCTTCGAAACCAGGCTTACTTACTTTCAGCTCTAGATTATCATTACATGGCAATTCAATAACTGTTGCTGTATCTAGAGAACTACCTCTGTATACAACTTCATTTGTTGTTTTATCTGAAATAACGATTGAGGCATCGCCAATAAATTCATTGTTTTCTTTATTCAGAATGGCCAAATCCAATTCTACAACACAAGCCTTCGCATCGGCTTTATATATATCGTAACAGCAAGTTTCAAATTGATTTTCTAAATATTGAGATCCTGGTCTATTTGAAGTGAAATAAGCCTGTGTCTCATCCTCAGTAACAAAGAAATACAAATCGTTATTTGGCGAATTTATATTATCGCCAAGATTAACCACTTCACCTTGAGGAAAGCCATCGAATGGCATTTTATAAATATCAAATCCGCCGTATCCTACTCTTCCATTTGAAGAAAAATACAGCATATCGCTGCCCGCATGATGATAAGGCGACAAGTCATCATGAGCTGTATTTGCTGCTGATAGATTTTCTGGAACGCTGAAATTAAAATCGTTATCAATCTTTGAATACCAGATGTCTAAATTGCCTTTTCCTCCAGCTCTATTAGTAGCATAAAGTAATATTAGACTTGAATCTGGCAACATACTTATTGAAGGATGTGTGGATGTATAACCTGATCGATTTATAAAATCTGGCAATCGTTTTACTTGACTGACTGAGCCATCAACATTATACTTACCATAATATAATTCACATCTGATCGCATTCAGATTTTGATATTCTCCAACAGTAAAAAACACATACGCCTGATCAGGTGTAAATGCAGGATGCGATACGACATCTCCACTTTCAAGCCCTAATATATTGACTGGATTTCCATTATTCAATATACTAGAATCATAACGCTTTAATGGTTCATCTGCAGAAGGCTGCTTCAAAGCACTAAAGAACAACTCGTCATTCACAAATCGTGGCGCATGTTCAGAAAATGGTGAATTAACACTATTCTCTAACATAGGTGTTTCGTAAACATATTCTTGACTGTACCCTAAGGCCCATTGTGCTGATGAACGCCAAAATTCAATTTGAGATGACATCACCGTATCGACTTCTTGATATTCACTTTGATAAAGATCGAAATCCACGATAGCTTCATCATACTGACCTTGCAACATTTTCATCTCTGCCATACGATATCTGGCGATGTGTGCATTTTCTGCATCCCCTGTCTCTAGATACATATTTAGCAATGAATCAGCCGTACCTAACGCGTAAGTGTTATATGCCGCATCCGCATACTTGTAAATAAGATCGCTATCTAAATTTGATTTTTGCTCAGAAGCTTTATCATAATGAATCATAGCTTCTAAATAATTACCCACCTCATAGGCTTGATTGGCCTTGTCAATATGTTGTTTGTAAGAGAAAAATTGAGCATCTAAATGCGAGGCAAACCCAATTATAAAACTACCAACAATCAAGAGCCTTTGTATTAATTTGCTTTCCATGATAGTCGATTAATAGATTAAACAAGGTTTATAAACGCCATCAGGTATTTTGGCAAAAATGTATCTCAAGGCCAATTCAGGACCACCCTGTCCATCTGTAGCAACATCGAAATTGGAAATATTGAAATCATAAGAAAACGCTCCGTAAAAGCGACCATATTCCACAGCGATCATAGGATACCAGGCATCATCAAATCGATAGCCTAGACCTAGATACAAAGCCGTATTCTGTGTATTATCCAAATATATTTTTCCTTGTGCATTAACCACAACCTCTTGATAAGGGCTTTGACTTTGGTAAACCGCATTCACCAATAAATCAAGTCTATCCGCAAGCGGTTGGCTTAACATCCCATAAGCAGTTAATCGCATAGGTCGTGTGGATTCATAAGTTGCATTTGACACAAAACTGTCTTCCGGTTGGATTAAATGATAGAGACCTATACCTAAATCCAAATGTTTTCGATAGGCCGCTTGTCCTCTATAATTAAGACCAAGGCCTAAATCAAAATAAGATTCAGAATCACCACCAATCAATTCTGGAGATATACCTGGATCAAAGGCTGTCCCATTCCATTGATTGCCAGACAATACATTTCCAAAATCATAGCGCCTTTGAGCAAAGGATAGATTCAAACCAGGTGTGATGTATTTATTTTCCGAGATATTAATGGTGTAGGATACGAATCCATTCAGACCTGTAAACTGCAGATCTAAATCTCCAGCTGTGTCATAATTGAATAAGGCGCCAACACCGAGATAATTTTTATTCTTTTTATTCCGCAATTTAAAATCAGCACCAATGTCTGCCGAAACATAATCAACAGGGACTGAAGCCCATTGCTGACGATAATTCGCATGGATTCGTGTATTGCCATTAAACATACCTGTCAATGCAGGATTCAGATTTAATGGTGAATTAAAAAACTGGGAATAATGGATATCTTGACCAGAAAGCGGTAAGATAAGACCTACTGAAAGGCCGATGATTAATAAAAAGTTGTATAGCCAACGCATAAGCTATTTTTGGGCGATGATTAAAGATAATTTCCTGGGAGAGACCTCTATTGCTTGAAATTGCTTTATAAACGCCAAGGCATACATGACCGCTGCGATTATAACTTTTTCTTAAGATAATAAATTATCAATTGATAATCCACTCTCAGGATTCAAAGTGACTTTATAACCTATAGGTATTTCAATGCATTTCATTGATTTACAATACTTCAGCTTTTCCTCAAATCTGCTCTCTTATGGCGCATTTACCTAAGATTTTAAAATCACTTCAAAAGCAAATTATAAGGGTTCAAATATGATACCATAAAAAGCTAGGGATCGAAGCTTTGATTTTGTGAATAGGTATAGTATATTTGCAATCCTTTACAAACAAAGTCCTATAAAGTGGGGCTTTTTATTTGATATAACGCGAAAGTAGCTCAGCTGGTAGAGCACGACCTTGCCAAGGTCGGGGTCGCGG
>JAHDIN010000030.1 GCA_020630775.1 Saprospiraceae bacterium | reverse complement strand
CATTAGAAAATCTATTACGATCATAAATTGCTGCAAATCAGAAGCTTCGCCAACTAATACTATTTATGATTATAATTATCCCATATTATTGATAAATAATTTTGAATTTCTTCGTTAGAAAGCCTCATCATAGCAATGCTATGCTTACGTTTTCTGCCTTAAACTTCTTCATTATTTATTCAAATCCAATGAGACATTATAAATCCTAAATAGTATTATATTCTCTAACCATAACGCTGCTATGCTTTTCGAATTTAAGTTGCCGATTTATTGCACTTTATGATCTCATGACGAAGTTCTAACGCATAGTTCGGGTTTAAAAAACTATCTTTAAATTTTTCAGGACTTTGAACAAAGGCTAGGTTATGCTTGGCCTTTTTTTATTGATTATGAAATCATTTCAATTATAAAAACCCTTCTTCAACAAGAAACTGTTCAGCAGTTTTAGATTCAAATTTTGAGTGTTTAAATCCCTTTTTATCTTTTGTAATTATATAATTAAGTCCTGACACCTTGTTAGCACATTTTTCTTGACATGCATCTTCATAATCTTCAATTTTAGATGTCAATGCTTCAAGTAAATCAGCTTTTGAAATATCAACAATCCGCAGCCTACTTAAGACAGTTTTAATGGCCTTCTTCGCTTGTTTTGAATTTGAGTTTTTCTCAATAATATAATAGGTTGTAAGGATCGAATTGGAAGAAGTAAAAAGGCTCCATTTGGTAGAATTTACCTTTTCAAATAAAGTGTAAGCAGAATTAGAAAAAGGCATCCTATCAGCCAACAAGTCAATTATAATATTTGCATCAATAAATAGGTTGATCTTAGCCATTTCGCTCTGCTTTAATTTTTCTTACTTCATTTTTATAATCCCAATCTTCAGGTAGGGAGATGATTCCTCTAATAGAATTAAGTTCAGCATCTCCATCAGCAAAATCTTCAGAGGTTATCTTATCTAAATAAGATTCAATGATTTGAGAAAGACTTTGATTGGATTGTTTAGCATACTTCTTTGCTCTTTCAATAACTGATTTATTTAAAGATAATGTAAGTTTGGTCGTCATACGTATTAATTACAATTACATACGTATAAATGTATTAATTAGTTTCGAAAACCACTTAAAAGTTATCTCCCTAAGATTTCAAATTATCTAAATACTTAATCATCTTATCTAATGCATTAAATCTATGACTCATTTTATTTTTAATGTCATCCGATAACTCAGCGAAAGTTTGGTCATACCCTTCTGGAATAAAAACTGGATCGTAGCCAAATCCACCTTCGCCATACATCTCAGTATGTATTCGACCATTAACAATACCTTCAAATGTCTGCTCTTCGCCATTAATAATTAGAGCCATAACTGCTCTAAATCTAGCTGTTCTATCAGCAATGCCATCCATATTAGCAAGCAGCTTTGTCATATTATCCAAAGCATTTTTTTGAGGTCCTGCGTAGCGTGCAGTATATAAGCCAGGTTCCATATTAAGTGCTTGTACCTCTAATCCGGAATCATCTGCAAATACATTTTTCCCGGTGTTGTTGTAAATAGTTCTAGCTTTTATTAAAGCATTTTCTGACATCGTGGATCCTGTTTCTGGAATATCTTCAAGGTACCCGATATCCTTCAAGCTTAAAATAGTTATGCCATGAGGTTTAAGTATCTCCCCTACCTCAACGACCTTGTGTTCATTACCACTAGCGAATATTAACTCCATTAATTATTTCTTGATAAATTCAGATTGTAGTGCACCCCATAATGCTTTCTTTTTTGAAACATCTGATGTAAGTTGCTCGAGCTTATAAGTAAGCATCACTTTAAAACTTTCAGTTTGATAAAAGTGATTGGCCTTAAATTTGGCATTCATACCTATTCTTGCAGGGCGCAATCCGAAAGCCATTACATAATTTAATTCATTGCTATCAAAAAATGATGCAGCTTTGGATTCAGTCTCTTCTAATGAAATGACCTTTATATCTTTATTAAAGTCTAGCTTTATAGCGCCCATTATTTTCTCGAGAAGTGAACTATGGTCTTCGTAATCCTTTTTATTTACGAAGACTAATATTTTTTGAGCATTAATAGATTCTTCCGAAGAATTTAGTGTATCTGGGATAAGGTAAAGATGATCTTCAAGAATATTTAGATCCAAAATATAATTTTACTAATATTAATATTTCCAAATAAATTTCCTTGAGAAGCTAAAATAAATATGCTTCAAAGAATTAATACAAAAATAATTAATTTTACAACGAAATCGACTACTGTTTAAAGAGGGAGAGTTCGATTGCTGATAATTACCTAATAAATTTAAACCTACACCATGATTGCAACCAGCCTATCAATCAACAAAGTTGAAAAATCAAAAGTCAGTGAACTAGATTTTGACAATATCCCTTTTGGACGTGCATTTACCGATCATATTTACATTGCAGATTATGCTAATGGTCAGTGGTCAGATTTCAGAATTGAGCCATTTGCAAATTTTTCAATCCACCCAGCTAATATCGCTTGGCACTATGGTCAGGCCATATTTGAAGGCATGAAAGCTACTAAAAGTATCAATGGAGAGCCTATGCTCTTTAGACCAGAGATGCATGCAAAAAGAATTAACAGATCTGCAGTAAGAATGAGCATGCCTGAATTTCCTGAAGATGCTTTCAAGGAGGCTGTTTATGAAATGGTTAAGCTTGAGCAAAATTGGATTCCTGAGAAAGAAGGAAGTGCTTTATATATAAGGCCATATATGATCGCCATGGATGAATTCATTGGTGTCCAAGTTGCACAAAGCTACAGGTTCGTCATTTTCTGTTGCCCTGTAGGTCCTTACTATAGTAAAGCATTAAAGCTAAAAGCTGAAACTAAATTTATCAGAGCTGCCCAAGGAGGTACTGGTTATGCTAAAGCTGCGGGCAATTATGCTGGTTCTCTTTATCCAACAAAACTCGCCAAAGATGAAGGCTTTGACCAAATCTTATGGTTAGATGCGAAAGAGTTTAAGTATGCTCAAGAAGTGGGTACCATGAATATCTTTTTTGTAATAGACGATACTGTTATAACGCCAAGTACAGACGATGGTACGATCTTGGAAGGCATCACAAGAAATTCATTAATTGCTATTCTGAAAGAGAAAAATATTAAAATCGAAGAGCGACCAATTACTATTGAGGAAATTATGCAAGCTGGAAAAAATGGCAGCCTCAAAGAAGTGTTTGGTGCAGGTACAGCTGCTGTTATTGCTACGGTGAAAGCAATTGGCTATAATGATGATATGGTATCAGTTAATCCAGATGAATTTAAAATTGCTCCTATGCTTAAAGACACTTTGAACGGCATCAGAAGCACAAGACTTGAAGATACTTTTGGATGGACTGTTAAAGTAGTATAGCGGTATTTAGGCATACATAGTGCGTAGGAGCTAGGAAAATGCCCTCAAATCTTCATATCAAAACCGAAAGACAAAATACGTTGTCCAAATAACTCCGTAGATTGGCTCAGGTTAAAACTTTGTCCAAATGATAAGGCAAAACCTACACGGTTACTTAAGGTTTGTTTATAAGTGAAATTAGGGTTGAATAAGACAAATTGTGTATTTGCTTTTAAAAATTGGGTTACTGACATGTCTTCATGTACCAATTCCCCTTCTAAGTCAGAAAAACGTAACACAGAAATCCTAGAAGAAAATGTAACACTAAAATGGGATTCATTGATTCTGTAAGCAGGAATAAGAGATGTTCTTGTCAACTTCGCTTTTTGAAACCCAGTTGTAATGTCAAACGTATTCCCGTTATCAAATTCATTTATATTATTTCCAAAAGCAATTAATGTCGAAATAAGAACCTCATTCCCTTCTTTATTTTTATGTGAGTATCCTAATCCTAATTCAAATAGATTCTGTCTTACGTCATTTATCTTATTATACCCTGAATAATTAAACTGCGCATTTAAGTTATCTGCTATCGCGTAGGCTGAATGCAAATCAAATCTTCTAGTTAAGTCAGTTGTAAAACTCAACTCGCCTTGTCCTTCCTCATTCAAGTTTGGGACATGATGATCATTCGGGATATAAATCACAGGACTACATGAAGTCAAACAGAAAAGCATCACCAAAAAAAATATATGCATACCTATTTTTAACATCTGTCTTGTGTTATAGAAATCGTTTTATACTTTGACAATTTTATGTAGCGAGTCATTTATTTGAATTATATAAACACCAGACTTTAATCGCGATAAATCCATTTCTAAATCAGAACCAACTGCTTTCATCATTATTAAACCACCGTTCAAATCATATAGTCTGATCATATTGTCTCCTCCTTTTTTAATTCCATTGATTTTAATGAATCCATGCGCAGGATTAGGCCTAATATTTATTTCCTTTCTAGGAGAATTATCAATAGAGGTACTCCTGTCTATAATCTTAGAAAAAAATCTCCAGATCTCCTCACTTGCTAATATTCCTGTTCGATTTCTATTCCATTCTCCTGCCCATTCGTGGGCATAGTTCATTATTGGGTAAAACCAAACCTCCTTATTATTCTGAGTGTTTATGCTATACTCAGCTACAAGATTGGCGCTCAGTTCTTCGGTGCGCAACTCATTGGTTTGATTCATATTTTTCCAAAAGTCATTAACAGCAATGGCCCCTTCAGCACCACCCCATCCACCAAAAGTTGTTATACTTCCGTCGAAGGGGACTACATTATCTTCTAAGCCTGATATCTGAAAAACAGGAACTGGATTTGAGGGATTACAATTATTCCAATCATAACCACTCATTGTACCTGTCACTGATGCAATGGCTTTGAATACATCTGGTCGTTCGCAAGCCAAGGTATAGCTCATAAAGCCTCCATTTGACATACCACAAGTAAATGTATGTGCTGGATTTAATTGGTGTAGCTCTTGCAAATGGATGGCTAACTTTGAAAGAAACCCAATATCATCTACATTACTTATTGTAAGATGGGCATTCCAATGAGTAGTACCAGTCAAATCACGCAATCCTTGAGGATAACAAACTGCGAAACCATGTAAATCAGCAATATTTGTCATACCACAATAGTTACTTATGGTTTGAGCACTACTCGTGTAACCATGTAGAACGAATACTAAAGGCGCCTCAGGACTTAATTGATTGGGGAGATGCAATAAATATTCTCGTTCTACACCATTATGCTCAAATGAGAAAAGCTCTTGAGCATTAAGCAGTAAAGGGCAAATTACAAGTAATAGGACGCGAATAAACTGATTCATTACAAAGACATTTGTATAAAGTTAAGCCATAAAAAAATGAGTGCCCAAATAATCAGACACTCATTAATTTATATTGCTTGTTAGTTTCTCTTATTCAAACATTACTTTCTGAGTAGCCACGCCATCTTCAAATCTAACTTGAAGCACATACATACCCGTTTCTAAGTTACCTTTGATCATTTTGAAATTTTGATCTCTGATATCTGTATGTTGTACGACAACCTCACCTTTGATATTAGTTAAGATGACTTCTTCTATAACTCTACCATCAGATTCGATAGTTAAGAAATCCTTGGCAGGGTTAGGGAATACATTAAAAACATCTGCGCTTAACACATCTTCTACACCTGTATCAATAAAGTTATTTTTACAAGATAAATCTAAAGCTACGCACATCCTTGGTAGAATATAATCAAAGCATAAATTAATATTTGCTCTTGCTTTTTCTGCGGACATATTTTCGTTCAGACTCAATCCTTGCTCATGATAAGAAGTCATGCCTGTAGGATCAGTTGGATGTGGCAATTGATTCCATGGAATACCCATACCTTGACCATCAGCTGGTGACGGTGCATTAGGGTCCCACCATTCTATAACAACGCCTTCTGGAATACCAGCGGAGTTAGGAGCTGTCACAAATGGGAACACACCTTCAATGTATTCATGACCAGCTGCAGCTGAGTTATCCATTGCTAATTGTGTTGCTGCATCATCGAATGTAATCTCTGGTGCAGTAAACACTGCATTAGCCCCATTTTCTCTCTGAGCTCTTCCTATTTGTAAAGCTCCTTGAACTTGAACAATTGGGTCCCCAGTAGTTGGAACTTTCAAGACATCATCATCATATGGAGCAAATATATCAAGTGGATTTTGTATTGAAATAGTTGGAACAGTATTATCATCCAACCAAGATACATCTCCTAAAGCACCCCCAATATTTACAGATAAAGCAAAATCGACAGGTGTATCAGGGAAATTAACATAATTAGTGGTATCACCAGGAGGTAAACCAAAACCCACTGAAGAACCGTCATCAGGCGTAACTGTCAGGTTATATCCATTTACATCTCCGTGAAACCCTGGAATAACCATCGGTGTTTCCGGAACCCCGTCTCCATCAATATCTAAGAAAAATTTAGCAGGTCCATTAGTTGTTGTTAAAATCTCTTGATAATCATCTAAGCCTACCATTCCTAAAACTAGATAGCCTCCCGTACCTGTACCAAATACAGTAATTTTTTCTGGATCAATACCATGAGGGTTTCCATTTTCGGCAGTAAATCGCATGTATCTCACTGCGTTTCTACCATCTTGAACACCTCTATAGGCTGCTTGAATTAATCCCAATGCTCTTTCTGGTTGGGTTTGAGCTAAAGGATTCCATCCCAATCTATAATCACAAGAAGCCGCTACATAACCTCTTCTGGCTAATTGTGTGCAGATTTCCACAACCGAAGAATCAGTTCTGGTACCTGAAATTTGACCATTTGTAACACTTGGTAAGAAATTACCTGTGTGAAATACTAAGACCACAGGCCTATCTGTTGCAGTATCCCCCGCTGGTTTATAAATATCCATCGGTAAAGGGATTTGTATAGCTTCCATCACAACTGGGAGGAATAATACTGTCGCATTAGCCCCATAGATTTCTGTTGTGACCTCCACATCTGTAAATATCTCATCTAAGTATCTATCCTGTGCGCTAGTCCAATTGAAGGATAGTAGTGAGACAAATAAAAGTGTAAAAATCTTATTCATAATTATGATTTAGTTATTAATTCGAATTTCAAAATAGTAATAATTATTTACTTGCCTTCATAAGTCCAAGTAATGTAGGCTAGCCTTCCAATTCTTGGCCCACCGTAAGTTTGGAATTGCCTGTTATCCAGCAAGTTAGATGCACCTATCTTTAAGACAGAATTTATCTTCTTAAACCCATAACTCACCTGCGCATCTAGCATATCATAAGTTGGGACAAAACCAGTAAATTGAGGTGATCCCTCAAATAAAAACCCTTGAACCCACTTATAATTGATGTTAAAGCTGAAGTTACTTTTACCTCCTATAGATAAATTCCTACCTGCAAAGCCAATATTGTACTTATGTTCTGGTGTGTTGAAAGCTGGAATAATCGGATCATCATCGAATGTTTTATTCAACTTATTCCATGAGTAATTACCATTAATTGTGAATTTATCATTGAGGTAATAATTTGTGCCGATCGAAAATCCTTGTGTTGTAACTTGATTTGTTGAATTAGCCGAATATCTGTAAGGCTGGATACCGTTAATTGTAATGATATTATTATTCAGCTGATAATCGAAATCAACACCTATTTGGAATCCTAAGAAATTATCGTAAATGCTGTAGTAATAGCCTGCATCAATAAACATCTTACCGAATAAAGTTGTCCTAGCGCCCACTTCAAATGTTTTAACATTTTCTGGTCTTACTGGATTAATATTGAAACTGTCTAATTCCGATAAATTATTAGTATTAAAAAAGTCAAATAATGACTCTACAGTTACAAGATCTTGAACGCCTTCTAGATTACCCGCTAAAATTGCAGGACCCACATTCAAATTCAGATATTGATCTGTCAATGTTGGATTCCTTATGGCTGAAGAGAATGAAATTCTAAAAAAGTTATTCTGAGACGGTGTATATACCAATGAAGCCGCTGGTGAAAACAGCCAATCAAAGTTTTGATTTTTATCTGCTCTAGCAGCAAATTGTGCTTTGAATTTATTGTTAGCAAAGCCTTTTTGAAGACCACCATAAAATCCAAGTTCTGAATTGGTAATTGAATTACCATCGCCGTCATCAAATACAGTTCCCCTTGAGCTAGGTGTGTATAATCTATAGTTGGCTCCTAAAGTAATATCATCTGCCCAAAGAGGTGTTAGTTTATATTCTCCATGAACATGGTATAATGCTGAATTATCAAAGAATCTTGTACCGCCTTCACTTCTTAAAGTACTTGTAATCCTTTGAAATTCTTCATCAAACCTAGCTGTTCCTGGCTCGAAGAAAGGCACTGCATTAGAACCATCATAGCCCGGACCATTAGCATAAGCTGCGGCTTGAGCATGCCACATTTCAAATTGAGATTGATTGTCAATAAAAAATTGCTCTGCTCCATCTACATCAAAATTTACGATGACTTCTCCAGTCATTGGATCTACTTCGACCATAGGTTGAGGATAACCCAATTCGATCAACTGAGTGCTTGGAGCTTCTATATCAGCTGAACCATTCTGCCAAAATTCAGCATAGTCGATGGACCATTCTAAATCTTCTTTAGCATTTTCCTGCAATCTTAATGCTGTAAAATATGGATCATATGAGTCTCCCGCGCCAGTTCTTGTAGTATAAGCTCTGACGAAGAATTTATTTCTTTTTCTATACTCGATTTTGTTTTGAAGGAACGTTATCCCTTTCAAACTAAATCTATTATCGCCTTGATAAACCGTCGTACCAGAACCAAAATTAGATCCAATGATTAACTCCGGTGATTGTTCCTCATCCGCAGGTTTAGTTCTAAAGTGGACAGCTGCATTGGCTTTATAATTTCTTGTATTATAATCAACTAAATCAATTTCTTCATAGCCTGTTCTATGCCATGTTCCAAGCGTCCCAATCTTTGAATTACTTATTGAAACTGAAGAAAAGTCATTAGAACTTTGATATTCATCACCGTAAATATTAACGGCATCATAACCACCGGGATTTGATCGATCCGTATCTGTATCAAAAACTGGATCGTAATTATCAGCGACCCAATCATCCGCTCTTAGCACTTCAGCATTAATCTTGTAAGCGATACTTTTGAAACCATCCTTATTTTCAATAGCATCTGCCCAGCGAACTGCTCCTTTCAACATATTTCTTTCACCTACTTTTACAAATGCTGAAAGCCCTTCATGAAAAAATGGATCTTTTGTTTCCATACTGATAACACCGTTGAAAGCGTTAGGACCATAAAATGCTGAACTTGCGCCAACGATTATTTCAACCTTATTGACGTCTAATTCAGATGAACCTAAAAAGTTACCAAGAGAAAAATTCAACCCAGGTGCTTGGTTATCAATACCATCAATTATTTGAAGCGAGCGCACAGGGCTTGTACTGTTAAAGCCTCTTGTATTGATGACTTTAAAACCTAGACTGGCTGCAGTTAAATCAACCCCTTTTAATGAACCTAAACCATCATAAAAATTTGAAGCTGGTGTCTCTTTGATGGCTATAATATCTAAAGCCTCAACGGTCAGAGGTGATTCCTTTTGTTTATCTGAAATTCTAGAACCTGTCACCACAACTTCAGCAATGACCTCTGCATTTTCTTCCAAAACAATATTGATTCTTTTATTCTCTGTGACAGGAATAATCTTCTCTGCATAACCGATATAGCTTACAACTAAATTAATAGGCAATGCTTTATCTGTCTTAAACTCAAAAGATCCATCCCAATCAGAAATGGTCCCTTCAGTTGTTCCTTCAATAATGACGTTGGCTCCAATAATCGCATCTCCATAAGCAGCATCAGTAACGATACCTTTTAAAACTGTTTGAGATGTTAAATGAAGCGAAACTGTGGAGAATACAAAGACCCCAATTATCCTTATCAATGCTTTCATACTAGCAAAATATGTTAATCATTCGAGATATTAAAATTACTATGAGATAATTATGTTACCTCCAGGTAATCAAGGAATAAAATTGGGAAAAATAGCTCTAAAATTGTGTCATTCTTTTGATAGAATTGAATATTTCAGAATATTTACAAATATTCATTTTTTAACTTAAAGTACTTGAAAAGCTTGTAAACATTGAACTTTATAAGAGATGGATTGGGAGATATAAGATTTTCTTTAATATGATTCATTCTCGGTTCAAAAAATTGTAAAAAGTCCTCTTTGAAACCCCAATCTTGAATTCGATTTGCGAATCTGATTAAATGAGTTTCTAAAGCATTTTCAGAATAGTGCAATTGAATCAAATTTTTTAAAGCATTATCGGTTTTCTCTAAAAACACCTTGGATTTTTCAACACCTAAATGCTCCACTGGATTGTCTATATGTTTAATTGAAAAGCCTTTCTCTTGAACAACCTTCCCTAACATTAAATCTTCATATCCATAGCCTTGTGTATGTTCATCAAACTTTAAGCCCTTAAATACCTTTGACTTAGCTAAGAAGTTATTGGAGTGAAAATAGAGTAATGGATATTTATTGCGATAGGTAGCTGCTTTTGATTCTTTTTTTGATCCATATAACCAATGCAATTGTTTTGATTTTGCTCGTGGTGGCTTTTTGGAATAAACTCGCCCACCAACTAAAACATCTGCTTTGTCCTTTTGATCTAGATAATTTTTAATAAATGATTTTGAAATCACCTTAGAGTCGCAGTCAAGAAAGAGGAGATGATCATAGGCTGCAGATTTTATCAACCAATTTCTAATACGGGATCGACCCAATTTTTCAGATAAGCTTGTGTAATTGACATTAAAGTAATCAGACAAAACACTATTAGCTTCTTTATATTTTGGCAATGATATATCATCAAAACATAAAATCTGATATTCTATCTTCAGTTTATCACATTGTTTTTTAAGATTGTCAACAAGCTTAACAACATTAAAATTATAAATGGGAATGAGAATAGAAAGCATGTAACAAATGTATTAAAATTAGGATCCTAATCTCACTGATATTTTCCTTGAAACCGTATTTCCGTTTTCATCTTGAATACTGACGACATGTTCACCTTCGGCGAAACTTAAAGAAATTTCATGAATCTCATTAGTCTTTGCATGATACGTGTCATTAACGTGCCAAAAGATGGTGCTCGTGGTTTGACTATGGTTGGCCTTTAAAACACATCGCTCTCTTTGACCAGCAAGATTCTTAGGAATAACCAATTCCAGATTTCGATCAGGATAAATAAAGTCAAGCGCCATCGATTGATTAGAGTAGTCTAAACAATTATTATCTATTTCAGGTGGATCTACATATGTAGGGTTATTAATTTTATAATACATAGCCCAATCTGGTGGCAAAATAAATAGTGTTGTATCATTGATAAATTCAGATGGACAACAATCCCTAAATACCAAACGCTCGTTTATTTTATGCACTTGTGCTTTTTTATGATATGGACATACCTTACTTCCAGCAGAAGATTTTGGTATAAATTGTAATTCTTGATCTGAGCAGTTTTTACCAGCCAAGTGTCCACTATGGGCGCAAATACTTTTTTCTACCATATCGTCGTATGGGATATCAAATTCTTTTCCAGTGCCTAAAATTCCAAAAATATCAAACATCAATACGCCCGCTACCTTTACACCTAATATATCTGGTCGTCCTTCTCCACTACTATTCCCTACCCAAGTAGCAACTGTATAGTCGGGTGTTACACCAACAGCCCATGCGTCTTTGAACCCAAAAGAAGTACCCGTCTTCCAATAAACACTACCTGAACTTGAAAACTGCTTCCAAGACCCATAACGATCAGGTCTTTGAAGCTTTTCCATTGCTTTAAACATGGCATAAATTGAACCTGCAGCTAGCTTAGGATTTACATGGGTCATCTTCTGTGTCTTACTTTTACCCCACTCCATTATTGGACTTTCGAAAACGCTTATTGGATATCTTGAGCTTTTTCCAAGATAAATGTTTAACACACTCGCTAATGACGCATACACATTAGCAATATCCCAAAGCCGCACCTCGCCACCTCCTAAAATCAAAGATAAACCATAATGGTCTGCAGACTTATCTAAAGTACCCAAACCCATACTTTTTAAATCCTCTAAAAACCTTTGATGATTATACGCTGAAAGTAAATCTACAGAAGGCACATTCAATGACTTACTTATAACTTGATCATATGGAATCGCTCCATGAAATTTTTTATTAAAATTCTTTGGAGAGTACCCATTGAAAGACATAGGGACATCAGGCGCTAATTGCTTAGGCGCAATCATACCATCTTGAAGGGCAAGGCCATACAGCAATGGCTTCAAAATACTTCCAGAGCTTCTTGGTGCCATAATCATATCATTATAATTCTCAGCTTCATGACCATCTGTATTACCAACATAAGCGAGCACCTTCTTTGTTCGATTATCAATAATTATAGCAGCTGCATTTAAAATTTCTTTTTCCCTATTTGCTTGTGCATTTGCATTTAAAATCTCAATACTTTCTTTTTGGATTTGTACATCAAGTGTCGAATAAAATTTAAACTCCTTCGATTTATTTTTTACTCGAGATAAAAAATGAGGTGCTAAATTTTCGAGTGGATCAGGTCTAGGACTTATTTCTTCTAACAAAGACAATTTTAATTCGACAGCATCTATCCATCCTTTTTCATTTAGCTTACGGAGCAATCGATCTCTTTTTTTCTTGAGTATATCTCTATTCCTGCCAGGATGAATAAGTGCAGGTGCATTTGGCAAAACAGCTAACATAGCAGTTTCAGCCCAGCTTAATTGGTTGGGTGACTTACGGAAATATCGCCAAGAGGCGGTTTCCAATCCAACTACATTCCCACCAAATGGCGCATGGCTACAATATTCTTTTAATATCTGTTTTTTAGAAGAGTGAAATTCTTTTTTGAATGCTAAAACAGACTCTTTAATTTTTTGACTATAGCTCCTTTTTGCTTTTGGAAAATTTAACCGCATCAACTGCATGGTTATAGTGCTTGCTCCACTTTTTATTTCACCTGATTTATAATTTTGATAAATAGCTCTAGCGACTGCTTTACAATCAATGCCTGGATGATTATAAAAATCTTCATCTTCAAACAAAGTGATTGCCTTCTCAAATTTATAAGGAACACTATCCAATTCTGGAAAGCGCCATTGTTGATCCGAGGCAATCCTTGCTCCAAGCAAATAATGATCTTTATCAAAAAGGACAAAACTGAAAGGCGCATTTCGCAATGACTCCTTTATAGGCAAGGCTATCCACACAACTAAAATCAAACATGCAGAAATCAATATTTTATAAAATAAATCTCTCATAGCTTAGCATTTATTATCTCACCTCAATCCAAGCACCTTGCTCACTTGCACTAATTGATTTATCATACATAGCTTCGCAAGAGATATTTGGTAAATAAAACTTACCCGCATAAGTGGCCGTCAGATAGCTTGTAAACACTTTAGTCTCCCCTGCCCCTAAATCAAAAAAAGTATAAATACTTGCATCTCTAACATCTTGAAAATCATATTCAGAATTTTCGTTTGTATTGACCTCCCCTAAACGTAGGTTTTGAATTTCCCAACCTGAAGGCAAACTATGATTTAAGGCTAGCTCTTCGTATTCCATTCTTCGGTCACTGATATTCTTAACTTTAACTACAGCTTTAAAATCAGTTCCTTGTTTTAATGTCTTATGATCTAATGCATTACCACTTAAGTCATAATACTTGACGCTCAAAGAAATACCGTTTTCAAAGGAAGGTGTTGGTTTGGGCAAAGGTTTGCCTTCATTTACCAACCTTACATATAAAGGCCCATTTGATGTGTTAGTCACTTCGACCTTATGCGTTAAGGATTTTTTCATACCCACATAATGATTACGTAAGATTTCAGATTCTTGAATATTTACGCGTTGCGCATCATCAATTTTGATTTTATAATTGAGCTCTGTTGTTTTATAATCTTCTAAGAAATCGCTCAGCGCCATTAGAGAAACTGCGGTGGTTTGCGTACTGTACCATTCTTTTGATGATAACTCTTTGGCTATATCTATAGCCAATTCATATCCCTCAGTCGATTCTCCGATAATATTTAAACAGTATAAAATTAAAGCCCTATCTCTGAGACGTGAACCATAGGTGTATCCCAATTCTTTATAATCTTCAATTTCATACATAACACCATTAATCAATTCATTAGCTACTTCCGATTGATTAATCAGTGCATAACTTGCTGCTAAAAGGAAACTTGTACTGTTCTGAATATTTTTCTGAACCCTTAAATTATTCATACTTCCCAAATCAGCATGTCCAGCTAGAGCCAAAGTGAAAAGTCGATAAGCTTGTTCTAACTCAGAATATCGCTTAGCTCTATAATTATATTTTTTAGCTTGTTCTTTTTGAAAGACCACCCAATCATCAATAAAACTATCAGGCACAAAATAACCTAGCCTTTTGGCCTCAAGCATAAAGTGCCCCGCATAGGTTGTACCCCATGTATTATGATACCGCGATCCAGGCCAATAACTTAATCCCCCATCAAATCTTTGAAATGAAATCAAGCGTCGAATGCCTGCTTTTATATTTTCTGAAATCTCATTTTCATCCAAAATAGAATTTGAACTTATATTACTCAAATACAATTGTGGAAAAACAGATGAAGTGGTTTGCTCCACACAACCATATGGATATTTAATTAAGTAAGACAATCGCTTTTGTAAATTGAAATCTGGGAATTGGCTTACTTCAACATATGCCTTATTGGTGCCAGACACTCCAATATTTTCAAAGTCAAACTCTACGACACCATCCTTGTCTAATAATCTTGATTCGACCTTTGTGATGGATGGGCTAGGATTGCGCACATCAATTTCCGTTTTTTCAAAGGCTTTATAATTTCCTGATTGAGCATTTACTTCTATTTCAGCAATGCCAATATCTGAACCAGTTGAAATTTTAAAATTATGCAGTTTATCACCTGGTCGTTCGAATTTCAAATTAGCACTTGTTTCATTCTGCGTATTTATTAAATCACTAGTTCCTAATGAAATTTCGGCATTCTTAATATCATCTTTATACGCAAATACATTTACTGGTAGATAAAGCGATTCGTTAGGTGCCAACACTCTAGGCAGTGTTGTCAATAACATTAATGGATCCTTCACAGGTACATTCTTTTCTGCATAGCCAAATGCATCAGCCTTCTTAGAAATTACCATTACTCTTACACTACCTACATAATTTGGTAAATCAATGGAATGCAATTTATTTTCTCCTGATGCGAGCGTAAAAGGTCCTAGATATTTTACCACAGATTTAAAACGATTTGCAGAAGGACTTTTTGTATCACTAGCACTTTCAGCATCACCTCCAATGCTTATAATACGCTCTATCTGCTCACCAAATTTATTTAGAACCAGATCATATAAATCCCAAGTTTTAACGCCTAAAGTCTGCTTCGCATAAAAATGAGACCAAGGATCAGGTGTTTTAAAATTGGTAATATCTAATAATCCTTCATCTACTACGGCCAATACATAAGACATATCTTTTCCATCTTTCTCAGAGACCGAAATGTTGGCTGAGGTATTCGGCTTGAATGTCTCTTTAGTTGTAATAACTGGTTTCAATACAGTGGCCTTATCAACTACTTTGACATTTTGAATACCATACATTCTGATAGGCAGATCATTATTTTTTTCCGCAGATTGCAGCATAGTTGCATGCACATATATATTTGGGGTCATCTCTGGCCCTATCTTTATTGGAACCTTCAATAAATCGCTACTGGCTTCTTTCCAAAAAGATTCAATGACGCCTTCGCCATTTTCAATGGAAATTAAAACTTGAGCATTCTTTCCAGTCGGCAGCTCCAACTGCATAGTTTCGCCTACTGCATACTCTTTTTTATCAGTTTTCATATTAAGCACAGCAACAGCCCCTTCTTCTTTATTTGAATAAGAATATCTACTTGTTCTAAATAATTGACCCGTACAATGACCGCTTTCTATATCACAAACTCGAATTAAGTATCGACCATATCCATTTAATTTTGGATTATATGTTGCTTGACCTTTTTCATTTGTTTTAATTTGAATAGTATGCAAAGACTCTCTATGATCCATAGAGTTAAATTTGTAAATATCATTATTAGATCGATTATACCACCAATACCAATCCGCCTGATATAGTCCTACAGTTAAATTTCTATTTGCAGCAATTTCACCATTTGGCATAAGTGAAATTATGTTGATTTTTTCCTTCTTATCAACATTTATATAAGGCATACCCCATCTTGATTTTGGAACATGCACACCAACATAGCTATTGTAAGGATTAATATTTACTGATGTAAAATCTTCGCTATAATTGCCAGACTTTTCATAAACTTTTGTTCTTATAGTCGATTTTAATTTTCCTGGTGCTAGAAACTTTTTATCCAGTTTTAAAGCTATCGTTTGGTTACCTTCAACATCCAATGTTCCACTATAAACTTTATTCATCGTGCTGTTAATCTTTCTGGCAGGATCGACAAATTCAAAATCATCATACCCTTTGAATCCAGAGTTATCTAACATATACTGAGCTTGCACATCGGCTTTTAAATTACTCGCGGGTGCACCATGTAGCCACTTTGCATTGAGTTTTAGTTTTTCACTAGCGGCTATATCAATAAGGTCACCTACTTCATAATCGATTTTTATTCTATTGGGTTTGATGGTTTCAACTTTCAAATTTTTTCGGAGTTTATAATTACCCACTTGGACATTAGCCACCCAATTTCCTGTTGGATCAGAAGGATTGGTTGGCACATGAAAAACATAGATGCCGTCTTTATTTGTGATATTTACTTTACCATAACAAGGCTGTCCTTTACTATTTTTAACATCTAACTTTACAGGATGATTGGGGTCAATTTTTTGTTGTCGATCAAATAGCATAAAGGTCAAATGCATTGTATCCCCTGGCCGCCAAACTGATCTTTCTCCGAAAAGGAATCCATTAATTCCATCTTTTATTTTTACGCCATTGACATCAAACTCAGAAAGGCTATTACTTTGATTATCTTTTAGATTTAGATACGCATAGTTATTGCCATCCTGCGCAATGGCAAACATGACAGGTCTTTCTGTTTCTGCAGTTGCTATACCATTGCTATTTGTAGATAAAGATGTTAATAGTTGATTTTGCTGATCATACAATTTTAAATCTGCACTTGTTGGCTGAGCGCTTGACAACTTATTCGTATAAACATGAACTTTATTATCTGACTTCTTTACAATAAGCCCTAAGTCTGAAGCCATTAAATTCCTGAACAAAAATTTATCTCTTTGATAATACTCTCTATAGCATGGATTGTTACGATTATTATAATTGTAATCGTAGTAAAAATTATTAAAATCAAATGCACTCGCTCTTTGATCATTGGTGTTTTCAGAACAGGTATAATTGGCATATGAAGCTTTATATCCGATTTGAACTTGATAAATTGCTCCAGGATCTAATGCTGTCATTTTTGAAATATCCAATGCGTATCTCACCCATTGGTTTTTATTTGAAGTTGGAGAAATATCTTCAAGAGCAATTTTTTGATTGTGAATGACTCGACCTAAATATTGATCAGCGTTTAGATTACTTAAATTACCATACCTTAAATACTGCGGAACATTATTCGCAAATATTTTGAACACTTGAATCTCAATAGTATCTAAAGAAATCGCTTCAAAAGGAAATTGAACCGAGCGGTTATTGGACACTATATTTCCGTTAACTAAAGATCTTACAGCAGGCTTTTCTTCAGTAAACAATACATTAAATTCTGAATCCTTAGTTAGAGTCTTTCCTTGATTGTTTATTATATTTTTATTTATAATAATTTTCTTGGTGCCTGCTAAAAATTGATTTAGATATATATCAAGTATGTTATTATTTCTCGAGAACTTGTATGTGCCTTTATAGTCTTCTATACTTACTAGACCATCAAACTTTTGATCACCCACCAAATCAGAGAAGACCACTTTGATATGCTTATTGTTTTCACCCTCCAATAACTGTACATCATATATACTGAAGTCACCTTTTGAAGGAATAGTTATAGTTGTCTTATCTTTTATAGCTTGACCACCTTCTTTTATTTGCCATGAGATATTAACCGTTTGCTCTTTATTTATTTTCTCAAATGCCTCAACCTGAAGTAGATAATTTTTCCTTCCTGATTTATTTAAATTAATAAATGAAAGAGGTTTATTATCTAATTCAATATTGAATATATTTTCTAAATCAGATAATGTAAGCGACTTGTTTGTTTCGATATTCAAATCCAATCTGATCTTATTGGGCTCACTTTCAAAATTCATACGAAGTGGCCTTTCAGTAACATGGAAATAGAAAGGTTTTGTTGTAAGATTTAAAACATAGGGATGGATATTATCCTTTTCGTCAGGAAATAAATTGTTGAGATCCACTACAATTTGGTACTTCTGATTATACTCGAGAGGGGCTTTATTTTTGAAAATTATTTTATTACGATCTCTATAGAAATCACCTGATACTTGAGGAGATATCTTTATAATCGTATTATCGACAATTTCTTCATCCATAACTGAAGAGCTATTGAGACCCCAAAATTTTACAAAAATGGTCTCATCAAAATTTATATTGGATGCAGAATGACTTTGAATGTACTTTGCTCCTTCAGAATCTGAGCTGGTTACACTTGGGGTTTCCTTACAAGAATAGGAAAAGAGAATAATGGAAATGGTGAAAAGAAATTGTATAGATTTCATAAACGTGATTTTGATATAATACTATCGCTAAATAAGATAGCTTGTATTTGCTCTATATTAAGTGTTGTTATTTTTCTAACAAGTGTTTTGTTCTGAGTAGTATATGATTCTGGAGATATCTTCAGCCTATTAACTCCTAAAATAGCTACTTTACCATAAACCTGATATTTCAAAATCACACCCCTTAACTATCAAAACGCCACATATACATTGGATTATGTCTCCAGCCTCTTCGTTAAAATGCCTCGTCATAGCATAGGCCATACCTCTATTCCCTGCCCTAATTTTGAAATAATAACCTAAAAAGCTAAAGCAACATTTTGAAAGTCAAATGGTACTAATTCATGGAGATATTAGCTAAATTTATTATATGAAACAGCGATTATCCATTAAGCACATCACATTAATTACTCTTTACATAATGTGTTGTAGTTCATGTTTAATGTTTCAACATAAAAGGTTTGCCTCAAAAACTGCAGCTGAGGTTTCAGATCAAATTAACGAGTTAAGTAGTGAAGAAAAAATAAGGCAAATTGCCAAGAGTGCTATCGAAGGCGCTTTTGATGGTACCGCTTCTCCGTCCTCTGATGAAAACATCCAAAAATTGAGTGCCAATATTAGTGCTCATTTAGAAAAGGAACTAAATAAAGTATTCAATAATCTAGATACTAAAACTCCGGGAAAGAAATTTTCGGAAGGAGTAGTCGAAAATTTAATCAACAAGGAGGTTGAAGCAAAACTCAAAGAATTATTAAGTTCAACTGTCCTCCAAACCGAAGCAGATTTAAAACGCACAATATCAGAATTAGAAAGGCAGCTAAATACAAGCATCGACGGGGTCATGTACAATGTAAATGATGACATTGCGTCCTTAGATGAAAGTTTTCAAAAAGCTCTATCCAATAACCTACAGGATAGTGTTTCAAATTTCGTGAATAATGCTTTAGCTGATATTGAATTAAATACACTCTCTCATAAGATGAGTACAGAGCTCTTAAGCAGAGAATTAAGAGATAGTATTATTTCCCTAGCATCTGAAGTCCAAAAAAATATTGATATAACTGAACCGATTCCAGGCATACTTTCTTTATTACGTCAAAATGCTATCATATTTTCTATCGTTGGATTTTTCCTTATTGCTAGTCTCATTTATTGGTCTTATTATTTAAGAAAACGAAGTATTTTAGGAGATGACCTTACCGAGATTTTACACAACCTTAAAGAAACTGAGGACAATGAGTTAATCGGAAAGTTAGAGGATTTCCTAAGAGAAAAAGGGCACTATGAGTTTTATAAAAAGCAATTAGAACGCCTTAAAAGAAGAAGATAAAAAACAATCTTTTTAAATCCAATCTCAACTAATATCAATGATAAAAAACCTAAAAGGTGTTCAGCACAAAGAGATTGTAGATACTTTGCATTTAGCTTTTTCTGATTATGCAATAAAAATGGTAGCGCCTTATGATTATTGGAAAATAAGATGGCGATTAGCGCGCATTGATTATTCTTTATCATTTGGTTATTTTTTCAGAAATAAATTAGTTGGATTTGTATTACATGGAATTGATAACTGGGATGGACAAAAATCTTTTTTCAATATGGGCACGGGTGTTGTGCCTAAGCATCGAGGAAAAAGAATTGTCAAACAAATTTATGATTACGCCAGACCGATTTTAAAAAAGAACAAAGTAGAGTCAGGTTATCTAGAAGTCATTCAGGACAATACAAAAGCCATAAAAGCTTATAAAAGTGTAGGATTCAACATTGACCGAAAAATAAACGGCTACTTCGGAAAAGTTATTCAACCTAATAAAGAATTCCAATTTAAATTATCAAGGGTCAACAATCTCAAAAAATATAAGGATTATAAATTCCATAAGCTCTATTGGGAGCAAATGAACAATACTATCAATGCTGGAAGAAGCGAATTTGCCATTTATGATTTAAAGAAGGATAGTAAACTGAAGGGCTACGTTGTAATTAAGAAAAGCAATAAACAAGTACTCCAATTTGGCGTCTATAACAATCAATTAGACAAATTTGGAGATGCACTCTTTGGACACTTATCTGAGATATATCCTGATTATAAATTGATTAATATAGATCAGGGAGAACCTGATACAATTGCTTATTTCAAATCACGAAAGTTCAAACCGTTAATAAAACAATATTGGATGCGGGTTAATCTTTAGTTTAGAAAAAGAGAGGATATAGCCACCAATTCTTTAAGTATAGGCGCAGTGATTACTCGATACTTAAAATATGACCAAGTGCATTCTTTTTGGTCATCAAATAACCTTTATTATTTTCATTGGCTTCGATCTCTAAAGGAATTCTTTCAACCAATTCAATATTAGCTTTCTCAAGTGCTTCAATTTTTTCGGGATTGTTAGTTAACAATTGAATTCTTGAAATCTCTAGTTCTTTTAAAATTTCTACAGCTTTATCATATTGGCGATAATCATTTTTAAAACCTAAAGCATGGTTGGCCTGAATTGTATCCAACCCTTCGGCTTGCTTATTATAGGCCTTTAATTTATTAATCAGACCAATGCCTCGACCTTCTTGTCTTAAGTAAATTAGAACACCTTTATTTTTAGAAACATAATCTAAAGCAGTCATTAATTGAGGGCCGCAATCACACTTCTGCGAATGGAACAAATCTCCTGTTAAACACTCAGAATGAATCCGTACTGGTATAACAGAATCCGTATTTAAATCTGGATGAACTAATGCCAAATCTGGTGTGTAATCAGAAGTTTCAGATTGATAGGCAATCATCTTAAAATCTCCCCAATCCGTTGGAATGGTCGCTTCTGCTTCACGTTTTACCTTTAATGACATAGACTAGGACTTACTTTTGATGAATAACAATCTATACTCTTTGAAGTTTTTAAAATTCAGTAATAATAACAAAATACTGATAATGAAAAATTGAATCCAACCGTAGTTAGCATAGCTGTAACCACTTTCTAATAAGAAATACTCTAAGGAAAATATACAGATGAATGTTATTAACGGAACAAACAATATAGACCTCAACTCATATTTAACTGGAGCCAATTTTTGAGCAGATACGAAGAATAGTAAAGCCAAAATGGCATTGCCAACTAAAGTGGCATACAAGACGCCATTAATCTGATATTTAGGAATCCAAAGTATAAAAAACCCAATCAATGCCACGACCGCTGCAAAAGACAATAAAGTGATCAATCCACTCTTTTTGATAAAAATGAGCTGCTGATAGAAAAGCTTGATATAAACAAAGACAAAAACAACAAATGACGCTAAAGTAATGTATTGATTGATTGCGTAAAAAGCTTCGTTACTTGTAAAGAAATGCACATTTGTCCCAACGAGTATGACGAATGGTATAGCCAATAATGGTACATTAATAATCATTTTTGTTAACAAACTTACTTGCGCATCATTCCTTTTGGAACCTTTAGAAAATTGCTCAAATAAAAATGGACGAATCCCATTTATGATAGCCTCTACACCTAAAATTATAAATCGTGTAAGTACCATGAGATTAGCAAATACCCCTACCAAAGCAAGATCTCCTTTAGATTCAAGGAAGAACTTACCACCTTCAATGAGCAACCAATAAATAATCAAATAAGGCAATAAAGCGATACTAAACTTTAAAGCAGGTTTTACTAGTTCAAGATTTGGCCTTAAGGTCAAAATATCTCTTTCCATAAAGATGATCACTAAAGTCAACAGCACCCACCCCAAGGTCATTCCTAACAAGGCGCCTTGTACGCCCATGCCATAGTAGCAGATGAACAATATCTGAAATAGAATAACCGCTACTGTTTGAAAGACTACTACAAAGGCATACTTACCCAGGCTTTTTTCATTTCTGAGATATATATAATAATTCATATTGATCTCAGTCAGTGCCGCATATATACAAACAGTAAAACCATATGGATAAAACTGAATCTCATCAGATTGAAAAACATAATCAAACAAAGACGGACCAATAAAGTATAAAACAATCAAAAAGAGAACAGAAAGAATAATGCTGGTACTGAAACTACTTCTAAGATAATCTCTGAGTGTTTCTTGGTCTTGATAGTAATTATAATAATAAGTAAGCATCGCTGAGGAAAGCCTTAAACCTATAACCAACATAGCCACACCCGCGACTGCAATCATTAAATAATACAAGCCGTTTTCTTCGACCGTAAATACACTCATATAAAAAGGCCACAAAAACACATAAACTGCTGGTCTTAAAAATCCGAGTATACCATAAACCAACATACCAAATAGTGGTTGTTCTTTGGATATACGGTCTAGCTTGTGTAGGAAATTTCTTATGGCAATTACTTATCAGATTCAAAGGTCTAAAAACTCAGACAGTTTTTTTAGTATATTTCTATTCAATTAAAGCCTATGTCTAAGAAAAACTTTAAAATCAATATTGACAGGTCTGATGTTATTTCAATTATGGCAAGCTAATTAATAATGAATAATTAAAAATTAATAATCAATGTTTCCCTTATCAGTACATTGACAAAACAAAACCGTGGCTCGAACCAAATCAACTACAAACTTCCAATTACTCATTTCAAAAATCCAAAACCCTACTCCGCTCTTTGATCTATATAAGATTTCAAATCAAGCAACTGTTGTTCACTCAACTTCTCTAGCGGATATTGTGGCATGTAGGATCTTCTACCTGAAATAGAATGGATACCATATCTGACAGCTTGGTAAATAGAATGATCCCCATAGGTACCTGACTTCTTTTTTAAATACTTAAACGTCAAATCGCAGTCATCTAAATTGAAATAAGAATACCTTCTATCTTGATGACAATGTAAGCAAGAGTTATCATAAACTAATTTGCCATTATCAGGATTACCGACTAATTCTTTTGATTTCATTCGAGAATCTTCAGCGGTACCAAAATGCGCAGGTGATCTTTTCAAATATCTTGAGTTGATTAAGTTGAGTGCAGAATCTCGTTGAGTAGATGATTTTAAAGCTCCGTCAATAAAATCTAATTGTGCATCATCTAAATTTAAATCAGACACTTTTAAATCAATAGTCCATAGATAAGCCAATACTGATTCTAATTCCCAATCTTTTAATTTTCTACCTTGAGCACATTCAACAGCACATAACTGAATAGCTTCCCTGATATTATTTCTAGCAGCAATAACTAGATCGCCATACTTCTTATAATAATCATCATTGTAAAACTCCTCTCTGTTAACCGCTCCATACAAACTCGTCCCTTGTAAGAAAGGCATGCCTTTAGCGTTGGTATATTCTAATCTAGCTTGCGGATCAGGAAATCTTAAATCGGGATCCTCTCTTTCTAGATTATGACATGAAGTACACACAAAGTGCTTACTTTGTTTTTTGGTTTTACCTCCTCCAGGTTTAGTGCTGATTCCATCAACAACTAATGATTTTCCTCTTTTCGCAGAGACTCCGAATATGCTGGTATTTGGGAAATGATCCGGGACATCACCGCCCAGAGACTCAATGACTTTTATCAGTCTATCGTCATTAGATATGATACGCTCTTGCTCTGGTATAATCAATGAAGCACCGACAATAAAAATGACAGCAAAAACAAATATGTAGTATTTCTTAAATGCAGTAATCATAATTTAAACTGTCTTGATATAGTAAATCCAAGTCTATATTCACCAGCACCCCAATTAGAAGTTGTATAAGGGATATAGTCTGTTTCTATTAAACCTCTCGCGTTGGTTAAATTAATTTGAAAAACATGGCCACCACCAGTTTCCCATTCAAAACCAATACCTAATGGATTATAATATTCCTTTTCACCATCAGGACCCAATTCATTATTTCTAAATTCAGAGAAAATAAAGGTCCCATCTACAATCAGACTAAATACTTTTGAAAATTGATACTTTAAAACTAGTCCAACACTAGGCAGATCATTTTGATCATTAAATTCTACATTGTTTCTGTAAGTCCAGGACAATATACCTTGCACGGCCAATCTGTTGGTTACCTTGGATGCTACCAATGCTTGTAAATTATAACTAAATCTATGAGCACCTTTTTCAAAAAAGCAAAGTAAACCTGGTGTATTACATTGTTGCATTGTAGAATAAGAACCCAATCCTAACACCGCAACACTAAAAGGATTTCTTCCACCTTCACTTTGCCTCATAATTCGATACTTAAAAAAGGCATTAATATTTTGACTTAAAGGTCCTGCTCCTTTAGAACGACTAATACCCACCATAAGGTTATCAGATAAACCATAATCAAATCCTATGAGTACATCACTAGCAGATTCCAAACCGTAGAAAGTTGGCCATCCGCCTGCTTCTCCCGCTATATCACCGAATCTGTGAGCGACTCTAAAATCTAAAATGCCTTTACGCAATGTTTCGACAGAATGAGAATTAATTACTCTTGTGTCTTTGAAAGTCTGGTGTATCTTATCTTGAGATTTTAAAACAAAAGGAAAGATAAGACAGCACAATAAAATACAATGTTTCATTCTTTGATATTAGTTTTCGGGATAGCCCTCACTTATCCAACAAATAATTAAATCTAATTCTTCTTGTGTTAATGTCGTAGGTCCCGTTGCATATGAAGGAGGCATATCCGATCTATTGGCCACGCGCTCTTCGAAAGTACCATCGTTTAAAGATGGCTCGATACCATCAAAATCTAGATAAACGCCTGGCACACCAGGAGAACCATCATGGCAACCAGAATAAGAGCAATTGGTTTCAATGACTGTTTTGATATTTGTATCGTAACTAGCAACGCCTTCGCATGTAATTTCTGGGGCTACATCTCTTGTGCAAGAGGCGTAAATGACAAGACTCATTAAAATAGACCAATATAAATTCTTTCGCATATCTATCATTTTGATGACTTTAGCACGCTCAAATTTAATTAAAACACATATTAAAATAAAGAATTATATATTGATCCATATACAATGTAAGCTCATTAATTTGAGTTTTGATTTGAGATGTATCATTTAGACCACAAAACAAAGAAACTTCCTTTGTTTTATCTACTAATATTCGATTATTATAGCATTATTGAGGACAATATGTCAAAATTTACAAAATCCCTCATGTAGCGTCCAAAAGTTCAAAAAAAAAATCGAGGGAAACGAAATCTTTTGACTCATTGAAATTGTTAGTATTATCGTGTCAAATTTTAAAATTTCAATTAAAAACTGAATATGTATCCAATCGAATTAACCACGCCTATGGCAAAAGATTTAACAGATTTTGGATTTGAATCCTTAACGAGTGTTGAATCTGTAGATGAGGTTTTAAATAAAAAAGAAGGAACTGTATTATTGGTAGTCAATTCCGTTTGTGGCTGTGCTGCTGGAAATGCCAGACCAGCTGCGAAGTTTGCGCTTCACAACGCAAGTAAGCCGGATCATGCGGTAACTGTTTTTGCTGGCGTTGATAAAGCTGCTACTGAAAGAGCCAGAGATTTTTTACTACCCTATCCACCATCGTCTCCATCAATTGCGCTATTTAAAAATGGGCAATTGGTGCACATGATCGAAAGACATCATATTGAAGGTAGATCCGCTCAAATGATTGCAGACAATTTGATTGAAGCAATGAATACACATTGTGCATAAAAAATAAAAAACCCCATGCAATTTAATTGACATGGGGTTATCTCAACTTACTCAAATATTTTATCGTCTAAGAATAACCAACTTGTGGACATCATCTCGATGTCCCACTTTTACCCTCAGGTAATATTGGCCATTTAATTCTTCTGGTATAATTATTCTTTGATGGTATTCTCCTTTGTTTTGCTCCTCCGATTCTTTTGAAGCAAATATGACTTGACCAAATTGGTCTATAATCTGATAAGAAGTTTTAAGTCCATCTCTATATACGAAAGTTTCTAATTCGATTTCTGTAGTAAATACAGGATTTGGATATACGTTCGAAATTCCTGGAGCTTTAAAATTCACTAATCCTGCATCAATATGACGCTCCACAGTCTGACCTGTTAAGTTTAAAATTCGACTATATCCATCTGAATCTGCATCTGAATTTATCGTTGGATCACTTCCAACATTATTCACTGTAAAAGTCATACTAGGCTCAGAGGCAAACTGAATGATATAGGGACCATTAGGAATATTTTCAAACACATATCTTCCCGCAGCGTCAGTTTTTGTTTCATCGAGTAAAAGCAAATTACTTGCTAACAACCAAACTGTAGCGTCATGCATAACATCTTCATCATTAGAGTACAAACCATCCTCATTTTGATCCCACCAAACTAGTCCACCTATAATATTACCAGGTCGAACAAGCCCTGCGTCTATATTCAATAAATCTGATTGACCATCATAAGAGAACACATCAGTAGATCCAGATGGATTAACGTCGCTATCCTCATCTTCACCTCCTGCATTTATATCGGTAAATGTGAAATTATTAGGTGCGGCAAAATGTATTACATAGTCTCCCGCTGGAATATCAATAAAACCATACTCTCCTTGATTATTCGTAACAGTAGAAGCAATGAATTCACTATTATCTCTAAACAAAGTAACTACGACATCTGCAACACCAGGCTCATTAGAATCAAAAGTGCCATCAAGATTTCTATCATGCCATACTTTATCTCCTATAGTAAACACCTCCGCTTCTGATTGTAAACCTAAATCAATATCTAAATCACTTTCGCCCGCAGAAAGTTGGAATATACTTGTTGTCCCAAAACCTTGAGAGTTGTCGACATCAGAATCCAAAGCATCATTGCCGCCTTGATCAGCTGCTGTGATATTAAATTCTTGAGGAAAAACAAACTGCACATAATAATTACCAGGAGCAATCTCTTCAATTAAATACTGTCCGTCTTGCCCATCTATTGTTGCTGTAGTTGCAGTCCTAACCAAATCACCAGAAGCATTATATAATCGAACGTCAACATCATTGATGCCTGGTTCGTCCGCATCTTGAATACCGTTAGCATTTAAATCAGACCATACAAAATCACCAATACTTGCAGGAGCCACAACCAAACCTATATCTATTGTACTGTCGTTCTGACCACTCATCAAGGTGATAGTACCACTGGTTCCAATCCCATTCGATCCATCAATATTTGAATCATTAAGAATATTACCATTTAGTCCTGGTGCGAATGAAATGCCTAATTGAAAATCTACTTGCACATAATATTGACCTGGCTGTAGATTTCCGAAGTTGTAAAAACCTTGAGCATCAGAAAAAGTAAAGCCAATTTGATTGCCACTCTCATTATATAATTTCACGAAGTAACCTTCATATCCACCTTCATCCGCATCCTGAATACCGTCTTCATTTCTATCCCACCATACATAATCGCCAATTGTTGCGAAGTAATAGAAACCCGCATTCATCGTTTCTGTAGCCTGACCATTAATATTGAAAATATCAGTTTGGAATTTTGAAGTTAGACTTGATTCCTGTCCCGTTTGCGTAATTTCTGCATTCGTATCTAAAGCAAACGAGATATAATAATCACCAGGATCTACATCCGTAAATTCAAAATATCCATCTATACCCGTATCTGGATTTGGACCTGTACTTACTGTCGCAATTAACACGTCGTTATTATCTAGCAACCTTACACCAACGTTATTGGATCCATTTTCCAATGATTCGCGAATACCACTGGCATCTATATCTTCCCAAACAAAACCATTAATTATAGTTTTTGTAATTACTGGTTCATCTTGCTTTTGAAAACCTGCATGCACGTTGACAAACTGTTGGCCCAAACCAATAGCAAACTGGGTAGTCGTCCCAGCCACTAGGTCAGCTACTTCTGAATCTAAAGCCGTATCTCCTCCTGCCCTAAATGCAGCAAATTGATAATCATCAATCATCTCAAATCTGAGATAATATGTATCTGGAGTAACGTCTTCAAATAAATAGGAACCTGTTACCGAAGTAAGTGTACTTTCATACAAACTTCCATCCATTCTAAACATTTCTACTAGAATAGATTCCATCCCTATTTCTGTCGGATCTAAAGAATTATTTTCATTTTCATCAAACCAAACCGTACCGCCTACAAGCGTGTTATTTCTATTAATTAAACCGCCATTAATATTGAATCGAGATTCGTTATTGGCGAATACCAATTGCCCCGTTCTTCCTAATGTTTGGAATACATGAGAATATATAGTTGGATCTCCACCTACCAGAGCAGTCGTAAAATCAAAACTATCGTCTAACTCAACTTCAATAAAGTAAGTACCATCATCGAAACCACCTATGAAATACATTCCATTTCCATTAGTTTCAGTAGTTGTCACAACTGTTTGATTTTGATCAGTTAAGTTGATGGTAACACCTTCCATTCTTGGCTCTTGAGAGGACAATAGTCCATCCTGATCGCTATCGAACCATATGACACCACTTACACTATTCTCATTATTAATCAATCCTGCATTGATTTCATTGACGACCTCATTAGTCGAAACTGAGATTAATTGTGTTTGATTATTCATTTTAAAGAAATGAGAATATAGATTCGCATTTCCACCGACCAAAGCCATAGTTAAATCGTATGCATCAGAATAAACAATCTCCAATCTATAATCTCCGGGATCCATCCCAACAAATGAATAAGCGCCTGACACATCTGTCGAGGTAGTTGCATTAAGACTGCCATCGCTATTAAGCAATCGCATTTCCATGGCTTCTAAGCCAGACTCGCCATTATCAAATAAACCATTTTGATTGGCATCAAACCACACTGTACCAGTGATTTCTTCTTGAAGCTCTACTAAACCAGCATTTATATTTTCTCTTATTTCGCCAAAACCTAGGTCAATTTGAGCTGTTCTATTATTTAGAATAAAAAAGTGTGAATAAATATCTGGATTAACACCCACTAAAGCAGTTGTGAGCATCCAGTCTGTAGCACTTGAGGTATAATCTATTTCTAAGTTATAATTCCCTGCAGCAACATCAGCAAATCTATAATTACCATTTTGATCTGTTGTAACTGATGTGATAATAGTATTGTTAGAAAGTAAATTAATGGTAATACCTCCTACTCCTAATTCGCCGGATGTCAACATACCATTTCTATCATTGTCATTCCAAACAGAACCACTTATGGACCCCATTGCTGCAAAGACACCTGCATTAATTCCTATCACATCTTGTCCTGCGATTAATTCAAATATTTCAGTTTGACCATTTGAAGGATTTGTAACATCAGAATCAATGAGTTCATCTGTACCTGTATTAGGCGTTGTGAAAATATAATCATCGATTAATGAGAAAGCAACTCTATAGTTGCCTGCAGAAATGTTACAGAAACTATATTGTCCATCTTGATTTGTAGACGTTTCAGCTACGATGTCTCCGTTTTGGTTTAAAAGGGTCACTAAAGCATCTTCGATTCTTTCCTCATCATTTAGTCTTAAATTTTGATTAGCTGTACTGCCTGGAACCTCATCAATAATTCCATTCTGGTTAAAATCTTTCCAATACGTACCCGATATACATCCACCTAGTTTTTGCATACCTGCATTTACACCTTGCAAAATTTGTCCATCTGATAAAAAGAAAACATCGGTTTCACCAGCATCATTAACAACATCAGAATCAAATAATTCGTCTATAGTTAAATTGGGTTCTACAAATTCATAAGTACCCAATAGTTCAAACTGAACATAATAAGAACCTTCAGCGAGTCCTGTAAATGAATAAACACCAGATGCATCTGTATTTGTAGTACCGACTATATCATTGCTTTCATTGTACAGGGTTACTTCGACACCCTCTAATCTTATATCAGTGCCATTAAGCACGCCGTCGTCATTTAGGTCATCAAACACAATACCGCCTAATGCTCCTGTTGGCGCAACATCTTCTCTTATTAGTCCAAAGTCTATATTGTTATATTCTTGACCTGCTACTACATCTATAATTCTTGATGTTAGTGAACCATCTTCTAAAAGATCCGAATCCGTATCTACATCACTTCCTTGGTAAGTAGTTGCTTGATAATCCTTTGCATTTGTAATCTCAATGGAGTATTGCCCTGGACGTACATTCTCAAAGCGATACAAACCTTCAGGACTTGTAATCTCCGTACCAACAACAGCCCCAGAAGCATCCAATAAATTCAATTCAATATCGGCTAAGCCAGTTTCTGAATTATCCTGAACACCATTGCTATTTTCATCAAACCAAACAAAATTTCCGATTGAAGAAAAAGTAGGGAGAAAAGCAAAATTATAGATCATTGTCTCACCTGGAGTCAACCTAAAGCACTCACTTGTCCCTTCACCATTGCTGTTATCAAAATTGGAATCACCTCCAATTCCGAATGATAAATTATCTATACCATTAATTTGGATATAATAAGAACCCGCAGCTATCGGTGCGAATGAATAATTACCATCATCATCTGTTAGTGTTCTTGCTACTTCGTTACCCTCACAATCAAATAATAAAACTTGAACACCTTCTAATCCAGATTCATTATTACGATCTAAAGAACCATCACTATCTAACCAAACATTACCTCTAATATCTCCTGATGGAACTATAACCTCTATTAATCCAAGATCCGTATCTTCATTAAATTCGTTGGCCTGAACGGTAATCATATCTGAGATATAACGCCCGTTTTCATTTAACAAATCAGAATCTATATCTTCTGCGGCTGCACCGAAAATAGTTGGGACGAGTAATGGATCTGGGTCCATTATTTCTACCCTATATTGTCCTGGTAGAACATTTATAAACATGGCATCACCTTCCGAATCCGTAATCTGTGACATCATAATGTTGTCATTCATATCTCTTAAAACGACAGATATATTTTCTAAATCACTGTCACTTGCCTCTCGTATACCATTCTGATTTGAATCCATCCAAACATTAGTTTCTATGGCTGCCATTTCAGAAGATCTCACAAGACCGATAAACAAAGAATAACCTATTGGAGCTGTGTTATAACAACTTGTTGTATTGGGTCCATTTACATTATCTATAAAAGCACCTTGTATAAATTCAAAACCAGAGGGAAGCGCAACTCTGATATAGTAGTCGCCTTCATCTAATTCACTATTCCAAATTGTACCAAATATATTAGTAACATGAGTACTCACTAAAGTGCCGTTACATTCAAAAATTTCTACAGCAACACCTTCGATTAAAAGTTCATTAGTATCAATTAAACCATCCTGATTCAGATCTTCAAAAACATAAACATCTATTTGATCTTTATCATCCGTTGGCGGTGGAGCAGTAGCGTTTAAACCTACTGTAATATTAAAACCACTGCTATCGAGGATCAGACAGTCAGTAGTACCTGGACCATTAGAATTTGTAATATCACCTCCCAGAATAATTTCGAAATCTTGAGGTGCAACTACTTGGAAATAGTATTGCTGCCCTAAAATCAATTCATCTTGTAGCTGACCTTGAGCATTAGTCGAATAACCAGCAATAAAAGCACCAGTACAATCAAATACATTTATAAGAACATCTCCAACTGGTAATTCATTACCATCAAAAATGCCATTAGTATTTTCATCATTAAAGGTGAATATATTTAAAGGAGCATTTTCAAAAGAAGGTGGGTCTTGCTGCATTGTAAGCGGTACTTCAATACTAAAACCAAAAGGTGCTGTATTGTAACATGCCGTTGTATTCTCGCCATTTGAATTATCTATAATTCCACCAGGGACTATTGAAAATCCAGTGGGCGGAGTGACTCTGATATAATAATCTCCAGGCGGTACATCATAAATCCATGCACCTCCTTGATCGTCTGTCGTTAGTTGTGTAAATAGAGTACCATTACATAAAAATATTTCGACTAAAGCGCCTTCGATTGCAGGCTCATTACTATCATTTAAAATGTTTAAATCTAGATCATTGAATGTGTAAACATCAATCTGAACCGCTCCTTCTATAAGTGCAACCTCTAAATCTACAATGTTATCATTGATCTCAAAACAGTCTGAAGTACCAGGACCATTGGCATCATTTATTATACCATTATTTGGAAAACCAAATCCTTCAGGACTAATGACTCTTATGTAATAAGATCCATTTTGAAGGTCCACTTCTAAGAAACCCAAATTATCTGTTGAAAAAACACCAATAAAAGTGCCATTGCAAGTATAGATTTCAACTTCTACAGATGCAACACCTGGTTCATTATCATTAACACCATTTGTGTTTTGATCATCGAAAGTGAAAATTCTTACAGCAGAAATAACTTCACACAGAGGGATATCTAGATTTAGTCCATTAGGTCCAACGGTTAAACAAGTTGTAGAATTGGCCCCATTCGTAAAATCAATAACACCATTTTGATTCACTCTAGTACCAGCAGGTGCACCAATTATAAAATAATAATCACCTAATTCAACATCACTTATAGTAAGTGTACCATTTGCATTTGTAGATCCAGAATTAATCAGCGTACCATCACAAGAATAAACATCGATTTGCACACCTTCTAGTGGATTTTCATCTGTACCTATTAGATTGTCTTTATTAAGATCAAGCCATGTAGAAAAATTAATGTTGATTGACTCTACCAATCCAAAATCTAAATCGATTATTGAATTTTGATCATCAATTGTAAAGCAGTCAGAACATGCTTCAGAATCAGAAGTTGAAAAATCTGAATCTAAATCTTCATCACCGCCATTACTTATTGTTGGAAATAGATTAAAGCCATCTAGCTCAAAACAAACTTTATAATCACCATTTTCCAATCCTTGAAAGCTATAAAGTCCATTAGCATCGGTGGTCGTTTCTCTGATGACTTCTCCAGTGCAAGACTCTAATCTGACTACAACACCTTCGACACCTTCTTCACCTTCGTCTTGAAGACCATTTCTATTTTCATCCAACCAAACATAATCTCCGATGGCTGTTTTATTAGTTAATCCAAAATCAATATCTCTGATATGCTCTGAAGGACCAAGCGTTATAACATCCGTACCTCCTTTTAAATAAGCCTCAAAAAAATCAGAATCTAATGTTTCATTAGTGCTAGTAGCTTGAGTAGGGCAATATTCTTTTGTATCAACCTGAATAATGTAATTACCTGGTTCGACATTATTAAATAAATACATACCATTATCAGTGTAAGCTAAATCCTGAATCTGCAAAGATTCATTATATAGAAAAACAACACATTGGTTTAGGCCTGGCTCTCCGTTATCTTGAAATCCATTTCCATTTAAGTCTTTCCAAACAAAGTCACCAATACTGCCTGGAGTACAATCTTTAAATGTGATAGCTCTACAACAAGTAGAAGAAGTCCCATCATTGAATGATCTATTCAAGCAAACTTCATATTCACCAAAAGGGACATTTTCTGCAATCACATTGACCATATATGGTCTGTTTGCTATAGGCTCTGATTGTAATGGACCTGAAACGGACCAATTATAATTTGTAACATTTGGATCATCATCTACATACACAGGTACACAAGCATGATCATTGCAAATTTCTATACCTGAATCATAATATACTATCACTATAAGTTGATCAATCAATAAATTGATGTCATATTCATTTCTATTTTTTGATTGAATGACAACTCCGAAGTTGTTATTATTTATATCTGCCGCGGACCAAGTTGTCCCCCACCTATCGACACTACTCCCATAAGACCAATGGCCTAATTGACTTAATGTATCTTGATTCCATGCACTGCCTTCAATTTCTTGATTGGCTTTATTATCTCCACTTACTTGCCCGCCGTTTTTAGAAAGTGCAATGACTTCATCCCATACTCTTCCTAAAGTATCCAAATCCCCAACTACTCTAACTTGGATTCCTGTAACAAAAGCATTAGAAGGAATATTAAAATCAAAATTTGAAAAATAAAGTCTTTCAGAAAATCTGTGAGGAGATAGATGTACACCAATAGATCTTTGATCAGGAAGTATACTATTTTCTAAAGATGTCCATGCCTGATATCCTGCTTGATTCTGAGACGCCACTAAAGCCGAAAATCGTCTAGAAGACTCTGTATTTACAGTAGAATTGTACTTGATATCACACGAATATGTGTTTTGACTACTTGCAGTAAATGGACATATAAGAAGTCCATATACCATAAGGTACAGGGTGGAAGCAAGCTTCCTGAGTTTGAGTTGAGACATCGTGTAGTTTTAACTTATATTGACCCTAATAACCTTATAAAGGATTTTAATTCGCTTTTAAATGGTTATCATACACGAATATACACATTATAATTATTTATATATCAAAATATCTGTAATATGTTAAATTTTAACTTTTGCTCTTGAGGATAGGTATAAGTTAAAAATGGGGGCATAAAAAAAGGGGTGATTGAATAAACCACCCCAAGATAATGAGAATGAAACCTGGATTTATTTTTTGCTTGCGCGTTTTCAAATATATATATATTCCATTAAAATCGGAACATTCATGGGCATTAAGGCTTAGAAATGAACAATGCTTTGCATTATACTTTCCAGCTTTTTAACAAGTAGTTTTGTTTCAAATTGCTCAAGATGTTTTTCTGAGCC
>JAHDIN010000074.1 GCA_020630775.1 Saprospiraceae bacterium | reverse complement strand
TCTTTAAATAACAGCGATTATAGTCAACGAGATTTTGGAATGGCAATATTATCAAGTAATGTATTACCAGGGCCATTTGAATTTATACAAGATGAAATAAGAATTAATGGTATTAAGCAATCTAACTTAGAGCAATCAGTATTTAGTTATTATCCAAATGATTACTATGCTACAATTAATGTGAGACAAAGTAAATCTGTAGGGCTTGAAAATGGAATAGCTTTTGTTCATTCTGATATGTTTATAGAAAATAGATTGGGCGGACTTACTGGAGTTGATCCAGAATTAAACGGAGATTCTGAAATCAGAGGTGATATACATGTTACAGCGTCTAATGGTAATATATTTTTGACGCCGAATAGAAGTCTAGTATCAAATGCGGGAGGGCACGTAGGAGTAAACACACTTAGTCCTAAATCAGATTTACATATCAAGCAAGGAACAGGTTTTTATGGAGGTATTATTTTAGAAAATAACAATGATGGAAATGACTTCTGGAATTTAGATGTTGGAACTAATAATTTATTTTTTAAAAGAGATGCGGACGGACCAGGAACAAACAATTCATTTATATCATTAGCAAATATTAACGCAGCTACTGGAGCATGGCAAGCTACTTCGGACAGAAGAATGAAGAAAGATATTGAACTGTTAGATAATACTATTTTGGAAAAAATAAAAAACATCAAGCCATGTAAATACAGATATGTTCATGAAAGTGGTACGGATAAACATATTGGTTTTATCGCTCAAGAATTAAATGAATATTTTCCAGAATTTGTTGATGATTCAGAAGAATACCATTCGGTAGATTATGGAGGATTAAGTACTATAGCTATAAAAGCAATTCAAGAACAACAATTAGTTATAGAAGCTCAGTCCAAAGAAATTTCGAAATTAAAAAATGGGCATGACTATGCAAAGAATCAATCTCAAGAAATTACCGAGTTAAAAGCTCAGCTTGAAGCTCAAGAAAGTATAATAAAAAGTATATTAATTAGACTAGAATCATTAGATGCTTCGATAATTCAAAAAATGGATTAGGCGCAGGAAAATATCAAAACTATTTATAATAAATACAGAAGAATACTTATCAGTAGATTATAAAGGTCTAAGTTCTATCAAGCTATCTAATAACAACAAGATATAATCGAAAAGCAAAACGCTAAGCTGCAAAACCAAGAGACTTTAATTAATTCTATGATATGAGAATAGAAAAATTTGAAAAAAAATAACTAACAGCCCAGACAACTGTGAGCCTGTAAATCTATTGACCCTAATAAATAAAAATTTATAAAAATGAAAAATCTTAAATTTAATAGTGAACGAATTTTTCTTATTACTGTGTTTACCTTTAGTTTCTCTTATTTGATAAATGCTCAATGGACTAATGCTACAAACACAGAGCATACTGGAACAGCACAACTCAACAGCAATTCTCCAGTTTTGTATTGTAATGCTGTATTTAATGGTGGAATAATTGTTGAAGAAGCAAATAATTTTCGAAGCGGACTTAGATATTCTATTCAGGATGAGAAATGGCGATTTAGAGCTGGGAAAATCAACACATATCCTAAGATGACTTTTAATATGGATAGTGGAAGATTAGGCATAGGGTATGACGATCCAGACGAAAAATTACATATATGGGAAGGAGGCGCAAAAATTTCTACATCTAGTACAGGTGGTAGTACCCATGGATTAGAATGGTTTGATTTGTCTAATAAATATTTAGGTGGAATATTTCAATATGGAAGTTTAATGCAGCTAAAATCAGGTAGTACAGGTGATAACAATAGAATACTTTTAAGTACTAATGACCATAGAGCAATGATCTTTGGAACCAATGGCAAGGTTGGAATTGGTGAGTTCTTAGTGAGTGGTATATGGCAAGATCCAGCAGAAGAACTCGAAGTTAGAGGAAACGCTATGATTACGGGTGAACTAATGGCTGCTTCAGATAAAAAACTAAAAACAAATATTAATGATCTCCATGGAGCACTAGCTTCTATTAATTTATTACGATCAGTTGATTATGAACTTTTGCAAAATGAATACAGCGATCTGAATCTTCCAGGTGGAAAACAATATGGATTTCTAGCACAGGAAGTAGAAGAGATTTTACCAGATCTTGTAAAAACGTATACCAAATTAGGTACAGATATAAAGGCAATCAATTATACTCAATTTATTCCATTTATAACAGCTGCTATACAAGAGTTAGATAACGTAATTATGGATCAAAGGTCAGAAATGAAACAACAAAAAGATCTCATTCTTTCTCTTATTGAGCGAATCGAAAATCTAGAAAATAAATGATAGTCAATTGTATTAATAGAATCAACTTTTTTATATTCCTGTTTACATTATTGCAAATAGAACTGCATTCACAAAAAACGGTACAAATAGTTACCGACATACCTCATACAGAAATTGTTGGTAAAGACTACGGAAATTTGAAATGGTATCAAGTACGTGACATCGTAGGCGCTACTTTTTATGATGTAAAAAGGGCATTCCATAAAGAATGGTTCGATCGTCCATATGAAAAACACATGATGATCAAACAGTACAGAAGATGGGAACATTCTGTTGCCTATGATGAGCAAGGCAACTTTGTTGATAATCAAGAAATTATTAGAAAATGGAGAAAAGAAAATGAGTCAGACTTGAGGTCAAGTATAATATCAAATTGGCAATCTTTAGGACCTACAAATGCACCACCTGCAACGCCATCATACCCATTCTCTTCAACTGATGGAATTGGAAGAGTAAACGATATCGCATTCGATCATTCTAATGCCAATGTTTATTATGTTTCTTCTCCAGGAGGAGGCATATGGAAAACTATTAATAACGGTAGCTCCTGGATGGCATTAGCTGATAATTTTCCATCAATGACTATTATTTCAATATCTACCTGTCCTACGAACTCTAACATCATTTGGGCCTGTGTATCTGGAGAAGGAATGTACAAGAGTACCGATGCTGGAACAACTTGGAATTTAACAAATTTAAATTTTAATAATTCCCTTTTTCCTAGAGTGGTTGAATCACATCCTTCAAATGATCAAATTGCTTATGTAGGAACATCAAATGGATTATATAGAACAACAGATCAAGGCAGTACTTGGACAAATATTGGAGGGTATTCGGGTAATATTTGGGATATCAAGTTTAAGCCTAACGATGTCAATACTATTTATATATGTGGCGACAATCAAGTGCATAAATCTACCAATGCTGGCAGCACATTTAGTGTTATGAGCATATCAGGAATATCGGCAGCAAACAGAATAGACTTAGCGGTAACAACAGATAACCCTAATGTCCTTTATGTATTTGCAGGAGGGTATACAACACCGACGTTTGTAGGTCTGTTTAAATCATCTGATTCTGGGGCAAGTTTTGTTAAAGTGGCTGATCATAATTCTCAAACTTTAGCACCAGCTGGAAATATGGCTCCAATCCCTTGTTGTCAGCAAATAGGGAGAAACTTTTGTATTGCAGTAAGCCCGGTAGATGAAGATGAAATATATCTAGGTCATGTATCTATGAACAGGAGCAGAGATGGAGGAGCCACTTGGAAATCGCTAGGGCAATATAATCCATGGAAGATTCATTCAGATAATAATGAAATAGATTATCATCCAACTACCAATATCCCCATTGTTGTAGGTGATGGTGGCGTTTATGAATACTCTGCGGATAATACCATATGGACAGTCAAGAATAATGGTCTCGCAGTAACACAATCTTATAGTATGGGTATCTCACAGCATAATTCCAATAGTATTGCCATCGGTAACCAAGATAATGGCATTATGTATAAAGATGCTAGTTGGATATATGTCCATGGAGGAGATGGAGACGAGACCACAATTGATCCTTGGGATGATAATATTTTATTGGGAGGGACTCAAGAAAATAGGGAAACTCTCATCTCATTTGATAAAGGAGATAATTGGGAAACTATTTTTGGCACTAATATTTCGGGAGAAAGTAGTATAAATTGGCCAAGTGCTCCATCAAGATTTCATCCAAAATTAAGACATGTAATTTATGTACTTCATGAAAATTTATGGAAATCAATGGATTATGGACAGACATGGATTAATGTTTCAAACGGCCTAATTGGGACAAACAATAAAGAAGAATTTGTTATTTCCGAATCAAATCCTGATGTAATTTACATCACAAGAAGAAATGCGTCAACAGGTTTTTATAAAACTACAGATGCAGGTGTTACATGGACAAGCCTTACTTTTCCTTCTGGAAATTTTATTTATCAATTAGTTATTGATCCAAATGATGAAAATCATTTGTTTGCGAGAGGAACATATAAAGTTTTTGAATCTACTGATGGAGCATTAAGCTGGAATGATATCAGTTCAGGATTACCTTCTGATTCAAAAAGATCAATAGTTTTTCAAGAAGGAACTGATGAGTTATATCTTGGAAACAATATAGGTGTTTTTCATTATGATTCAGGTACAGGATGGAGTCTTTATTCTAGCAATTTACCTAGTACCCCAACGGAAGATTTAAAAATTAATTATTGCACAAATGAGATTTATGCTGCTACTTACGGTAGAGGCTCATGGAAGTCGCCACTAAATACACCAAACACTGGTTGCTGTCTATCAATGATTCCTACGATTAGTGCAACATCTAATCAACTTTGCAATAGTATGGTGAGCATTACAAGTTCATCAGCACCAAGTGGCATGTCATATGTCTGGTATAGAGATGACGTCCTTATGGCAGGGGAAACAACTCAAACCATCTCAGTCTCTCAAGAGGGTATTTATTCATGTCTTTTTTTTAATGGTAATTGTTATACTGAAGCTTCTGATCCAGTAAGTATTGATGCTTGTACCTGCCCTATTAATGCATTATGTAAATCTTTCGTAAATCTTGGATTGGATAATACGGGGTCTCTAACGATTATTCCTGCTTATATTGATAATGGTTCGACAGTCAACTGTGGAACAGCGGCACTTAGTCTATCTCGAACGAATTTTGACTGTAATGATTTGGGGTATGGGTCTGTTGATCTTATAGTTACAGATTCTAATGGTAATAGTGCAAGTTGTTCAAGTCCAATTAATATATTGGAACTTCATCCGCCTATAGTCCAATGTAATGATATTACTTTGTCACTTGATGCTACAGGTGTAGGCAGTGTATCAACAAGCCATGTAGATAATGGTAGTTATGATAATTGTGGAATAGATAGTTATATTCTGTCACAGGAAAATTTTGATTGTTCAAACTTAGGTTCTAATTCAGTTTCGTTGGAAGTTTTAGATGTCTCGGGAAATAGTTCTAATTGTTCCGTAGATATTAATGTAATAGACAATCTGCCTCCAACATTAAACTGCAATGATCTTACTATTTCATTGGATGCAATGGGTTCTGCAAATATCACTTTCAGTGATATTGATGGAGGTACATCTGACAACTGCAGTTTGGCCAGTACTACGCTAGATAGATATACATTTGATTGTTCTGACCTTCAAAGTAGTACTGCTACAAGCTACAGCAAAAGTTTGAATTCCAGCATTATTACATCAAATAGTTTCATCAACGACCATACCTATCATAATGGAAAAATCTACATGTCCAAAAGACCTTCAGATCAAATTTTAGTCTATGATATGATGGGTAGTTTACTCTCGACTTTTGGAGGATCAGGAAGTGGACCAGGACAGTTTGGTGAGCCAGAAGCCATTGCCTTCGATAGTAATGACAATATTTATATTAGTGATAGAATTAGTTCAAAGATTGTGGTTTTTGATCCTATAGGTTCGTTTCTATACGAATTTTCTACACCTCCAGTAGAAAGTATTTTTATATTCAGCGATATAATATACGCTGCTCATGACAATGCTGGTAAAGTCTCCACTTACCATCTTTCAGGAGGATTTATTCAAGATCTATTTACGATGCCAGCAGTTTCTAGCATTTACATAGAAAATAATCTTTTGTATGCTGTGACCAATTCGGCTTCAGCCAATATTGAAGTAAGAGATTTACTAGGAGTATTGCAAACAAGTTTTTCCATTGGTGGTTGGGCAAATGATATTTCTGCTGATGATTGTGGTAATATCCATGTAGCCCGTTGGAACGATAGTGTTCATTCCGTTTATGACATGACAGGAGCACTAATAAGTACTTACTCAACCTCTTTATCCTCATCTAGTAATTTTGGAAATTTATTTTTAGGTGTGGATCTTTTTGGTAAAATATTTCTTTATGATGTCACATGTGCTCAAGCTATATATTCCGGCACGTACAACCTTTTGGCAACAGCAACTGATGGTTCATCTAATTCTAGCAATACTCTTGTTGCTTTAACCTTAGAAGATCCGTTAAATGCTTGCTCTTGCCAAACCAATATTACAGAATCCTCCATCCCCATAACTGATGGTTTCTACCAGTCCAAGCTTAGTATAAATAGTGCTGGCTTGGTTCCTGCAGGAGGAGATGTATCTTTTGGCTCTACTACGATTTGCCTAGATAATGGATTTGAAATTTCTTTAGGTGCATTGTTTGAGGCTAAAATAGACCCATGTATGAATTAAATTTATTATGAGATAACAAAGAAATGGACAGAGAAAAATAAGAACTATTTTACTAAAAAAAACTAACCCATCACACCAACATATCAAACAACAACTGATCATTGTT
>JAHDIN010000073.1 GCA_020630775.1 Saprospiraceae bacterium | reverse complement strand
TCCAACACAGGATTCATGTTGGGTCGTGCCGACCACACGAATCCTTATATATTAGCTGTAGTGCTTTCTTCATTTTGGTTCAATTCCAATCAATAGTAATGGTACTGGTGGATTTGTTCTACCATGTCTCATGATATTATGTACTTCTTTTTCAAACCATGGCGGTCCAGAAGACATTTCATTTTGCATTTTTTTTGTTGGAACTATTTCAATTCCCACATTTATTATTTGTCCATTATAAAAAGATAAATGTTTTACAAATAAGTCATAGGTTACTGAAAAGTATTTGCCCATTTGTACTTCTACTCCAATTTTATTTTTTAAGAAATCGGTTTGATTTGACGAATCGTATAGTGGATGACCTATGGATTGCAAATATTCTTTTTGCTCTTTTCTTGTTAACGGCTCAATCTTTTGAACGACATTATAATCTTTCGAAACAAAAAATGTTCTTGTTTTCGATTTCCAACCAGTTTTGGCTAGCTCGATTTCAAATGCTTTATTAAGTTCTCCAGGATTATATAAAAGTTGACCTTTGCGCTTTTCCTCCTTACTAACCTTAGTCTTATATTTTGATGCATCGATATTTTTTATTTCATCTTTTATTTCCTTTAATTCCTTTTTATGATGTACAATAAGGTATTCTTCAGCATTCAAATGAGAATATGTATCTGCTATAATCATAAAATAAACTATGGTTCAATTCCAACAAGCACAAGAGGAACTGCTGGAACTCCTCTTCCTTGTCTTGCTAAGTCATACAATGCACCTTCATAATATCCAGGTCCTGATGACATTTCAGATTGCATTTTCTTCATTGGTAATATTTCAATGCCTACGTCTATCGTATCACCTACATAAAAAGCCAAATGTTTTACGAAAAGATCATAAGCAATGAAACTATATTTTCCAAATTGAACTTCAACCGCAACTCGATTCTTGACAAAATCTGTTTGGTTATAAGAGTATATGGCCGTTCTTCCTTCTTCTTCAATTATCTGCTTTTGTTCATCTGGGCTTAGATGCATTGTTCTTGTAATCAAGTTGTATTGATCGGTCACCCAATAACTAGTTCTACTTTCAAACCAACCTAAATTTTCGAAGTCTTGTTTCATTTTCTTATTTAGATCAATTGGGCTGAATAGCTTTTTACCTTTCATTGTCTTTTCTTTACTGACTTTTGTTCTGTAAGCTTCTGCATCAATCGATTCAATTATTCCTTTCATTTCGTCCCACATAGCTTTTTGATGGTACTGAATCCACTCAAAACCATTGAGATGTGAATACATTGCACCTATTTTCATTCCTCTAATATTTTGGTGTTGAGACTTGAAAGTAGGTACATTCCTGTTACAATACTTCTGTAATTCTCAATTAATTTTTTGTTATCGTCTTCAACTATCGCAACAAGGATAGAAGGTTCTATTTCTTTAAAATCTGCTGTATCCATAATCTCCTCAATATGATTTCCTACCTCATCAAGAAAATCAAATACATCAGTATTTAATTCAGTGGAAGTCCATAGCTGTTGCAGTTTTTTAGGCTTATAATTCTTATATCTTGAGGTAATATCTTTAATAGATTTATTAAAAATTTTATTCTTTGTTGAGTTAACAATAGGGCCTAATACTTCTTTAATTTCTCTGTTTAGTTTGATTTCTTTTATATTCTTTGAGTTTCCGTGAAAGAATTTAAAAGACCATGGAATTTCTTCTGATTTTGGATCATTAGAAAGTTCAAATCTTACTCCACTGCCATATCTTAAATTAGGGACTGCGAACTTAAATTTTCGTTTAGCTGGGAACTTTCTTTTTGGAAGACCCAGATTAGAATCTTTGCTTTTGTATTTTGGTGCTTCGTGATAATATTTAGACTCGGATGGGTGCTTAACGTTATTCGCAGATACTTCAAGCATACTTTGAAATATATAATACGTAAGCACAGGTGGAACTGCATTTCCAATCATTTTAAATTTAGCATTTAGTGTTCTTCCATAAAATTGATATGTGATAGGGAAGCCTTGAATTACACCTCGTTCTCTTACATTTAATCTTCTGTATCCATTTTTTGCTTTGACTATTATGCTTTCTCTTGATACTCTCGTGCAAGTTGCAGTCACAGTTCTGCTTGGTCTATCCAATTTATCAGGGAATGACATCTTATTATAAATTGGATGGAATGTTTTCGAGTCGCGATTGATTCTTTCTTCTTGAGGAGTTAATGACACTTCATTCTCTAATTCAGTAACATCCTTTCTATTTAATGTGTATCTGAAATTTGGATCTATAATTTCCTTCTTTTTAAGAGATTTTAGTACATCACCAAAAGTAACTTGTTCAATGTTTGATTTATATGATTGGAATAGGTCTAATGGAAAATTCCCGGCAATCATTCTTTTTCGATTTTGTGGAACTCCATAATCAGCTGAATCAACAACTAAAATATGTTTAACTAGTGGAGCAAATTTATGAAGAGTGCCACCTTCTTTGATTTCATTTTCAAGAATTCCTGCAACGCGAGGCACATTTTCCATTGCCCAATATTTCGGTTTTAAGTGCTGGACAATTTCTAAAAATTTTCTGATGTCAATAAGACCGTCGTTTATATCTCCATTACCTCCTTTATTTGCGAATGAGAATTGTGTACAGGGAGGGCTACCAACCACAAAATCAATTTGCTTCCCATAGTCTAAATCTTTTGGATTGATTTTCCTGATATCAATTTCAGAGTGATTTGTATCAAAATTGAAATTATGTGTTTGATTAGCTTCATGCCACCATTCATATGAAGCCACATTGTTGATTCCTGATAGTTTCATTCCAAGTGTCCATCCTCCAATGCCACTATATAAGTCTATCGCATTCATTATTCTTGGATTTTAGCGTTATATGAAAATTGCTCCTCAGCAACAAGTAGTGCTTGATTAGGATCGTCAATGTCTTGAAGCATTTGGTAAATTTTGTTTCCCATCCAAGATGCCTCCAATTCCTTATGTTCTATTTTTAGGAGATTTGCTAATGCTTTGACTTGCTTTTTTGTGGCATGCCTAAGACCATTTTCAATTTTGGAAATTGTTGCTGTATCAACTTCTAATTCGGCTGCTACTTGTCTCAAGAGCAACCCTTGTGATTCTCTTGCCTTTTTCAGAATTTGTCCAAAAGTCATATTTGAAGTATTTTGACTTGACAAATATAGGCAAACGTATTGGATTATTTTAATATATAAAGTGATGTTTCATCTTTTGGGTCGCATTACAGCTAACTCCCCTATAACCGGAAACCTTGCAAAACCTAATTCCGCACTAAACCCCATTTAAGGGCAATAACCGGAATAATTCCAATATTCTAAAAATTTATTTACAACTTGTATTAAGAGGGGTATGGCCATCAAATTAATTAATATTTCGCTATGGAGTGCCATTCATTGTATTAATTTATGGCTAAATGAGTGTAGAGAGTGTATAGTACTTGTGTATAGAGCAAGTCTATATATAATCAATAAAAAAGCCTGCTTGAAATTCAAACAGGCTAAATTTATTCTTGATACAATTATGATTTAATAATTATACTCTAAATCCTTCACTGTGGCGATAATACTACCTGCTACTTTATAGGGATCAGCATTGGAAGCTGGTCTTCTATCTTCTAACCAACCTTTCCACTTATTCTCTACTACGGCAATAGGAATTCTAATTGATGCTCCCCTATCCGAGACACCATATGAAAACTTCTTAATTGATTGCGTTTCATGAAGTCCCGTCAATCTCTCTTCGTTATGCGCACCGTAAGAGGCAATAGCTTGCTTTATCCTAGCCTTTGGCGAGAATTTATCACATACTGATTCAAAGTCCTTCTTCTTACCAGACTTTCTTAATAATGAGTTGGAAAAATTAGCATGCATACCTGAACCATTCCAATCTCCTTTAATCGGCTTTGGATGGTACTCGATATAGAAGCCATACTGTTCTGTCAATCTGTCTAACAAGTATCGTGCTATCCAAATTTCATCTCCAGCTTTCTTGGCACCTTTTGCAAATAATTGAAATTCCCACTGACCACAAGCCACTTCTTGATTGATACCTTCAAACGCCAATCCAGCAGCGATACATAAATCGGCATGCTCTTCTACGAAGTCTCTACCATGTGTATTTTTGCCACCAACTGAACAGTAGTAAAGACCCTGAGGTCCAGGATAGCCACCTACTGGGAATCCTAGAGGCAACTGTGTTTCTTTATCCATGATAAAGTATTCTTGCTCAAATCCGAACCAGAAATCATTATCATCATCATCGATTTTTGCTCTACAGTTAGAAGCATGTGGCGTACCATCTGGGTTCAAAACCTCTGTCATGACCAAATAACCATTTTCTCTAGCTGGGTCTGGATAAATAGCCACGGGCTTTAATAAGCAATCACTTGATCCACCTTCAGCTTGTCTTGTTGACGAACCATCAAAAGACCAAACAGGACAATCCTTTAATTTACCACTGAATTTTTCAATCACTTTGGTTTTACTTCTCATGTTTTGAGTTGGCTGATATCCATCTAACCATATATACTCCAATTTACTTCTAGTCATCGTTTTTAATTTTGATGCAAGAATACTTTCAATAAATAGATTTATAAAAGATATTATTAATCTGATATGTTACGTCTATTGACATTTAGCACATCTTATCAACTTGTTATTCAGACATTTATGTAATTTTATAGCGTTATGCCTATAGCTCAAACGGATCTTTTAAAAAATTTAGTCCATAGTTTATCAAAAGCAGAAAAACGCCAATTTAAGGTGTATTGTAAGCGTTTGGGACAAAGTGAAGAACTTAAATTCGTCAAGCTTTTTGACATAATTGCTAGCGACCCTAGCCTACAGGATGAAGGCTTAAAGAAAAAGCTACAGCTACAAACCACTCAATTAACCAATTTAAAGAGGCATTTATACGAACAAATACTCAAAAGCCTGAGGCTCATATATGGCAAGAGTGACACGACATTACGATTAAGAGAGCAGTTTGATTATGCGAGTATTTTATACAGAAAAGGCTTAAGACAGCCCTGCTTTATTATACTCGAAAAGATAAAGAAGACGGCTTTAGAACTAGAAGAGCATGTTATCTTATTAGATGTCCTAGAACTGCAAAAGCGGATCGAGTCAAGACATATAACCCGAAGCAGAAGAGTCAAAAACAAAGTCGAAAACTTAATGAATCAATCGGATGCATTAAGAATACAGTTGTCAAGAAGGAACAAATTGGCCAATCTCAGTCTTAAAATTCAAGGCCTATACATAAAAATGGGCTTTGTTAAAAATGAGCGAGACCTAGAATTATACAAAACCTATTTTAATGATCTAAAACCAACCATAGCAATAAAGACCTTAGGTCTCTATGAAAAAGTGCATCTCTATCAAAGTTTAATTTGGTATCACTACGTCACGCTAAATTTCCATTTTTGCTACAAACATGCCATTCGATGGGTTGAAGCCTTAGATGACCATCCAGCAATAAAGCGAAATGACCCTGGACTATACATTAGAGGATTACATTACGGACTTACACATGCATTCTACTTGAATCGTCCAGATAAATATAAAACCTTGTTTCAAAAATTTATCAACCATAGAAAAGAGCAACTCATAGCATACAAAGAAACGACGCGACAATTGGATTTTAGCTATTATCAGAATGCAGTACTCAACAACTACATCATAAGTAATCGATATACTCAATTGTCCAAAACAGTGACAGAAATAACTGAAGGCTACAGCAAATATTCTTCAAAAATTGATAGCCATAGAATGCATATGTTCAATTATAAAATTGCACTATGCTATAGTTACACTGGCAGATATGAACAAGCGCTTGATTATTTAAATCAAATTGAAAAGTCAAGGAGTGAGGACATACGTCAAGATGTCCTTGTATATGCACGATTGATGCAGCTGATTTGTCACTTCCAAATCAATAATTTCACATTTGTGGAAAACACAATAGACAATGTGCGACTCCATTTTAATAATTGCCAGTTGTCCAATAAAGTCATTGAAGTGGTTTTACAATTCCTTAAAAAAGCCTCCAAAGCCATGAATTTTGGTATTGATAATGATATACTTAAACTTCAAGATCAACTAAAAAAATTACGTAGTAGTCAATTCGATAAAATTGCCTTTATTTACTATGATTTCTACAATTGGTGTGGATCTATTTTAAAGAATACAACAATAGAAAAAGTAAAGAAAGAGATATAGTTGCGCATTACGTTTTTCATATTATGCTTTTTATTGGCGTTACACGCTAGAACGCAAGAAGAATTTCCGCGCGCCTTAATTGACCAATTAGAAACAGTTATTGACGAGGATGTTCAAGAAGCCGATATGCTTAATCAACTAGATCGTCTGCGTATCTATTTTAATCATCCACTAAACATTAACAAAGCCACTTATGAGGAACTAGAAGAACTGATCTTCTTATCGCCTCAGCAAATATCAGATATCATCCAACACCGCGAAAGATTTGGTGACTTTATCGCAGTGGAAGAATTACAAGCTATTCCCAGTTTAAATCTGGTTAGAATAAAAGCACTTTCAAACTTTGTACAAGTGGGTGACACTGACAAGCTTAATGTCTCTATTCAACAAATGCTGGCCCAAAGCCGAAACGAGCTCTTCTTTAAGGTCAGCCAAGTATTAGAAGAAAAACGAGGTTATCAAAGCAC
>JAHDIN010000072.1 GCA_020630775.1 Saprospiraceae bacterium | reverse complement strand
GAGTTAATTACAACAGTTAATTACACATTAACACCAATGGGTGGAGGGACTGCTGTAACATTGACATTTAATGATCAAGATGGTGATGGTGGAGATGCACCAACAATAACTGGAGGCACTTTAGCAGCTAACACAACTTATACTGGTTCTTTGGAATTATTAAACGAATCAGAATCACCAGCAGAAGATATTACTGAAGAAATTGAAGAAGAAGATGCAGAACATCAATTCTTTTTCTCGACGACAGTGAATGGCTTATCTGTAACTTATAGTGATACAGACGGAGATGGTAATCCAGTTGGATTAAGCACTATTGTTACTACAGGTGGAGCAGCTTCAGGTAATCTTACTGTAATTTTGAGACATGAACCAGACAAGGCAGCTTCTGGGGTATCTGATGGCGACATTAGCAATGCTGGTGGAGAGACAGATATTGAAGTGACTTTCCCAATCGATGTTCAATAAGAGAACTTATTTATTTTTCTTTTTAGTTATAATTTACGGACTGCATCTTTCCGGGCAGACCTGTAATTATACAATCAAAGGTGTTGTGTTCGATGAAGGAACTACAACACCTTTGGAGTTTGTAAACGTTTTAGTTCAAGAAACTTCCACCGGAGATGTTTCTGATGGATCTGGGCAATTTGAGATTCCAAATAATTGTCCAGGCCACTTACATATTGTCTTCTCGCATATTGGTTGCGAACCGGTAACAGTACATCTAGATCTTGAAAGTGATACGACACTCACTGTGCAATTATCGCATTCTAATAATACGTTAGATGCTTTTATAATTAGTGAAAAAGCAAATAAAACAAACATTCAACCCAAGGTATCTATCAGCCGAAAATCAATAGAGGATAATCCTAACAAGAATCTAGCGGCATTATTAGAAAACGAAACTGGTGTATATCTGCTTAAGAATGGGAGCAGTATTTCAAAACCTATTGTTCATGGCTTGTATGGTAACCGTTTGCCAATTTTAAATAATGGTATTCTTCAAAGTGGCCAACAATGGGGTAATGATCATAGTCCTGAGATTGATCCCAATATTGCGGATAAAATTATTTTATTGAAAGGTGTCAATGCCATTGAATATGCTGGCGGTAATCTAGGGAGTATTGTCCTGGTTGAACCAAAAAAAATATCTAGGGATCCCCATTTGCATGGGCAAGTAAATTACGCCTATGAAACCAATGGAAGAGGTCAAACGGTAAATACCCGATTAGGAAAGTATACAGATGAAATAGCTTGGCGATTAGGTGGCAGCTATAAAAAATTTGGAGATAAACATACGCCAGACTATTTCTTAAATAACACAGGGCTTATTGAAACGAATTTGTTTTTACAAATTGAAAAGTCTTGGATGAATAAGTTATTTGTGGATCTTTATGCAAGCACTTTCAATACTGAATTAGGTGTATTAAGGGGTTCGCATATTGGCAATTTGACCGATTTGGAACAAGCTCTAAGCAGAGATGTACCCTTTTTTACGGAGGAAGCATTTTCTTTTAATATTGATCCACCTAAACAAGATGTTTCTCATCATTTAGCTAAGCTAAAGGCCAATTATTCCATACAAGAAAATCAAAATATCGAGCTTGTATTAGCTGTTCAGATTAATGATCGTAAAGAGTTTGACATTCGTCGAAGTGGAAGATCAGAGACACCAGCATTAAGCCTACAACAAGTTTCATATAATGCCGAATTAAAGTATAATCATGCCTTTGAAAATGAATATAATTTTAAACTAGGCACACAACAAATTTTTATAGATAACGATAATATGCCAGGAACAGGAATTCTTCCGCTTATTCCAAATTACATTGCATGGAAAAATGGAGCGTATGCTACATTAAATAAAGATTGGGATTCGGGTCAATGGAATATAGGTTTGAGGTATGATGGCGATTTCCAAGAAGTGGTAACACTTGATGATCAAAAAGATGTGGTGAGGTATGAAAATTTTTTTCATAATGTTAGTGCGATCGTTGGGACCACTGTCAATGTGACAAGCACGAGTACTATCGGATTCAATTCCGGATATGCAGTACGTAATCCTGCAATAAATGAATTATATGGGAATGGTCTGCATCAAGGTGTTAGTGGGATAGAAGAAGGTGATATTAATCTGAATTCAGAAAGTGCATTTAAGAATGTTATTGAATATAATTGGTTGCCAAATTCAAATTTTTCATTTAACGCTTTGGTGTATAATCAAGTTATTGATGATTACATCTTCCTTAACCCACAAGAAGAAGTTCGCTTGACTATCAGAGGTGCTTTCCCTGTCTTTAAATATGAGCAAACAGATGCTAATATTTATGGATTAGACCTTTCTAGTCAATTCACAATTAATAATTGGATGCAAGGACATGTTAAGTATAGTTTTCTTAAAGGACATGATAGATCTAATGATATCCCGTTAGTCTTTATGCCTCCAAATAGAATATTTGGCAGTCTAACATTTAGAACAAGGCAGTCGATTAAGTTATCCGAAAAAATGCGACTGGAAAATCCTGAAATTGAGCTTAATGCGAAACATATATTTAGGCAAAATCACTTATTAGATAGTCAAGATTTTGTGCCAGCTCCAGATGCGTATAGTTTACTAGGATTTCGATTGAGTTTTAACGTATCGATTACAGGAGTTAAACTCAAAACTTTCGTGAATGGAGAAAACTTACTTAATACTAGATATCGTGATTACCTAAATAGACAGCGTTACTTTTCTGATGATTTGGGTAGAAGTTTGACTTTTGGTTTAGGAGTAAAATTTTAATCCTTATATAGTAGATCCATTGATAAAATGACCTTTCCTTTAGCTCGTTTCGTTTCCACATATGATTGTGCCTCTTTAACATCCTCTAAAGAATAAATACTATCAATTACAGGCTTTAATTTTTTTGCTTCAATGTTATTACAAAGCCATTTTAAATCAGATTGATTTGATTTAACGTATACCATTTGTGTCTTTTGTCCACTCAAAAAGTTGAGCATTCTATCTTTGAATACATGTTTTTTAGGTACCGTAGTGATAAATAATCCTTTAGGGGATAATAGTTGATTAACTTGTCTAAAACTGTAGTTGCCGAATACGTCAAAGAAGATGTCAAATTCGTCCATGAAATTAAAGGATGTGCCTTTATCATATGCTATGGCGTAATCTGCTCCCAAAGCATAACATAAGTCGATGTTTTTAGAACTTGAAATAGTAGTAACCTGTGCCTTATAAGCTTTAGCTATTTGAATCGCTAATGTGCCTACGCCTCCTGATGCGCCATTTATTAAAATTTTATCACCTTGCTTTATGTTACCCATCTTAAGAGCTTGTAGTGCCGTCTGTCCTGCTAGAGGTATACCTGCGGCTTCTTCAAAAGTAAGATTGCTAGGCATCTTCCATAATTCATTAGCTTTTACACTGATGAAATTACTGCAACTTTTGCCTTGCCAACCGTTAATCATGCCAAAGACTTTATCGCCTTTTTTGAATGTTTTATTTTTTGATTTTTCTACTATACCTGCATAATCGAAGCCTATAGTTTGAGGGAATTTTTTGCCTGATAGTCTTTTAAATTTTCCTTTTCTGATGAGGATGTCCTTCGGATTTAAAGCTGCGGCTTTTACCTTTACGAGTGTCTGATTGGACTTTAGAGAAGGTATTTGAGCATCTATAATCTTTATATTATCAACGCTGCCGTATTGACCAAATATGGCTTTTTTCATATGAAAAGTAATTCCCATGACTACTGATAATCTCTTTTTAATTGGTTCAAATGATGATAAACATGAAAGGATACAAACATTGTAATTTCTCTCATTGTCATGTTGCCAAAAATAGGATGGGGGACAACGTACTTTGAAAGTGTTTTTTCATTCCACTTGTCTAATAGCTTTTTTGTTTGAGCAAACTCTCTTTCAATTTTTTCAAGAATAATGGCTTTGCTTTCTGTGTCTACTTCTCCAGGTTCAAAACTTCTAGGGGATTTGAATTTAGTTTCTTTGACTTTCTCAGTGTAGTAATTAGCTATGGTATCATATGTTTTTTCCTTATGTTTTCTAGTGCCAAACTTTAGTCTTAAAATTAAATTGGGTAATCCTAAAGCTTTATTGATTGCTTTTTCAGATTTTAATAGATGGACCAAATGTTGACCTGAAGACCATGCTTTGTTTTCAGGTTTGTAATTAAAGCGATCTAGAGGTTCATTATTAAAATAGCTGACGAGGTCGTTTTTTGCTGTATCTAGAAGTGATTTGAGTTCAGTTATATTATTCATAATTACTTTAAGTAAGTTGCTTTAAAATAGTAATTTATGTAAATTTAATTCTTAAATATCTCATTTACAACAAGTTATGAATATGAAACAAGGTAACCAGCAAGTAACCATTACTGATAATCAGGCAGATATCCTCAAAAAAAACATTGTTAGAATAAGAAATTTTGCAAAGGATCAGCACGAAAATCATTTGCGTTGCCCTGTTGAACATATACTAGCACCTACAGTGGATAAGTGGAGTGTATTTGTGTTGTACAATTTGGCTTACAACGAGACTATGCGATTTAACATGCTCCAGAAAAGAATTAAAGGTATTTCTTCAAGGATGTTATCCGTAACACTGAAGAAACTGGAAAAGCTCTCCATGATTGAAAGAAAAGTTTTCGCAGAAGTGCCACCTAGAGTAGAGTATAGCCTCTCGGCTTTTGGAAGAGCTTATTCGGAAAAGTTAGTTGATTTAAATATTTGGTTGATGGATAACCATGCTAATAAGCTGTAAGAATTCTTTCAAAGACTTATTGTTATTGACAAAAATATATTTGTCTTAGAGTCTATGTCTAACTATACATTAAATCTAAAATGCATCACATCTCCATCAATAACCGTGTAGTCTTTCCCTTCTATGGATAGCTTACCTGCGTCACGGCAAGCCGACTCTGAACCATTGTCTATGTAATCGGCGTACTTAATGACTTCAGCTCTGATAAAGCCCTTTTCAAAGTCAGTATGAATAACCCCAGCAGCTTGAGGTGCTTTGGATCCCTTTCTAACAGTCCATGCCCTGACTTCTTTTTCTCCCGCTGTGAAGTAGGTGATTAAATCTAAAAGATCATAAGAGGATCTGATCACTCTATTTACTCCAGGTTCGTCTAAGCCCATTTCTTGAACGAATTCCATTTTTTCTTCATAGGATTCTAATTGGGCTATTTCTTCTTCGATACCTGCAGAAATTAATAAGACTTCTGCATTTTCATCTTTCACACATTCGGCAAAACGCTTGGTGTGCTCATTACCATCTTTAACAGAATTTTCATCCACATTGCATACGTAAAGGATAGGCTTTGCCGTGAGTAACATCAATTCTTTGATTAGCGCTTTCCCATCATCATCTGTATCGATAGCTCTCGCACTTGTGCCCGCTTCTAATTTGCTTAAAATTTCAGTAGCCACTTCAACTAATTTGACGTCTTTAGGATTGCCTGATTTAGCAGCTTTCTTTAGTTTTTCAAGACGCTTTTCTACAGTTTCGATATCCTTAAAAAGCAATTCAGTGTCTATGATCTCTTTGTCTCTAACAGGGTCTACAGAACCATCAACATGAATGACATTATCGTTGTCAAAACAACGCACTACATGAGCAATAGCATCCACTTCTCTAATATTAGCTAAGAATTGATTGCCTAATCCTTCACCTTTGCTTGCTCCTTTAATTAGTCCGGCGATATCAACAATTTCTACAGTGGTAGGGACAACTTTTTGAGGGTTAACCAATTGAGCCAATTTTGTTAATCGCTCATCTGGTACTGTTATGACACCAACATTTGGCTCTTTAGTAGCAAAAGGGTAATTAGCAGCTAATGCTTTGGCATTGGTTAATGCATTGAATAGCGTTGATTTTCCAACATTTGGTAATCCAACAATCCCACAATATAATCCCATAAGGTTTTGATTTGAAGCCGCAAATATAAACTAAACGACAAAGAAATCAACATCCACAAGTCCCATCAACAAACTCTATCAAATCTGGCATAAATTTCTGAAACCAAAGTTCAATTTGATCTTCATTTTCTTGGATATCCTTAATGGCTTCAGCAAATTTAGAGGGATGCTTTACGCGTCTGTCCATCCATGCTAAACTTCTTTGAGCTCTATCAAGGTTAGAGTAGGCGAGTAAGAAGTCGTCTTCTATCATCGTTCTTATCCGATCTTTTAAATGAGGCTGAATATAGTCTAGCTTTTTATATAAAACGTCATATATCTCTTGTGCGAAAAGTTCGAGAGATTGCCCTTTAAATTGATTCCAATTTTTACATAGAAAATAATCCCATACCAAATCCACAACTACTGAAGCATACTTATCATGCCGCTTTCTTAGTAATTGCCTTAGTGCTAAAGTTTCTGGATGTTGATCTGTGTATTGATCAATTTGTCTATGCAGATCAATACCTTTTTTAATTGAAGGGTTATAAAAGACCTCATCCCTTTTCTTAATTAAATCTGTAATTAAATTTCCTATAAGAAGGTCTTCATCAGAGCAGGATAAGAAAGCGTGTGCGAGGAAATTCATGGGGCTAAATTAATAATGAACAGTAGATAATTAATAATTAGTAAATAATAATGAACAATTAATAATTTGTCTTTCCCAGAATAGCGTTTAGGGATTGTGTTAATTAGTAATTCAATTTATAGGACATACATGAGCTCCATTGGTTGATCTAACTATGTCGCT
>JAHDIN010000029.1 GCA_020630775.1 Saprospiraceae bacterium | reverse complement strand
ATGGGTTGATCTAAAGAAGGAGAGAATGTTCCTGAAGTGACCACACCTATAACATTTTCATCAGTATCGACAATTTCATAACCTTGTCTTGGAACGCGCTTGTCCAGCACTTTAAATCCTACCAATTTCTTGTCAATACCCTCAGATTTCTGTTTTACGAAGGTCTCTTTGGAATAAAAATCATTTTCCTTTTTTGTCTTAGTAATCCAAGACAAGCCCGCCTCAATGGGTGAAGTTTCATCATCTATCTCATGACCATACAAGCAGTATCCCATTTCCAATCTTAGCGTATCACGAGCACCTAATCCTATGGGCAAGATACCTTCTTCTTGACCTGCTTCTAATATGGCATCCCAAACTTTTACGGCATCCTTATTATTAAGATATAATTCGAATCCACCTGAACCAGTATATCCTGTACCAGAGATAATCACATTTTCAATGCCACATACATTACCAATCGCAAAGTAATAATAGGGTATCTGATCAGTCTGAGTATCGGTCAACTTAGACAAGATACTTTCTGCTTTAGGACCTTGAAGTGCTAGCAATGCCAAATCATCAGACCTGTCTTCTACCTCCACTTCCATATCGTTAGCTTGATTAATCCAGTCAAAATCTTTTTGAATATTAGAAGCATTGACAACAAGCATAAATTCATTTTCATCCAACTTATAGGCAATAAAGTCATCAACTATCCCTCCTTTATCATTTGGAAAACAAGCATATTGTGCTTGACCTACTACCAACTTAGATGCATCATTAGAACTCACCTTTTGTAAAAGGTCTAATGCTTTAGGTCCCTTTAAAAAAATCTGACCCATATGAGAAACATCAAATAAGCCTGCATTTTCTCTGACATTGATATGTTCTTGATTTATTGTGGTATAACTTACAGGCATATTATAACCTGCAAATTCCATCATTCTGGCACCCAAAGCAATGTGCTTTTGAGTTAATGGCGTTTCTTTCATTAAAATTGACTACTAATTAATTATTGGTTAAAATGACATCTTGAATAACGTCCCCGATTTGGATAGAATGCACGACATCCATGCCTTCAACGACTTTACCAAAGATAGAATATTTTCCGTCAAGATGAGGCGTAGGTGAATGCGTTACAAACCACTGAGTAGATTCAGTATCAGGTCCTGCACTCGCCATACCAATATACCCCTCTCCATCATAATAGCTAGGTCCTAAATCAGATCTTATTACATAGTCTTTACCTCCATAATTATCACCTCTTGGACTTCCGGTTTGTATGACAAAGTTAGGCACCACTCTATGAAAAATCTTATCATCATAAAAATCAGCCAATGCTAATTTTAGAAAATTCAAAGCTGACCCAGGAGAAGCTTCTACCATTAAATCAAATTTAAAATTGCCCTTATTTGTTTTTACAATGACTTTATTGTTAGCACTCAAATCCTCTAAAAATGACCAATCAACAGGATTCGAAGAATCATATTCAGTAAAATTAGGTCTATTAACACCTCTAACTTTTGCTATAGCTTTTTCAACGGCATGCACACTTTCAATTTGCCCTGGCACCTTTAATAGTTCTCTAGCTTCAAATAAGAAGTTTGTGCTATCTATTAAGGGCACTAACTGCGATTCGTCCTTTGCTATGGCATCAGCAACTAATCCTATTATACCTTCATCACCACTTTTCATTTTCGCTTGTAAGAATTCAAATATTTTCCTTCTATGAAATCGGGCATACCCTTGATAAGTGCCTGCAAAATTTTCACTTGAAAGTATCGAAGAAAGGGACTCGCATACAGCCGTATTAATTCTAATATTATCAATGTCTTTAACAAAAGACATTAAATATTCATAACTCCCAGGATCGCCACCTAAAACTTTCAGGTAGTTTGCAATTTTAAAAGTATCTGTTTCCGCCTTTATCAGATTTTGCATTTGCCATCTTGTTGCATTGAGCGTTTTACTGTAGTAATAAGGCAAAATTTTAAAAATTGAGCGGTAGATTTCTGCTTTAACTCTCCAGTCTATGCTATCATTTGCAATACGTCTATAAATAGCCGCATCATCTTTGCTACCATTCTCTCCAAGAAATTGTGCCGCTGAAATAGCAATATGCGGATTAGGATCCTTTAATAGTAATAATATCTTTTCAGCAGAAGTAATGTAATCATAACCCGAAAGCGTTCTTATCAAATTACATTTAACTCTGTAATCCAACTCAAGATTTAATTGATCAATGAGTGTCGCTTCAATCTCTTTATCATTTGTATGACGTAGAGCAGAAACCAGTGCCATTTTGATGTTTGGATTTTGCTCATCAATAAATGCCTCAGCTATCTGAAATTTTACTTTTTCAATATCTAGATTCTCTGGTCTTGCTAAATAGTGGGCTGCCATCAGGCGTATACGATCATCAAGTTTGTAATCACGAACTGTTTCAACAACTAACTGTGTAATTTCTGGTTTATGGATACCTCTTAAAGCAAATTGATAAAGCCCTTTCATTCTTCCAAGTAAAAGCAAGGTATCTGCGTCTCTGTAGCCATCCGCCGATATCATATAATCAGCATATTTCATATCACCCAATTTGCCTACGCTGGCCAGAATTTCTCCGTTTGACGCATTATCGATTGATATCGTATCTCTTTGTCTAAATCCTTTGAGTAATTTTTCTATTGCACTTTCTTCTCGTATTTGACCAATAGCATAAGCTGCAGTAGATCTTACCTTTAAGGACGGATCATCTAGTAAGGCATAAAGACTATCCAATGCTCTTGGGTCTTGATGCGATGCAAAAGCCCTAGCAGCTAAATACCTATAAGTAGGATCTTCATGATTGGTGTAAAACAAGAGACTATCAGTATTTTCAGCATACTGATGATTCGAAATACTTTGAAATACAGGATCCGAAATACGTAAATCGACCTCTGTTAGAACCTTCTTTGATTCAGGGACACAGGCAGTTGTTAAGAAGATCATGATCAAAGCAACAAAAATGTAATATAACTTCATTCATTTGTGTTTGCGAACCAAAATTATCCCAATTCAGTTTAAAATTGGTAACTTTCAAATGCAGAATTAAAGAATCTAATCAAATTAAAAATATGAGACTATTTACACTCTTACTACTTAAGCTGAGTTTTATCACTGCAGTTTCCTCTCAAACCTTCGAAAACGCTGAATACTTGCGAACATTTACTGCTGGAGAAATCTCGGGAATCACCTTAGGTTTAATTACTGCTCAATTCGATGTAGATGTATACAAAGTAACATATCACACTCCAGATCAAGTAGGCAATGATCATATAGCCTCTGGATTAGTTTGTATTCCACTAGAAGAAAACTCCCAATTCCCTCTCGCTTGTTTCCAACATGGTACAGTAGCTGGAAGAGAGGATGTCCCTTCAAATCTTCAAGGAGGATTTGAATTGCCTTTAGTATTAGCGGGCTTAGGATATGTAGTTACCAGTCCAGATTATGTTGGACTTGGAGATTCTCCAGGTGTACACCCATACATACATGCTGCTACTGAAGCTTCTGCCGGACTAGATTTACTAAGAGCTACTCGAGAAATGTCTGCAGATGGTGGAGCTGCGCAACCATTTGGATTAAATGAACAGGTCTTTGTTACTGGTTATTCTCAAGGAGGGCATGCTGCTATGGCGTTACACAGATCTTTAGAATTAGACCATGCTGCAGAATTTAGTGTGACTGCTGCAGCACCAATGTCAGGTCCATATAGTGTTTCTGGTTCAATGGTTGACTTCACTTTAGGGGACGAAGACTATGGTACTGTTTCTTATTTAGCTTGGTTATTTCTGGGTTATCAAGCTGTATATGAGTCAAGCGTAGGACAAATTCCTTTAGAAGACATGTTTAAGACAGAATATATAGCGCCAATCAACGAATTCAAAAATGAAAACATAACACTTTGGGATCTTAATGGTCAGTTAGTAAACATCCTTCAAGCCAACACCGGTTCAGTAAGACCAAAAGATATGCTAACAGAAAATATTCTAAACATCATATTAACTGATCCTACACACCCTATTTCTGTAGCATTAGCTGATAATGATGTATACGATTGGACGCCTTCTGCTCCAACTATTATGTATTACTGTGAAGCAGATGATCAAGTAACTTTCCAAAATGCAATTTTAGCTGAGCAAGTTATGCAAGCAAATGGCAGCACAGCACGTGCAGAAAGAATGGATTCTGACTTTTTCCCGCAAGATCATGGAGGATGTGTTATTCCAGCATCAAGAGCTGCTTTAGACTTCTTCAATGGTTTCAGGAATATCCTGAGTTCTAATAACGTAGTATTATTCGAAGAAGCAAAGATTTATGTATCGGATAACTATTTGATTACGGATATACCTCAACAAGATTTCGAGCCATTTCAATTGCAAGTTTATTCCCAAATGGGCCAAAACATGCTCAATTATAGCGTAAATGAGGCCTTAAGCTCTGAAGATGTATCCACCCTTCCTAACGGCATTTATATTGTTAATTTAATTAACAATGAAGGAATAGTGACTACATCAAAAATTACAAAGTTTTAAGATTTTAATTCTTTATTTCCAATATATCTGATGCATTGAGCATTTATATAATGGTATGCTTATTTTTGGGGCTTTAAAAAATGAACTGGATTAACAGATGAGTTTGAATTTTCAAAATGATAAAGAGGCTGTTGATAGTCTTTCTTCGGCTTATAGAAACCTAAAAGCTGAAATTTCTAAAGTAATTGTTGGACAAGACGAGGTCGTTAAAAACGTATTGATTTCTTTATTTAGTAATGGTCATAGTCTTTTGGTTGGTGTACCTGGATTAGCAAAAACTTTGCTTGTAAGTACGATTTCTGAAGTTTTAGATCTAGACTTTAAAAGAATTCAATTTACGCCAGATCTCATGCCTTCAGATATTACTGGTTCTGAGATTTTAGATGAAAGCCGAAATTTTAAGTTTAATAAAGGACCTCTTTTTTCTAATATAGTATTAGCTGATGAGATCAACAGGACGCCTCCTAAAACACAGGCGGCGCTTCTAGAGGCTATGCAAGAAAGATCAGTAACGGTCAGCGGTGTTAAGCATAATTTATCAAAGCCATTTTTTGTTTTGGCAACACAAAACCCTATTGAGCAAGAAGGTACATACCCGTTGCCTGAAGCACAATTGGATAGATTTATGTTTAATATTCCCCTAGACTATCCGACTTATGAAGAGGAGTTGCAGGTTGTTAAAGAAACAACAACTGAAAAAAATACGAGCTTATCTAGTGTGTTAAATGGTGAACAGATTTTAGCTTACCAGCAACTTATCAGAAAAATTCCGATAGCCGATAATGTATTAGAGTATGCTGTATCAATGGCAACTAAAACAAGACCTAATACTGAAAGAGCAACAGATCAAGTCAATAATTATATTTCTTGGGGAGCTGGACCCAGAGCTTCACAATATTTGGTTTTAGGTGCCAAAACACATGCCGCTATCAATGGAAAATATTCTCCAGACATTGAAGATGTTCAAGCAATAGCTAAATACGTATTGAGACACAGAATCGTTAGAAACTATAAAGCTGAGGCAGAGGGCATCACTGAAGACAAAGTAATAGCAGGTTTGATGTAAATCTTGCTTACATACATATAAAAAAGCTTGTCTTTCTAAAGGACAAGCTTTTTTTATGAAGTCACTTCTGCATATACACCAATAAAGAATAAACTTTCATCTTTTTTTAAAAGACATTTATATCTACTTTAGATCATATGCTTAAAAACTTATCCATATTATTAATTATTTCAATCATGTGTGCCTGTAACAGTGAGGTTACACAGCAGCTAGATTCGAAAAACACTGCCTTGGGTCGATTAAATCAAATTGTGGTTGTAGCAGATCCCAATATCTGGGAAAGTACTGTTGGTGATACATTCAGATACTATTTTGAATCAGCATATCCCTTATTACCTGCTCCAGAAGCCATTTTTGATCTTAAGTACTATACTCCAGAAGAAATCCAAAATGTTGAAGTAAGGCGAGAGTTTAGAACTTATACCTTTTTAGCAGACTTATCAGATGAGGCATCTCCGACCACTAAAATGGTTAAAAAAGATATGGGAAATGAGAAATTTAATCAAGCTTTAAAAATGGGTACTCCTACTACATCCGTAGGAAGGGATAAATGGGCTAAAGGACAACTTTTAGTTTATCTGTTTGGTCAAAATCAAGATTCAATCAAGAGTACCATTAGAAAAGCTTTTCCTGCAGTCGCTAGAAGAGTTAATAAACATGATGAGTCTATCTTAAACTCTATGGTCTATGCTGTAATTACGGACGTGGGTCTAAGTGAAGATATTCAAGAGAGATATAATATCAATATTAATATCCCGACAGATTATGTGATTGCTAGAGATGATAAAGTTAATAATGTGACATGGCTAAGGAAAAACACCAATAAAGCTGATTACCACATTGTATTCAGAAAATTTGAATATACCGACCCTAATCAAATTTCTAAAGAAAGTATCATAAATATGAGAAATGCCTTTGGAAAAGAATATGTTACCTCTGATGTACCAAATAACTTTATGGTTGTCAATGATGAAGACTTACCAGTGTATGAATACACTTTGAAATTGGATAATAAATACGCTAAAGAGGTAAGAGGTATTTGGGAAATGACAGAAGAGTTTACAGGAGGACCATTCTGCACCTATGTAATAGTAGATGAAGAAAATGGCGAGTTAACCTACATTGATACTTTTGTGTTGGCTCCTGGACAAAAGAAAAGAAATTTAATGATGCAGCTAGATCATCTTGTAAAATCAGGAATGGAGTCATAGGTATCTGATACAACTTCTCTACATTTGAGCTATGGATATAATGCTCAATAAATACGCCCACCTGCTTGTAGATTATTGTTTAGATATAAAGTCTGAAGATAAATTATTTATCTCCACGACTACTTTAGCAGAACCATTAGTCAGAGAAATTTATAGAGTAGCCACCCAGAGAGGTGCTCATGTAGAAGTAGATTTCAAGTTTAGAGAACAAACTAAGATATTCTTGGATGAAGCCAATGATTATTTGTTAGCTCAAGCCCCTTATTTATACAAACATGCTATTGAAGAATTTGATGCCTACCTCAACATTAAGGCGCCTTTTAATCTTAATGCAACGAATAATGTCAATAAAGATAAAAGGAGAAAAAGATCTGAGGCTATGGGTCCTATTTCAAAAACGTACTTTGAAAGAACCGCTGATAGAAGTTTACCAGGTGCTTTAAAAAGATCTTTATGCCAGTATCCAACATTAGCAGCAGCGCAAGCCGCTAATATGTCTCTTGAAGAATATCAAAAATTCGTTTTTAATGCTTGTCATTTATATGCTGAAGATCCAATCAAAGAATGGCTTAAAGTCAGAGCAAGCCAACAAAAAATCAAAGAGTATTTAGATAAGTCTTCTACGATAAGATATAAAGCTGATCATACAGATATAGAATTTTCAGTAGAGGGAAGAACATGGATAAATTCTGATGGACAGACAAATATGCCAAGTGGAGAAGTTTTTTCAGGGCCTGTTGAAAATTCTGTGAATGGTAAAGTACATTTCACCTTTCCTTCAATTTTTATGGGCCAGGATGTAAAAGGCATAACCTTATGGGTTGAAAATGGAGAAATTGTAAAATGGGATGCTGAACAAGGAAAATCTTTGTTAGACAATGTTTTTGAAATTCCGGGAGCTAAATATTTTGGAGAAGTAGCCATTGGTACTAATTATAATATTCAACGAACAACAAGGAATATTTTATTCGATGAAAAAATAGGTGGCACTATCCATATGGCTGTTGGACAGTCCTATAAACAAACTGGTGGAAAAAATGAATCATCTATTCACTGGGACATGATTACAGACATGTCTGAGTCTGGAGAAATCTATGCGGATGGTGTCAAGATTTATGAAAAAGGTCATTTCATATTTTAACTTTAAAAAAAGATTAACAAGCTGATTAAACCATTAGCCAATAATTATATCTAATATTCAGTTCTGAATTTCAATTAGAAAACTTTTTGGCTATGATCAATTGCGCAGATGGTCTTTTGACCCTCTATACCCCCTCCTCAAATATGCCTTGGAATCTTCAACGTTCGATTCACTTACATAGAAGAATAAATTTTGGTGCTTCCGCTCAAAGGATTAAAGACGCACTCAATCAGAATCCAATTGATATCATCAATGACTTCTTAGATAATGCTTCTAATTTACCTTTAGCACCAGAACCCGAATGGTCTGAATGGTCAATTTCAGATTACAGTTCTGATAATCAAATACGAAATCAGCAAATTGCTGCTCAGTATATTGAATGGACAACTGGATGGATGAATGACATCAAGAACAATGGTTTGCGCGATCAAATGTCTTGGTTTTGGCACAACCATTTTGTGACGAGATTAGAAGACTACATCTGTCCTTCTTGGATGTATCAATACCATAGACTACTCCAAAAATATGCTTTAGGAAACTTCAAAGAATTTGTTAGAGAAATGGGCATCACGCCCGCCATGTTGGTATTCTTAAACGGTATTCAAAATACAAGATTCAATCCTAATGAAAATTATGCGCGTGAATTATATGAGTTATTTACACTTGGTGTAGACAATGGTTATACCCAAGAGGATATTATCAATACTGCTAGAGCGCTTTCAGGCTGGAGCGGCATTGATGTCAATGATCTATGTGGAGAGGTTGAATTCATAAATACATTTTGGGATCCTGGAGAAAAGACAATTTTTGGACGTACAGGCAATTGGGGCTATGATGATGTTATAAATATTCTTTTTGAAGAAAGAGCTGTTCAAATTTCTGAATATATCGCAGGTAAATTATACCGACACTTTATAAATCCAAAAGGTCATGAAGATATAATTAAACAATTAGGCACTGTTTTTAGGGATAGCAATTTCGAAATCAAAGATCTTCTAAATGCCATTTTTACTTCTGAACATTTTTTCGATGAAGCAAATATTGGAACAGTAATACCTGGGCACATTGAATACTTTATCACATTCGTAAAAGAAATGGGCTTTGCAGATAACTCTGAATTAAATAGCTTCATTTTGTATTCTGCCGACGACTTTGATCAACGTATGTTTAATCCCATAGATGTCGCAGGATGGCCAGGCAACAGAGACTGGATTAATTCAAGCACATTAGGATATCGTTGGGAAGGGATAACAAATATCATGGGTTATTACTATGCTTTAAATAATAACCAAATCCAAGAACTCGTCAGTTTTGCTAAAACATTAGCCGATGGTAGAAATAATGACGAGGTTTATATCACGCAACAAATTGTCAATTTTCTATTACCAAAAGGATTTCAACATCAAGCCGAATATGAAGACGCATTAATGGTTTTCAAATCTGAAATACCAGAAAATTACTTTGAAGATGGTACTTGGAATTTAGACTGGGAATTTGCACCAGCACAAATCTTCTACCTTATCAACCATATTGCTCATTCTCCAGAATTTCAATTAAAATAATTACTATGTGCCAAGATCATCACAATAGAGGAATCAGTTTAAAAGATAAAAAAGCGCATTCTCAAGACCACAAAAATTGGAGCCGTCGAAGTTTCCTCCAAAACTTAGGTCTTACAGGAGGAGCTGGAATTTTTATGGGTGGCTATTCCCTAAGTGCCATGCATAATGCCGCATTATTACCAGCCCTTGGGAATGGTGGCGTAGATGATAGGATACTTGTACTAATCAGATTAAAAGGAGGAAACGATGGCCTTAATACTATAATTCCATTATTTGATTATGGGACTTATGCTAGCAATAGACCTACCATTGCTGTGCCACAAAATAATATTACCAATCTATCCAATGCTTTTGGTATTCCAAATACAATGCAAAGTTTAATGCCATTATGGAATGATGGTGCTATGAAAGTGATAAACTCTGTGGGTTACGATAATCATAATTTATCACATTTTACATCATCAGATATTTGGAACTCAGGTAACCAAAATATTGAAATGGATCTTAATAAATCTGGATGGTTAGGAAGATATATTCTCAATCAAAAACCAGATTACTTAGAAAATTTACCCGATATCCCCGCTGCAATTAAAGTCAGTAGCGGTTCAAATATTACTTATCATAATCCAAACAGGATTGATTTAGCTGTAAACTTTAATTCAACTGATAGGCTTCAAGAAATTGCTGAAACGGGTCTACTATATGACACTGAAAATCTTCCTGATGATTGCTATTATGGAGAGCAAGTAGGATTTTTGAGATCGCTATTAAATGTAACAGCCAACTATGCTGGTGTTATTAGTGATGCTTTTAATCTGGGAAGTAATGATGTTAGTTATGAAAGCAACGAATTGAGTAGACAACTGTCTATTGTCGCAAGATTAATTAAAGGCAGATTAGGGACAAAACTATATATGGTGACACTCAATGGTTTTGATACACATGAACAACAAAACCAGAAGCACCCTCAACTCATGAATGAATTATCAACTGCAGTTAACAGTTTTTATGCAGACCTTCAAAGTGCCGATGTAGACCAGAATGTATTGTCAATGACCTTCTCAGAATTTGGCAGAAGAGTCAGAGAAAATAGTGGTGGGACGGACCATGGCACGGCTGCCCCTGTGATGTTATTTGGACCTTCTTTAAATGGCAATGGCATACTGGGTCAAGATCCAGACATGGATGATTTAGATAATACAGGCAACATGAAACATGGTACAGATTTTAGATCAATTTATGCTACTGTTTTAGAATATTGGCTTTGCCTAGACCCTATGTCTGTAGATAATATTCTAGGCAATGATTATCAAAGACTTGATAATATGGGTATTGATTGCATGTCTGTCTCAACGAGTGAGACTCCTGTAGCACAAAATGTTTCTCACAAAGCTATTCCGCAAGGAGATGGAAGCACGATAATTGAATACACCTTAGATCGACCAGGTCTTACTAATGTGACTATTTATTCATTCTTTGGACATAAAATAAGCACACTCCAAACTGGTTATCAAAATGCAGGTACCCATAAGCTTAGGTTTATAAATAAATTGGGTGGTGCGCGCACGGCCCCATTAGTTTATAAAATTCATTCAGGTAATAAAGTAGAGTCAGGAAAATTTATAGTAACTAATTAATCATTTAGCCTTCAATTTCAGAAAGCTCGAACCAGCGTTCTTCATTTGACTCAATGGCTGTTTGAATTTCACCTAATTCTTTTGAAAGATCAGAAATAGAGCCGCCGTCTAAATTAGGATCAAGAAATAAAGCTTCAATTTCCTTTTTTCTTTTGTTTAGCTTTTCGATGGTTCGCTCAATTTTTTGGATTTCCTTTTTCTCGTTGTATGAGAGTTTACGTTGAACGATTTCAGGTGCTTCTTCTTTTTTTGATTCAGACACTACTGGACTCTTAGCTGATCCTTTTTTACTTTCTCTATAGTCCGAATAACTTCCATTAAAATCCTTGACACTTCCACCACCTTCAAGAATAAACATGTGGTCAACAAGTTTATCCATAAAGAAACGATCGTGAGAGGTAACAATTAAACAACCTTCAAAATTGAGTAAGAAATCTTCTAATACATTAATCGTCACCAGATCCAAATCATTGGTAGGTTCATCTAAGATTAGAAAATTGGGATTGAGCATAAGTACCTTAAGCAATTGTAATCTACGCTTCTCTCCCCCACTTAGTTTTTTAACAAAAACTTGTTGATGAGGCCTTGGAAATAAAAAACGCTCTAATAAAGATTCTGCTGTAAGCTTTCTTCCTTTCTTCAATGGTATATAATCAGCAACTTCTCTGACGATATCAATAACACGTTTATCCCCATTAAGCGCAGAATTTTCTTGATCAAAATGACCGAAAACAACGGTATCTCCAATAATAACTTTTCCTGATGTTGGAGCAATGGCTTTTGTCAGTAACTTAATAAATGTCGTTTTACCCGAACCATTAGGTCCGGCTATACCTATACGTTCACCTTTTTTAAATTTATAAGAAAAGCCCTCAATCAATTTTAAATCGTCAAAGGAGAGAGATATGTTATGCGCCTCTAAAATTTTACCCCCTAATCTTGCCATATCAATTTCCATCGTCATGTTCTCATTAGCGACGAATTTCTTTGCTTCTGACTTTATTTCATAAAACTTATCTATTCGAGATTTAGCTTTTGTGGTTCTTGCCTGTGGGGACTTACGCATCCACTCTAACTCTTTGAGATATAATTTTTTTGTTTTGGCTAAATTGACAGCTTCGTTTTGAACTCTAGCACTTTTCTTTTCTAGATAATCAGAGTAATTGCCCCTATAGGTATACAACTGCCCATTCTCTAATTCAATGATCTCATTACAAACACGCTCGAGAAAATATCGATCGTGGGTTACCATGAGCAATGTTAGGTTTTGATTGGATAAATACTTTTCCAACCATTCAATCATATCAATATCTAAGTGGTTGGTAGGCTCATCTAAAATGAGAAAATCAGGTTCTTCAATCAAGATTTTAGCTAAAGCCAATCTCTTTTTCTGTCCTCCTGAAAGAGAACCAATTTTTTGAGAAAGATTATGAATATTTAATTGTCCTAAAATCTCTTTGATCTTAGCCTCGTAATCCCATGCTTTTAAGTCATCAATAATTGATATATAATCTTGGATGTTTTCATCATCAGTAATTTGAGCATATTCAAAAGCTTTTATAGCCTTAATTTTTTTATTATCTGAATCTAGAGCTGCTTCTAAAACAGAATCATTGTCATTGAATTCGGGTTCTTGATCTAGACGTTTGATGGTAATATCCTTACTAACAAGTATTTTCGCTTTTTCACCCTCAGGAGCTTCGAGGCCTGAAATCACATTAAGTAAGGTCGTTTTTCCTGTCCCATTTTTAGCTATAAGTGCTATTTTTTGACCTTTAGCTATGGTCAAATGTAAATTTTCAAATAGGATTTTTTCCCCAAATGATTTAGTTATATTTTCAAGCGTCAAATAATTCAAGCCAACAAATTAAAGTTATTTTAAATGGTATTAAGGCGTCAATTAAGTAAATTTTATTTTTACGGATCCGTAAAATCATATTGTTTGATTTTCAAACTAGAAAAATAAGCTATAAATGTACGTAAGGCGTAACGTCAAGTGGTCGATAGTTCTAAGATTTGCATGGCTGAATTTAATCAAGTTTACCTTGTGGAGTGCTTTTGTGACTTGGCTCTATCATTTTTATGAACACAGTGGGACTTCTATTGCCATTCCTTTTCAGCCGCTAAGCGTCATGGGTATTGCAGTAGCGTTTTATATAGGATTTAAGAATAATTCTTCTTACGACCGATTTTGGGAAGGGAGAAAAATTTGGGGCGGTATCGTCAACTATAGTCGTACTTGGGGTAATCTTGTTTTATCATTTATTACAGATCAATTTGTCGATACGGATGAAGAAAATTTAAAGGCCATTCACAAGAAATTAATTTACAGGCATATAGCTTGGTTAAATGCGTTGAGATTTCAATTAAGGCAACCTTCATCATTCAGTCTAAAACACCCAAAAACTGTCAGATCAATTTTAGGTAATGAAGACCAAAACAAATGGGATAATGAGGTAGGTGTTTTTTTGGATTCTGAAGAATACCAATATCTAATTGATAGAAGAAATACTGCAACACATATCATTCGAACGCAGGGAGAGTCTTTAAAGGAGCTAATGGCAGAAGGGTACATCGAAGATTTCAGACACATGAAAATGATGTCGTGTCTTGAAGAATTTTATAACCTACAAGGAAAATGTGAACGTATAAAGAATACACCATTTCCGAGACAATATGCTTTTTTCAGTAAAGTATTTACTTGGCTATTTATTTTACTTCTACCTTTTGGTATGGTAGGCGAATTTGCAAAAATGGGTCATGACTTTTTATGGTTGACGATTCCTTTCTGCGTTTTAATTTCTTGGATGTTTATTACAATGGAAATTGTAGGTGACAATTCTGAAGATCCATTCGAGTCCTTTATAAATGATGTTCCGATGACCGCGCTGTGTAGAGTGATAGAAATTGATTTAAGAGAAATGCTAGGAGAAACCGAATTACCAGAAAAAATAAAACCTCTAAACGATATTTTGTTTTAACTGTTTCAATTAAAAAGAAAATAAAATGAGTCCAAAAAAGAATTTAAACTGGGATAAGGCCTTAGATAGATTAAAGGCTGGAAACAAAAACTTTGTCGCTGACAAGTTAAATGGCGATTTACAAGACAAGATGAGAAGAAAAAGCCTAACTGGTGGTCAGCATCCATTCGCTATTGTCTTGAGTTGTGCTGACAGTAGAGTCGTGCCAGAATTAACTTTTGATACAGGTATCGGAGAATTATTCGTAATTCGTGTAGCAGGAAATGTCGCTAATACGGATACAATTGCTAGTATCGAATATGCGGTTGCTCATCTTGGTGTAAACCTTATTGTCGTTATGGGTCACGAAAGTTGTGGAGCCGTAACTGCAGCTATGGCTGGTGGTGATAATGGATATAACTTAAATATATTATTATCGCATATCTCGCCTGCGATTTCTGCTGCCAAAAGTAAAAATGTCAATACTGTAGTTAAGAAAAATGCTAAACTGACAGCAAAAGAACTTGTTACTCGTTCTGCAATTATTGAAAAGGCAAGTAAAAGAAAATCATTTAAAATTGTACCCGCCTACTATAACCTAGGAAGCGGAAAAGTTAACTTCATTTAATTAAGTAATTTCCGCAATATGTCGGAAGAAGACTTGTATATTGAAGTCCATATTCTAAATGGGGATGCTTTAGCGCATCAACTACAGAATAGCTTATTAAAAGGTCAAAAGATAGTTTTTGGAGAGGCGCTTATTGAAGGGCCTATCAACTTAAACTCTTTTGACCTTTTTCTATTAGATCGATTAAGTTACTTCGAAAGTATCAATGAAGAATTTGGGGATAGATATAAGACAAAGCATATTCCTGAACTCAAAAAGCTTGACCACGTTGATAACGCTTCATACATATACCTCTGGTTTGAATACGATTTATTCTGTCAAGTCAACTTATGGTATTTACTTTTCCTTTTGCCAAAATTGAAATTAGAAGACAAGATCTTTTGGATCAAACCAATAAATAAAACCAATTGGAAAGGATTTGGTGCACTATCAACAAGTGAACTAGAAAATCTTATAAATGATGCTTACAAAATATCAAACGATGATATTGAGTTAGCTCATAATGCTTTGTTGAACCATATTTCTGAAGCGTCAAAGATGTCCAAGGCTGAGGTCGATGAACCTAGCATACTGCAAGAAGCTATCATTAATGCTGTTTCTTGGTCGAATGATTTGAAATCAAATAAAATTGGTTCCAAGCCCATTGACAATATTATTCGCCAGTTGAAGCTTGAAACCAATAATAACTTTACTAAGATGTTTCAAATTTTCTGTAGTCAATATGGCTATTATGGCCTTGGTGACTTACAGTTTAAAAACCTCTTGGATCATGTCAATGATCAAGATGCTTTTCTGTAAAACTTAGTTTTGTATTTTTTTGCTTGCGCGTTTAGTTTAATGGCTGCCTGATTTAAAGCTAAATCATGTTTCTCTCCAGTAGCCTCTACGAATATATCTTTTCCTTTGAAGCGTGCTTGAATTTTCACCTTCTTGGTAGGATGTTTTTTGCCTCTAAAGAATACCTTAATGGACTCTACAAAGGGATATTTGGAAAAGAACTTAACTAACTTATCGTGTGCATAATTTTCAAAATAATTCCCGCTTTTTTCGAAATTCCTGTCAATATTAATATCCATTTTTCAAAAATTTAATAGTTAGTAAATAATTAAGGTGCTAATAATCAATAGATTATAAAACATTCTCACGGATACTTCTTTCAATATCCTAAGATCAAATTAACGATAATCTGAAACAATTCAAAAGTAAGGCACCATTCGACCTAATACTTTACTAACAAATGCATTACTCTTGAAGTTGGTCAAGCAGCAGACTATTTTTTGATCTAATGAAATATCTGTAGGGCCTTTGTAAGTAAGTTGTAGTATTTCTTGTAGTATTTAAACGACAGGGGGGATATTCATTTTACTGTCTTCTTAGTACAGTGTTAAAGTTTAAAGCCATGAAAAATTTATTGTTAAGTATCCTATTTCTAAGCGTAGTCAGCTTACAATCTTTCGCTTCAAATAATCCAGAAGCGTCAATCAAAATAATAGAAAATAATACAGCTGAAGTTTCATTAAGTAATGCTGATCAAATGAAACTATTCACTTTAGCTCAGTTTGATCAAACTGAAAATAGATTAGAGTTTGAAACAAAAGATGAAATAAAGTATGTTCAAATTTTCGATAACGATATGAACCTACAATTTCAATTAATGATCAACTCTAAGAAAGTTAAATTAAGCAAGTCTTTATTTGGTGAAGGATCATTTAAATTAGGTTTTATCCTAGATGGTAAAGCTGAAGTTGAATTCACCAATGTCAATATGAAATAATTGGGCAATATTCATTGTTAGACCACTTCAATTAGAAAATCTTGGAATTAGTCCTGAATAAATTATCAAGGTAATTTATTCTTTTAATTAATTATTTGATAGATAGATGAGGGTTCGTTTTAGTCGGCGAGCCCTTTTTCTATATCCGCATTTCAACAGAGGCTTTCTGAACTTTACCTTTTATAGGCGGGTTGTGCTTTGTTAATTTAATCCTTACGCTAGTTACATTATTTATTTCACGCAACCTTTGAATTATAGCGTAGGCTACTGTTTCGATCAATTTTTTGGTTTTTGACATTTCATCTTCTACAATTTCATATACCTTTTCATAATTGACTGTATCGTTGATATTGTCATCAATGGCATCAAAACTCTTTACTTCGACCTGTACATCAACAGAAAAGGTGTTGCCTTTTTTTCGTTCTTCATCATAAAACCCATGAAAGGCTATAAATTCAATTCCTTCTAAAGCTATAAGTGTTTTCATTTTTCAAATTAGAAGCTGAAAATACAAAACCATTTTTTTAAAAATTATTCGGAAATAAAAAACCATCATCCCTACCGATAAAGAATGATGGCTATGATAACATGTAGTTATTAAATATATTATTCAATAGAGCTACATTACTTATGTCGAGAACACATTAGAAAATATTCAAAAATTCATCAATTTCATTTTTGCTTTTGTCTTGATACAAAAGCAAACAAAAATCAAGGCTTCTGGCATTTCTTAACGGCTACAAGAATTAAAATACCTAAACAAGCCCAAACTCGCCTTCGGCTCAAACATGGCATTGTTTTATACGGAATTTTAATCCCTAGAAAAAAAATTTATTCCATCATTCTTATTTGTGAGAATAGTTTAATAATTGCTTTTAGCTTAGTAATTCGGGGGATTTAAGCAGTTTAAAAAACTGATCTAATTTTGGTGTAATTTTAATTTCTGTCCTTCTATTTAACCGTCTTCCAAATTCACTTTCATTATCGGCTTTAGGCATAAACTCACCTTTGCCTGCGGCTGTCATTTTTAGGGGATCAACTCCAAACTGATCTTGTAAAAGCCTGACAACTGCTGTCGCTCTGCCTACACTCAAATCCCAATTGTCCTGATAATTTTTATTATCAATGGGTATATTATCTGTATGGCCTTCCACTAATACATTTATGTCGTTATTGTCATTAAGTATAAATGCAATTTTTTCTAATACCTTAAGAGCTTTACCATTTATTCTAGAACTAGCCGTATGGAACATCAACCGATCCGATAAGCTTACCAAAACTTGGCTACCCTGGACGCTTACTTCTATATCTTCATCATCGAACTCTATAAAGGATTTCTTTAGGTTTGAGGCTAAAATGTTGTTTAACGAGTCCTTTCGTTCTACCTCATCTGATAGCTCATTAATAAGATCGAACTGTTTGTTGATGCTTACAATAGAGTTTCTAATGCTTTCGGCATCATTTCTATTTATAACAGATAGATCCGCCATCCTATCCAAGAGACTAGAATTAGTCATCTGAAGATGATCTAATTGCTCTTCAAGTTGCTCAATTTGTTCTTGCTTTTCAGATAATTGCTTTTCCAATAATTGCTTACCTGGGGTATTGCAGGATACACATAATATTAAGGCGCTGATAGCTAATATATTAAGGCACTTCATATATAATATTTATATAAAGCTAAGACAGTAGCTAATCACAAGCATTAGGGAAAATCCTAAAAAATTGGTCGGGGTAAACACGTAGAATTTACAAAAATGTGAAAGTAAATTGCCTTGAATTATCATACCTTTAACCTAGAAAATCCTAACTAATGACACAAAATGGTATAGCTCACAATCCATCAAAAGTGGATAAGTTCCAATTTCATGACTATTATAATGTTGATGATCTTTTATCTGAAGATCATTTATTAGCAAGAGATGCTGTTAGAGATTGGGTAAAACAGGAAGTGACACCTATTATTGAGGAATACTCGGAAAAAGCAGAATGCCCTACGCATTTGTTCAAGGGGTTAGCAGAAATTGGCGCCTTTGGCCCCAGCTTACCAGTTGAATATGGTGGTGGCGGTATGGATGAGATCGCTTATGGTGTCATCATGCAAGAATTAGAACGTGGAGATTCAGGTGTACGAAGTATGGCTTCTGTACAAGGATCTTTAGTAATGTATCCGATATATAGGTTTGGATCTGAAGAACAAAAAAGAAAGTACTTACCAAAATTAGGATCTGGAGAATTTATTGGTTGCTTTGGGTTGACAGAACCAGATCATGGATCTAATCCTGGAGGGATGCTAACAAATTTTGTTGAGGATGGAGATGATATTATTTTAAATGGCGCAAAAATGTGGATCACTAATAGTCCAGTCGCTGACTTAGCTGTTGTTTGGGCTAAAAATCCAGAAGGTAAAATCCAAGGTGTTATCGTCGAAAAAGGTATGAAAGGCTTTTCTGCTCCTGAAATTCATGGTAAATGGTCGCTAAGAGCAAGCATAACTGGAGAATTGGTTTTTGAAGATGTAAGAGTACCAAAGGCTAATATTCTACCCAATGTTGTTGGATTAAAAGGTCCATTATCTTGTTTATCGAAAGCAAGATATGGCATAGCATGGGGAGCTATTGGAGCAGCTTTAGACTGTTATGATTCAGCTTTAAGATATAGTCAAGAACGTATACAATTTGGAAAACCTATTGGCCAGTTTCAATTGACTCAAAAGAAACTAGCAGAAATGATTACCGAAATCACTAAAGCACAATTACTGGCTTGGAGACTAGGTTCATTAGCAAATGAAGGCAAAGCTTCACCAGCACAAATTTCAATGGCCAAAAGAAATAATGTCCATATGGCTTTAGAAATAGCTAGAGAAGCCAGACAAATTCATGGTGGAATGGGTATTACCAGTGAGTATCCTTGCATGCGTCACATGATGAATTTGGAAACGGTTTTAACTTATGAAGGCACGCATGACATTCACCTTCTTATAACGGGGATGGACGTCACTGGCCTTAATGCTTTTAAATAAAGCCAAGTTTCTGAGACGATTTTTTTAGATGCGCTTTAGTTTCGTACTTTTAATCTTATGAATAAGTGTACTTCGATTTGTGTCATCATCGCATTCTTATTATCTATTAATTTAATTGGACAAAGTGATTTAGGGTCATGGAGTTCTATCAAATGGAGTGATCAATTTGATGACAAAACGAGTATCAGTATTCTCCCTATTGTTAGACACAACCAAAATCTGAGCAACTATAGCAATGTTTCTATTGACGTTATATTAAGCTTTAAGATTAATAAAAACTTTAGCTTTAATTTTCTAAATAGACATTGGTGGATGGAAAGCGGTGTCAATCGGCATTTTTGGTTTCTAGATTTAAAATATCAAACTAAACTAAGTCGGAACATCCAACTATCTCAGATTCTTAGGTGGCATCAAGCATTTGATATTGATGTTGCAGACCCTGACTTTTTCAGAACACTTACAACACTTTCCTTCCCTAATAACTCTCGTTTTACGCCTTTGATTGCAGCGGATTTATTTTTTAGAAGAAATGGATTTGAAGAACTTCAGCGGACGAGATATAAATTAGGTACAAGTTATAAGTTTAATCAGCACTGGAGTTTTAATCTAATCTTGTGGAAACAAGACAGAGTCAATCTGCCAACCCAATTAACTGAATGGATAATTGTGCCTTCATTAGCTTATAAAATGTAAAAAGGCCCAATTCTTCTCAAGAATCAGACCTGTACGGAAACCAACTTATATATAATATTCATACAAGTCCAATTTCGTTGCATCAAGGATAAAAAAAAGGGGGAACAAATAATTTGCTCCACCCTTGAAAATTATGTATCAGTAATTCTCTCCTATTTTACTATCATTAATTTTTTCACCTCCTGCTTTCTACCCGCTTTAATTTTAGCGTAATACATACCTTCAGGCAAATCAATTAAATTGATGTTGATCATTTGCTTTTGATCATAAACCGATGTAAATATCAGTTGACTGCTTCTATTATAAATTTCAATTTCTATTGGCTCAGAAGTTGGCTCTAATAATTCTACATTAAGCATTCCAGTAGAAGGCACAGGATATACTCTTGATAGTTCTCCTTCTTTACTTGTTTGTTGTACATTATCAATACATAGATTGGTCGCCCCTTCAGTCCAGTCTGTGGAACTATCGCCGTCCCCATCATACTTAATCGAATTAGGTGTACTAAAAGGGTCTACTGCATCTCCTGCTGTCCAGATACCCGCACCTACTGCTACAGGGGTTCGCAAGTGACTAGTACCTCCCCATTGCACATAATCAATAATTGATTGATTACTTCCGAAATTATTATCTATGTAGAGTCCTAATTCGCCATCCATTACATCTATTGAAATGGTCGATAAATCTAAACTTACCAACTCTCCAGGAGCTAACTGAAGATCTCCACCGCAATTAATCATTGATGGCATTATTTCCTCATAAACCCCATCATTACATAGTTGAAAGCCTGTAATATCAACCGTATCCATTCCTATATTCTTAAGCTCAACCATACTTGCCCATGTAATTTCATTTATTACAGGCACACCTGGACAATCTTGTTTCACAATTTCGATAGCGTTATCAGAAATGGCTGCGCATTCAGATGATAACGCATCTACAAATAAAGTATCGCCATTTAATGCCGTAAACATTCCGGTATATGCAATACCCCATACTTTACATTCACTAGGTAAAGTATTTTCAAAATCGATTTGATTAGCAGGTAAAATAGAATCGATGACATTATTATCATCAGTCACTACATAGACATAGTTTTGATTACTGCTATTAGATTCGAATCGTAATAGATCAGGCATTCCATTCCCTACACATATAACGGTATCTTGATCTCCGCCAATTATATTAATTGATCCACCAACAACCTCAGTTCTATTAACTACTAAAGAATCTGTAAGTAAAAAACAGCCTGTAACATTATTTAAATTAGATCCTTCTTGATAGTTATTTAAATTACCGCTGTAAACAATCGAATAAATATTACAAACTCCTCCTACTACATTGTCAAAATCAAATGTACCACTGGCTTGGATTTCGAGAATATTGGCTGCGTCATCAGTCACAACAAATTCTTGAGTGTCCCCTAATGCACCAACAAGACTAACTGTAAGTGTATCAGGCTCACCATCACCAACACAAAAGTCAAATTGAGTAATTTCATTTGGCCCAGATAAAACACCTGCGTTCAATTGCTTTTTAACGACTTGGACGCCATTAGAGAGCACTGAACATCCTGACAAATCAGATAGATTATTTCCAACCTCCAAACCTGTTAGTCCAAAGCTGTAACTCATTAAATGAATAAAACATGTGTCTGTAGTCGCATCTTCTAAAATGAATGGCGGAGCATCCGGTAACTCTAAAATATTATTATTGGTATCAATTATAAGCCATGCTGTTGTATCTCCACTCACTGCTGGCATATTCATAAAAATCGAATCGTTAACACCCTCACCAACTATTATATTGAGGCTTGTAGACATGTTTCCAAATAGGAGACCAACAGAATTAACACTTAGATCTACAGTTATCGGATTAGATAAATCAAAAGTCCCTGACAAACCTGAAAGCGGTTGTCCCGCAGTCAAACCCATCAAGTCATCCTCAAAGGCAATACTATAAATTTGGATGGTAGTAGAAACTCCTGCAAAGGTTTCGAAATTGAACGGTGGAAAAGCTTGAGGTTGTAAGATAACCCCATTATTAACCAACATATATTGCTGATTGGTGCCCGAGACATTCATTATTGTAATATCAACCTCATCAGGCTCACCATCTCCGACACATGCAAACACTTCTGTAACACCTGTAGTTGTAGATATATCTCCTCCATTTATACCGGATCTAATAACTGTCACTGGATTAGACAATGCAAAACATCCTGCCAAACTAGATACGTTATTACCAATCTCTATACCAGTCAAACCATCTGCATAAGCAATACTCCAAATTTGACAAGTACCCCCTCCTTGATTTTCAAAAATAAATCTTGAAGAATCTTGCGCGGCTACAATAATACCTGACGCATCAGTAGAAATAAACTGAATAGAATCTGCTTCTGCCATTGATGTATAAACAATATCTACCGTATCTGGCATCATATCATTTATCATGACCATTACTGTATCTAAACCATCTACTGTTTCAATCATGCCTCCATTTGCTGCAAATCGATTAACTTCAATAGAATTTGAAAGTGAGAAGTTTCCTGAAATACTATTTAAGCTCTCCCCAACATTTAACCCCATCAATCCTGTTTCAAAAGCAATGTGATATACCTTACAAGTACCTACACCTGCTGAGGTAAAATCAAATGGTGGAGCCATAGGTAATTCTAAAATGTTATCTGCATCATCAGTAATCACCCATTGTTGATTCGATCCACTATTGCCAGATATCACCACATCAAGTGGGTCAATGGTACTTCCATTAAAACATAAATCCGTTGTTGTAGCACCTTCTGCAGTTGCTATATTACCACCACTTATACCTACACGTAAAACAGTAACTGGATCTGTAGAAAAATCATGACAACCAACAATGTCTGTAATATTATTGCCTACTTCAACACCAGTCACTAAACCTGAAATACTCAGATTCCAAACCTGACAAGTTCCAGCTCCAGCATTTTCAAAAACTAAAGGCAAACTATCTGGTAAAGAAATGATTTCACCATTTAAATTCGTTATAACCCATCTCATTGAATCACCTTGGGCGCTCGCTAAGTCAATAAAAATAGAATCAATGACACCATCACTCAAGGTAATTAAGGTATCTAAACTTCCATCTGGCAAACTAACATTACCTCCATCTACCGCTGTTAAATTAACTGTCAAGAAGTTTGAAAAATCAAATAGACCATTCAAATCATTCACATTTAATCCAACATTTAATCCTGTCAATCCAGAAGCATAAGCCAAGTGCCAAATTCTTGAAATACCACCAGGAGCATTTTCAAGATTAATAGTGGTATCCATGCCTCCTCCAGGAGGTAACCCTAAGATAACACCTGTTGTATCTGTAATTACATACTGAAAAGACAATCCAGAACTTCCAGATAAATCTAATCCCAAAATATCATCTAGTCCATCGCCTGCACATATATCGACTACTGTAGAACCATCATCAAACAAAATACTACCACCTTCAATAACCAATTCTTCTCTGGTGACCTCAATAGCATTTGAGATAGCAAAGCAACCTTCTAAATCAGTCAAATTGTTACCTGCTTCTAAGCCAATCAAGCCATCACCATGATTAATATTCCATATTTGACATACGCCCTCTGGAGCATCTTCAAAATTAAATGGAGGACCAGCAGGTACTTCAATGATCATACCCACGGTATCTGTAATGGCCCAACTGGAATTATCACCAGCGCCACCCATTATGGTAACACCAACTAATTCTGGTATATTATCACCAACGGTTACAGTGATTTCAGTTGCTCCAGATGTTGTAGATAAAATGCTTGCATCAGCAGCTGATCTAAAAACAGTAATTGGATTGGAGAATTGGAAATTCCCTGTAAGATCACCTACATTATTACCTACTTCTAAACCCATTACGTTAGGATTATATCCAATATTCCATATTTGGCAAGTTCCAGTAGCAACGGTATCAAACTCAAATGGTGACATTTGAGGTAAAGCTAAAATTAAACCTTGATCATCAGTAATGACCCAATCATGCATCGGAGCTATGGTATCTGTTAATACGACTTCAACTAAATCTGATTCGCCATCGCCAACGCAAAAACTAACTTGGGTTAAACCATCAGAAGTCATTAAGTTGCCTCCAGATATACCCATACGCTCCACAGTAACTGAAGATGATAATGCAAAACAACCCATGATATCTGAAACATTATTACCGGTAGCTGCACCTGTTATTTGGTCAACAAAACTTAAATACCAAACTAAACATACACCATCGCCAGCATCTTCAAAATCAATTGGCACAGTATCAGGTAAGCTAAGAATTTGACCTAAAGTATCCGTTACAACCCAAACTGATGTATCGGCTCCTAAAACTGTAGGTGTGATAAAATCAATAATATCAGGTATCCCATCATCAACCATGATCATAACATTAGATTGATTATCCGATGTTAGCAAAGTACCACCATCAATATCTGTTCTATTAACCTCGATGGAATTTGAAAACTCAAATGTTCCCGTTAAACCTGACACGTTATTTCCTACAGAAAGACCTTGTAAATTATCTTCGTGTGCTAAATGCCAAATTTGACAAACGCCATTACCTGCTCCACTAAAATCGAACGGTGGCGTCATTGGCAATGCTAAAATTTCACCCATGTCATCTGTAATGACCCAAGATGAAAATGTACCTGTATTCATCAATAGCGTTACATCAACAGAATCTGGTACTAAATCTGACAAACACAAATCAGTTGCATCGGCGGTACTTATGACACCACCATTTATTTCTTCTTTTATTAGGGTTATGGGGTTCGACAAATCAAAACATCCTGTCAGATCACTAGCGTTATCTCCTACCGATATATTTGGCAACATGTCAAGGAAGGTCAAATTCCAAACCAAACAAGTACCTGTCTCAAAGTCATTAAAATCCAAACTTAGACTATCAGGAATTACCAATATATTACCTAAGGTATCTGTAACTAAGAGTGTCGAAGCGTTACCTATACTTCCAGTAATCGAAAAAGCCAATGTATCTCCTACTAAATCACCGACTATAATCGATAAGGTATCGGCGCCTGTAGTTGATGATAGCACACCTCCATTTACCTCATTTCTTGTTATAGTTATATTATTTGATAAGCTAAAGCATCCCGATAAGTCATCTAAGTCATTACCTACTTCTAAGCCTACTATTCCAGGAAGGTGAGAAACATGATATATCCAACAAACACCTTCAGGGACCGCCTCAAAATCAGACGGTGCGTCACTCTGTATATTTAGTATAGTACCGGTAGTATCTGTAACAATCCACTGAAATAAAATACCCATAGTATCTTGAAGCGTAAAAGTCAAAATATCTGACTGACCATCGCCTGAGCAAATTTCAAACTCTGTTGCGGTTGGCCCATCATTGAGGCTTGCAGAAAGTACACCTCCATCTACGTTTGATCGATTAACGATAATGGGATCTGATAAATCAAAAGCACCGTCGAGGTTTGAAATATTTTGATTTACTTCTAAGCCCATAAGTCCATCTAAAAATGAAATATGATAAACATTACAAATTCCATTTCCAGCATTAGAAAAGTCAAATGGCTGAGCACTAGGCAATTCTAATATATTTCCTTGGTCATCAGTAATTATCCATCCAAAATTTTCTCCGAGATTACCGCTCAACACAATATCAAGTTCATCTGACTGCCCATCACCTAAACATATAGATATATTGGTCTCGCCATCAGTAGTTGCGATTTGTCCTGCGGAAATATTTTGCTTAGCTACTTTAATTGAATTTGATAAATCAAAGCAACCTGAAAGATTTGATGCATTTTCTTCAATCGCTGCACCCATAATCATACCGTCAAAACTCAGATGCCAGATTAATGCTGTATCAACTGAAATACTATCTAATCCAAACGGCGGTCCTGAAGGTAAGCCAATTATATTAGCATCCAAGTCAGTCAGTACCCATGACGAATTTTCACCTATATTACCATCAAGTTGTACATCTAAACTATCAATTTGGTTATCGCCAACAATAATTGGAACACAATCTGCACCGTCTTCTACTGAAATCTGTCCACCATTTACTTCGTTTCGTGTCACAGTAATCGCATTCGAAACTGCTGCGCATCCGGCAAGATCATTGATGTTATCAATATTCAAATCAACAGAACCATTTTCATCAAACACGATATTATAAATCAAGCAAAGCCCATCAGGTACACCTTCAAAATTAATTTGAGCCCCATCTAAAAATTCGATGATTGCCCCATTAGCTTCAGTCACAACATATTGATTGGATGGGCCAGAGACACCAGTAATAGATAAATCAAGAATATCATCATTACCATCACCAGAACATATTGCTACTTCAGTACCCAAATTGGATGTTATTTCTCCAGCAACTACCTCAACCCTATTAACAAATAATGTATTTGAGAAATCATAGCAACCACTAAAATCATCCTCACTATTGCCCACCTCTAATCCTGTAAACATATCTGTAAAACTGATATGACGTATCCAACAAACACCAGGCTCAATATTTTCAAAATTAAAATCAGGGCTATCGCTTATAACTAATATTTCACCCAAAGTATCGGAAATAGTCCAAGCCGTATTGCTTCCTAAAACGTTGTCAATATTTACAGAAAATTCATAGGAAGTGCTGTCATTAGCGCATACAAATATTTCATTACTGCCGTTTACATCTATGGTGCCACCGCCAATATTTTCATTATTTATAGATATAGCATTTGATATCTCGAAGCAACCATCAAAATCATTTATGTTCCCATTGACTTCTAAGCTATTGACTCTGCCTATTGAACTTAGAACTCGGATTTCGAGACTACTTTGATTAAGTGTAGTTATATCTATTGGTAGGAAATTATCAATTTGAAGAATCGTCCCATCTTCAAGTGATGTGATCCATTTGGGATTTGTGACCTCACCATCGACCTCAGGAAGTATCATCATACCTTCGTTACCGCAAAGGTCAATCATTGTCATACCCTGAAATGAAATAGACCCTACAGAGATATCATCTTTTTGGACAGTTAATGCATTAGACAATTCAAAACAACCTAATAGATCTGTCAAGTTATTTCCAGGGATATTATTCAATAATGTCCCATTATGTGCAACCGCAATAATTTGATATTCGCCATTTGAGAATGGAGAAAAATCGAAACTTGTGCCAGGAAAGACTTGTAGTATCAGCCCATTATTATCTGTTAAAAGATATGTCGTTTGAGTACCTACGGCATCAGACAAAACCAATTCTACTAAATTTTGAGCAATAGTATCATCACATATAAAAACATCTAAAAATCCATTTTGATCAGTCAAACGACCTCCGTCCAATGCATTTACTGTTACGCGCAAACCATTCGAAAGATCGAAACAACCTGTCAAGTCCATTAATGAATTCTGTAATTCCAAGCCACTTAGGTCATTTTCATATACGATATGAAAAACATTATAAACACCATTCTCAAATCCATCAAAATCAAACACTCCATTTTCAGAAAGACCTACAATTACACCTTCGCTATTTTCGACTAACCAATCAGTATTTGTACCTACTATATCAGTGACATCAAAGGTTAAATTTGTTAGATCTCCATCTGCTAAGCAAATATTTAAGTTATCACTAGTGGTAATCGTACCACCATTAATATTATTACATCCTCCTTTAATAGTTAGCTCATCAATATCCCACACCATTTTCTCTGCACCATTACCTACAGGACAATAAGGCAGTAATTCAAAATTAAAAATGGTTTCTTCACTTACTGTAAACGCACCAAAGGCTCTAAAATCGATCTCTTCCAAGGTCCAGGTTCTAGATGTCGCAAACTCAGCATTATCGTATATCACAACGTCATCAACCAAAACCCGCACACCCAATTTAGTTGGATAATTATTAGGTCCAGTATCACCCATATTAAAGGCGAACTCGTCAGGTGCTTGCTCAAAAAATGAAATCATATCTATTGAACCAAAACCTGTTGGCCCTGGGATAACCTTAACATTAAATTTAAGCGCAGCAGGATTACCTGGATCATAAAAACATTGATTGAATCCTTCGATGCACATTCCAGAAGTATTCCCGATTCCAGGTGTACAAGAGTGCCCATAATTTTGTCCTCTAAAAACATGATCGGGACCTCCCATTTCTATGGAACTACATTCAGGTGAACCTGATTGAACTGCGGTAAACTCTGAGTAGTCTAAACTGGATTGGCCAAAGAAAGAGACGCATTCATCAAAACTCACATGTAAGGTTGGCGAATTTGGACTCAGCGTCAATGGCGTATTTCCTGAATAAATTGAACTTGATAGACATAAAGCTATCAGTAAGGGTATAAATCGGGTTTTAGGAAACATATTATAATGCGTTATTATCATTAATAATTATTGGGGTTAAAAGAAATCAAATATGAAAACGACCTTCTAAGGTTGGGACTCTTACTATTGGTAACGTTTGATACATAAATTTCGCTGAACCGCTTACTTATGTGAAACCAATAATTTCTTGGTTCTTATTTGATTATCAATTAACACCGAAAAAAACAAAATACCTTCAGGGAAATCCCTGATTGTTATAGTCTTTGGTTTATTTTCAAAATTTATAAGTTCATCTTCGAAAAGCTTTCTACCATACATATCATGTATTATGATTTGAGCATTTTCATTTATTCCTTCTATAAATTCAAATTGAACTTGTTGATCTGAAGGATTAGGAGAAATAACAAAATCAGGCACTTCAGGTCTATTAGAAGTTAAACATGGCGTCATGCTATCCTCTCTTATGATTTCAATAAAATTATCAGAAACGGCAAAACAATCATCAGCGTCTGCATCCACTAAAGCTTGACCTATCACAGGATCAAATGATCCAGTATGAGACACACCCCATACTCTGCAAGTACCTCTTCCAGAATTTTCAAAGTCAAATTCATTGCTGCTTGGCAATTCTAGGATAATATTATTTTCATCTGTAATTACGTATTGGTAATTATCATTTAATGGACTGTCATTAAAAAACAAGATATTATCTGATTGACCATCACCAACACAAATTGTTGTCATCTCTGATCCATCAATCAAGTTGACTCTACCACCATTAGACAGTTTTGTAACGCTGCCGTTTTCGACCATAAAAGGTATGGAGGTTGTACCAGAAGCAAATTCGATTGGCACTAGGTCGTCCACGAAACTAAATTGAGTATTCTCACCACAATTATCACTTTTGATGCTTACACATACGCTAAAAAGTACAGTGCCATCTGGCAGAGTCACATTCGTAATGCCATTCCAAACCAATCTTAATTTTCCTGGTGATGAGTTATTGAAAGATCCTGCAAATAATCCAAGATTTGGATTTAAATTGAGTACACTATCATAACACATAAATAAGGAATCCCAAGCCATCGTAAATTGCATGCCTGAAATATCTGTAAAGTTTTCAGCCGTTACATCAATACATAAGGTTGTATCAGCAGTTAAAACATCTTGAGCTATGACAGTAACATCTGTAGAATTAGGATCACTGATAATTGAAACACAACCATCTTGGATGCATGCTTCAGCATCAACCACTGTACTAGAGGATACTTCTATTTCCGTAGGTGGTAAATCAATAACTTTAATAAGTGAATTTTCACCTGGTTCGCCAATGACATCAAAACAAATTTCGAATAAAGTTCCACCATCAGCTATGGTCGTGGCCTGACCACCTCCACTGCTATCGAACCAAACAAAAGAGCCAAGGCCTCCAGTTGTATCAATATTAAACTGAGCTGGACTCCACCCTGGAAGTGCTAGATTTTCAAGAGCAGTAAAAGAAAGGGCTGTTGAGTCCCACATTATACCTCCTTGAGCAGTTACTATGTCTACGAAGTTTTCAACTACCAATGGCACACAAACATTCGTTCCTTCAACCAGTGAAGTATCGTTAAATCCTAAGGATACATCTGTCCCGTCACATGTGTTTTGCGCCAATAAACATGGATCACAAACATCATCTGATTTTACAACTTCAATGAAATTATTTGAAAGATCATAGCAGCCTATATTTGTTTGTGATTCTATCAATTCATCTCCAATTGAAAAATTAAATGGACCAAAGAAAGCTAAACCCCAAACGCGGCAAGTTCCTAAAGAAGCTGACTCGAAATCATAAGCACCGCCAGTTGGCAAATCAAGAATTATATTATTAGCATCTGTAATGATATATCTATAACTACTGCCTTGACCTGTTGTAGAAAACAACAACGGATCACTCACCCCGTCTCCGGCACAAATTTCAATTTGAGAGGTTCCGCCATCTAAAGACACCTCACCACCAAAATTTTCTATTCTATTAATTGATACACCTTCAGATATATCAAAGCAGTCAGCTTGAATGGAAGAAATATTTGTACCAATTAAAATTTCTGGCAGTTCATCTGCCGCTAAATGCCAAATGATACAAACGCCACCACCTGCTCCATCTACATCGAATGGGAATCCATCCTCTACCGCTATAATTGTACTATCAGCATCTGTAATGATCAATTGTGAAATCATACCCACTGCGCCTAATACCGATCCAGTAACTAAATCTGAATCACCATCTCCAACGCAAAATGTCGTTTGTTCTATCGTCACCATACCTGCTTCGACATTACATTCTGCCTCACATGGTGCTGAGTTGAGTGTAAGGAAATTAGATAAGTCAAAGTTGCCCGAGATGTCTGAAAATGGTTCACCTATTTCGAATCCCTGCAATGTGCCTACAAATGATAAATGATACAAAGTATAAGCACCAGCTGGATTTAAATCAAAAACAAAAGGTGGTGTTGCATCAACTATAGTATCAATATTTCCTTGTGGATCGACAAGCACCCATCGCTTTTCGCCTTGGTCATCGCCGTCCAGCAAAATATCAAAAGATATACCTTCTAATGTTGCCATACCAGTTGTATCACCAGGGCAAAATTCTAATGTGCCATCTATCAAAGTAATGGCGCCTGCTTCAGGTATAATACCGCCAGTATTACAAATTTCTCTAGTAACCTCTACAAAGTTGTTAGACAAATCGAAGCACGAACCTAATGACTGCGGTTCTTCCAAAACTTCGCCAATCATACCCGTAAAGTTGCTGTTATGTGCTAAACCCCATACCCTACAAACACCAGCACCAGCGCTTGAAAAATCAACCATATTTCCTGAAGGCAATCCTACTATGATGTTATTAGCATCAGTGACTACATATTGATATGTCATACCACTACCTGTTGTTTGGAAACTTTGAGTACTTTCCAAAGGATCATCCACACAGATAGTTATGGTATCAGCACCATTTAACAATGAGACTAAACCTCCATTATTTTGAATTCTAGAAAAAGAAACACCTTCAGAAATATCAAAACACTCTGAAGTTATCGATTCGATATCTTGACCAATCTGGACATCTATAGCTTGATCTGAAACTAAATGCCACACAATACAATTACCAGCAAGTGCGCCATCAACATCAAATGGAAAGTCCGTTGGTAAAGAGATAATTGTACTATCAGCATCTGTAATTAATAATTGCATAAATGCTCCGGCTGCACCATCAATAATCCCATTAACTAAATCAGGTTCGCCATCTCCAACACAATAAACCGCATCATTTAATAAAATGACACCAGCCGCAACCATGCATTCCTCTTCACCACAAATAATTCCAGAATCAAATCTGTTAACTTCAATAAAGTTATTAGAGAAGTCAAAGCATCTATTTGGGATCATAGGCAATTCTAGAGAATCACCGATTGATTGATTATATACCGCATTATGAGCTACGCCCCAAACTCTGCAAACTCCGGCAGGTGATCCGCTAAAGTCAAATGAAGCTGTTGAAGGCAATGCTAATATTGTATTATTTGCATCTGTAACAATGTATTGGTAACTAACGCCGTTACCAGATGTTTCGAATAATATTAAATCTGGAATAGTGTCATTTACACACAAGTCAATAGAAGTGCTCCCATCTGGCAAGCTTACTTCACCTCCAAAATTTTCTGTTCTTGTGATGGCCACTGCTGGCGATAAACTAAAGCATGAATCTTGAATAGTATTTATATGAACACCCGTTTCAAAGTTTTGCTCTGTAGAATATGCTAGATTAAAAATTAGACAAATACCTGGCTCTGTTGATTCAACATCAAATCCCAATCCAGATGGCAATGCAATTATAGTGCTGTCAGCATCCGTTACAATTACTTGCATAAAGTCGCCCTCACTATTATCAATGATACCAGAAACAATATCTGGTTCGCCATCACCGATACAATAACTATTATTATCTAAAACAATTTCACCTCCATTCGCTTCGCAAGGAATTTCTCCACATACAATACCCGAATCAAATCTGATGACTTCAATAAAATTAGAAGAGAGCTCAGCACAAATACCTGATGTAGCATCAGGGGCCATTAACTCTTCACCGATAACTAAAGTTATCTCATCGCTAGAAACCAAAGTCCACACACGGCAAATACCAATAGGTGCATTTTGAAAATCGAAAAAGTTATCATTGGTTATATCAAGAATAATATTAGCATCATCTGTAATTACATATTGTAAATTATTACCTGTAGCTGACGATGCGAAGGTTAGTAAATCTGGAATTGTATCGTTGATACATATAGAAACTTCTGTAGTCCCATCTTCCAAACTAATGGCTCCCCCTCCATTTAAAATTTTATCAAAAGTCATTGGTTCCGAGATATCAAAACAGTCATGATCTATACCATCTATCATATCACCTACCATTACGCCAGTATCATCAAATGATGATAGCGCATATACATTATAGTTACCAAGACCAAGAAAAGATACATCAATTGGAAAAGAAGGATTTATACTTAAAATCTGTCCATCAGTATCCGTTAAAAGTACCAATTGAATATTTCCAATAGGATCAATGACTTCACCTAGCACTTCACCCGTATTGGCGTCAGCAACACAAACTACTTCACTTCTAAGCAAAAGATCTCCTGAAGATACATCACAGCCCCCAAAACAATTAAAACGCTCTAATCGCTGAACTTGAATGGTATTGGATAATCCAAAACAGCCTGAAAGTGTGCTTACATTATTTCCAACTTCTAGATTATTGATATCATCGTAGGTGATATAACTAATCAAGCAAATACCTTCACCTATACCTTCGAAATTGAAAACATTGATATCAGAAATAGCTATAATGTCACCTAACTCATTTGTAATTATAAATTCTGAATTAGCTCCATTTCCTCCAGAAAAAACAACTTCGATATTTTCATTCATTCCATCATCCACACACACCTCGATGGACTCTACATTCCCATCAAAACTAATCTCACCAGCGTCCTTTTGATCATTAACTATTGTCAAAACATTTGAAGAGACAAAACAGCCTTCTACATTATCGAATGGTTCATTAACTTCCAAATTGCTTAGCCTACCCAAGAAAGATATCAATCTGATTTCCACAAACATTTCATTAAAGTTTGAAACATCTATAGGCAATGCATCAAAAACATTAAGTATGATGCCATTGGGGTTTGTAATAACCCATCGTGTATTATTTGATGTTGCCCCTAGGATTTCAGGTTCTAAGGACATGGCTTCATCACCGCATAATGTCAAGCTTGTTTGTCCATCAATTGAAATGGACCCAACTTCAATAAATTCTTTAATGATTCTTATAGAATTTGACAATTCGAAACAGCCTGCTAAATCTGATAAATTTAGTCCTGGAACACTATTTAATAGTTGTCCATTATGTGTAGCGGCGATCATAAAATAAGTCCCTTCTGGCAAAGCCGAAAAATCATAATCTGGCCCTCTGAATGATTCTAAAATTTGATCATCTGCATCAAGCAGTAGATAATTTGTAAATCGTCCTACTTGCCCGTTTATGATAGTTTGAACTAAATTTTGCTCCGAAGTATTCTCACATATATAAGCATCAATAAACCTATCCGATGTCATTAATTCACCACCAACAAGGTTGCTATAATTGACCGATATTCTATTTGATAGGTCAAAACAACCTCCTAGGTTCTCTAAATTTGCTCCCTGCACCAATCCCGTAATGCCTCTTTCAAATACAACATGATATACTTGATACGTCCCATTTGGAAAACCTCTAAAATCAGCTGTATTAGTTTGTAAAACTTGAAGTATGTTATCATCTTCATCTGCAACTATCCATGATGATAATGGACCAAATTCCTTTTCAACACCAAAATTAACGACACCTGAATTTAAATCAGAGGCACATATATCTATAGGGTCATCTGTACTTATGAAACCTCCAAAAATGGAATTACAATTTCCATCAATGATGAGATTATCAATATCCCATATAATTTTATCGGCCCCATTACCTACTGGACAATAAGGCAAAATCTCAAAATTGAATATTGTCTCTTCATCAACCGTGAACCCATCTACATTACGAAAATCAAATTGCTGTAAGGTCCATGTTCGATTAGTTGGAATATTAGCATTTTGATAAACAACTTGGCCATTGGCAGTTACTTGAATTCCAAGAAATTGAGGATAATTATTTAGACCTGTATCTCCTAAATGAATATTGAAATTAGTAGGTGCTTGCTCAAAAAATGCAATTCCATCAATACTACCAACACCACTAATGCCTGGTACAACTTTGACATTAAATCTCAATGATTTTACAGAACCTGGTAAAAACTCGCAATTGGTATAGCCATCGATACACATCCCCAAAGAATTTCCAATACCTGGAGTACAAGAATGCGCATTATCTAAAGTAGAATGCCTATAGACATGCGATGGGAAGACCAAACTCAATTGACTACAGCTATCAAAATTGGTTTCATCTGCTGTAAACTCTTGATAGTCAAACTGTGAACCACCTACAAATGAGGCACATTCATCAAAATCAACTAATAACTGAGGGTTTCTAGGATCATTAAAATCTAATGCATTAGCATGCACAGGGCACCATATAAGGAATAGAACCCCAATGAGTGAGAGGGCAAAGGTTTTTGGATACATAATTTTGCTCTTGATTATAAAATCAACCTCAAGATAGAGAGTATCTTTCCGAAAAAGGGGTACTATATATTATTATGACAAATAGCTGTCTTATGATAAAAATCTTATATAAGTTAATATCGAAATCTGTAGATGCTCAACTGAGAACAAATGTCACATAAGGACAGTTAGAATAGTATTAAATTTGATGCATGTAATTTTTATTAAGTTGCTATTATATAACGCTTAATAATCATAAAAACCCGAATTAGTAAAAGATTTAAGGGGTCAAAAAAGGAGATAATTCCTTGATTTCATTTAAATGAATGCAAATACACAACAAACTTTATTATCATGAATGAATTACATAAGCAAGTTCAGGAATATTATGGTCAAGAGCTTCAATCCTCTGAAGACTTAAAAACCAACGCCTGTTGTACTATGGAAGTGCCTTCGAAAGAAATAAAGGAAGCTTTAAAACAAATACATGATGAGGTTTTAAACAAGTATTATGGCTGTGGACTTTGCATTCCAAAAGTTTTAAAAGGACTCAAAGTATTAGACTTAGGATCTGGGAGTGGAAGAGATTGTTATATTCTTTCAAAATTGGTTGGTCAAGAAGGAGAAGTAGTGGGCATAGATATGACAGACGAACAACTAAATGTTGCAAATAAACATATAGATTATCATACAGAGAAGTTTGGGTACAAGTATGCAAATGTCAAATTTATAAAAGGTAATATTGACAAACTTGATGAATTAGAGTTGAAAGAAAACTCATTTGATCTTATCGTTTCCAATTGTGTCATCAACTTAGTTGAAGATAAAAAAAGTGTTTTCGAAAAAGCTTTCAAGCTATTAAAACCTGGCGGTGAAATCTACTTTAGTGATGTCTACGCTGACAGAAGAGTACCTCAAGACTTAAGAAAGGACCCTGTACTTTGGGGGGAATGTCTAAGCGGCGCATTATACTGGAATGATTTTTTAAATATTGCCAAGGCTTCAGGATTTATCGATCCTCGTGTTGTTAAAAATTCGCCTATTACCATTGAAAACAATGAAGTATCTGAAAAGGTCGGTGATATCAAATTCTTTTCTGTTACCTACAGACTTTTCAAGCTTGATAATTTAGAATCTGATTGTGAAGATTACGGACAAGCTGTCGTTTATAAAGGCACAATAGATGGTCAAGCATCTAGTTTCGATTTAGATGACCACCATAATTTTCCTACAGGAAAATTCGCCTCAGTTTGTGGTAATACATATATGATGCTAAAGGATACACGTCTTGCAGATCATTTTGATTTTTATGGCAACTTCGATACGCATTATGGCATATATGAAGGTTGTGGTGGCAATATGCCATTTTCTGTAGAAGGTGGTTTTGAAGATGGGGCTGCTTGTTGTTAATACATAGCTATAAATTAGTTTTACAGCTTAACTAAGGATTTAAGGATCACAAGGAAGTCATGAAATAACTTACTTTCCTGACTGCCCATTCTCTTCCTTAGCAGCACCACCACATCCATCAATAATCGCTTCAAAAAGAACGCCTAAAATCGTTTGAAAACCCGGCAGCAAATTAATTTCAACTGCAGAATCATATTTTACGACTGCATTGCTATTAATTATCTGGTCTGAATCTAGAATGCCATTGGTTTCAAATGCTTCATCTACATTTTGTGTACCTGTTAATTGATTTGCTCCAGTATAATCAGGAGGACAATTTGACGACTCAACTTCGAAGTCTGCAGAAACTGTAGTTCCATTAAGTGTTACTTCAAATGCATATGTTCCTAATGCTGCAGAACTAGGTATGATGATATACCACCAATAATAAGAAGCTCTATATGTCATATTGGGGGTATGATTCCAATTATACCAGATGGCCCCATTAGGGTATCGGACTTTCATATTTGATGTATTTGAAGTCTGATAATCATGGAAATATGGAATTAAGTAGACGGTATCTAAAGGATTGAAAACCGTCTTTTCATTAGTTATTTCAGGATTTGGACAACTCGTTAAATTCGGTGGTTGAGCATGTGTCATGACTACATTTATGGTAGGCTCCCAATAAGGTTTTTGAGCATTCCAAAATGAAGAACTATTCATACTGTTACAACTGCCTGAGTATGGATCAATTAAGTTTAAATTCTCATCATAACATTCGAAATGCAAATGAGGACCTGTAGAATTTCCAGAACTAGCGATAACACCTAAGTATTCTCCAGACACAACACTAGAACCTATTGGCTTTGTCGTAACAGACCCGTTTTTCAAATGCCAATACCAAGAACGACTACCATCTGAATGCTCCAATATGACATAATTAGCGGGATTGTTATTTAAGGTGCAACTATTATCCACCTGTCCATCTTGTTTAGCAAGGATAGTCCCTGCAGCTCCTGCTACGGCATATGTATGATCATTGGCGACTTGATTATGATCAAATGGCCAAAGAAAGATATCAATACCTTGATGATTATAGCCGCCGTTAGTGTCATAAGTATGAGTACCACAATTATAATCTTCTAATTGATTTGGGAAAGCAGTATTATGATCTACATAATTACTTATGCCTATTGTTGAATTCCATGAATAAGCGGGATTTTGGTCTATGGGCCAATCATAAAGCACGGGCATGCTTTTTTGTTTGGGCAATTTTATATTATACTTTTTAATATTTCGCTTTATTTCTTGATTCACTTTTTGGCGTTCTTCATCTGTTATACATTGAATATTCTCAGGGTGATAATGCCCTTCACCTTTAAGCGATAGGTTATTTTCTTGGGTCCAGCTTTTATAAAAAACTGTTGAAAATATAAGCAGAAAGACAAGTTTGATATTCATACTCTTAATGGATTTGTTGTTCCTTGTTTCAATATATCAATTACATTCCAAAAAGTAGTATAAGATTATTTCCCAATTAAACTTAATTGAATAAAAAAGGCTGCCATATGAATAGCCCTTAAAACATAAACTAGTATAATTTACTCTTTATTATTGCAAGGATTATAGTAGCCTTATAATTTAGCGCCTAAGCTTTAGTAATAAAGAGTGAGCATAACTTTTTGAGCTTTATGAATTAAAGTTCGATTTCTACTATTTATCAAGGAAGAGACATAAATGATTTGTTTGGACTTGCGAAGAAAGTCCTTTAAAAACAAAAATCCCATAAGTCAATGACTTACAGGATTTTATAATTTTGTTGCGGTCTGGACGGGACTCGAACCCGCGACCCCCTGCGTGACAGGCAGGTATT
>JAHDIN010000028.1 GCA_020630775.1 Saprospiraceae bacterium | reverse complement strand
AAGTGGTTAAGTGGTTAAGTGGTTAAGTGGTTAAGTGGTTAAGTGGTTAAGTGGTCAAGTCGCGTTGCCTAGTTACAAATTCCTACTTTAAGGTGGGATAGTTAAGTCAAAATTAGAATGGGAAATTGGGTTATCTATATTTCACGAATATCTTCTCGTAAAAAAGTTTAAAAGTCCCCATTTAAGGGGATTTAGGGGTCAAAACTCGTTAAGTGGTGATTGGAGAATTGGAGATTAGAGATTTGAAATTGGTAGCATACCTTGCTTTTTTATGAGTAATTACCTTATTGATATTTCTTGAAATTACTATTATATTGTAATAACAATGTATGTACATGGAATTAAATGTAATAAAAGTAGGTAACTCGAAAGGTCTAAGGATTCCTAAAGCTATCTTAGAGGAATATGAGATTGAAGACATTGTTGAAGTTACCCTTAAGGAAAATCATATTGAATTGAGACCCAAAAAAGCTCCAAGAAGTGGTTGGAAGGAACAATTCGCATTAATGCATCAAAATGGTGATGATGAGTTGCTTATTCCTGATGTATTTGAAGATGAGGATCTATGAAGCAATATAGAATTGTGACTGTTAATTTAGATCCGACGATAGGGAGTGAAATAAAGAAAACAAGACCATGTGTTATTATTTCTCCAATAGAGTTAAATGAATCCTTGAATACAATCATTATTGCTCCAATCACTAGTAAGCCAAAAAAGTATCCAACTAGAGTACGAATCAATACACAGCATATTAAAGGAAATATCGCTTTAGATCAAATTCGAACAATTGATAAGAAACGTGTAGTTAAAGAAGGAAGAATCGTTTCGACAAAAACGATTTTAAAAATCAAGGAAGTAATAAACGAAATGTTAGTCCGATAGGCGGAATTTAGCCCAGTGAATTTGAGATTGGAAATTAGAAAATGGAGACTGGAAATTCTGAGGTGCTTTTTTTCGTTAAGTGGTCAAGTCACAACGCCTAGTCTCAGATTCCTACTTTAACGTCGGATAATTAATGGTAGTAACAGAAGTTTCTAATTAAAATATGGCGGAGTTTAGATTGATAACTTAAGGCACCAATCCGACTTAACAACTCTACAACTTAACTACTCAACCATCATAAATCACCCGATGCTTTGATCTGAATCTGCGACCTTACCATCAGGACTCACAACTCAACGACTCACAACTCAACCTCTCACTTCAACTATTTCGTCAAAACAATCCTTTCAGTTTCAATCTCTTCATTAGCATCAATTTTCAAGAAGTATATACCACTGCTTAAAGTGCTTAGGTCTATAAATTTTGTATGTGATGTAAATTCCTGGGTTAGTTGTAAAGTGCCATTTGAATTATATATGTCGTATTTGAAAGGGCCTTCTAGTTCGCTTTTTAATTGTATTGTAATATGTCCAAAACTTGGATTGGGGTATATTAATGTTGATTGGAGTTCGCCGCTATCTTCTGCCAAACCGTCAATCCATTGTGCTAGTTGATCTGAGAACTCATTGTGTACGATATTTCGCCCGAGAGGTGGCATCTTCAATTCATGTTCTGTCGATACACGTTTCCAGATTTCTGAAGCAGCATGATTGCCGGGTTTAATGATAAGGCCGTTTTGTGTTGAAGCTTCACTATTGACTTGGTGATTGACGATATTTTGAAGAATGAGTGGTTTTCTGTACCTCAAATCCATTTCCACATTTGGAATACCACCAGGTCTATGGCAAGAAGCGCAATTAGCGTCTAAAAATGACTTGATGCGCAATTCTAAGTCCACTTCAGGGTTGTCTAAACCATATGATTGAGGCAAATTGTTAGCATAATACCCATTTAAAATTTTATGTTCATTGAGATATGCTAATTGGTTCATTTGAATACCGTCGTATTCTAAGTCTCCATTAAGCTGATGCGTTTTGACGCCAAGAACAAAATTTGCGTTACTGGTATGGCAGGACATGCATTGATCCCTGCCTGGAAAGTCCCATTCTTGAGTATATGCCACTTCTTGACCATCCATAATTTTAAACGGCTTAGAGCTTCCTCCACCTAAGAGAAAAGCTTCAGTGCCTTCGTCATTCCACTTGTAGGTCAAGCCATATGCTACTTGATCTTCGCCAATCACAAAGAATCTTGTTTCTAATCTTCTTGTAGGTCCTGCTGGGTCTATAGTTATAGGTAAGTCGAAATGTTTGATGAAAACAGTGCCTTCTGGAAATACCCAATCCTCGACGCTGTGAAACGCTATTTGCTCAGCGGAACTATCGAATGTACCGTCATTTGGCACGGCCATATATCTTGTCTTTATGGCTCGATCAGACCACAAAGGTGCATTGACTTTATAGGGTATAAAACCGGCGATGGGCTTTAGATTAGTGAGGTCCTCAAATATGTTGAGCTCAGATAATTTACTGGGTGGATCTAGTACAGATGTTTTTTGTTTAAGCTTGAAGAATTTACTTGGTGCGGTATGGTCTTTACCGATAACCGTAATATAAATGTCTCCATTCGACAATACATGAATACCTGAAATGCCTGGACCTTCAGGAAGCTCAGTGCCTGGTATATTGAGGTCTGTGATTAGAACTTCATATTCTTCGGTTCTTTCGCCAGATGTATTTTTTAATGCAAGTAATTTATCTTGGTTGTAATCGGCGAATAAATACTTGCCATTCAAGTTGGGAAACTTATTGCCTCGATATACTGCACCTCCGATAACACAAGATCCTAGTGATCTATCGTATTCAAAAAAGGTTCCTTTTTCATTGCCGATGAGATTTTCTGGCCTTTCATGGGCTTCCAATTTAATGTTGCCTTCCATATAAGGCCATTGTAAGTTGTCTGCTTTGTCTACCTTGTTGATTTCTTCTTTCTTGTCAGAACCTACGTCAGCGATCCAGATCTGATCGTTTTCGTGATCATAACTCATAGAGTAGGGACTTCTTAATCCTATAGCCCAGAATTCTTCTAAATGGCTCGAGTCTTGACTTAACCAAGGATTGTCGTTGGGTATGTAATAGCCTTGAGAAAAGGTTTTCCAATTATCATACCTAGGGGATGCTGGCGCAGCGTTAGCTTGAGGTTGTCTTCTTATGGGGTGGCTTCTCGTAGAATCCTTATCTACGTCTATTCTTATAACGCCACTAAAAAATCCTCCATCAATGCGTTGAGTTGAAGCTTCTTGATGTTCTTCTTTACCTTCGTCTCCCATACTTAAGTAGAGAAAGCCTTCATTATCAAAGAAAAGGCCACCTCCATTGTGCCATGACATTCTATCGTATTGCTGTATGAGAATTTCTTCTGAGTTAGGATCAAATGCACCTATGTTTGGATCCCATTTGAATTTAGAAAGGCGTAAAAATATTTGTTCTTCAAATTGCTGAGGATTGAGTTTGGAAGGGTAGAATAAGTATATTTCTTGTTTGTCTGGGAAGCTGTTTAATCCGAATTTAGGATGCAATACCATACCGGTGACACCGGACTCCCCAACGCCTTGAGCTCTATCTGATATATCTAGTACTTTCTTTTTTGTTTGGTTCTCAATCGAGACTTGCCAAACTTCACCTAGTTTTCCTAGTACCAAAATGTCGTCAGAACCTGGCATGTTGATGATCCTTAAAGGTGCTGCAATTTCTAGATCTGGAAATGGATCCTCTAAAGTCCAAGAACTCCCTTCACCAGGAATAGTTGATGGAAATATGCCGTTTGCGAAAGGAGCAATGGCGCCAGGTGGTTGTGGTCGCGGTGGAATTATGCTAAAGCTTAATCCTAAAAGACCGAGAAAAACGATACAAGATTTAATGCGCAAGGCTAGGGACATCAAAAAGTTGTTTCATCCAAATTAATATAATCTAACCGCTTTACATGATGTTCAATGAGAAGTTTTATCGTGGATGACAAATGTTGTCATTCAGTCTATTGGAGTCTGGATTGATCTGTATCCACTTGTTCGATTCGAACATTCTCTACATACCTGATATCTTCTTCTGAAAGCATGATGTCCTCTTCTTTTAAATTGAAGTTTTTTTCTTCTTCAGTCATTTTAGGTTCAACTGGAATAGTTTCAGGTTCAGGCCTTCTGCGTCGATTGGCTCTTCGGCCTCTATAGTCTTCTTGTCTTTCCCATTCTGGTTGTCTTCTTCGTTGTCTTTGAGATTTCTCAAATTGTCTGGCTATGACCGGTCCGAAAATCAATAATAATCTTACAAGGTTTCTCATTACGCGCGTATTGGTAAGATAAAGTTATGTAATATTAATGGCATATGTGTAAAGCCAAGTCTTAAGGTCTTAATCAATCTTTTGCTCTTTTATTTCAAGATAATATGTTTGGATATAATTGACTTGAGTGTTTTTTACTTCAAAATCCGCTTCTCCTTCTATTAGTATTCTGTCAAATAGTACATCGTAAGATACTGATTCTCCTGGCTGAAGTGTTGTGCGATCTAAAACCCAATCATCCACATATTGCATCTGTTCTTCAAGACTTCCTTCAAATAACTTGTAAGCACGGTTGTCCTCAATTAAAATGCCTGCAGCCTCCGTTGTATAGATGAGCCCTTCAATATTGTTTCCACCTAAGGCTATGCCCAATATGTTTATACCTAGACCCAGAATGTTTTCCGCTTGTCTTGTTTTTCTTTCTCTTTTAACTTGTTCTTGTGTACGCTGTAAATCATAAATTAAATCTTCTTTGTTTAGTGCAACAAGGCTGAAGTTCTCTTGAGGGCCCTGTGTTTCAAATACATGCAAAGTAAGATCTTCTGAGCTGATCGAAAATGGTTCATCGCTTCTGTTATTTATATCCATTTGAAAAATAAGGTAATCAAATCCATCAGCGGCATACCTTGTTTTTATTTCAATGGTGCTATTGCCTGTGCGTTCTAAGCTTTGCGGTTTCTCAAAAGCTTCTTGCACATATATTTTTTGAGAACAGCTTGAAGTAAAGACTAAAAAAGCTAATAAAGAAAAGATAAAGTAGAATTGTTTTTTCATATAAGCTATTTGCCTAAAAATAAGCTATTTGAAATCTATAATATTCTGATTAACAGAAAATTAAAACAAATTGGTAGCCTTTAAATATAAATTACGATTCAGTATCAAATAAGTATTGAAACCTCAACATCGAACTATGTCGTTGCGTTTCAACTTAAGCTTCAACTTCATCCGATGCTTAGTTGGAATCTGCGACCGTAGCGTCGCAAACCTCGGCTTCGGCTTGATGCATTGATTCAATCTAAGCCTGCGTCTTTAGTTCCGATTAAAAACATCAAATCATGTCGTAAGCTTAAACTTTAGCTTCAACTTCATCTTAAACTTATTACTTAATACCCTCCAAAATACCTTCTCAAAAACCACTCTAGGGCTAATAGTAGCAAAATTATAGCCATCAGCCACTTGTAATCCAGGAGAGATTTGCTTTGCGCTTTTTGGTAAAGAATAGGTTTAATTTGATCATTATTATTGATTAGAGTAGCTAGGTTGCCAAGATCTTGTGGATAGACCATTTGTCCACCCATTTTTTCACTTAGTTCGAAAAGGAGGTCGTGCTTGGCTGTGAGGTCATATTGCTCTTTGATTATCGATTGTACATTAAAGCGCCCACTTGCAGACAAGTTTTTACCATTGAAGTTGGTCGTTGCAGTAAAATTATAATTGCCCTCAGGAAAACGTCCAGCATCTATGAAGTAATAATTATTGTTTTTCGAAAAAGTGTATTCAAATTTTTCTCCTTCACTATTTGTAATGTTTATAAATGCTTCAGGGATATTTACCATTTCATAATTCTCATTATAGAGTTGCGCGTCTAGCAAGATGTTTTCATTTTCCTTATAGACATTTTTATTGGCGAAGGCTCTGAATTGTCTCTTGTCCTCTTTTTGAGAAATGTATTGAAGTGTTTTGAGGAATATTTCTTTGGTAAATGGTTGTTCAGGATAATCTGTAAATTCCATTAAGCGCCATCTCCATAATCCTTCACCACTTAGTACAGCTTGTTTATGACTATTGTCATCATTGTAAGCCAATAAAGGAAATGCCGTTTCTACATTACCAATCTTTTGTTCTAATAAAATTTTAGATGTGGCATTAGGTTTGAATTCGCCGAATGGCACTTTCAAAGGAACCAGCTTACCTATCGTGCTTTTGAAATCATCTGATAAGGTAAACAAAGTGAAACTGTTTTTTAGGAGCGCAGTAACATCATTCATGCTTTGATTACCGCCAGTAATATTAATCACATTTTGAGCACTGTTAAACTGACTAATATTTGTTGCTGCACCCACTATAAAAAAGAGGGGCTTCTTAAGGCGTTTGGCATCGCTCAGGTAATTGCTAATATCAAATTTTTGATTGGGTAAATTATGCAAAATGATAATATCGAATCCGGCAATATTTGTCGCTGGGTCACCTGCTTTTTTTATCTCAATTTCATAGTTCTTATTGCTATCAATAATCTGTTTGATAGCTTTTATGTCAGGGTGTGTGTTAGCAGCAAGGAGTAATATTTTTTGACGTGCATCTAATGTTTCTATGTAGACACTCCTCCTATTATTAGCAGTGCTGATTTCATTAGGTATATTGTTTACGATTACTTCATATTTATTGTTTCCAACCTGGTCAGCATCTAGTTCAAAATTGAATGTTTTGAAGAAATTGTTTTTATCTATAGAAATGGGTTGAGTATTGATTTTTTGTCTTTGGCCATTGCTCGATCTGTAGAGACTTAAATCTGTTTTAGCTCCAGCAGAATTATATGCTTGAACATCAACTTCTATACTGAATCTGTCATTCAAATAGACAATGCGATTGTGCAGAACATTTTTTACAATAATATCTCTTCTTACTGTCGTATCTCCTAATGGTATAGTGTAAAGCGGTGCGGAAGTCTTTATATTAGAATAAAGGGGATTTTTGCCTTCATTGTAGATGCCATCTGTAGCATAGATTATAGCACCTAGGTTTTGATCTTGGTAGCTTTCTGAAATAAATTCAAGCGGTTTAGAAAGGTTCGAAGTCTGATTATCGATACTATCCGAATCAGCAAAGGCTAGATCATCACTAAAGTTTATATTGACGATATCAAAATTCTCTTCCAGATTTGACTTAAGTGCTTCAAGATTGTTGTCTACCGCTTCTAGCGTTTCAGAAGGTGTTGAAAGTGTAATGGATTGACTTTTGTCTTCTGCAATAACTATTAATGGCTTTTGCGTCTCTGTGATAAAGTTTTTTATGATTGGTGCTAATAGCAAAAGAAGTATACCCAATACGCTCAAGAACCTTAGCATCCATAATATAGGTGGAAGCCAATTCTTATTTTCTTTAATCCTTTGATCTCTAAAATATAAACCTAACGCAAATGCGATGGCTATAATAATTACGTAGATCAAGTAATGGCCGGGATAGGCGATGTTTATATTATCCAAGATTTCTTAAAATTGCTAAGCAAAGGTAGTCTTTTTAGAACTTATTTTTTGTCAACATATTTTACCAAAAGTCCTTAATATTCCTTTAAATATCTATGGTTTGAAATCCAAATCGATGATCTTGCGTTAAATCATTAGTGTTTAAAAAGCACTACTTTTATATATAGATAATACTTAATAAGAATGAAACAACTGATTTCCCTCGTTTTGATGGTTGCTTTTAGTAGTGTTTTATGGTCGTCATATATCATTTTACCGATGAGTGATGATGAGCAGCGAGATCATTTAAAAGCGTATGGCATTACTTATTGGGTACTCGAAAATGAACAAGAAGCCTATTGGTTACTCAATTATAGGGGTGGTTCATTTGCATTTAAGAATATTCCTTCATTCGAAAAAGAATGCAAAACACGTGGCGTAAGCTATGAAATCATTCCGGATGCACAATTCGCCCAGATCAGAGAAAGTATTGCTGATCCAGAGGTTAATCAAGATGTTATTAAGCTTGAGAAGGCGCCTAAGATAGCAGTGTATACGCCTGATTTTAATGCGCGAGGTGAACGTATTCAGCCCTGGGATGATGCAGTAACATTGGTATTGACGTATGCAGAAATTCCTTATGAGACGATTTATGATAGGGAAGTCTTAGAAGATAAGTTGGCAGAATATGATTGGTTACACTTACATCATGAGGATTTTACAGGGCAATACGGCAAGTTTTATATGTCTCATGGTACCAAGCCTTGGTATAAGGCTAATCAACAGAAAATGGAAGCCTTAGCGAAATCCTTGAATTTTAATAAGGTGAGTATGCTCAAGCTCTCTGTAGTTAAAAAGATAAGAGAGTATGTAGAAGGCGGCGGATTTATGTTTGCTATGTGTTCGGCCACAGATACATATGATATCGCCCTAGCAGCGCAAGGATACGATATTTGCGATAAAGTTTATGATGGTGATCCTCAAGATATGGCAGCCAATGAAAATCTTGATTTCAGTCAGACTTTTGCATTCAAAAGTTTCAAACTGATTACCAATCCATATGAGTATGAATATTCGAGTATAGATCATAGAGCGAGAAAGGTAAAGCCTACTTCAGATTATTTTACCTTATTTGATTTCTCTGCGAAATGGGATCCCATTCCAACTATGTTGACTCAAAATCATACGCGTACTGTCAAAGGTTTCATGGGACAAACAACAGCTTATCACAAGTCGCTTATAAAGTCAGATGTTTTAGTTATGGGAGAAAACAATTCTGACAATGAAGCCAGATATATTCATGGTACTTATGGATACGGTACTTGGACTTTTTATGGCGGGCATGATCCTGAAGATTATAGGCACTTTGTAGGTGATCCTGAAACGGATTTAAGCCTGCATCCTAACTCCCCGGGGTATAGGCTTATTCTTAATAATATTCTGTTTCCAGCAGCTAAGAAAAAGAAGAGAAAAACTTAGACTAAGGTTTTTATTTTGGGATTTCTACGACAAAAGTTGCACCGCCGTATGCATTATTGTCTACGGTTATTTGACCATTATGGCGTTTAATGTACTCAGCGCAAATGGCCAAGCCTAGACCAGTGCCTTCAAAAGCATCTTTAGGATTAAGTTGTGAAAATTTTTCAAATATTTTGCTTTTATACTTGTCAGGTATGCCTATGCCGTTATCAATGACTTTGATGATGTGTTTGTCGTTGACTTCATTGAATTGTATTTCTATTATGTTTTCTTGATCTTTCCTTATAAATTTTAACGCATTGTCAATCAGGTTTTGTAAAACTTGCTTGATCATCATTTTGTCGCCATTTATAAAATACGGTTGAGCAGGTATAACAACTCGGGTTCCTTGTTCTTTGATGATAAAATCAAGTGCTGAAGTAACCTCTAGAAGGATCGCTCTTAGATCAAAATTTATGGCATTCAACTCTAAAGAATTAGCCTTGGTGTAAATCAACAAGTCTTCCACTAATTCATTGAGTCTTTTAGAGTTCTTTTCGATAATGTCAATATATTCGTTTTCTTCTGTAGACAATTTGTTTTTAGATTTTACGCGTAGAAGCCCGATGAAGCTGGTTATTGTTCTTAATGGCGACTTGATGTCATGAGAGGCTAAGTTGGCAAATTGCTCTAACTGAATATTGATGTCTATGTAATTCTGAAGATCCCTGTTTTTTTGCTCAAGAATATTTTCTGCAGCTAGTAAATCATTGTGTTTAAGTTGTAAGGATTGCTTGGCTTTTTTTACCAATCGATAATTATTGTAATTAAAAAGACTTAAGCCAATGAGTAATGCAGAAGCAATTAATAGGATCCACTTAATTCGACTTTGCGTTTTTAAAGATGTTTCATAAGCCTCTTCTTTAAGTTGCTGCTCTCGAAATTTGCGTTGTTCTTCCGCTTGAAATTTAGCAACCTGTAGCTGTTTATTTACATCTTCTTTGTTAAGTTTTTCTTTAATTAGCTCGATTTGGTTTTGCTTTTTAAAAGCGTTTTTATAGTCTCCTTTGAGCTCGTATATAGACTTTAATGTTTTAGCACACTCCAACTGTAATTGAATATCTTCAATTGCACCTGCATATACGTAGGCATCCTTTAATTGCTGAATATTCTGAGGTACTTTATTCTGTAGAATATCTATATTGGCTAATTCAGTGATGACATAATAAAGGCCAATTTTATATTTATCTTTCTGATGTTCTTCTTTAGCTTGATTAAGGAAATTGGCAGCAGCATCGTATTTTCCCACTTTATTGTAACAGTGGCCAATGTTTTGTTTTATAAGGCCACCCATTTTTAGGGATTGCGTTTCAGGTACTAATTCTAAAGCTTTTAAATAATTTTCGATTGCTAATTCAAAATCTTCATTGACCTGATGGGTGTATGCGATATTGTTGTAAGAGTAGACGAGATTGACGTTTGATTCGGTTTCAATAGCGATTTCTTTTGCTTTTTGATATGCCTCTAATGCCAAATCATTTTTGTCGACATAATTGTAAATGTTACCTATGTTGGTGACTATGCCTGCGATACCATTTTTATCGTCGATGGATTCATACAGTCTTTGGGCATCATTAAAGTTACCTAATGCGGATAGATATTGACCAACCCTTTTGTCAATCCATCCTTGAAGTTGAAATAATTTCGCTTGGCCTTTTAAGTCTAGGTCGGCTTTTGAGATTTCTTCTAAGTTGATTCGATTTAATGCTCTTGCTTTTTTATAAAGACCTTCGTTTACGGCCAGTGAATAAGCTTTATTGTAATTCGCTAGTATTTGTTCGTTTAGATTGTTGGATAATTTTGCATACAAACTTGCCGAGTCTGCGAAATTGTATGAAAGCTGTACAGCGTTGTGATGTGTAGATGTATTTCTACCGTAGAAAGATGAAAGTTCGTTATAGGCCTGAGCTATTTCTAAGTGGCTAGATGCATTCGAAATAGTTTCAAATAGGGTAGTCGTGTCTTTAACCTCTGTATGGCCTTCATGATTAAAATGGCATAAAATGAAGCAACAGAAGACACTCCTAAAAACGTATCTGAATAGTTCTGCTTTAATTGGTTACACTTTATAATTCATTAAGATACAACCAATAAATGAACCAAATGAAGTGATTTTTTGACAAGTGCCCGTCACTATCCTAGAGATTGCATCCAATCAAAGTCTCCTTTGTAAATAAAAGAAAAGAATATGCCGACGATACTTGGGGCTAATGTTGATATCAGCATCCAGATAAAATAGGATTTTGGCACTTTTGAACGCTCTATAAGTTCAACAATTAAAGATAAAAGCAGTAGCCCACCACTGATGAAGCCGAATATTAAACAAAGTAAGAGGCCTAAGTATTCGCTCCAAAACCAAAGTAAGGCATAGATTATAATTTGTATTAAAAAGCCAATGAGATAATGCATTATCGCTATCCAACGATAAATTGAATGAAGTAAACAAGAGCCACACTGATGACTAATCCCAAGAAAACTTTCCCTAAATCTAGCGCGATATTCTTGACAACCTTATTTTCTAAAGTGCCATTGAGGCGCCACCTCATCATGATTTCTCTTCCTGCTAATAGGCCTATAAATACCCAAGTTGTGCTCATAGGAATTTTAGCATCCCAAAGGCCCAGTACATTTTGTTTAAATATTAGAAGTATGACGCCATATATTAAGTCTATAAACGTGGCAGATCTGATATCAGCAGTATTGGTTTTTGCCCTTACGATATCTTGTATTTTCCCACCTTTAGAATAGAAAATATAACCCAATAGACCAACAAGAATAATTAGAGATACAGTAAATGAGCCAGCACTTAAATCATCTTTACCCAAGTAAACATAGATATTTGCTAAGTCTTGAGTCAACCATTGAGACCAAAGGAACCCAGTCGACAGCCATTGAGCGCACGTCCAAAATTTAGCATTAGTCCATAAAGAGTTGCTTTGCTCATTTAGAGGCGTTTCAATGAATTTCTTTTCAGTTTTAGGAGCTAATAGGGCATAAATCAGAGCACCAGCAGCAAATGCTATAATATAGCCCATGACAGATTTCTGAACCATGTCTCCCAAGTTTTTGGGAGAAAAGAAGGTTAGAATCAAGAAAGTAGTGCTAACTGGTATCCCAATTCTAGTAATTAACATCAAGACCAAAGGAGGTAAAACATAATACCATGCTAAAGTTTCTGGTATGTCTATCTTGTCTAACCTGTCAAATGCAATATCATCGCCCCCGAGTCCTAAGTTGTTGCCCAAGCCTAAATAGCCAATAAGCAGTATAGCGGCCATGATTCCACCTGCATATAGCCAAAGGATGTACCATTTTACCCGCTTTTCATTGGAGGTAAGGAAAGTGCCCAAAGTTTGTATGACGTCATTGCCGACTACAGAGTAAGAAGCCAAAATAAATCCAACCCACATGACTATCAGAGAAAGCTCCATTAAGGATATTGATTGTTAAGCCCAAATGTAAAAAAATGACTTTATTCCGCTGTCGAAATCGATGTTATTTCTTTTAATGATTGGTTGATTTCATTGATGTGATATTGAATTTGGTTCAAAGCGGCCATTAGTGTGTTGTATATTACTAATCCTTCGGGATTGATATCTTTTCCTTTGGTCAACTCAAAATAGTTTTGTTTGAGGGTCTCAATCTGATTTTTGAACTCATTTTTAAGGTCTAAAGAAATGGTTAAGTCAGCATCTTTATAGCTATTTAGCCTCAAATTTGACAAGGATTCATGTATAGAGTGATCTGTCAAATTGATTAAAGTATTGATGTTTTGACGTTGTTTTGGATTGAACCAAAGCTTGTTTTCAACTTTTTTGGCTATAGATTCAGCGATTTCTTGATAGATATCCCCAATTCTTTCCAATTCGTTTGTGATGACTAACACCGACTTTAGCGTTCGGCTTGTATTGGTAGTATTCGGCTCCTGAGAGATCTTCATGATATACTCCGTGATTTCATCTCTTATGGCGTCGGTTATGTTTTCGTATTTAACCAGCTTTTCGAAACAAGCCATTTGTTCAACTTCGTCAGTGTTATTGAAGTAAGTTTTGGTTGTTTGCGACATGCGACCAACAATATCTGCCAATCTAGCTGTATCTTTTTGAAGTTCCATCGTGGCCATTTCTGGCGATTTGATATTATTGCTCATAAACTTCAATTTGGACTTTCTTTCGGCTTCATCTTTTGGTGGAATGGTTTTCTTGGCTAACCAAACGAGATATTTTATAAACCAAATGAGTATCAAAGCATTCACAATATTGAAAACAGTGTGAAAACAAGAAAGGGCAATCGGTATGGATTCAGCACTTGAAAAAGGGTTGTCTTGGCCAAATAAATTTTCTACTATATAAGCGATAAGTTTTAGAAAATACGGCAATAGTAATATAACCCAGGTTACGCCTATAAGATTAAAAAGGGAGTGTATTCGGGCTGATCTTTTGGCGTAAACATTACCAACAATGGCTGCTACTTCAGCTGTTACAACTGTGCCGATATTTTCTCCTAATACCAATGCTGCTGCAACCTCAAATGGAATCCACCCTTTGATACACATAGTCATGGTCAATATCATAGCAGCACTAGATGATTGAATGACAATGGTAATAATGGCACCTATTAATACGAATAGGATATTAGTAAATAAGCCACCATCTGCATAAGACTTCACCCATTGAAATAATTGAATGTTCTCATTGACATCAGGTACGGTGACCGTTAGGAAATTTAATCCCATAAAAAGTATAGAAAAGCCAATGATAAATTCACCCCAATATTTTAATTGTTCTCTCTTCGAAAAGAAGAGCGGTACACCTATAAGAAATAAGGGTAAAGAGGCTTCATGTATACTTACTTTGAATTCTAAGATAGAGGCCATCCATCCCGTAATGGTTGTACCAATATTAGCCCCCATCATGATCCCAGCGGATTCGGTTAATGTCAGTAGTCCAGCATTTACAAAACTGACCGTCATTACTGTAGTCGCTGAGGAAGATTGGACTGCCGCTGTTGTAAAAACACCTGTCAATAGACCAAGCCATCGGTTCTTTGTCATATTTCTCAGTACTCTCCTGAGCGCCGAGCCAGCTGCTTTTTGGATCCCATCTGACATGATTTTCATACCGTATATGAAAAGTGCAAGAGACCCCATGATTTTTAAAACAGAATACAGCGTAAAGTCCATGTTGTTGAGGCTATTCGACCTAAAAGTAAGTCATTATTTAATATCGGCTTATGTGGTTTATGTTATTTTATAAGTGGTTGAGTGGTAAAGTAGTTAAGTTGTAAAGTGGTTAATTTCTGAATTTAACTTGATAGTTTAGGAATAAAAAAAGCGTGCAAATACTGCTCATGTATTGATAACCAACCACTTAACCTTATATTTTGATCGAAATCTTCGCCTTAACCACCCGATGCTTCGATCGGTATCTACCTCTATAGGTCGTGACTCAGCCACTTAACCACTCAACCACTCAACGAGCGAGCTAACCAATATCCATCTGCCGCCTTAGCTGGTCTCTTCGACCTAAGTTTCAATTACTAATATGGGACTGGGTCACCCATACCCTTAAGCCCAAAAAAATCCCTTAATTTAAAGCCTATGAAAAGGATGTTGCTGAAAATACTGATTGGACTATTCATTGGGCTGCTTGTTTTGTTGGCTTTCAACTATAAGAAGTTGAATAGGCTCTATGAAGTCATTCATTTTTTTGATCCTGATAGAATAGAACAAAACTTCCAACAAATAGAAAATGTGGTGGAAGTATCTCAGCTTAATCCATCTTCTCAACCTTTAATTTTGCCAAAAAAACTAAGTTATGTTTTGCCTGATAGTTTTGAGTTTTTCAATAAAGGCTTCGAAACACAAGATCTCTTGGATGACACACATACAGAAGGTCTAATAATCATTCATAATGACACGATTGTTTATGAGAATTATCAGCGGAACTTAAGTCCAGAGGAGACGCATATCTCATGGTCGATGTCGAAGTCATTTGTTTCCACTTTAGCCGGTATTTTGATCGATAAAGGTCAGCTAGATATTTCAAAGACTGTGGATGATTATTTGCCTCAGTTTAAGGGGACAGGCTACGAAGGTGTGGTTGTTGAGGATGTCATGCAGATGAGTTCAGGCGTACGCTTTAATGAAGACTATGGGGATTTTAATTCTGATATTAATCGATTCGGGAGAACATTCGCCTTAGGGAGTAGTTTTGAAGATTTTGCTAAAAGTCTTGAAAATGAAAAAACGCCTGGTACAGTTTGTCATTACGTGAGCATTGATACGCAAGTGTTAGGAATGATTATCGTCAAGATTTCTGGGATGTCCTTGACGGATATGTGTCAGCAATATTTATGGGAACCTATGGGAATGGAATATGACGGAGCTTGGGTCATTGATGGAGATGACATGGAGATGGCTTTAGGTGGACTCAATGCGACTTTGAGGGATTATGCGAAATTTGGTTTGCTATATCTGCACAATGGCTCATTGAATGGTAACCAAATTTTGTCTCAAGAGTATTGTCAAAATGCGACGACTGCACTGGAAGCTCACCTTTTGCCTGAAGCCTCAAATGCTATTTTTGGTTACGGATATCAATGGTGGATTCCTTGGAATGTGGATGAAGACTTTTTTGCAGCTGGTATTTATCACCAGTACATATATATCAATAAGAAAAAGAATGTTGTCATCGCCAAATTGTCAGCTGATCCAGATTATAATAAGGACGCGGCGCTGTTGAAGCGTCGACAAATTGCACTTTTTCAGCACATTTCAAATACCTTAGGATAACATTGAGTTTACATTTATTTAACCTACCTAGTCTTTAATTCTGCCATTTTGATCTTTGACCATATCATGTTCTATTGATCGGGGATTTTAAATAGAATGGTCTACGCATAAAAATCTATATAATGCGTAAGCATCTGATTATAAATAGATTGCGTCAGTTTTATGTGTATTAACTCAATGTTAAATCACTTCTTTTCTTTTAATACACAATTAACGCAATCGTCATATCGAGGATAAAGTCTCAAGTTACATTTGCCAACGATTTTCATCACGAATTAGAAAAATTGCACATTGAATAATCCAAAAAGAAAATCATCTAACTAATGGAAAATCTCATCAAAGTACTTATCCCATTTACACTTCTTTTATTCGTAACGTCTTGTTCAAGTGACAATGAATGCGATAATGAATGTCCTGCAGGTACCGTTCAATTATTAGATTGTTCTTGTATAGATCCTAATCCAACAGACCCATGTGTCGGTATTACTTGCCCTCAAGGTCAAGTCTTAAATGCAGATTGTGAATGTGTTGATGAAGGCCAGCCAGAAACGACAATTAAAGTTTCTTCTAACATAACAAGTGATGTAACATGGACATCTGGTCAAACAGTTATACTGGCAGGTAGAATAGCAGTCGAACCAGGAGCAACGCTTACAATCGAACCTGGAACGTGCATTAAGGGAGAATTTGGCGCAGGTGCTAATTCTTCAGCACTTATAATCGCAAGAGGTGCAAAAATAAATGCCTGTGGTACGGCAAGCGCTCCAATTATTATGACCACCGTAGCAGATGAAATCACACCAGAAATGATTGCAGCTGGAAATTTTGTAAGTCCCAACATGGAAGCAGATGTTAATGGTTTATGGGGAGGATTAATCGTATTAGGAAACGCGCCAATCTCTATAGAAGGTGACATGCCTAATGCTCAAATCGAAGGGATTCCTACTTCGGATTCTAATGGTACTTATGGTGGTTCTGATGAAGACGATAACTCTGGTTCGATGTGTTATATTTCAATCAGACACGGAGGTACCAATATTGGTGAAGGAAATGAAATCAATGGTTTAACATTAGGTGGCGTTGGTAGTGGTACAACAATCAACAATATCGAAGTAGTCGCTAATCAAGATGATGGTATAGAGTGGTTCGGTGGGACAGTTAGTGCAGAGAATGTTTTGGTATGGAACTGTGCTGATGACGGTCTAGATACAGATCAGGCTTGGAATGGATCATGTAACAACTGGATAGTTGCTTTACCTCAAGGAGGCTCAGCGATGGAATTAGATGGACCAGAAGGTTCATTAACTCAAGGATGCAATAGCTTCACAAATGGTGCTATTTATTGTGGATCAGCAATTGATCACATTATCGACTGGGATGATGACACAAATACAGGCATCACTAACCTTTACATATTTGGTGTTGATTCAGCATACGGCGCAGAGGCGGGTATTGAATCATTTGGTGGAGATGGTAACTGTACTTCAGGATCTTGGGAGTATACAGTTCCTGCTGGATATGACGTATCAACATTATTGTCTGGAGCCATTGCCGCTGGTGAAGCTACTGAGGTAAGTATGAATGGAAATGGTATCGGTCCAGATGCAAGTGTGTTTGGATGGACATTAGGCGGTCAGTCTGGTACCTTATCTTCAATCGGATTATAATAAATTAAAAAACATAAAGGGAGAAGGATAAAGTCTTTCTCCCATTTTCACTTTGAAACGCTACTGAAATAACTAAATTAAAAATGGAAAAATTGCAAAAATCATTTCTAATCCTAGTAAGTCTATTCCTTTTAAGCTCAACATTATTTGCTCAAAATGGTACCATTCGTGGAGTCATCATTGATGGTGATAATGGTGAGACTTTAATTGGAGTTAACGTGCTAGTTGAAGGTACTGGTTCAGGTACTGCAACAGATATTGATGGTTCTTTTGAATTGTCTTTAGCTCCAGGTACATACAATCTTGATTTATCGTATGTGTCTTTTGAGCCTTTAAAAGTCACTGATTTAGTTGTTAAAGCTGGTGAGGTTAACTTGCTAGAAAATATCGTTCTTCAAAAAGAATCTGAGATTCTAGATGAGATCGTTATTAAAGCAGATGTTATCAGAACATCAGAAGCTGCTCTAATGACAATTAAGAGAAGATCGGCTAATCTTATTGACGGTATTTCATCTTCAAGGTTTAAGAAAATCGGTGATTCGGATGCTGGTGCTGCTGTAAAAAGAGTTACGGGCGTTTCTGTTGAAGGTGGAAAGTATGTATTCGTTAGAGGCCTGGGGGATCGTTATACAAAGACGATGTTAAACTCTGTGGATATCCCTGGTTTGGATCCTGATAGAAACAGTCTTCAGATCGATATTTTTCCTACGAATCTTTTGAATAACATGATGGTATACAAGTCAACTTTAGCTGAATTACCAGCAGACTTTACAGGTGGACTTGTTAATATTGAAACTAAGGATTTTCCTGAAAAGAAAATATTCGATATTTCTTTTGGACTAGGTTTCAATCCTTCAATGCATTTCAATAGTGATTATCTGACGTATGATGGTGGTGACTATGATTGGTTAGGTTTTGATGATGGTACAAGGGCTTTACCAGCCGGTGCAGACCAAGAGGTAATCCCTGGGCCTTTAACTAGTCAAGATCCTGATGATGCTGGAAATTTTATCAGATCTTTCGATAGAACCTTAGGGACAACAAGACAAACAAGCTTACCTAATTACAGTTTTGGTGTGTCATATGGAGATCAGAAACAATTTGAAAACGGACATAAGTTAGGTTATATCTTTTCTAGTACTTACAAAAGTTCAAGACAATATTTTGATGATGTAAATTATGGCGAGTACCAAATCCAAGGTAACGTCGAAGAGTTAGAGATGATGCGTGCAGCAACTACGGTAGGACAGATAGGACAAGAGAATGTGTTGGTTGGTGGATTAGCTGGGTTGGCTTACAAGACGGACAAAACAAAGCATAAAATCAACTTATTGCATATTCAGAATGGTGAAAGTAAAGCGGGTAATTTTACTATCGACAATAATAGTGATGCAGTAGGGCAGTCTGGATTTATTGCTTATTCAGATAACTTAGAGTATAGTCAAAGATCTTTGACCAATTTGTTGATTAATGGTAATTATATTTTAGGTGATGGCAATGATTGGGAAATTGATTGGAAAATATCACCAACAATCTCAAAGCTGACTGACCCAGATATCAGAAAGACTGCTTTTTCAGAATTTGGATCTAATCAATTAGGTTTTGTTGCAGGAGCTGGAGGGAATCCAACAAGAATTTGGAGATACTTAGATGAGATCAATTTGGTTTCAAAAGTAGACTTCTCTAAAAAGTATCAGTTAGGTACAAGAGACGCTAAATTGAAATTTGGGGCGAGTCATTTGTATAAAGAAAGAGAGTACAATATCTTAAGTTACTTTATGCAGTTCTTTGGTAGTCAGCCACAATGGTCTGGCAATCCATCTGAAGTATTAAATGGTCAGACAATTTTCCCAGAAGGTAATATCTATTATGTCTCTGGTAATAATACACCAAACCCGAACCAGTATAATTCTGATGCTACAAACATGGCGGTATATGTTGCAAATGAATTTAATCCTACTGAATCATTAAAAGCAACTGTTGGTTTAAGAGTTGAAAAATTCAAGCAACACCATACAGGTAGAGATGCTACTTTCGAGAATGTCTTAGAAGATGAGGTAGTACTTGACGCAACGGATTTCTTTCCTTCAGTTAACTTGATACAATCATTAGCAGAGAAACAAAACTTAAGATTTTCTTACTCAAGATCTATCGCAAGACCTTCATTTAAAGAATTATCCTTTGCACAGATCATTGACCCTGTTTCTGATAGAATCTTTAACGGAGGTTTGTTTCAGTTTAGAGATCAAGACGGTAATGTAACTTGGGATGGTGGACTTACAGAGACTAGAATCAATAATGTCGATTTAAGATGGGAGATGTTCCAAGAAAGAGGTCAGATTTTCTCAATCAGTGGTTTTTATAAGAGCTTTAATGATGCCATAGAATTGGTTAGAATTCCCATAGCTCAAACGTCTAATGAATTCCAACCTAGAAATGTTGGAGACGGTCAAGTATATGGTGTTGAAGTTGAAATGAGAAAGAACCTTCCATTTGTGGATAATAAAATCAATTTCTCAGCTAATGTAACTTTAGCTAAATCATCTATAGAGATGACTGACTTAGAGAGAGAAAATAGATTGGCTTTTGAAAAAGCAGGACAAGTCATTGGCACAAAAAGACAGATGGCTGGTCAATCGCCTTTCATCGTCAATGCGGGTTTGACTTATAATGCTGCTGAGTCGCCATTTAATTTAGGACTTTATTATAATGTGAAGGGTAGAACACTAGCTATCGTTGGTGGTGGTTTATTTCCAGATGTTTATGATGTGCCATTCCACAGCTTGAATTTAAGTTTAAACCATGCGATTGGTCCAGATGACAAATTGAAAATTGGTTTCAATATTGATAACATTTTATCAAGTGTGAGACAGTCTTCATTTGCTTCATTTAACGCACAAGATCAAATCTTTTCAAGATTCGAACCAGGTATGTCTTTTGGTTTAAGTCTTGGGTATAGTATATATTAAAAAAAAGAAACTCCGAAACCAGCAAAGGAATCGGAGTAAGATGCAATTTTTCCATTCTTCGGAGTGAAAATGACCCTCGGTAAATACCGGGGGTTTTTTTATTCCACATAATGGATATTCAAATATAATATTACGCTTAAGTTATCGCAATATTAATCAAACATATTTTAAATATTAAGCAAAAGTAAGTCTTGTGTTAACTTAATGTTACCAATTTATTGATTTTCTGGCTAAACTTCTTTAGCTTTAAAGAAATATAGCGCAAGTGAGCCTATAAATCAATGAATTACGTATTTAAAAACATACTATTTTTCTCATTTCTGGTAACATTTGGTTTACAGAGTGGTTTGTCTATGGCTACGCCAACTAGTTCTATTCCCTTCATTAAATCTCATGGGCTTATCATTATTAATGCAAGTATCAATGGTCAAAATGGGGCTTTTATATTCGATTCAGGCTGTAATAGCTTAATTGTTCATGCCCAAAACTTTAATTCTGAAGTTGCAGCTACTTTTGAAACGGTCAACGGAAGTATTGATATGCAAGAAATAGAAATAGCAGATTTTCGAGTAGGTGGATTTGAAGCTAAGAATGTGGAAGCATATGCCCAAGACTTAAGTTTGTTAAGTGCGCGCACTGGTGTTGATTTATCAGGGATTGTTGGTGTCCATTTATTTGAAAATCAGATTGTACATATTGATAATGAAAGTCATGTCATTGAATTGTACAAGGACTTGAATCAAGTAAATAATTTATCAGCTTATTCTGTTGAGTCTACATTTACCATTAAGGAAGGATTGGTTTTTGTTCCCATTGTCATCGACCATCAAGTATATCAATTTTTGCTAGATACAGGATCTAGTGCATCGTTTATTAATAAGGAATTAATATCTAATCAAACCATTACTTCGATGCACCCACTTAAGAAAGAAGTAGAATCATTTTCATTATCCAATGAATCATCTGTATCGACGGTCTATTTATTTCAAAAGGTGGGATTGAGTAATATTCAAATTACGGATTTGGAGATGGGCGCTATTGATTTGTCCCTTGTGAACCAAGAATTGGGTTTCAAAGTTGATGGTATATTGAGTATTGAACAGATACCAGTTTCCAATATGCTTATAGATATTGCATCTAAAAAGCTTTATCTACGTCTTTAAAAGACTTTTATTCTGCTGCTTTTCGCATCTATTTAGTCATATTTCGCTTTATTTTTGTGGCAATTAAAAATGCTAACAAATGAAATATTTCTACTCATTATTCATGGCTACCTGCATGCTTCTAATGTTGGTTCCATCAGAGACGATGGCTCAAGAAAAATCAAAATGGAAGAAGATGGATGCCAGTCCAATGGACATGTCTTATTATCCGAGTAACGCAGCTTGGAGAAATTATTTATCAGGTGATGATCGCAATATGTCTCCTAAAATCCGTGTCGTCTATTCTAGACCGCAGGTTAAAGGCAGAACTGTATTTGGTGATTTGGTGCCTTATGGACAAGAATGGCGATTAGGTGCAAATGAAGCCACTCAGGTGACTTTCTACCAAACTGTAGATATCAGTGGTACCAATATCAATAGAGGTACTTATTCGATGTTTGTCACTCCAACAGCAAATAATTGGACTATTACTTTATCCAGTCAAGCATCATTATGGGGATCTGAAAACAGAGATAAATCCCAAGATGTCGCTGCTTTTACTGTGCCTGTAGAAACGTTAAAAGATAGCCGTGAAGCCTTATCAATTGTTTTTCAACGTGTAGATGATGAATCTGCGAATATGGTTATAGAATGGGATAAAACAAGAGCTTCGATTCCTATTAGCTTTAATCCTGTCTTGTATGAAGACATTGCAGTAAGTCCAATGGATCAAGTACATTATCCTTCAACTTCTGCTTACCATAATTATCTTAAGGATGGCGAAAAAGAAGGCGCTGATCCAAAGATAAAGGTTACATACTGTAGACCGCAGAAGAAAGGCAGAGATATCTTTGGAGGCTTATTAGAGTATGGCAACATATGGAGAGTTGGTGCAAACCAATCTACAGAGGTCACTTTTTATCAGGACGTCATGATTGGCGATAAGGCAATCAGTAGAGGTACATATAATCTTTATGCAGTTGTCAATGAAAATAATTGGGAGATTATTTTAAATACAGATAGACCTGCATGGGGACCTGCTAATAGAGATGAAGAAAAGGATATTATGAAAATGTCAGTTCCTGTTAGTAAAGAAAAAGAAGTACTTGAAGCTTTAAATATCATCTTCGAAAACGAAACTGATAATAGTGTTGATATGACGATTGGCTGGGATACTACAAGAGCAAGTATTCCGATTAAGTTTAATTAATCACAATGATTGAGAAAAGCTCAAGCTGTTTAGGTTTGGGCTTTTATTCAATATACTTTTGAAGTCTGATGACTTCATAAAGCGGAGACTGGAGATTAGAAAATAGAAATTAGTTGTTAAAACTAAAGACTAAAAACTAAAGACTAAAAACCAAAGCCCAAAGCCCTAAATCCTAATCCCTAACCTAAGTAATCCGCTGTAAACCAAGGGTTTCATTTCTGATGCACCATTAAAAGGTATACGGAATAGGGTATATGGAATAAGGGATGATTAGCGTTTTTGAATATAAAATCTGGTTGCTTATTAGATCTTAAGAAGGGAAGGGGTTTTAAATTGTACTTGAAAGTGAAAAGTCCCCTTTTAAGGGAATTTAGGGGTCCAAGATACCAAAGACCAAAGACCAAAGACCAAAGCCCTAAATCCTAAACCCTAACCTAAGCAATCCGCTGTAAACCATTGGTCTCATCTCTGATGCACCATTTAGAGTCCAACTTTGAAGTTGTTTAGAAGTGTTTAATTCTAAACCTAAACTTAATTGCTGGTTTAATTTGATATCAGCGCCAATAGATGCATTGTAAGCCCAGTTGCCCATAATTGAATTATCATTGGCTGATGAGGTATCAAAATCTCTAACTGTAATCGCCGCTTCAGATAAATCTGCAGCTAATAGGCTTCGGCCTTTGAAATCTGCAGCTAAATTGTAGTTAATGCCAATACCTAACCTCCAACTAATGTTACGCGTTAAATTAAAATGACGATTAATGCTCAGTGGAATACTGAAGTATTTTAAGTTGTTGTAATGAACAACTGTTCTATGTGCTTCACCAGAAACAAATGCAGAAACTCTTTCTTCTTGTCTTTCACCAGTTATTGGGTTGATGGTGACATGAAGTTGTGTGCCTTGCACCAGTGTATCGAACGAACATTCGAAATTTAATGCTTGTCTTAATCGATTATAATTTAAACCGGCACTTAAAGACCATTTTTCATTGAGTTCGTAACCTATGCCTACTCCATAAGTTTGACCAATGCTATTGCTTTCATATTGAGCCAGCATTTCGTTAATTGGATTGGCAATTTTTTGAGACGACCATTGGTTGATACCAGTAGTAAAGGCTAAGCTCAATCTATTGTTTGACGAACGCTTATCACTGATGTCTATTGGGGCTGTATTTAAAGCGGTTAAATCTATAATTGATGATACTGATCTTTGATAATTAATCTTAGGATTTAATAAATCAATTGTCTCTATAGTAATAGTATTTGAAGGTGGGCGCTCTTCTTTTTTTATGACCGCTGATGCTTCAGTGACAGCCGTTTGAGAGATTTTTAAATTATTGGGGCGCTCTTCTTTGTGGATAGATGAAGATGATGTCGGAATATTTGTCGTCTCCATCAAAGGTGTTGTTGATCTAGTAGATGTACTATTATCCGATGAGAATTTTTTTACGTTGTTTGTGATATTGTTATAGCTAGGTTTTGATTCCAGAGTGATATCGTCCTTATTGTCAGAACTCACCTTTATTGAAGTACGCGTATCTGAGCTGTCTTCCAATGTTAGCTGACTTTCTTGAAGAGGGTTATTGCTCTTTTCAGATGACTTTCCAAATGAAGGTGTTTTTAATTGCTTTTGCTCATTTGTTAGTTTATCTTGGTTGTTTTTAAATTGACCTGCATTGGCTGTGTTTTTGGAAGCGGTATCAACGACTGTTTGATCATTAATTTGATTAAACTTCTGGCTTGTGATATAGTAAGTTGTCACAACAGAAAACACAAGGACAAATAGCATTAAAGCCCAAGTCGTAAGTTTAAGATTGCTTTTTGTTTGATTAACTAAAGTTGCTTCCTTTCTATTTATTTTATCAAAGATACCTGATTGCATATTTTCCCATGATAGGTCATTAGGCAGGTCAAGGTGCTCCTCTCTTATTTTATTTTTTAAATTTTCATTCTTAGCCATAGATCATAGTTTTTGCTTCGGTCGAAATGTTTTGTCTGATCCACTTTGTAGCTCTTGAAAGCTGCGATCTCGATGTTTCTGGGGTGATCGACAGCATTTTAGCAATTTCTTTATGATTGTAATCGTCTAACACGCTTAATAAAAATACAGTGCGATAACCATCAGGCATTTTCTTCAGTAAAACTTCTACTTCTTCTCTTTTGATGCTCGATAGTTCGCTTAATTGAAAACTTAGTTTTTCTTCATAATCGGTAACAGGGACATGTAAATTAAGGTTGCTTGTTTTTCTGAGTGCCGCAATACATTGATTGATCACTATTTTGGCAAACCAGGATTTGAATGCTCCTTTATTTGAATCGAAGTTTTTAAGGGACATGAAAAGATTAGCAAACACTTCTTGCATAGTATCCTTTCGTAATTCGTGGTCGTTTATATAGTTTTTGACTATAGTAAAAGCATAAGGGGCGCAAGACTCATAGCACTGCTTTTGAGCCCAGCGCTCCTTATTAATACAACTTTGTATGATATTGCTGTTAAGCATTAATTCTTATGCAAGATCTATTTAGAATGTGCAATTTTCAAAAATTCCAGGAAGCATTTCATCTAAATTGTTAAACGTAGCAGTAGAGTTGTCACTTCTGTATGTTACTGATACTGGATAAACCAAGCTAGATTCAAATAGTTCTTCTTGACTTGCAGGATCCACGAAGTAATTCTCTACTTCCTCATCACTTTGAAACGTTACTGTAGAATCATCACCTAAAGTTATGCTAATTGGATAATTGATGTCATAACAAGGATCAATACCAAATTCATCTCCTAATGCACCTTCTAATAAAATCAGTAGTGACAAGAAATCATCTTCATAAACTGGCGGTTCCCAAAAATCTTCGCACGCTTCCAACGCTTCTTCTAATTCTTCTTCATTGTCAATTACAGTTAAAGAACCATCATCTTCTAATACATTTAGAGGAAATCCAAATCCACTGATTTCGCCTGTGATCATCAAGTCGCATAATTCCATATGATCATTGACTGTAACTGAAGTGCCATCTGCTAATTCAACTGTTAATGGAAAAGTTATTCTTAAGCAACCTAAGTATTCGAATTCATTTTCCCAGTCAAATACAGTAGTATCTGCATAATCCCATTCGTTACAAGAAAATAAAGCCTCAAACATTTCGTCAGTATTAGCAACTGATACTGTTTCGCCTTCATCATTAACTAAATCAATTGGGAATACGAAAAAGTAAAGCTCTTCTGCGATTGCAGCTACTAATTCTTCTTCATTCTCCACAGATACTTGATCGCCATCGACATCTTCTAATGTGATTGGATAAGACAAATCATAACAAGAGTTTTCATCACCGACAGAATATGCTGGAAATGTGTCATCTTCCCATCCGCCTTGAGGCACACATGATGCGAATAATTCACCTAGTTCTTCAGCATCAGCCGCTGAGCTTTCGTTTCCATCACTATCAATGACATCAACAGGGTATACAAAATCGATAATTAAAACTTCTTCATCTAATAATAAGTTAAAATCATCTTCTGAACTAAAAGTGTACGTTGTGCCTTCTTCATCTACCATTTCGAATGGAAATTTGATGCTGAAGCAACCTAAATCTAAACCATCTGAACTGCCAGAACCTCTAGATATAAGAGGATTAGAGTTGTGTTGAACGATTTCTTCCTCTTCTGGAGTATTAATGTCTACAGTGTCTTCATTGTCGCCATCACAAGCAACAAACAACATAGAAGCAAATAGAAAAAGGGCTAGGATTTTCAAATATTTCATTATTGTTTATTTAATTATTAATCTAATATTCAGAGCTCTATGTCTTTATATTAGGTCAGGAAGATGGAAACGTTGCATGAGGGGGAAGTTTTTTTTCAAAATTTAAACCATGGTCAACATTTGCAGGTAATATATTGGAAATATTTGCTGTAAGTAATTCTTCAAAATGATTGATATATAAGATTCTTAAATAATATACTTTACGGCATAAATTATTGCATTGATCTTGGTGTCTAACTCAGTGGATCTTGGGTTTATTATAAAGTATGGTATGCCGAAATGTGCACCACAATTTTCACTTCTGAAGTCTCTAAATAAAGTGTCTTCAAACTTTTTGTAAGTTTCAAAGTACTCTTTTAGTTCAAATTCAATAAGTGTGTTTTCTATTCCTTTGACCCCTAGTAGTTTATAGTAATAGTAAACAGGAATTTCTTCCATTAAGTCAAAACCCCAATTTATATAATCGTACTTCACGTTTGTTATAGGTACCGAAATTCTTTTTTTCATATTCTAGAAAGTCATTTCGTTTTTTATTTAGTGCAATTTTTGCCTCGGCCTGCAGCATTTCGATTCTTATGATTAGATCATCGCTTATTGCATTTTTTAAATCATCTCTATAGCTTGATAATTTTGGATAATAAATAGCTTTTAATGAATCAATAAATATTTGATGACAAACTGGTGCCTGTTCGTAGGAGGGAATTGTTTTTCTGATTTTCGCTACTTGTTCATCTATCTTATTGTCCCATACTTGTTTAAGAACATTTAAATCACTGGTTGAGATCTTTCCTTTGTAAAAATTGACTAATCGCGCTTTCTCTGTGCTAAAACTAATGGGTTTGTAAGGGTCATAAACCTCACCAAATAAATAAGGAAATTCTAATTGGTAGTAATGAAAGAGACTATCTATTCCGTTGGGTGAAATCTCATATAAACCATGTGCAGCGATGAAGTTGCTTTTGGAATTTAATTTGATTTGCGCTTGTGCGATTTTTGTACAAGAAATACTAATGAAGAAAATTATTAAAATTCTGAATCCTTTGATTGTAAATAATTTGTTCATTTGTAGTTGTTATCACTGCGGTAAAATATTTATACCTAAATTTTTACCTAAAGTAATTATTAAACATTCATTTACGATGTGAGATTGTTATTTTATAACCATTACTTTTCGACTAACGGCCATCTTATTTTCATAGCCAAAAACAAAATTGTATAAGCCCTCACTAAATTCCGAAATATTTAAATTGGCTGTATTTTTTACTGCTAAAGACTTTATCAATTGACCTTTAGAATTATAGATCGTTAAATTTATAGGAGAATTCGTTTTAGAAAAAATATTAATTTCTAGATCTGCAGGATTAGGGTAGAGAAGCACAGATTTCGCTGTTAGCTCTTCTTTGGTATCTGATATACTTCCGTCATTATTCGCTGCAAATGTTTCTGTCCTAAATTCGAAATCACCAGTGCCATTGGGTATTCGTGCAAACGAGATATCTGTCTGTTGCTCATCATAAGTAATCATATCAATAATATTGCCTTCATCGTTGATCAGAATTACTTGTTCGCCACCTGCAGACAATTTGAAGTTGGTATGTAACTCATCTATGGTAGTGTCTTCCTCATCATCATCTGCCCAAACAATTAAATATTCGTCTGGGTCTAGTTCTGTGTTATCAGGGAATGCCCATCTGTCCAATACCGTTTCGTCATCTGATATGAAGTATCCTGTGAGATTTACAGTTTCTGTGCCTTTGTTGTATAATTCAATCCAGTCACCAAATGCACCGCTAGCATCCATTGCTGTGCTGCTGTTTGAGGCCATAAATTCGTTAATTACAATCTCTCCTTCAACAAATGATGGTTGGACTTGATAAAGAAAACATTCGTGTTCTGCACCTTTAGGGAAATAATTGGCTGTACCAAAGTTGTCTTCTTTAATGGCCTCAATATAATATCTTACATAAGTACCAGCGTTGAATCCTGGAATACTACCTGTGTATATATTGTCGCCAGATGCGTTGTCTCCATTAGATCCATCGTCATACATAATGACTTTTTCAAAATGGCCATCTAACCCACTGGCATAATGCAAGATGACTTGTTGTGCATTGCCTTCAATAGTGGTCTCAATAGCAACAGTTTCGCCTGAGACGATAGCTGTTTCACTATTACTTACATTGGAGGTAGATATGATATTAACACCTTCTCTGTTTATTTCTTCGTGTGCTAGCAAAAAATCAACTCTATCGCTTATGAATGTTTTTAACTCTTCTACACCAAATGTGAATTGATTATAAGAGTAAATTTTCTTTGGATCATCTTGTATCTTTTGATCTAGTTTTGCAGCAAACGCATCTATACGTGCATGTACATTCTCAACATTATAGAAGTCAGTTAATACTGTTCTTAAATGAGCAAGATAGCGTTGTCTGATTTCCTCATTCTGCATCATTCTATTAATTAAAGGCCATCGGTCATCATCTTCTCTGTAGAAAGGACTCCAGTTGTCATTTCGAGTATTCATTACAGAATTCCCATCAACTTCTAAAGGCATCAATCGACCTGTTGCATCATCATAGTATACATAGTAATCCATACCGCCCTTAAAGAAATACCCGTCATCATCGGAAGCTACAATTTCTTGAGCCAGTATCCAAAGGGTACGATCTATGTCAAGAACAGGATTTAGAGCATTGTATAGTTCATCTATAGGTGTATTGTTTAAGACATCACAAACATTAATCAAAGGACCCCACGGATCATCACTTTCTGTTTTCTTCAACTCGTAATTAAGATTGTAATCTATAGAATCAGGGCCATTATAATTTAAAGTGGATACGCCAGCACCAAATCTAGCAGGATCTCCTCCAGGACCGCCGCCACCAGGTCCTCCTGTGTTTTCTGAGTTAAGTGCGCGCCATCTTGTTCCATCATTATTTCTAAACCATTCTTGAATGTAACGACCTTCCAGTTGTTGGATATTATTGTAGGGTCCCCAGTATTGACCATTAATATAAAGGTCAACAAAAGAGCCTTTTAGAGAAGGTGCAAAACCTCTGGAAATATCATAGTAGAGTACTTCTCTCATGGAAGAGTGGTCATCAAAGGCACAATTGAGATTTATGTTATCATAACCCATTAAATTTTGATCTTTCAATTCATCTATTAATACCTTGAATGATTTCTTCTCAGAACGGTTTTGGCGATCTGAAGTCTGACCTTTTATACCAATCATCACACTGTCTAAAACTATGGAGTCATTGACTGTCAATGTACCCATGAGTAATTCACCTTCTGTGTCTTGGCCACCAGGACCTCCTCCGCCTGGACCGCCACCACTTTGTCCATCCATGATGCTAAACCAGTTAGGGTCTTCTAAAGTAAATTCGATTTTGTGGAATGCTTCTATGTCATAGAAACCTTGAACGGCGGTACCTCCATGTTTAAGGATACCGTCACTAGTAATATTGACTTCTCGTGGTAAGTCAACTTGAGAAAATGATAGTATGGTGCAGAAAGAAAAAAAGGCCGATAAGATGAATTTCATGTAAATGTATTAAGAGGGAAAGATAGGTAAAGTTTTTTAAGAATGAGTCCAAGTATTTAAATGTTCATTGTGGATGATATATACTTTATCAATAAATTGAGAATAAGCTTAATCACTCAATCAATTCGATTATTTCTACTGTACGTGAATGTCCATTTATAATATCCGTACTTTCGATTAACGTGCCATTGTCTTTTATTTTGTATTGTACATTTCTATTAAAGGTGACTTCGTTTTCATGATTAGTTCTAGTTTCAGATTTAAGTAAGCCATTTTTATAAAAACTTGTGAGACGTTTTTCTTTTAGCAAATTATTTTTATCAAAAATGGTTGTTGTTATTTGTAAGTTATCTAAGTTATAATTTGTTGTTGTGGTTTGTGATGAATTTTTATAAGTGAATTCATAATTATCTATCCTATTTATTAATTCTGAGGTGCTTTTTAGAACATTGTTTTCATAGAATGACTCCATGGTTTTAACACCGTTTACATATGTGTATTTATAGTCCCAAATTGTAATGCTGTCAGCCTTAATAATCTGTTGCGTTAAGTCTCCATAATGATTATAAGTGTATGTCTTTTTTTCAACCAAGGTGCCATCAGCTTCAAAATATTCACTTAAGTAAATTTGATTATGAGTGCTATCTATATATGTCATTTTGTAGTCTCCATTGATAAAGGTACTTTTCATTATACTATACCCAGAATATATTTTGGGAAACGACTTTTCTAATGTCGATTGTCCATTGGACTTCGAAATGGTTAGCCAAGAAAGTAGAAGGCATCCAAATATGTATTTCATTTATTTAGAATTGTTGTAAATTTTTCTTTTGTATCATTCTACTCAAACACATGCTTCGCATAATTAACACCCATATACTCATATTGATCCCTAAAGCCATTTAGCCTTACTTTAAACTCCTCATAATTTCTGTCCTCCGGACTAGACCATAAGGCCTCTGAAAGGGCAGTCATTCTAGGGAGCAACATATATTCTGCCTTCTCATCCGAGTCAATGTATTCTGTCCATAAATTGGCTTGACCGCCTAGTATATAATGATGTTTGTCTGCTTCTAATTCATCTGGTATTGGATTGAAGTTGTATACCTTTTCTAGAGGCAAGAATCCTCCAATAGCTAAAGGTTCGTTTTCCTTATCCTCAGATTGGTAATGGTCAAAGTAGCAATGAGAATTAGGGCTCATAATGACTTGATGATTTTCTTGTGCGGCTGCAATGCCTCCTTTATTGCCTCTCCAAGACATAACGGTAGCGTCAGGGGCAAGCCCGCCTTCTAGTATTTCGTCCCAACCAATAATTCGTTTGTCATTATTATTAACAAAAGCTTCTATTCTTTTGATGAAATAGCTTTGCAACTCGTGTTCGTCTTTGATGCCTAGCTCTTTAATTTTAGCTTGGCATGAAGCGCTCTTCTTCCAATAATCCTTAGGGCATTCATCACCGCCGATATGTATGTATTTTGATGGAAATAATTCCATGACTTCAGTCAATACATCCTCAATAAAATTAAATGTTGCTTCATTGCCTGCGCAATAGACATCTTTGTAGACGCCCCAGGATTCTTGGACGATTTTAGCTTGTCCTGCAGATTGGGCTGCTTTAGAGCCCTTGGACATCATATCGTTGGGTACTTCAGAAGCTTCTTGTGGAAAACAACTCAGAAAAGGGTAAGCCGCTATGGCCGCACTACTATGTCCTGGTAGTTCTATTTCAGGTATGATGGTGATATGCAATTGTTGTGCATAGTCTACAATGTCTTTTATCTCTTGTTGTGTGTAGAAGCCGCCATATCTTTTGTTGTCATTATCAGTGCCTGGATAATGACCAACAATTGTCCCATTTCGCCATGCGCCTACTTCAGTTAATTTTGGATACTTTAAAATTTCGATCCGCCAGCCTTGATCCTCTGTAAGGTGCCAATGAAAAGTATTGAGTTTATGTAAGGCCATAATGTCCAAATACTTTTTCACAAAATCTACTGAGAAGAAATGTCTGCATACGTCTAAATGCATGCCTCTGTAGTTAAATTGTGGTTGGTCATTAATCAAGGTGCATGGGAAGTAGAGACTTGGTTTTGCTTCTGTAGATTTATTATTCGATTGAAGGAGTTGTCTTAGAGTTTGAATACCATAAAATATACCTTTTTTGGATTTTCCTTTCAATACAACTTTATCATTAGAAATATTTAAATTATATCCTTCTTGGGCATTTATAGATGTATCAATTTCTAGAATTATATCACCATTACTATTATTCGAATAGTTGAATGTGTGTTTTGATGATTGAGATAAAAACTTGCATAGATACTCTCCTTCGACTTCGAGTGTCTTCGAACCTGTTACTTGCGTGTTTTTATTAAGATTGAAACGGCCTTTTAATATTTGTATTGAATGTGGTTTGGGAATAATAGCAAACGCTTCCTGGACATTTTTAATTGGTGGATTGGAGTTGGAACAACTATTTGTAAAGATTAAAATAACATAAAGGCAATAGGCAAATCTTAGCATGACAGGCGATTATAGTTACAGTCTAAAATTGTTGCTGTTAATATAGGAAAAATAGGCAGGTTGGTAATTAATGTGTCACTATAAGTTTTTCAACCCATGCCTTTCCTTCGTGGACTAATTTGATAAAATATAAGCCTTCATCTAACTGAGCCGACCAAACGGCTTCGTTTGATGATTCTGCAAGAACTAATTGCCCATTTAAATCATAGATTTCATAGTTTCTTTCGGCTCTTGATGTGTTTTTAATATTGAATAAACCAGTTGAAGGGTTAGGATAAATTGTCAATTTAAAATCTTCATTTTTTTCTGTAGCAACATTAGATATGATGTTGTCTATCTTCATTAAAGTTAGTCCATGTTGATGTTCTATCCATAGGTCATTGTCAATACGCTCAATACTTAAACAAACGTTTGAAAAGATGGGGGAGTTTTCGGTATTGTAATAGGCAAAACTGTTCTGACTCCTGTCCCAATAAACCAAACCGTCTTTTTTCGTAGCCAACCAAAAATTACCTTTTTCGTCCATGAGTGCTTCATGGAAGCCATTGACGTCCATTTCAAGATAGTTGCGTGTCCAATTGGTGCCATCATAGTTAACCAAGAATCGTTGATTTTGAAACCAGAGATCTCCTGTTTCATCTTCAAATACTTCTAATGATGCGTTTCCAAAAAATTGTATCGAATCATAGCTTAACTCTGTCCAGTTATCATCGCCATTGCCAGTAAAAAATGAATACTTTATAAAGCATGGATTCCACTCTGTCCCTCGGGTCCAAATTTGTCCTTTAGAGCTTACGAATACATTTGAAAATGTCATGTTGTCTTTAATGTTCATCTGCTCGCGGTTGCCCAATGTATCTATAATGCTGACGTTCCCTTGGCTTGTGACAACAATTCTGCCATCTGGCATAAATGCTAAATCTTCAATAGTGCCTTCAAAAATATCGTATTCAATTATGTCATTTTCAGTAAATCGCCAAAATGATCTGCATGGCTCAAAATAGGGATGATCGCCTACGCCCCATAATTCACAAGTAAATGGATTCAATTCAAGATGATTGATATAACATTCTTCATCTTGGTAATTGAGGAAAAGCGTATCCCATTGACCATGTCTAAAAGTTTGTAAGTGCGATTCTCCTGACTTGTAGAGTGTACCATTGCAGTCTGCACTCATGTCCGTGATTTCTCCTAGAAAAGATCTGTTATGTCCGTATTGGTAAAGCGTTTCATCTACATATCTATGGAGTACAGGCTTTTCTAAATTTGAACCTGAAAACCAAGCATTATTGCCTTCCCATTTTAAAAATTTTGCTCGATTAGAATCGCCCCACGGAATATCAACATAAACGCTGTCGAATTTTTGAAACTTTAATGAATCATTTTGAAGATATCCAAAGCCATTAAATTTAGAGGTAAAGCATGTTCCTAATGAATCGTGCTCAAAAAACTTTGACATTCTAAAGTACGATGAGACAATATGGCGACCCCCATCATCAATGTACATCAATTCTAAATCTCCACTGGATCTGGGGCGTACGGACATCCAAAGGACATCATTTTTGTCGATGTAAAAACCATCTAGCTGCCAGACTTCCTCACCTGGATAAATTTCTTCTACAGATAGGACATTGGTGCCGTCATAAGCATAAATTTCATCAACATTAACCGCCCATAAAATGCCCTTAGAATCGATATCAAAATATTCTATTTCATCTGTCAAATCAGTAGAATGGACAATCAACTCATGCTCTTTTATTGAATATAGTTTTCCATGGAAATCAAGAAACCATAATTCTTCATTATAAATTCTTAAGTGTTTTGTACTACTTATTCTTAATGAATCTGGAAATGAAAAGGCCTCAAATGTTTCCCCATCATAATATAATAGCGTAGCAGGTGAATTCAATTGATTGCCATAGCTGGTTACCCATGCGTCGCCATTGCTCATAAACTCTATTTCTAAAGATTGACCAGCGAAATCGCTATTCGTCGGTAGTAGTAATTCTTCTTCGCCAGAAATTAGATCTATTTTAAGAAGGCCTCCTGAATTGGTGACATAGGCCATGCTATCAAAAACTTCTACCTCTCCAATATTGTCAATGCTGGTGAAATTATACCATTCGCTTTGAGCCCAGATGTGCCCTGAAAAAATGACTAGTACTAAAAGACTAATAGGTTTCATAAGTTATCTATATCGATTTAAAAATCTATGGAAGTTTACTTAAAGATAAGTTATGTTTTTGAGTTTGATTTGAGGCTCAATAATTGGTTACATCTTATAATAAATAGATCTTTTTAGTTAATGTAAAGTATTTAGCCTTTAATAGTAGTTGTCTAATTGCCTCTTGCTCATATTTAAACTATCTTTGATATATCAATTTTAATAGTGTTAAAGATAAAATGCTGAGACTTTTATCAATTATATTGCTATTCTACTTGTCGCAAGTTTGTATGGGCCAGACGTCGACTGACCCGCCTCTAATTGATAGCCTTAAGAAGACTTTGTCTAAAGCTGAGAACCCAGAAGTTAAAGTTGATCTCTACAATAAAATTGCCTTTCAATTATTATTTATTGATTCCTCAAGATGTAAGCTGTATATAGATACGGCGAAGCAAATGTCTATAACACATTCCTATAATGAAGGATTAGCAAGGGCATTAAATGTGATTTCTTACAATCATATTTTTAATAATCGTTACGACAAGGGAATTGATATCAATCAGTCGGCATTAAAACATTGTGATGCAGATGATTACTGCGTTAAAAGTAAAATATACAACGCTATTGGTATGGCTTATCAACGTATGTATATAGTTGATAAATGTTTAGAGAATTACCAGAGTGCTTTAGTTAATGCAACGGAATGTAATGATACGTTAACTATGTCTGTGGTATTAGGCAATATTGCTGGTGTTAATAGTTCTCAAGGCAATGATGATGAAGCCAAGAAATATTATTTAGAGTTAGAAAAGCTATCTTCTAAAAATAAAGACCAGAATGTTCAGTTTTCTTTTAATTTAAGATTTGGCGAATTTTTAACTGGTATTGGAGATTTAGATGAATCTGAAGTATACATAAAAAAGGCTTTAGCAAATGCTGAAAACCTAAAGCACAACAGTAAAATTAGAAAAGCCATTCTTCAATTAGCTATTAATAGTAGTAATGCTAAAAAATATGAAATTTCCAATAGTTATTTGGAAGCGCTTTTGAATCCTGATTTAGAGCCAACGGAACAAACAAGCGTAAGGTACCACTATTGGAAGGCTGACCTAGAGCATGTAAGAGGTGACTATTCTGAGGCGAGTTTTCATGCCAAAAAGTGCTTGGATAAAATCGAAGCCAATCAAGATTTTTATTATTACAAGCCTCGTGTTTTAAAGATTCTTCATCATGCTGAAAGTGAGAATGGTAATTACCGCTCGGCTTATGCGTATTTGGATCAATTGCGCATTTGGCAAGACAGTGTGAAGTTGCAAGAACGAGAAGAAAAATTCTTAGAGCTAGAGACCAAATACCAATCTGAAAAAAAGGAAATAGAGAATGCGCTTTTAAAAGAGCAATCCGATAATAAGTCGGTTAAGTTAAAGCAGCGAACCATCTTGGCCATTGGTTCTGCAGCCTTGCTCTTATTAAGTATAGGTTTGCTCAATATATTATTAAGAAACTCTAGAAGAGATAAGTTGTACAATGAAACACTCGAATCGCGAGTAGCAGAACGTACACATGAGTTGGAGAAGTCCAATGAAGAATTAGGAAGATTTGCTTATGTGGCTTCTCATGATCTTAAAGAGCCCATTAGAAATATCAAAAGCTTTACCCAATTATTGAAATCAAAGTTAAATGCCGGTACGCCGCTGAATGAAGTTGGGGACTACTTTGAGATAGTTGAGAAAAGTACAGATCAAATGCACTACTTAGTCAATGGGATATTAGATTATACGAAGTTAGGTGAACAAGTAGAAAATGAGGATGTGGACTTGAATGATATCTTAGAGAAGGTAAAGTTGAATTTACATTTTCTCCTAAGTGAGAAAGAGTCGAAAATAACAGCTTCAAATTTACCTACGTTGCACTGTAATTCGATCCAAATCTTTCAGGTATTTAAAAATCTCATAGAGAACAGCATTAAGTATAATGATTCTAAAATCTGTGAGGTTAATATTAGTTCAACCATTGAGTCTGATTTTGTTAAGCTGACATTTTCGGATAATGGCATTGGTATTGATGAAAAGTATCAAGAGAAAATATTTGAAATGTTTGCGCGATTACATAATAGGTCTGAATACCAAGGATCTGGGTTGGGTTTAGCCATCGTTAAAAAGATAATCATGTCTATGGGGGGCGAAGTGGTGTTGGATAAAAGTGACGATAAGGGTACCTCTATAAGTGTTAGTATTCCAATAGAAGCTAAAGTGAAGTGATTGGTTTGTTAATCTGCTAAATATTTATTTTAGCCTTTCAAAAATATGAAGAGTTTTTAGTTTGAGGCCATTTACTTGGACAAACTAGTATCCTTCAATATTTCGCCTTTCGCGATGTCCTAAATAATCAGATACTTTGTCCCACTTGCTGTATTCGTTTTTAGTCTTTTCCTTAATTTCAAACAACCATTCTATAGATTGGCTGTCTCCAAATTTTGCAAAAGTTTCTAATTGATACATTTCGAAATCTCTACCATTATAGCCTTGCGTTGTATTCTGTGGCAAGCGACCATTAAAAGGCCAGAAGCCTCTTTCTAAAGGGTCGATGTAGATCGGATTGGCTTCACCTACGTCAAAGTAATTTTCTAATTCTGATTTATTAAATTTTTTCAATTGACGCACATCTACTGTAATATCGTCAGGGCGTACATATTTGACTCTTGGTAGTTCTGATTCTCCGCCTCCAAGCAATTGGCTGGAGTTTAATTGTTCTACAAATTTATCAGAGATATAGAGTTTTAGTTGATTGTTGTCGAATTTAAAAGTGTAGCTGTTGGACTTGAAAAATGAAAACGCTTTTTCTTCTATATGATATATAAGAATGCCTCGATGCGCTTCTCCCACACAGATGGCGATCATAGAATTGTCCTCAGACCAACTCAGTTTAGCATTGGTGGTTAATGGGGTGAAGTCTTCGATGATATTTTCATTGTTATCTACTAAATGAAATAAGCATGCTTTAGCACCTCTTTTGTATGTCCAGCAATGAGATATGACTATAGCATGTGTTTTATTGGGGGAAGTGTTTAGGTTTACTTCGTTGCTGAAGTTGGCGTTGATGCCTAGGTAGGGTGGGCGGAGGTAGGTTTGCATGTTAAGTTTAAGCTTAAGTTTAAGTCTAATATTAGTAGAATTTTAGTCTATCTGCTTCTGCTTTGTAACCATCATTTTTCAAATATATTTCAATAATGTTCTTGGCAATAGCGTCATAATTATCAGATAAAATATAGGAGTAGGTGCAGTTTCTGTAGAATAATAGTCTACTGTCTTTGTTAGCTCTGCCTAAGAAATCCATAATTTCTTTTGGATCTTTTGAATACTTGAAGCTTATTATGTCTTCTGAGGTATTTTTGAAAATTCCCAGTTCATCTTTAGAGGTATGATCAACCTTTGTAGATCTGAGTCTTCTGATTTGCTCCATGTATTCAAAAGCATTGTCAAAATGTTTAAGGTTGAATTTTCTACGGATCTTAGATATTAATTTTTTTCGTTTGATTGTAACTCTATCTTCATCTTCGTACCATCCGAGTCTGTCTTTTTTCGCCTCTTCGAAGTCATTTTGATTTTTATATCTATCGGCTAATAAGGGAGCGTTCTCTACGCTTGTCAATAAGCCAAGGAAATCATGGATATTATTGGCAACTAGAGTTATGGCTGGATCATAAGTAGGTGCTACACATATAATCGGGGCCTTGTTTAAGTCTTTATTTCGGCCAAAATCAGTTAAAAATGCAAAATGAATACCATTGTTTCCCGTCCACGCAAAAGGAATTGCATCAAGAGGACATACCGAATATCGGAATTCGTCTTTTAGGTCAACCCAAAATTCAAATTCATTACCGGTAAACCCATCTTCATCTTGAAGCTTTAAAAAATCATAAAGGATAACAGGAAAGTTAGTGTCTTTGCTTAAAGGGCTATTCGTAGGGTATTGGAAGAGTAATATGAATATGAGTTTATACATAATTCGAGTTGGAGATAATATCTATTCTTTTTCTTAAGTAAAATGGATGCTTATTATTGAATTAAAAGATAGCTTGTTTGATTTATTGTTTGTTTGATAAAGCCTTGATTTTAAATGCCAATTCATCTAAACCTGTCATTAATATTCAGAACATGTTTTTATTTAATATTTCGAACATGTATTGTAGTCAGGTGATGTGATTATTTTAAAATCCAAAATCCAAAATCCAAAATCCAAAATCCAAAATCCAAAATCCAAAATCCAAAATC
>JAHDIN010000027.1 GCA_020630775.1 Saprospiraceae bacterium | reverse complement strand
GGGGGTTCGAATCCCTCCTCTTCCGCAAACTAAGAAATCCAGAGTGTATGCGCTCTGGATTTTTTTATTTGTAATAGCCATTAGCAAACTGAAAGTTCTAATCAAGGTCTCATCTAAAGTTCGACCTTTTGTTACTACCTGTTCGTTTTCAAGACTTCCTTGAATTCTTGTTCACGTTTCAATAAATACCTTTGAGTACCTACATTAAGCTTTCTTTCTATACCATAAATTTGCTGAACTATAACGAGATAGACAGTGTTATTTTTATGCTGCTTGAGTGTTAAAGCAGTCTGCCCTTTATTTAGTATATCTTAGCATCCAATTTCATCCATTCTTTGATCAAGTCCGATATAAAAATTGAAAATAGAATCATTTTTAAATTCATTCCTTAGTAAACTGAGTATATGCATTCATGAATGTGATTGCTTTAGTCGTGCATTTTGCAGGCAGTGGACGCTCATGATTTTTCTATTTCTAGGAACCGGAAGTTTATCTATGGTCCTATCGCAAGATTTGGAGACTCAGGACTTTGCATCTCTGTTGGATGAATCCAAGAAATTATTGCGTAAAAATTCGGATGAATCATTGAAATTGGCAGAGCAAGCCAAGTTGTTGATTAGTAATAGAGAAAGTGCTCAATACTTAGAGGCGATACTGCTTATAAGCTCCAATTATCAGAATATTTCAAAATACAATAAGGCAGATAGCCTTTTAAATGAGGCAGAAACTATTGCTGAGACTCAAGAATTTGAGGAACTATTAGCGAAAATTTATCATGCACAGGGCTTAACTTATCAATTCAAAGGGAATAACGAATTGGCTTTTGACAAATACAAAAAAGCTTTAGAAATAAATGAAAGGATAAAGAACCAATTCGAAATATTTAGACAGCTCAATAATATTGGTTTAATTCTAAGGGAGGAAAAACAATATGATAAGGCCTTGGATTACTTTGTGAGATGTGAAACGCTAATCGGCGAATTAGGTAATGAAGAGTACGCTGGCTATGTCAAGGTCAATTTAGGATATATTTTAATGGAATTAGATGATTGGGTAGGTGCTAAAGAAAAGTTTCTAGAATATATCAATAACAAGAAAATTCATGTAGATAGTTTTCATTATGCAACAGGATTATACCTTTTAGCTGATTCTGAATTTAATCTAAAAAATTTAGATGCAGCTAAAAATTATGCTGAGGCATCATTGTCACGATCTAAGTCGATAGATTTTGCTATGGGGCAAATTTATGCTTCTAGAGTACTTTGCAATATTTATACTGAAGAGCAGAATTATCGCCGCGCTGAAAAGAATTGTAATCAAGCCATTGAGCTAGTAAATAAACATTCGTCTAAAATATATTATGAAGATGTCTTAGAATCCCAGCTTATTTTAAAGAAAGCGCAGAAAAATTATCAAGGCGCATTAGCAATACAAGAAACATTATTTCAGCGTTTGGACAGCATTAATAAAATTAAATTCGAACAAAAGATTGCTAATTCTACATTGCAATATGAAATTGATCGTCAAGATCAAGAAACTGAATTGCTTAAGTTGAAAAATACTCAAGGTCAAAGGATATCTTTTTTCTTGCATTAATTGCTATTCTTATTTCCGTTCTTGGCGCTTTATCCTATAGAGCGTACAAATTAAGTTCAAACTACAATCTGAAATTGGAGTCCGAAATAAAAAGTAGGACTTTGGCTTTAACCCAATCAAATGCCGAATTAGAACGATTTAATTACATTACTGCACATGACCTTAAGGAGCCAGCGCGTAATCTAGTATCCTACTCTTCATTACTTGACAGAAAGTGTTTGGATGGGGATATTGAAGCTATTCGTGATTACAGTCAACTGATATCTAAAAACGCATTAAGTCTATATAATCTTATAGATGATATCCTCACATTCTCAGATGTTAGAAATAAGGAGAATCTAAAGTTCAAAAATGTAAATCTGGATCGCATTATTTCCGATATTGAAGAAATGTTGTCTGAAACGATCAGAGAGAGAAATGTCAACCTTTCAATTTTCAACTTGCCCTCAGTAAAAGGGGAGTACTCCATGATATTAATTCTTTTTAAAAACTTGATAGAAAATGCTATTAAGTATAATAATGATAAAGAAGTTGTCATTGAGATTGGTCAAACACAAGCTGAAGAAGGTGTTCGGATTTATGTTAAAGACAATGGCATTGGTATTGATCCACAATTTCAAAATAAAATATTTGAAATGTTTGGGAGATTGCATCCAAAATCGGAGTTTGATGGATCAGGCCTAGGGCTATCTCTCTGCCAAAAGATTGCGGACTTGCATGGTTTTGAGTTAAGTGTTGAAAGTGATGGTGCTACGGGGTCAACATTCTATATCGATATTCAGTCAACGTAATGTACTCTTTTAATGTTGGGGTTTGGTTTTTTTTGTTAAACGGCTTTTCGAAGTGCTGCCTCCTTGGGAATCTCAATCACAAAGGTAGACCCTCCATACTTATTCCCTTTTACAGATATGTTGCCGTTAATCTTTCCGATCATTTTTTTACAAACAGCTAGCCCAACACCAGACCCTCCATAATGCGAACGATTATTAAGTCGCTTAAACAATTCGAATATCTTATCATGGTATTCTTCTTCAATGCCAATGCCATTGTCTATAAATTCGAAAATATGAGATTGTTTATTCTCTTGATATTCTATATTGACAAATGGAAAATCCTTTTCATTGAATTTTAATCCGTTCTCAACAAGATTTTTAAAAACGTGATAGATAATAGTCTCGTCGGTTTCTATGTAATTAGGTAAATTTCTAGTGCTAATACTTGCCATCTGTGATGACATAATGGGCTGGAAGTCTTTTTTGAGATCTTCCACTAAATTTTTCATGTTAACTTCTCCATCGTGAATATGCATATCTTGAAGTCTTGATAGATCGGCAAGGTCTTGAACGATTTTATGCATTTGATATGCTCCTTTCTCGATATAGCCAAAATAGTCAAGAGCCACTTTGTCTTTTACTAAATCCTTCTTTTTTATGTATTCTACAAAACTAACTACATTTCTCAAAGGTTCTTTTAAATCATGTGAAGCTATAAAATGATAGCGTTCTAATTCTTCTTTGCTCTCATTAAGCTCAAGGTTTGACTGATGTAGATCTGCTGTTCGTTGAGAAACTTCTTTTTCTAATTCTTTAGAGTATCTTCTTTTTTGAAGATAGAAAAGTAGGAAGAAAGCTAAGCCAAAAGCAGAGGCCAAAGAAATGCCTATAAGAGCATTTCGTTGCAAAGTCTTTTGCTTTAATTCTAATTCTTGTATTTGAATAATGCTTTCCTTCTCTTTCGTTTCAAATTTCACAAGTGATTCGTTGATAGCATTTGTTTTATCAAGGCTTTGTAAACTATCTTTTATTTCTATCACCTTTGTAAAACTATTTAATGATCTATTTAAATCTGATTGGTACATGCCAAGTACTGTAGAGAGTTTTTCTGTTTCAAGTACATCTGAATTAATTTGACCTATATTTTTTGAGCGTATCCGATCTACTATCGGAAGTAATTCTTTTTGCACCTGACGCGTCGGTTTTATCGAGGCATCAGCATATATGTTTGAGAATAAGCCTAGCATAACTGCGTGAAATGCATCTATCTCACCATATGGTTTGAGATCTTGTAACAAGTTGTACATATGTGATTGTGCAATCTCATATTTGCCTGATTTGACCAATAAGCCCGCTCTTCTTAAATCGGTAATTCTTATAGTATAATCGCCTAAATAGTTTGCATAGACATAAGCGGTATCTACATGTTGTAAGCCCTCCTGAAAGCGCTCTAATCGTCCCATCAATTTGGCATAGGACATACTCAAAGACCACAAGTCATTAGCTTTTTGCTCAACTGGAACTTTTAGGTTTTGAAGCTCGGGCATAACTTCTGCAAATCGTGCTTCTGCCTTATCATAATTTCCTGATCTTATGTATAAGTCTATGAGCGCATCATACATCTGAAACTTTCTAACAGCTAACTGTTCATTTGAGTTAGACATTTCAATAGATTTAAGTAATAGCTTTGTTGCTTCTTCGTAGTTGCCATCAGTAGCCAGGAGGGTGCTTAAACCCACTTTTGACTCTATAAGCATTGATGTATCTCCAATTTCTGTGAAATGATTATCCGACTGACGTAAATAATCAATGGACTCTTTGTTGTAGCCGTCAAGATTGTATGCAAATCCAAGGTAGTAATAGACCTTGCCTAATCTTTTAGATGTAACTGACTGGCTTTCAAGGAATGCTTTAGCTTCATTCAAATGTGATAAAGCCGCTTTGCTATCTCCTTGAAGTAGAAAGTGAAAACCAACAATTTCATTAAATAGACTTAATGTTTTATCCGAAAAGCTTTTGTTTTCTATAGCCGGTTTTAAAACCTCTTCAACGGTTGTATTGATTCCTTGATTAATTTCAAGTTCAGCGATCAAAGCTTGTCCAGTTGCGATGGTCTCAGGGCATGCTTCATTTTTGCAATTATCTTTTAAGGACTGAAGATGTTTATTGGCTAACTTCATAGATCCTTGGTGCCATACTATAGAATCGATTTTTGTTAATAGTGGATGGGATTCTTCAATGTTTTCATTATTGGGAATATCTAAATGATCTAATGCTTTGCTGTTATGGCAATAGACATTTAGCTGGTTGAAAAATAAAAGAATAACAAAATTGTAAACAGTCTTCATTACTAAAGAAAGTTATGTTTAGTAAAAGAAGGGTGGGTCATTGAAGTTAAAGCTAAAACCGTTCCTCTATGGCCAATATTTTAAGGTGTAGAGGCTTTGTAATGACTTGAAAGCTAAATGGCTAATTTATCATTAAAATGGTCGTATTCTTTACACTTTTGGGATCATTTACCGCTCAATTTTATCCTTAATAAATTCCAAGGTAGGCTGGTATTTATCACCAATAATAGCAGCAATTTCACGTGCAATCCCTATGGCTTCTTCACTTTTAGCATCTTCACCTGCCTTGTAATAGAGAAGAGAAAGTAAATCGTATCGCCAATAAGATGTCCCTTCCTGAATGGATGATTCTATGGAAGCGGCGCTTAATTATAGTTTTCTACAAATAGAATATTACTGTTCCCTAAAAATCAACTTGCTTAAATTATAACACAAGAATTTATAAGAAGATTCTAGTTATTTGTAATGTCGATTTTATCTAATACAGCGTTATTATATTCCACTGTGCCTCCTTCTAATTTTAGAATCATGGACGGCGTTGACTTGCCGATAACAGAAACGCCTTCAAATTTTAAATCTTGCATTATAATTAGCAGTGGTACATTGTTATTGATATCCCTATTCGTTATCTCAATATTACGATTGAAATTTTCAGAATAAATCAACAAGTTCTTATTAACTGTAATGGACTCAGATTCAATTTCAATGACTTCGTTGTTTAACGTGATATCGAAAAATATAGTGTCATTAGGTGGTGTACATTGTATCGCGAACCTTAAAGACCCAATCTCATAATCGCTCGGTTTAGTGACAATTCGACAATCATCGCAATAGAAAGTATCTTGAGTGATATTAAAGCCTGGGTAGCTTATGCAATCCTGAAGATCGCATATGTCTGGCCCACAAGTCGTATAAGTCAAATCTTCAAAATGACCCGATGATTGGAAACAAACTAAAGAGCTGAGATCTTGGTTAGTGGGGTTAGCCATCAATATCTTTACTTGGAAAAGTTTTGCGAGATATAATTTTACATTCATTTCGCTTAGACACGGATCAGAGAATTGAGATTGCCAGTTAAATGAAAAGCGTCCATCAATATTATCATTTAAAACAAATTGATTATAGAAAGAAGATTGCGACCCCAAAAGAGACATTCCTAAAACACTAGTCGAGTCAGTTATGATTTCTATGCGATTTGATTCAACAACATTTTTACCAAATACGGATGTATCATAATCGAAGTATAATTGACCAGACCCCAATTTAAAACCAGTGTCACTCATCGCATAGACTTCAAATGTTAGAAACGAATCTTGCCCTTCAATTTCGAGTGCTTCTTCAATAAGGAAGTATTTTACATCTTGAGCACTTAAGCCGCTGGCAAACGAAAAGAACAAAATAAAATATATGTATTTCATATTAATCAAATTGTTTTCCTTTGCCAATGTTTGGCGTTAAGTAATTATCAATGTCATTCTTATCAACTTCACCATTAAAGTCTAAGTCAAATTTCGTATAGCCTGACGTTCCAATTTCATTGAGTAATAGCAAATAATCTTTATTCTGAATCTGACCATTCAAGTCTAAATCACCTGAAATCATCAGTAAATTTCCTCCAATATCACGCATGGCATTTAAACCGCCTTGAACTTGATCTATATCATTAGACAGATCCACATTATACAATATATTAGGAACAATAGAAATTGAACCATTTGTTTTAATAGGCAAATGGTTTCGATGAAATAATGTGAGTTCATAATTTCCAGGCGGAACGTCTATAAACTTAATGGGCGTATTGGATTCCACATTGATGATGTCACCATCCCTTTGCAATAAATAGGAGCCACCATCTATACTTTGCCCTGAGGATATGTCTCTCAGTTCGACGTAAATCCAATCCACAATCGCATCAGGACCAACTGTGTTATATATGGAATTGTTTATGTTGGCTTCTAGATCGGTATATGGATACAATATAGGATCTGTATAAGGACTAGCAATAGGCAATAAATTTCCAACTCTAAGGCTATCCGACATTAAGCTATCTGTCTGATTATAAGGCCCCTGTAGTAATACTTTTGTAATGACTTCGATTTCACTTCCAATTTCTATGCAAGCGTCAGCTATATTTTTTTCCTCAATATTTCCAACCCAGTCTCTGGCTTTGATTTGAAAACAATAAAGCCCATTCGTCTCATTGGTAAATTGATAAAAAGTATCTGAAATTTCTGAGGCATACAGATAGAAAGGCTCATTGTTGTAGGATACATAAATAGAATAATCTTGAATGCCACAGCCATCGATGTCATCTTCAGCAGACCAAGAAAGCGTCAATGTATCCGCATCTATGATATCAGGTAATGAATCAAGAACAGAAGTAGGCGCAAAAGCATCAATTGTATTAAATTCTGTGTTTGTAATGATAACTTCGTTTTCGTCAAATAATATTTCTGCTGTAGCAAAAATAGTATCTAATGTCTCTGTTGTGTTTTTTGCTTTTACTTTAAATTGAACAGATCCTTCGCCGTTTCGAGTAATCGTATCATTAACAGGAAGCATCCCTAAGTCAGGATCATTAGGTGGTAAGCCTGTGGCTGGATCAATGGCCTGAAATATCCAAAATGCCTTATTTTCAGTCACATTAATTCCAGCCACCACATCTACAAAAACGCCTAGTGAATCTCTTACATCCAGTCGGTTTTGATAAAAACTGTTGTTTCCATCAACGACAAAATTAAGGTTAGCAAAATTAAAATTGCCAATTCTAAAACTAGCTGGATTGATATCTGAATCTAGAAAATGAGATATTTCGATTCGAGTAGCTGAGGCTTCTGCTAGTTCTGGATCGTTTTCAAAGAGTATGGTATAAGGTAAACCTTCAGTATTTGAAACCCATCTTGAATCACTATAGCCCAACGGAGAAATTATTTCATTTGGATCTCGAGGTGCAAAAACACGGATTTCAAATTCTTTACATGGATCTACTCCAGTAAAATCAATAAAACTTAGTGTTCCGTCATCACATTCTTCGCAATCCCTAAAATCAATTTCTATAGTTGTAGTAGCTAAGAACAGGCAACCATATTCGTCAACCATTATCAATTCATATGTGGCATTTGCTACTGGGACTTCGATTTCATCGCTTTCACTTATGATTTCGCCATCCACAGTAGACCAATCTAAGACTTGACAATTATTGCAATCTTCGACATACGGCCTTAAGATTAATGCATCAGGAATATAATCTTGACAAATCGGTCTGTAGCCACCACCTATAATTTCTATTTGAGCTTCTTTCTTCTCGATTTCAAAATTTATTTCTTCTTCGCATTCAGTATCTAGATCTAAAATATGAAGTATGTATTCACCTTCAATCATATTTTGGACAGATATGGATTGTCCAATGACATTTTGGTTTTGATCTTTCCATTCTAATTCGATGTTGACCGGAGTGGCTTGTGTATTTTTGTCCTTTATTTTTAATAATGCCGATCCATTCGGAGAATTACAATTGTTATTAGGCTCTACTTTAACCTCTGCTTCGAAACTTAGCGCCTGCTCAATTTCAAATGATTTAATAAGTTGGCATCCTGTATCTGTACTTATCGTCACAGCATGTGACCCTGTAGATAAATCAATGGCAGTGGCGGTCACTGACCCATTGTCCCAATTGTAATAATAATTTAAGTTTGAGTTGGTCATTGTTAAAGTTGCTGTACCTGTGCCCTGGGTACATGCACTTTCAGTTAATTCGAGATCATCAATCATGAGACCCGATTCATTGGCAACGCCTATGGCGTACCACGCATTTAAAACGGCGTTGTATTCCGGTGAACAAAAACCAAATTCATCTTGCGCAATTTCTAAGCTCCCAGTATAAACGTCTTGGAATTTAGAACTTTGATCCAGCTTTGATGAAAACGTTTGCATAGCAATCTTAAATGCCTTTTCAATGCTTATGCCTTCTACATTAAATTTACGCCCATTATAGGTGTCGGCTTTGCCTTCGGATAATATATAAAACCAGTGGTAAAGCAAAGCTCCTACGGAATGAGGTCCGCCAGTTAAATTATTGTTGTAAAACACTTGTGCTTTGGGATCGTATTTTTGAGGATATTTAAAGTCTTTGATAATATTTACATCGGTCCCAAGTTTATAAATGCCATTACTAACTTGGTTGTTATTTCCAATTAGATGCTCCATGTAGACCCCAAAGATATCCGAAAAACCTTCTCTTAATCCATTGGTTTCAAGGTGGTCGAAGGTACTTGCATCATTTTCATCATATTGATCTGTTAGGATATCATTCTTAGTGTTTATAAGGTGGAAAAACTCATGTGACATGACATCTATAGAAGATACTGGTTTGATTCCTTTTTCTTTATTACCAATGCCTGTAACTATTGATTGGTAATCATAAGATGCGTAAGCGTTAGCATTAGATCGGTCAGGAGTGAGTTTGGTGTTTGAGAAAACTAAAACACTGTCTACATATTCAAGTCCCAAATTTAGGTCAGTGAATTCATTATTCGCTATGTCCTTTACAGACTGCGTCGCCCAATAGGCATCTGTATGAATGTCTAGAATGTTATTGTTTGCCCAATAACCAACTGGCGCATATTCTAATCCAGCATTCCCAAAATCATCGGTGTAATTCATGTCAAAGACATAAATAGAATTGTAGATATCAGCCAAATAATAATTGTTATCCGCTTCTAATACCTTGAGTGTTTTTGTTTCATCGTATTTTAGTTTAGCTGTAATTGTCGCTTGATTGGTTTCGTCTGCTATTATAAATTTATATTGATGTGCAGCATTGTTGTTTTTTTTGACTGATTGGGTAATTCTGAAATAGTAGGTGCCAGATTGAAGGTCTTCAAGATTTAAAGTTAAGATTTTAATGCCTTTTTCAGGGCTCCACGATTCAAATAGGGGTGTGTTGGTTTGGTTGTTATTGTTTAGGTCAACTGAAGAATCAAATAATTCAATTTTGGTTGCAGTAGATAAATTGTCTCGAATTAAAACGAGCCTGCCATTGATTAAGTCAGCATCAATTTCTATTTCATACCAGTCGCTATCGGTTTCTGGATCTGAAGTTCCAAATCCGATATCACCATTACTATCACTGGCAACAATATCAGCACGTTTTTGGGTTGAACCTGCATACCACTTTCCTTTGGATACTTTGTAAGCAAAGAATGGGAAATCGGCTTCGTCGATGCCTTTAAGCAAATATTCTTCATCTTCAGTTTGGGATGTGTGAAGCTTTTTTGCCGTAAGTCTGTCTGATAAAAAATATTCTTTTTCAAGAAAAGGTCTTGGGAAACTTTTTTGGGTAGCAAAAGAGAATGTGCTGCCATTCCCACCAGAATAAAGCCATTGTCTCTTCGATGAAACAATCCCATCCGTCCCTAAGCCATCCAAATTTGAAACATAATAAGTGTATTTCGTATTGGAAGGTAACGGAATCTCTGGGTTTGATATCGTTCCACTTCCTATGTTCCCTGAAGGGTCATTTAATGCAGTTATGTCACTAATGAAATTTTCATCACAATCAACATCAAGATTCCAGAAAGTTTCCGGGTAATTAGGATTTTCAGTCTCATTTGAACCGTATAAATATGTACCTGGGTATTCGTTGTTGTTTGAGTCTTCATACGAAATTCTTAAATCCCTTACTGATTCCGACATTAAATCAAATCCAAATGTTGAGCCTAGAAGTGTTATCGTCTGAGGGTTATCCTGCCAATTACCTGTATTACTTCCCCTGTGGGGTGTTCCTGCCGTAAATAATTTCGCTACGCGATGGCCATCCATTTCATTAGGATATACCCACCAATTTGGAGTACCGTTACTATTTCCAGGAGTTCTTCTTTGCAAATATTCTCGACTTGCTAAGCCACCCATTGAATGACCTACCAATATGACTTTCTCTTTTTGGGTAATAGATAATATTTTTTCTATAGCCTTGCCAAGTGCATAACCTTGTTTGAAAATAGCGGACTCATTGGAGTAATTATCGGTATTTGGTACATCTGTTTCCGATAAGTGATATAGTGGATGAGAAGAAGTAATGAGTACAGGATCAGTGAAATTTGGATCACGTTTGACTTGAAAACTTATAGCATAGACGCATGAGTTTTTAATAGTGGGGGCGTTGATAAAGTCATCGTGTAACTTGACATCTGTTATGTAGTTGGTTGCATTACTACCATATTCGTAGTTCAAGTTTGCATAATAAACAGTGCCATCAGAATAAGAACCATTATTGTATTGGGGTATTTGGATCTTATCTCCCCATATATATTCTAATTTTTCTGAAAATTTTAACCATGTTTCTTCACTACCTCCCCATCCATGTACAAAAATAATAGGATAAGCACAATCACAATCTTGCGTATAAACTTTATGTATACTCAAAAGCATTAATAATATGACATATACTCTTCTCATATTTTATTTTAAATCGATAACCTTAAAGCTGTATTGACCTGTTGCTAATAATCGAGCATAGAATGTAATTACCCCCTCTTGTCCAGCTCTTAAAATTTTTGATTCATAATTTTCGGGATCTCGTAACTCTATCAATACTTCTCGATATCCCGCAGGCAGATTTTGCCCCCAGGACCAACCACTGATATTATTTACTTCATTTTCAGTTTTACCAATAGGTACATTTTCGAGTGAAACAACAAGGAACTGAGGCACAGGAATATCTTTTCCTGATGTATTGGCATATTCAATTTGAATTGCTGCTGTTCTAAATGGACGCATTCTATCTGGATAAATGACTTTGACTTTAATATTGTCGTTACTGCTTTCAATAACATGAAAGCCGTTGTCTAAAATGGCCAGTTCGCCATCAAGCTTTTTTAACTTTAAATCATAATATCCCGTATCTAATCCATTTTCATGGTAATGACCTTCGTGATGATGTCCAGCATGACCACTGCCCGTTAAATCAAAAGTAGCATAAGCTATCGTAGGACTCACAAAGACTGTTTCTAAGGCAATTAATATATTGCCGAGAGAGTCATTACATAAGATAGCGGTCATATCTGGTTCAAATCGAGCTCCTTCAATTTTCACAGTGACTTGACCAGTATTTGATCCTTCATTTGAAACCACCTTGAAGATTTCAAAAGGCTGTATTTCGGCTAACAGACTGACATCTTGATCTCCATTTGAAGTGGTGGTTCCATAACTTAAATTAAAATAATTACCTGCTTCTATATCTGAAACAATAACTTGCTGTTGCCCCATAAACGCTTCAGAGTGACTGTACTCATAATTATATCTCGAAGGCAAGTCATCAAAACGGACGTAGCTTTCATTATAACCAAAAATAGTGTCTCCAGTTAACGTAATTTTTAATGTTTCGTCTATTAAGGAGTCTACCACTTCGACTCTATAGAATAAATTTTTATTAGATTGCAAGGTGTCCCATGTCAGTATGTCTATAGGAAGAATATTGACATCAACGAAAATGCCTTGTCCTACACTGATATTGTTTTCCTCATTGTTTTCGTCAATATTGTCTCTTAGATCTGTCCGCACCAATATATACTGGTAGCCGTATGATGCGTTGTCGACAACGAAATTGGCCGTCCTTGACACTTTTGCCAATGGTGCAATATTACTTGGCAATTGAGCTGAATACATTAATGGATCTGCGACATCCCAAATTGAATCACTAGAAAAATAGACGGCTTCATACATGTTCCCATTAATAGGGTTCAGCCCTAGATTTTTGGTGTCCCATCGAACTGTAACTAACACGCCGTTTTTGGTCGTATCCGAAGAACAGTTTATGTTCTCGACAAAAGCATCTGCTGGCGGTGCTTCAAGTACGGTTAAAAGTACTGCATTGTCGTTGTTGTTTTCATCTAAATGCTCATAGATATTATTATTCGCATCTGTTTTAAGGACCACGTAATAATTGCCTACATTATCTAATGGTATATCGATTTCTAATGTATCCGTATATGTATCTCCAATATTCAATGTGTGTGAAATTGAAGTATTGAAAATAGTTAAGCCATTAGGGGTCGTATTTGTACTTAAGTAAACCCGATCGTTCCAAGTTCGGTTTTGAATGATGGTATCCCCATTATTTTGAACAGTATAGACCAACTCTATAGTTTGTCCTTCTGTAACTGTAGTAGAAGCAGACAATGCTATGAGTTCTAAGTCTGGATAAGGACTTAATAAAATAACGGTTGAATCAGCTGTGGTTCCATTCCCTCCGGTTCCACCTTGGTTCGTTAAGATTGCCAGATTGTTTAGTGTGTCAATTTCTCCATTTTCATTGAACACATCTGTTTTAGCTATGAAGTAAAAGGGACCTGAAGTGCCATCAGGGACTTGTGCTTCAAAATTAATATTGTACACCTGATTGGTGTCCAGCAAACTATATCTTGTTTTGGAATCTATTAAAATATCATCAGGACTTAAAATGGTATCTACAGAAAAATATAAATTATCAACCCAAGGGAATTGCGTGGCCGTTTGAATACCAGCATTTGTTACAGTCAGATCCACATCTATGTTCATGCTAGAATAAATAGTGTCAGGCAAAAAAGTTGATGCACTAATTTCAAGATCTGATTTAGGCTTTGCTAAAATAAAAATAGAATCCAGCTTTAAGTCCAAATTGTTGCCCTCCTTGTCAAATTCGTAAACAGTATTTTCATCATCTATAGATAGTAAAATATTGTAGAGTCCTTCCAAAGTATTAGGGGCTACGACATAAGTTAAGTCTACGGTATAGTTTATGCCCGATTCTAAATTTTGATTTAAAGTATGCGATCCAAATTCAACGCCGTTTTCTAAACTATCAAGAGAAATAAACAATTTATCTGTCCATATCTTATTTTGTAGTGCTCCAATTGCGGCATTTGTAACAGTGTAAGTTAATGTAAAAGGAACACCCGCTTGAATGGTATCTGGAGCCGTCATGACAAGCCCTTTTAGATCAGGATAGTCAGGTCGATTAACAATGATTAAAGAATCTGATATAATCGTGTTATTTAGTTCTAAACTATCTTCATAAATCAAATCTGGATAATCAGTAACGATAACAATATAGAAGCTATCCATGATGCCTTCTGCAAAAGTAATTTCGCAGTTTCGATCTAGCCACTCTTCATTGTTTAAAGAAAGAGTAGCAGATTGAGTTCCAATTAAACTGTCTAACGATAAGTCTAGAATGGTATCAGTAGAAGCATAAATTTTATCCTGCACGGTTCGTTCTATAAGATGTCCATTTCCAATATTCCCAACTTTATAATGTAAGATGCTTGTTTCGCCAGCAAATACTTCTTTGGTAAATTGAATACTATCCAATGCCAGATCTGGAGTCTTTATAAAACATGGTATTGGCCCGAAGACATTATTATTTTCATACAACTCAACCAAATTATCTGCTTCATCTGTAAGAATAAATAAGTTATATGAACTGTCAATATCTTGTGTGATCTGAAGGCTTCGACTAACATTATACACACTGTCAATTTCAAGTATGCCATTGTGATAATACTCGTGCAGTAATATACTCTGTGATAATGAAAAGCTGTCCTCCTTAGTTAGATACAATTTGTCTTTCCAATTGCTTACATTAGTTGGGTTAGCTCCTATGTTTTTGACTTGCCAATCTATGAATATGGTTTCATCCGAGTGAATGGTGTCTGGGATGGTCAAGCTCACAGGAATTAAGTCTGCAGGAGGCGTCTGCAAGATGTTAAATGCAGGAGATATATGAACGTTGTTGTCTTCGTAGATGAACTCATAAATTTGATCATGCACATCGGTTTCATATATGAGATAGTATGAGCCTGAAAGGTTTGCTGGAATATTTATATCAACCACTTCTATATAAGTTTGATTGACCGTTAATATACCCGAGTGTCCGTTAAATTTTAATAAAACATCATTGCCATTTCGAATACTATCTTCTGAAATATATATTCTATCCTCCCAAACAGGTAATAAGGTTGAACCAGTGCCATCATTTTTTACAGTATACTCGACGGTAATGGATTGACCGCTGAAAGTATTATTTGGTTGTAATGAATGCGTAACTTTTAAATCAGGCGGCGGTGTCAAATTTATCGGGATATAAGCTCCGAATTGATTATTGTTATTGGACTCATCTAATTCTTCAATATTGTATTTAGGTTTAATGCCTAAAGCATCCGTTCTTACAAAAATGAAATAATTCCCTGAAATGCCTTGAGGAAGCGTGAAAGTAGCCGTATTCGTATACGATTGTCCAGAACTTAATGCAGTCACATTGATGTCTGAAGCTACAAGAGGGTCAATACCTCCATCTGTTTGGTCAATGTTATCTTCAGACAGACCCACCAGATCGTACCATAATGTAGATCCTGTATCTCCACTACCAACGTTTTTAACTTCCCAGCTTACAGTTATGCTTGTTCCAGAAAAGGCGGAACTTGGAACAGTAACATTTTGAACAATGAGATCGGGCAGTAATTTAGTCGTAAATGTTTGCTGAGGACCTTCTGTTTCAAAGCATGAATTTTTTGCATGGACTTGCCATCTATAGGTGGTCCCTAATTGTAGATTGTCTATAGTCTTACTAATTTGATTCAAATTAGAATAAGTAGGCGTACTTGGTTTTGTTCCACTATCTAACCAAAGGTACAAGTCATAAGTCGATGCATTTTCTGAAGGAAGCCATGAAAATTGAACCGACTGGCCTTCATCAATTGTTCCATCATAAGGAATCATATTCGTAACGACACCCGGTGTGTCAGGCGGGATCACATGAATCAAAACACTGTTTATAAAAGTACAGCCTAGGTCATTTGTTGTGGTGACCGTATAAGTTTCACTCATGCTTGGCATCACCCAGAGGCTTTGAGTAGAATCTCCTGTACTCCAATAATAAGTATTGGAGTGTAAAACTTCAAGTAAAGTACTATCTCCAACACATAAGGTAGAGAAGCCATTATTGACGATATTTGGATTGGGTACTTTGATTACCTCGACTGAATCTGTGTACAGTATGCATCCATTGCCATTGCTGGTGATACCGTAATAAGTACCTGCATCTGAAACTAAAAGAGTATCGCCGACAAATCCATTACTCCATGTGAGTGATATATTTTGATCTGTTGTCAAAGTAAAATACTGGCCATCACAAATACTCGTTGTATCAGTATAACTAAGTACAGGTGGAGCATAACAAGCGAGACCGGTTAAATCAATAGACAAACTATCCATATTTGATTCTACCCGTAATTCACTAACATATAACAAACTGGACTCAGGAAGAAACTGGACTTCAATGGGAACAGATTGGTAGGGGAGTAGATCGATATTTGAGACATTAACCGTATATGTTGGATGCGTTGTATAAATAGAATCTATACTTATCGTATCGCAAGAAGCATTGCTTATGATAGTCGTGATAGATAAAGAGTCACCCAATGTTACGACACCAAAATCTAATAAGGTATCTTGTTCTATTAGAATTTCATCATCATTATTGACTTCATAATAGAGTTGTTGAATTTCTCCGGTCTCTAAAAATCGTTTATAGATATGCAGTTGATCTAAGGACCCATTATAAAAGTCTGTTTTATTTGACCCATCGTATTCCTGACCAATGTTAAATCTATCCGCTATGGACCAATCAATGATAAAATTGCTTACTGCGCCCGCTTTAATATTGTCCACGTATACTTCCAATAATGAAGTGGATCCATTATGTCGAATTGTTAAATGGTGCCATAGACCATCGTTAAATCCTGTGCCCAATTCATGGTATGAACCCGAAGTCGGAGAAAGGAAGATAGCACCACTTTGGGATGTTCCTAATCTGAAGACATTTTCAGGAGATCCATTGTACTGATTTGCGGCAAGGAATAAATTACCATGAATGGTAGATGGGCTGTCCGTTGTATTGAACCAGAATGACATGGACATGTCCATACCTGTTTGTATTTCACTAAGTACTAAATCAGCATTTATCCAATCATCAGATCCATCAAAATCCATCGCTTTGTTAGATTCACCAAATCGATTCTGTATCATACTCGCACCATTATTGACGCCGTGTAAATCGCGACCTCCTAAATCATCGGTGTTCCCATCTAATGGATAAAATATGATACTGCTATCGCTGCTTATAGCATTCTGAAGGGAAGTAATATTTATAATCAAAGAATCGCAACCATATTGATCTGCCACTATAGTAGAGTCGCTTTTGACCATCGATGTGTCACAAGAAGATGCATAAAATACAATAGGTGCTAGATTTCCTGATTCTTGATTATATAGATTAAAGACTTCTTCTGACGAAAAATCTCTATCAAAAATACGTATGTCATCAAGCTTTCCTTTATACGGATAAGGATAGGACCCACCAGTAGCTGAAACAAAATGCCTTCCAAATACTAAAGGATAAGTGTTGTTAGTCTGAAAATCTGGAAATGCATTTTGATCCACTAAAACCCCGTCAGTATAAGCTTTCAGAATGTCATTTTCTGAATCAACAACATAAACTAGGTGGTGCCAGCTGCCATCTGTTATTCCAGCGGAAGCTGTATGATGAGCTCCTCCATTTCGGCAACTCATGTACCATTTTCTCATTGAGTATGTTCCATCGATTATATCTCTGCCTTTTGAGATAATACTACTTGTTCCTGAAGTGGGTTCTCCATAAACCCAAGCCGATATCGTGAAGCTACCGCCTAGATTTAGGTCGGTATGGTGCGGAATTTTAATATAAGAACTGGAAGAGCCATTAAAATAATAACAGCCATCAGTCAACCCAAATCTATCAGTAGCCAGAGTGGCAGATATATGATCGGCATTATGTCCATTTCCAGTTTCATCTTGTGCATTTCCATTAAATGGATAATAGGCAACCATGTCTGGATAGTTATAAGCCCATGGCAAAGAATGATTGGTGATTATTATACTATCACATCCCGAAATATTAGAAAGGATGGTTGTGTCTATGCCTACTTCGCTTTGTTCACAAACAATTTCTTCTACAAATGTAAGAGGCGATCCATAACATCCTATAGCACTCAATGGAATTTCAAAGATTCCATAATTGTGTGTTAATACTAAAGTATCCATGTATGTGATAAGACTATCAGCATCTATTGAAACAGTCAATGTATGCGTACCAAATGCGGGAACGACCACAGGCAATGTACTTGTTTCAAATATGTTACCGTAGACGAAAGAACTATCTATGTTGACATCTTCACAACCATCATTGGTAATGATTAAATCCAAACTGTAAACTTGAGACGTATCCACAAATCCAAAATCTAAATCAGGAGATGAAATCGATAAGAGGGTATCACTTATAAGTTCAAATTCAACATGAACGACATCTTCGAAGCTACTTGTGTCATTGCTCGCAAACAACAAATCATAACTATAATTTCCTGCAATAAGCCCATTAGTATTGATGGAGAGCACTAATTCTAAGCTGTCCGAAGTCAGGATTTGGCCATCTGTTGTGTCTATACTCATCCAAGATGGTAGCTGGTTTGTTTGATTTATGTGCCAGACCAAAGTGCTGTCTCCCGTATTGTATACATTAAGATTAAAGCTTGTATCGACATCACAACCCGCAATCTCGTATTGAAGACTGTCGTTTGAAAATGATATTTCAGCGTTTGAGTTTTCATTATATGCGATCCAAAGTTGCCCCAAACTATCCAGAAAAGGTATATCTATATCACCATCGTTATCGATATCACAGGAATTTAAAGACTGGAATAGACCTGCTTGAAACCCTCTGTTTTCAAATTCGAAATTTTGTTGGGTATTATTTAATGCGATTTCTACAGGAAGTTTTCCCCAGTCTGCACCAACGCGCCGATTGAAAGCAAGAATATCGTTTAATCCATCTCCATTGAAGTCTTCAACAAAAGATTGGATGTCTTCATTTTTTAGAAGAATTCTGTGGTTATAGTTTGGGAAACTTAAAGAATCAGAGTATATAATATATGTGTCGCCATGCTTTTTATAGATGATGTCCTTAATGTTGTCATGATTTAAATCTCCGTTAAAATGATCAAAAAAGATTCCATTTTTTCCAGTATTTTGAGAAACAATGGAGCTAAGGTAACCCTCCTCATTGTCGTATGACCTCAATTGATCGATACTGTAAAGGGATTGGTAAGTTTGGTAGCAGAAATCTTGAAAGCCATTTTTATCAAAGTCTGTGGTAGTATATCCTGTACCTGAAAGCGTTGTTTGTAATGTGCTATGTAAATTCAAAGAAGCTGAACCATCATTGCTATAGATTCTTAACTTAACAGCAGGATTGTCTATAGTACCAGCTACTTGGGAAAGGATGTCAATATCACCATCTGCATCCCAATCTTTACTTATGGCTATATTAGCATGAATAGGATATGAAGCGGTATTAAAGGATTGACTCGATCCAAATGTACCATCTCCATTATTTAATCGAAAACTAAAGATGCCTGGAACAGATGAACGATGTCCAAATAGAAGGTCTGGGAATCCATCATTATTTAAATCAGGTGTATTCTCTAGGAATACATTAGTTCCAGAATTTGGATAAGTGGCATTAAAACTAAAATAACCCGATGCATCTTGAAAGTATATGTCTACATTCGGTGAAGTTGAATACTTTGATATTAGAATATCAACCAGATTGTCCCGGTTTACATCAGAAAAATATAGATATGCTCCAGTTGTATAATTTGTTATAAAACCTGGAATAGGAAGTACTTTAAAAACAGCATCCGTTGGATTATTGACTGGCGCTTTACTTTCAATATTATAAGATTGAATTTGAATTGAATCTGTATACGCTATGCTACTTATAGTCATCGAGATCTCTTCTCCGGCTCTGAAAAGATCATCTGGAACAAACAATAGTTCATTACCATTTTGCACATTGTAAGTCCCACTTCTCAAACCTGTTTTTTCGCCCCATATATGCCAAGTACTATCAGCCACAGTGGTTGATAATATGTCCACTGGCATCTTTATAATTAATGAATCATTGGTAAATTTTGAAATTTGAGGAATATCAATACCTTGACCGTGAACAATACATGATAGTGTATCACTTAGACCATTAAAAAAAATGGTGTCTGTATAAGTCTGAATCTGATCAGGCTTAAATGTTATGCCGATATCTAAGGTGTCATATGGCATTACATCAAATAAAGTATCACTAAGATTAAATGTTGCATTATGATTAACACTGACCACATGAAAAGTGTCACAACCGGTATTGATGAGTTGAAGGGTATCTTTTTGGTGTCGGGTAATATAAGAATATTCAAAATCTATGGAATCTTTACTAATAGCCATTTGTGAACCACCTGTGGCAATCAAGGTAATAGGGACATTAACATTGGGTGTAATCGGATCGGAGAATTCAATGTCTAAAGTAGTTGTATAGGTATTATTGAAAAGGCCAGTGGCATCATAATTTATTTCAACTAAACTGGAATCTCCTGGTGCCAAGCTGTCACTTAATGTGGAAAGAGATATCCAATTTGGATGGTCGTTTGAGTTCAGGATACTCCAATCTCCTGTTCCATCACCGACATTATATATGTACAGGCTATCGACATACATCCCTTGGCAAGATGGTATAGTTTTCTCAAGAAATAACGCACTTAATGATTGAGTTAAAGCACCATCTCCAATTCCTGTGATAGGCACTTTTAATACCCCAATATCGGAGGCTACAGTCATCGTATCTGTAAATGTCCCAGCATATGGAGGTTCAAATTCAATATAAATAGGGTAGCTGTAGCCAGTTGGTAAAAAGACACTGCTCACATTGGATGAGAATATGTTAGTATTGAAATCAATCGAAGAAATGATAAGATCATCGCAACCCTCATTTAATACATTTGTATTGATTATGACAGAGGTATTTCTAGTTACTATCCCACAATCTAAAAGTGTGTCACTACAAGTTACGAAAGCATCACCCTCAACTTCAATTATGAGTGGTAAAGTAGCCAATGGGGTTAATGTATCATTGGAACTAAATCCTAAATCATAAGTATAGGTGCCATTATCTAGACTTGCGTCTATAATAGATAAAAAAAGCAAGGTACTGTCCGATGGATCAATCGTATCGGATTCGATGCTCATGCTTGACCAAGAAGGTAAGCTGTTAGAGATATATTCCCAGTATAAAGGCCCCAGTCCCTCGTTTTTAATATAAAAGGATAAACTCGTATCAGCTATACAGTTTGGAAACTCTACATGTAAACTATCCGTTTTGAAATTAATTATAGGTATGCCAACAGCTTCTGCTTGAAGGGTGAGTGTATCAATACCAGCTTGCGAATAAATAAATAAAGAATCTTCAAAAACGCCAATGGTATCTGGATTGAAATTAACTTCAAGCAATAAACTATCGTTCTGCAATACCAAACTATCCCAAACTGAAGCCACAAAAAAGGTACTTGTCGTTTTGATGCTATCTATTTGAATAGCATTGCATGATGTGTTAGTTAAAACAACTTCTTCTTCGTTGGTCGAATTTACTTGTGTATCATCAAAATTAAAAAGGGAATCAGAAAAGGTTAAACTATAATTTGATAGAGGTACATTTAAGTTGATGGTTATTGTCGTATCTGGACTGGTACCGGCGTTTGAACTAATTTGAACATCGATCAAGTTTTGTGCACTCGTTAATCCCATTGGATTTGCTTCCACCGTAATCAATAAACTGTCCATGTTGGGTACAGATCCTAATGTTTGAGAGTAGCTTAACCAACTTGTTTGATCAATAATATTAAAGTTCAAAGGATTAGAGCCGGTATTAATGATATAGAAAGAATCTATGACAATATCATAGCAATTATCGGCAGTCATGCTGATTCCTGATGGAAAGTACTCTATTTCGGGGTAAAGCGCATCGGATTCTGTGACATCAATTTCATGCATGTATAATAAGCTCCATTGGTTATTTTCATCTTTCGCTCTGACATACAAATTATGTATTCCAGTACTTAAACCAGAAAGTGAAATCGGCGCAACGGTTTCAATGGAATCGTTTGCACTTATAGGTATGTCGATACCATTTCCGTACCCCGGATTTATATCAAAGAAATATTCGAGTTGTACGATATCTTTTTCATTGATGCTATTTTGAACCACTATAAATGTTGTGCTTTGCACGTAAGACCATAATCCATTTTCTTGTTGGGCACGCACAGAAACTTTGTGAGCACCTGTGGAAATATTTGTTAAGTCTACATTGAAAGTAAAGTCTAAACTATCATTGGGTGTAATAGATATAGGCGTCCCCATAGAAATGCCTGGGTCGGTATCAATAAAATATTCCATAGCGATAATGTCATTGGATAGCAAATCGCCACTTAATTTTAAAAAAGTCAGGCTAGCTGGAAAACCCCATTGGTTCAAATTATTTCTGGTTCTTACAAAAAGGGTATGAAGCCCATCAGTTAATTCAGAGATGTCGATATTTGTACTAAAGTCAATCAGACTATCATTAGAACTTGGTAAAAACTGACCATTACCATGTCCTGGATCTACATCGAAATAATACTCCATAAAAGCCAATCCATCGTATTCAGCAGCTTTATTATGATAAAACAAAATTTCTTGTGGATAAGACCAGTTGCCTGATGCATCTTTAGATCGCACATAAATCAAGTGCATCCCTTGCGATAAAGTGTCAGTGTTAATATGGAAGCTTATATCCAACAAACTATCTGAAGTAAATGATAAAGGATACCCATTACCGTATCCTGGATCTTGATCAATATAAAATTCAGATTGTACAATGTTAGGTTTAACTAAGGCGTCGACATCAATTTTAATAATTGTAGTGTCAGATAAGTTATTTGTTCCATGGACAATAAGGCAAAAAGAATCCAAGATTGTATAGGGCGGAGATCCGTAATCAAAGCATGCATTTAGGCTATCGATATTTGATAAGCTGCCAAATATCTGTTCGCTAATTTCAATATTATCAATCGCACCTATTTCATTCGTATAACAAATCGATTCTGTTTCATAAGGGTCTAAATTGAAATTGAGTGTATCTGTGGTAGGGAGAACTGAAATGATGTATTCAGTCGTATCAAGAACTCCAGAACTAAATTGAACTACTGAGCATAAAGTGTCTATACCTGAAGTCGTGCCCGCTGTATAATCGAATTCTGAATCATTAACAACAAAGCTGAGGCTACCGTATTGTGGAGTTTGAGTATGGCAAAAATAAATGGAGTCCACATTAGAATTGTCGAATGTCGTGTCAATGGAAACATTAATCAGACTATCTTTAGATACACTATAGTAAGAAGTATCTATAGACGCATTGATACAATATATGCAAAATAAGAAGAGTATTGTAAAAGACTGTTTCAATTAAAAACTTTGAAAAGTGATGTATGGATGGTTATCCATGCTTTTTAATTAATTATTACTTCTTACTTTAACATTGATGTCAATCCCACTGGCCGAGGTACCTTGAGATGGTCCTGTTAGCTCATAGATCACCGGAATTATTGGAACTCCAGATAATTTGTATGGCGCAGGTCCATCAAAAACGCCACAATCAACACCGTCAACACCAGCCCCATTCGCCGGAGAGCTAGCAATTAACACAAATCGATCATCAAAAGATCGCGTGCCTTGAGTGGGATACCCTTCGAATATGGGTGAAGTAACTCCAACCATATTTGATGCGTCAAGGCCTGATTGATTTTTAACAAGAATATTGTTTTTTAAAACCGTTGTCGATGCGTTGAATGCAATGGGATTATCAGCACAAGAACTATATTGGTCTGTCATTAAGAAAATATTGTTCCTAACAATGCTGTTATTAAAATGACATCGATCTCTGAATATGTTATGTTCAACGATAGCATTTGATGTGGATCCTATATAAATGTTATCAAGATATTTATTGTAAGACTGACTGAAGCATGATCCTGAGTAAAAAGCATAGGCATAAAAAATATTATTTCTAATGATTAGATTGCTATTGTTCGTGTTAGCAGATAGGTGCATCCAATTACCGTCAGTACTACTGCCGGTAGTATTAGTTGTGTAATCGAAATAATTGCCTTCTATAACAATATTGCTTGTGTTTTTTAAATACATCCGAAATCTCATTCGGTTTCTAGCAATATAAAGATTTGAAGATCCATCAATAACTACATAATTTAGATCACAACCAGAAATATATGTCCCGCTACCAGCGGCGTTTATCGTCACATTGTCAATTATACCACGGCCTGTATAAGTGCTTATCTCTAAATCTGGGTTATTAGCGACCAAATATCCAGGACCGAAAATCGTCACCTGCTTGTCGATGGTTGCAGCTCCGTAAGATGTTGGGGAAGGACTGAGATATATAACATCACCATCCACGGCTGCTGTAATCGCTTCTTGTAAGGTCCCTAAATCCGTGGAACTTGCTGAAGCAGTGTTATTTACATTAATAATATTCTGACAATAAGTGCTAAAACTTAAAATAAAAAAGAGTAAGAACAGATAGATTGTCCTCATGAGATTAGAATATTTAATTGGTTAATTAGTACTTCTAAATAAGTAAAAAAAACTTTAACTAATAAGTATTGGACGGTGAAATCAGACATATAACACCAATATTTGATGAAATACATATCGGTCTTTGAGGAAGGTTGGTGTTAGTTTGTGAAAGGTTTTAGATTTTTAGAAATAAATATCGGTATCCAATAAGAATAAAGTACTCTTTAAGTATTATAAATTGAGACTTTTCAATACCGACTGAACTTCACCTTTATACGAACGGGAAACGGCTAAGCTGACATCATGAGTCAATTGCAGCATTTTGAAATCACCTGAAATGATGGCGTTTTTGTTGACAATAAATGATCGGTGAATTTGAATAAACGTGTCAGGAGGTAAGATTTCTTTAAATGATTTTAAAGACTGCCAATCGCGATATTGACCACCGTTTATGGTATATATATAGACCGATTTATCTTTCGATTCCAAATAAAGAACATCGCTCAATGGAATTTTTGTCTTTTCTCGATTCGTCAGCATTAAGGTTTTTGAGCTATCTAAACTTTTCCCTTGTCCCAGTTCTTTACCATTAGATTGGATAAGGCTTTGATTTTGATCAATTAATTCATTGTGTTTTTCAAGGAGTATTTTATTGTTTTGTTTTTCGGCATTGAAGAATCGATAAAGAAAATATATAATGACCAATGAAAGCACCAATCCAAATAGATAAAATCGATTTAGTTGATTTTGAAATCTTAATTTTTCATTTGTGACTGTGTTCTGTAGCGAAAGAATTTGTATAGAGTCTTGTTCTTTTTTTATCTCAGCTTCAAGTAATGCATTTTGGACTGCACCTCTAACCTTGTCATTTTCAATACTGTCTGCCAGGTTAAAATAGGTATTTAGGTCCTCATCATTGACATAACTGGCATATTTGGCTTGGGCTAAGTCATGTAAAAAATCCCGTTTGGCGATAGCTGATTCTGTGTTTTTGAAATAATTATCAAATTTTTTAAAGCATAGCAGTGCTTTTTGAGTCTCACCTTTTTTGGAATACAGTTTACATAGAGAAGACCCTGAATAATTAGCTTCGTCCTCAAGGGCTAAGCTATCTGCAATATCGTTGGCTGTTAAAAGTGCTGCTTCAGCATTTTCGTATTCCTTTTTTCTTATCAAAACATTTCCAAGTGTGTTGTAGTAGTTCCATTTATTGACGTTGTATTCTTTGGATAAGAAGTTGTAATGAAGGCTAGAATCTAAATCGATATGTTGATAGGCAATGGCTAGATTATTAAGGATGATACCCAAATATGCTTCATGATCTGGGAGTACTATATGTGCTTTAGCCTTCTTTAAATTTGCTATCGCAGGTAAAAAATTACGTGTCTCTATGTTAATAGCGGCCAGATTTGCTCGGCAGAGTAAAGCTTTCACGTTAAGTCCAAGTTTCTCATATTCATTACTTGCTAAGGTATAAGATTGAGTAGCATTGATTAGGTCACCGATGTAAAAGTAGTAGCTTCCGTATAGTTGAGGTATAAAAGCATTGTATGAGTTGTCGTCCTGGTTTATTTTGTATGTATCTGCTGAGTCTAGTAAGACTTTGCCTTTCTCAATTTGTGCAGTGTTTATATAGTTACGTGATTGTGTATAATAAAACTGACATTTTTGATTTGGCAGAAGGTCTTGTTCTTTAATAGACTCAAGAACCTTAATAGAAGCTTTTAATTGTTGCGCTTTTTGTAAATAGTTGGCTAATTCAATTTTAAGACTTAATGATTCATTGAAATTGAGGAATTGAATATTTTCTTCAACAAATTCATGAGCAATTTCGATCTTGTTGGTTCCAGATATTTCATGAAGTTGGGCGCATAGTTCTTCGTACTTCTGAGAATAAGATGCTTCTATAGAAATTGAAAAGGATACAATAATTAATAATCCAAGTTTAATTTTATTTATTAGATGATTGTGATTCATTCTTTTTTTTCTGGAAGGATCAAGGATGTCAGATTGAGTTAAATACTGGACTAAATTATTGTATTATGGTTAGAATCTTGCTAGACTAATGTTTTTTTATTCATACCGCTTAACGAATGAATGTAAATTGTAAATAATCTGAAAATCAATTATCTACCGCTCAATCTTATCCTTAATAAACTCCAAGGTAGGCTGGTAATCATCACCAATAATAGCAGCAATTTCACGTGCAATCCCTATTGCTTCCGCACTTTTAGCATCTTCACCTGCCTTGTAATAGAGAAGTGAAAGTAAATCGTATCTCCAATAAGATGTCCCCTCCTGAATGGATGACTCTATGGAAGCGGCGAGATCTTCAAAATCGGGCATGCGTCGTCGATTTGAAATAAGGAGCCGAATCACAGAACTGTAAAGTACATTGTCGTCAGTTGTTTCCGGATAATTTTCAATCAAGTTAATTGAATTACTAACTGATGGTCCACGTCCCCAAAGAAAGTATTTAATACGAATGAAATCTTCCATCTTTTCGAGGTCATGCATTTTGTATTTGCGAAACCATCTTTTAAGTGGTTTGAATTTAAATTGTGGTCGACCTCTGCTATCTGATTTCATATTGTCAAGAAACACATAGAAGGCGATGTTTTCTTTTATGCGTAAACTGTCAAATTTATAAAAGAAGACATTGTGGTATTTGGAGACGTACTTAACGTAGTCCTTGTCAAGGGTGACAAAGCGCTGAAGAATTTCCATGTGTGTTGGATGATTCCATGTTTTACGATTTTTGTCTAAATATTTTTTTGCTAACATTTTGACAGAGTAGTCACCTCGGTAGTATTCAACAGAATCGAGGGTTTCTAAAATATTGTAATGATTTAAACCGAGTAGCATTGTATCTAAATCTTCTCTCAGATACCTGCTTTTTGATTCTGTCTTTTGAAGCGTCTTAAGTAACTCTGCTTTATTTTTATAATGCAATTCTCTGAATAACACATTCCCGTCAAGGTCATAAAAGATGTACGCAGGAAAAATAGTTATGTCATGTTCCTTAGCGAATTTAGTTTTACGTGAAGCGTTGATTTTTACAGGAATGAAATCTGATTCAATTATATGGATGATGTCTGGATCAGTAAATGTAGTCTCAAACATCTTTTCCGAAGAGGTGGACCAGTCTGTATAAACGTAGGCCATGACGGGTTTTAATTGCTTTTTAGACATACGAATAGCTTTAGTAAAAGAACTCGTAAAGTCTAAATTTTCAACTTTTACTGGTGGGTCTTCATCAGCATCTTGACATAATAGTATGATAGGCCCATTCAAGAGCATGAAGGTGAATATAGCTAAGATATATGCCTGTCTTAGGGCCATATTGAGTACTGAGGTAATTAAATATAGCTATAAAATATTGATAATCAATACTGTGTCAAGAAAGAGTCCATCCAAACCTTATATGCGTTGTTGATCACATGATCTTCCGACATGATGTATGGAATCTCATAAGGATGTTCATTCTTTATATATTTAATGACCTCTCTTTTATTATAACTATTGGTTTTAAAAATGGTAATAAACTCAGTTTCTTCATGGTAGTTGCCTTTCCAAACATATTGACTTGTGCTTGGCGTAATGTGGGTACAAGCGATCAGTTTTTTTTCTAAGAGCGCCTTGCCGATTTTAAGTGCAATTTCTTTGTCTGGAAAACTGGTATGAATGAGACTAATCATAATGCTAATATTTCTGCCATATCAATCATAAAATTCTGCGGTGATTTTTTCTTTGTAATGGCGTCTTCAAATGATGTATATGATGGTTCACCATTTACACTTCCTATAGCTACGTTAGTTTTACCATCGAGTAAGGCGTTAATGGCATAGTAACCCAATTTACTAGATAAAATTCTATCGCTAGCAGTTGGTGATCCACCTCTTTGTAGGTGCCCTATAATTGCCGTCTTAATATCTATTTCGCCCAATTCTTCTTTACATCTTTTTGATAACTCAGTAGCACCTCCATTGGTATTGCCCTCTGCAACAATCACTAGGTTGAATAGCTTATTTCTTCTTGTAGATTTTTTAAGCAATTCAATAAACTTTTCAACGGAGTTGTCTACTTCTGGTAAGAAGATATAACTTGATCCCGATGCGATGCCTGTGTGTAAAGCAATATAGCCACTATGTCGGCCCATAACTTCTATAAAAAAGAGTCTAGAGTGAGAATCTGCAGTATCTCTTATTTTATCGACAGCTTCAACGGCAGTATTAATTGCAGTATCAAATCCAATCGTAAAGTCTGTTCCGAAAATATCGTTGTCAATCGTACCTGGTAATCCGACAACATTAACGCCATGCTCTTCGTACAAAAACTTAGCACCAGTATAAGTCCCATTACCACCAATAACAACCAACCCATCAATCTCGAAAGCATCTAAAAACTCAGCCGCTTTTTGACGTCCCTCTGGGGTTCTAAATGCTTCACTCCTTGCAGTTTTTAATATGGTACCCCCTTTATGTATGATATTGGCTACATCTGGTTTCAGTAACTGTTTGACGTCACCATCTATTAATCCGCTGTAACCTCTATTAACGCCAAAGACAGAAATGTTTTTGTAAATAGCTGTTCTAACCACAGCTCTAATAGCTGCGTTCATGCCTGGGGCATCTCCTCCTGAAGTAAGTAAAGCAATTCTCTTCATTGATTCTAATCAACTTTGTTTTTATGAAATTCTATAAGACCCTCTAGTGGATCCTTTATAATCCTCTCAATATTAATATTATAATTTTCACCTATCTTCCTAAGGTGGTCTTCATAATGTTTTGCTACTGAGCCAATTACATTTAATGGATAATTGTACTTTGTACACAAAGGTACAATCTGGTTTTTAAAGTATGCATGAAAGTTTTTATTTAAAATTTCGGTTTTTAACGCTTCAGAACTGTTATTCAAGAATTTGGTAAACTGTCCTATGTAAAAATTAGGCTTTGCTTGCTTGTAAATGACATTAACCAAATTTGTTTTGTTGACCTTAAACATGTCTTCGAAAGCTTTGCTGTCAGTAGGTTGCATATTATTACGGAGGTAGTTTTTGACAATCATTCTACCGATGTTAAATCCTGATCCTTCTGATCCAATAATGTAACCCAGGCTAGTAATTCTGTCTGCAATTTTATTATGCTCAAAGCATACAGTGTTAACTCCAGTACCTAGAATGGAAACCAAGGTGGAATCCGTTTTATTTAAGCACCTGTAAGCCGCGTATATGTCGGATAAACATTCAACATGAGAAGTATTATAGATGGATGCTAAAAGCGAGCTGACTTCTTTTTGGACAGCGGTATTGTTGATGCCTGAACTGTAAAATGTGATTCGAGAAATATCATGATCTTGAAATGGCCATGAAGAAGCTTGTTTTAAAGACTCGGGATTAGAGGTCGGATTAAAGCCTTCCAATTGTTGGGTATTCAAATGGTTTTGGCCGTCCAAAAGGACCCAGTTTGACTTAGTACTGCCACTATCTACTATAATTTGCATTCAATTTAATATTAAAACATTAAGTCATATTAAGCCTCTGGAACCACTAAAATCTTCATAATTTCGCACAAAATGAATCAAATGAATGAAATAGCTGTAATTGGAGCTGGAACAATGGGGAATGGTATTGCGCATGTTTTCGCCATGCATGGATATAAGACGCATTTAATAGATATAGATCAGTCTAGATTAGATGCTGCCATAGGAACGATCACCAAGAATTTAGATAGAATGGTGGCTAAAGAAAGAATTACAGAATCAGCTAAAGCCTCAACTTTAGCAAATATCTCGACATCCGTCGATTTAGCAACTGCGGTTTCAAATGTGGATTTAGTTGTAGAAGCAGCTACCGAGAATATAGATTTGAAATTGAAGATTTTCAAACAATTGGATGAAGCATGTAAGCCAGAATGTATTCTTTCAAGTAATACTTCATCTATTTCAATTACCAAAATAGCTAGTGCCACAAGTAGGCCTGAGCAGGTTATTGGCATGCATTTTATGAATCCTGTGCCAGTTATGAAATTGGTAGAAGTTATTAGAGCTTACCAGACTTCAGATGACGTGACGAACAAGATAATGGACATGTCTAAATCGCTTTCGAAGGTTCCCGTGGAAGTTAATGATTATCCAGGCTTTGTAGCCAATAGGATTTTAATGCCGATGATCAACGAAGCGATATCTACTTTGCATGAGGGCGTGGCAGGTGTTATGGAAATTGATACAGTGATGAAGCTTGGTATGGCGCACCCTATGGGACCGTTGCAGTTAGCAGATTTTATTGGACTAGATGTTTGTTTGGCCATTTTAAATGTGATGCATGATGGCTTCGGTAATCCAAAATATGCTCCGTGTCCTTTATTGGTAAATATGGTCACAGCAAAGAAATTAGGCAGAAAGTCAGGCGAAGGATTCTATAAATATGAAAAGGGTAGTAAAGAGCTGGTGGTGTCTCAGCAATTCTCTTAATTATTCATTTTGCAAAAGTTTCTTCAAGTTTTATTGGTAACAGGTCTAGTGGTTTGTACCCAATGCACAAATGATAAGGCTCTTCAAAAACAAATTCCTATATCTTCTTTAGATAAGTGGCGTATTTCGGATGGGCATAGCTATCCATATAGACCCCAACTTTATAAGGCTTTGCTTTTAAGTGATAGCCTCAGGACTTTAAATAAGGATGAATTGATTGCTGCATTGGGTCAACCAGATAGAATTAATAAACAATATCTGTATTATCAAATATCTCAATCAAGGCTTGGTTTTTGGCCATTAAAGACATCTTCGCTTGTCTTCAAGATGGATGAAAATACAAATCAAGTTGAATGGATTAAGGTGCATGGAGAGTAAGGGATCGGGGGCTCCACGACGTAGTCCAATGTTTTCAATCGGAACTTTGGTCGCAGGTTCCCACTTAGACGTCGCACGGTGACTCGGTGGCTCGGTGACTCGGTTTAATCGGGAACCTTAGATTTTTTAAGGGTGTTTTGCTTTGTTTGTTTTTGATCTTAAGATACTGGTTGCGGGTAATTGATAAGAAACGGTATAATTGTCCCAAAAGGAGGCGTCATCTGATGTTTTATATGATCTTATATTATTGTCGATTTTTAACTTCTTCCCTTTATTGTTTTTTTCTAAAAACTTGTCAGCTTCAAAGGTGTCATAGAACAAAATAGTATGGGAAGTATAATGGGAATTAGTTTCCTTATTGTACTGTATGTCAAAAACGTATCTTATATAGGCGGGGTAGTATAAGCCATTGATTTTTCGAAATTCGATTTCTGTAAAGTCATCCTTCTTGGACCATTTATCTCCATACAAACATTTGACAATAGCTTTGTCCGTTTTGTTGATACTGATTAATGAATAAATTAATAGTTCATCATTTTTTGATAGTCTGAAGAAAGGGTCGTCTACCTTGAGTGTCATAATCGTATCGTTGCCTAAGGTATATTCTTGTACAACCGAAATGTTCTCGATTTTATCAATTTCAGATTCAAACTCAGTCAGGGATTTCCATTTTCCAAATCGCGAAAAAGTGCGCATGAATAAAGGATTTTGTCCGATCGTGTGCATGATCGCATTTCTATCACTTCTTAAGCGATTAGGCAAATTTCTGTTATCTTCTGTTTTGCGCAGCTCTCTCAAGTAAACATCATTTTTGTATTTGCTTTTCCCATAGCCATGATTAATCGATAAGATATCGGCTTCAATCATTTCTGAGTATACAGTATCGGAGATAGTATAATTTTGATAGTACGCTTTTTGATAGTGCTTAGAATTAGGATAGTTATTCGGAATGTTTTTAATGGCTTCTTTTAGTAGATATCTCAGATACGTATCGCTAATTATTTCGATTTCATTAAGTAAGACCGAAGATGATTTAATTGTAAATGAAGCATTGGAAAGATCTAAGTCGGTATAAGCGATAGTTAAGGTCTTGTATCCTAAAGCTGAAATGACAAGACTGTCTGAATGATTTTCTTTCGAAATATTTAATTTAAATTGACCTAACTCGTTGCTGGTTGCACCTCCAGATTGTTGGTTCAAGAAAAAGATATGTGCAAATGCCACCGATGCTCCATTAGAGTCTTGGATTTGCCCTTCCAAGATTTGCTGACCCAAAAGAGAGCTTAGTGAAAGGAAATATAAGAATACAAGCGTAAGCGTTTTAAGTTTCATCTTATCTTATAACGAAGAGTTTTGTTAGAATTATATGTCGCTCCCCTAGAGCTAATTATCTTAAGCTACTCTGGAGCTGACTATAGTAGTTGAGGAAAAGATTTTTTAAATCGATTTGGTAATGAAAATCACTAATGTCAACTTAACCGTGAAGCCGTGAAGCCGTGAAGCCGTGAAGCCGTGAAACCTAGAAAATCATTCCTTCCCAAACCATTCGTCTAGATAAATCTCATCTTTAAATTCATCAAGTTCTCTACGTTCACGTTTGGTAGGTCTGCCGGCACCTTTTTGTCGAAATTCAGCTGGTGCTTTTCCAATGTACCAATTTTTGAATTTATTAAGTTCCGCTTCAGGGGTGATGTTTTCATAACAAGGTTGTGCTAGGGTAGCAGATACACGTCTGTCTAGAAGATCAACGATCTTAAACTCCAATCTAAATCCATCTTTTTTAATAAAAATGGTTTGACCAGGACTGATCAATGCAGAAGGTTTTAAGGAATTGTCCCCAAATTTGACGTTGCCTTTTTTGCAAGCATTGGTGGCTTTGGTGCGCGACTTAAAGATTCTAACACACCATAACCACTTGTCAATACGCATGCGGTCTTTAGGCATTGTCGAAATCGATTTGCGGCTTTTCAGATAGTACGGGAAACTTTTCTTTAAGGGCTTCCAGTCTTTCTACTACATGCTTGGCAACAAAATAGTTTCTATACCATCTTTGGTCCGCAGGTACTGGTATCCATGGTATTTCGGATCGGTTAAGAGCATCTTGGTAAGCGTTCATGTACTTGCGCCAATGCTTTCTCTCTTCCCAATCGCCGTCATTATGTTTGTAGTTCTTTTCTGGAACTTCAATGCGTTCTAGTAATTTTTCTTTTTGTCTTGCTTTTGAAAGATTTAAAAAGAATTTTAAAACGATAGTGTTATTATCAATGGCTAAGTTCTTTTCGAATGCATTTATGGCTTCTATTCTAGCCGTCACACGTTTCGAATCGATCCATTTGTGTACGCGTTGTATGAGAATGTCTTCATAGTGTGATCTTACAAAGATCTTGACTTCACCTTTAGCAGGTGTTTGTTTATGCGCTCTCCAAAGGAAATCATGAGCAAATTCGTCGTCCGTAGGTTTCTTAAATGAATAAGCACTTACCATGGTTGGACTGACTTTGCTAAATACGTTTCTAGAGACGCCATCTTTACCACTTGAGTCCATGCCTTGGAGAACAACAAGCACTGAATGATTCTTGTTGGCATACATAATTGTAACCAACTCTTTGATGCGTTCTGCGAGCTTTTCAGTTTCTTTTTTAATGACTTTTTTATCTAAGTCTTTCGGTGCTTTAGTTGGAAGCTTTGAAATGATAATTTCTTTCCTCTTCATTATATGCGCATCTTTTTTCGCTTTACTAAATAGGTTTCTAAGATAGGGTGAAATCCTTTCCTAATATCCGCATCAATCATGTCGATACGGTATTGAAGGCATTTGATTTTTAGAGCCTCTTTGAATGCCGAGACTTTTTCTTGGTAAAAGGCTTTCACTCTGTTAGATTCAAGTTTTATACGTTCTCCGGATTCCATATCTATAAACTCATGAGGTCTATTAGAGAATTCAAATTGCTCTTCATATCGCTTGTCCATAACATGGAATAAGACGACCTCGTGCTTGTTGTATTTTAAGTGCTGTAATGCTGAAAACATTTCTTCATGTTGATCCGTATTGTCCAGCATATCACTGAAAATAAAGACTAAAGATCTTTTATGGATGTTTTCTGCGATCTGGTGTAAGGTATCTACGACAGATGTTTTTTTGTTGTCTACTTTGTCATTAATCAATTGATCTAAGTAGGAGAGAAGAAGTCTGTAATGAGTAGTTGAAGATTTAGCTTTCGTATGTATTTTAACAGTCTCGTCAAAAAGGCTTAATCCAAAAGCATCCCTTTGTTTCCTTAATAGATTCATTAAAGAAGCGGCAGCTAAAGCACTAAATTGAAGTTTGTTTACCTTCAATGAATCGTCATTCTTTGGGAAGTACATGGAAGATGAAGTGTCGATAACCAATTGGGCTCTCAAATTGGTTTCCTCTTCGTATTTCTTGGTAAATAATTTATCTGATCTGGCGTAGACCTTCCAATCTACATTTTTTGTGGATTCTCCTGGGTTGTAAATGCGGTGCTCAGCAAATTCAACTGAAAAACCATGGAATGGACTTTTATGCAGTCCTATGATAAAACCTTCTACAACTTGCTTGGCTAATAGCTCTAAATTTTCAAGTTGCTTAAGGTCAAAATTGTCAAAAAAACTCATCCAGATTCATCATTAAATTAAAAAAGCCCCTAATGTATCATTAGGAGCTGTAATATCTTAAAAATCCGAGATTAATGCCAATTATTAAATATGAGCGGCCATTTTCTCTTCTAATGCAGATTTAGTGATTGCACCCACATGTTTGTCAACAACTTCACCATTCTTGATTAAAAGAATTGTAGGGATGCTTCTTACGCCGTATTTCATAGAAACACTGCTTTGACTGTCGACATCAACTTTCCCAACTACGGCTTTGCCTTCATATTCTTTAGATAACTCATCAATAATCGGACTGACCATTCTGCATGGTCCACACCATTCTGCCCAAAAGTCGACAACTACTAATTTGTCAGACTGTAATGCAGATTCTTGGAAATTTGTGTCAGTAAATTCAAATGCCATTTTGTAAATATTTAATTTCTTTATGTTATCGTTTTAGTAAACGGATGTATTTGTTAAAAAGTTCGCGCAAATCTACGAATGTATCTCGAATCCCTTTACTTAAAGGGATCTTGATTTTAGCTCTGGTTCTGGGATTGAATCGGCTGTGCGGCCTTTGGCCTTGGTTTTACGAAAATATCTATTTCAAAGCTGTCTTTCAATTTATCAGAGTTACGCATGATTATACGCTCGGATTGATCCCCATCCCTTGTCTTTATATCGTTGTTCCGCTCTTTTTTTATTGGTTTTTTCGAGATGCTCAAAGCTCTATAAAATGGTGGATTCTAACTGTCCTTAATACGATAATTTGGATCTTGATTTGGTTTTATGTGCTATGGGGTTTCAATTACAATCAAGCCACAATTTCTGAGCGTCTTGAACTTCAAAAAGCTCAAGTGGATTCAGTTTACATAGACAAGGCTTTTAAAAAACAGACACTTAAGTTAGACGGTTTGCTCAATCAAATAGACAGTATTGATTTTATAGAACCAAAAGAAAACGACATTAGAATACGACAAGAGGCTTTGCTTGATGAATGGGGTATTCCAACAATTGGTCGTGTCAGAGTAAGAAAAATTTGGCCCGGCTTATTATTGCATTTCAGGACTTCTGGTATTTATATTCCACACGCATTTGAAGGACATCTTGATAGAGGTTTATACTATCGGCAGCACCCTTTTACAATGGCTCATGAAATGTCTCATGGTTATGGAATTACCGATGAGAGTGAGGCCAACTTCGTAGCTTATCTAACTTGTATTAATAGCAATGATTTAGCTGTCCAGTATAGTGGTGAATTGGCTTATTGGCGCTATCTAGCAAAGTATTACAAGCGATTTCATAGAGATACGTGGCAAGATGAATACGCGGCATTGAATCCTAAATTGGTAGCTGATTTAAAAGCAATCCGTCAACACATCCTTAATTATAAAGATTTGATGCCTAAGTATAGAGATGTGATATATGACTCGTATTTAAAATCGCATGGGGTCCAAGCTGGTATAAAAAGTTATGATCAGATGATTATGTTGATCGCAGCATACGAGCGTGAATAAATACTTTTTCCAATCATAATTTTAATATTTGGATCAATGCCCTACACCATAGTCCATATTCCCTTAGCCTTTTAAATGCGCGCCCAAATCACACCAAACAAATCCTCAAACCCCACAAGACCACTTTCTTTGTTGTAGTAATACTTATAAGTTGGAGAAGTAATAACTGAAATATCTTGTGAAAAAACATTATTGAATTCTTGACCATTTAAAATAATGGTATCATAAAACTCTTGCAATGGACTTGGTTCAAAATTGAGTGTTCGTTGGTCTAATAGTAATTGTATATCTCTTCTGAAGGCATTCTGGCCTGTCTTTCTTGTGATTTCTAAAAAATCTCCAACGCCACCAAGATTACTGATGTCAAAATCAGGTAATACTTTGAGCCTGATTTGGATTTGCAATGGACTGATGTCTGATCTCAAGCTCACAAAAATGTTCTCGCCTATGATACATAATCCTTTGTTATTGATTGTGTCATTTTCGCAGCTATCATTAATGAGAAGCGTACTGCTGGTCTTTATAAAACTAAAAGCTGTTTGTTCAAGTGTTAGTAAGTCGCCCTCAGGATTTTGGTATGTATATGTTGTGCCAGTATCTTCACATGCGTAGGGCATAAACTCCTTGCTCGAGTCTAATAAATCAAATTCACCTACTTCAATAAGCTCGCAGAAGAATGCTGAAGTACTCAGATTGTCGCATTCAGGTTCGGGCAAAAGAATGTCTCTCTCGTCCTCTAAGCACATGAGTCTTTGTGATAAGTTGCTTGTTTCTGGATCATCATCTGAACAAGAAAAGAAAACTGCCAATAAAAGTAAATAGAAGTAAGATTTCATAATGGTGTTGAACTATAATGATTGTATGATGATTTAATCCTAATCTACCTTAATAATCTTCTGACTTAAATTGAAGTCCTTGCCTTTAATATTTAGGAAATACATGCCACTTTCTAGAGCATTCGATTTAAAGAAAATAGAATGTTGTCCGATATGAAAGTATTCGCCTTCTCTTAAAGCTCTTACCAATCTCCCATTAATGTCATAGATGCCAATGTTTACAGCAGAGCCATTTTTCATATTAAAATCTACCTTTACGTAGTCCGCTACAGGGTTCGGTGTAATAGGGTAGATTTGGTATCTGTCTTCATCTAATTCAACATCGGCTGTGGATGTTGTACCGAATTCGAGGTCTTCGTCACCAGTTTGGTAGGGCACGAATAAAAACGGCATGTAGAACATTTCATCTTCCGTTCTATCTCCCCAGAAAACTAATTGAGGTGGATTGCTTGGGTTATTTGGATTGTTAACTGTATTGTCGTATACGGCACGTGCATAAATAGTTGAACCAGCTTCTGCTTTTATAAAGCGATCAAAATAATATTGACTTTGCCAGTTGAAATCCCAATCTGGAATTGAAATCAAAGGAGTAATTGATCCATCAGTGTGTTCGACCCAAGCTTCCCATTCTTTGCCTAAAAGGTGTGAGTGAGGGAATATGCCTACCAAACTCCTGTCTTCATTCATTCTCCATGTGCCAATAAATTCTCTTTCTGTATTGGGTTGCATGATGAATCCGAAAAATCCTCCAGGAAGTTGTAAGGGAAGGAATATATCTTGATCTACAAAACGATCTACCTGCTCCGTATCGTCAGCAAAGAAAAAGTTGATGGTACTTTGATCCCATTCGTCAGTTGGGCTAGGTGCATAATGAATCTGAACAGCTAAGTCTGCTCCAGCTTTTAGTACTTGGCCGAGTCCTTCTTGATATCGAATAGCTTTCTGGCCAGGTGCGTAAGGCGGAAACTGCTTGCCTCTTAAAAATGTAATATCGTTTTCATCTCCGTTAAAACTACCAAAGGATGAGAATCCATATTCTGGCGTCGAAGCATCTGTATTTCTTGCTATGCCATTAGTGTCTTCAAATATCAATGCGTGGTGGACAATCTTGGCATTACCCGGCCTAAATTCTACAGCTTTGACTATTTTATCTTCTGGAAAATCTGTTGGTAAAACAAAATAATAATACGAATCTCTATTGTTGCCTCTGTGTAAATGTGCTTCTGCCATCGACACAACAAAATCTGGCTCGCCGAGTAAAGATCCTTCCGGAAAATCTGGGAATGCCGGCTCAAGTGTAATATCACCTCTAGGAGCGCCATTGTCAGCCCATTCTGCAATAAGATCAATCTCTTCTTGACTCATGTGAGACTCTTCTAAAAAGCTAGAATAATCCGGATCTGGTTTCCATGGGGGCATATATCTTGATTGTGTTACCGCTTTGATAGTTAATGCCTTATCTGCAACCTCATTATAATTGGTTAACGGAAATGGTCCAATTTCACCTTCTCGATGACAGTTTGAACAATTCTTGTAAATAATAGGTGCGATGTCTTCAGCAAAATTTACTTGAGATGAAGCCATGAATGGAATAAAGGAAAAGGAAAGTACCAATAGGAAAAGTCTCATTATAATTCTTGTTTATTTTAAAATTACAATGAAAAGATCTATTAAATGGAGCTATTTAGAGCAATTAAGGTTTTTTTAAGGTGAAATGGGGGGATTTGGGGTCAAGGTGTCGAGGAGTCAAGGTGTCAAGGTGTCAAGGCGTCAAGGCGTCAAGGTATCAAGGCGTCAAGGTATCAAGGTATCAAGGTGTCGAGGAGTCAAGGCGTCAAGGCGTCTTGGTCATAGTATTTATTCAAATGAAACTAAATCTAACCAAAGGACATTTTTTATGAAACCGTGAAACCGTGAAACCGTGAAACCGTGAAACCGTGAAACCGTGAAACC
>JAHDIN010000026.1 GCA_020630775.1 Saprospiraceae bacterium | reverse complement strand
TTTTAAAAGTTTTACTAAATTTTCTTACAGCTCTAGGTTTTACTTTTTTACGCATCTTTTACTTTTAAATGCCTAAACCTATTTCAGGGAGGGACAATATCTCATAGCATTCAAACTCCTTTTTTCTCTCGACTAAGGGAAGCGCATGGATAGAGCTTTTGGTATAACAAAAAGTATTAGGACGATTAGTAAAAGACTTCTCTATAAAGTCGAGTATGAAATTGGGTTTTTGAAAACATATTCTAAAACTTATGCAATTCAAAGCCAGATATCTATTCGATGAAAAGGCTCTAGGTATAAACATCAAAAAAAAAATTATTCAAAACAAACAATCCAAAATCGAAATTCGTCAATCCAAAATTCTCATCAGACCTCAAAGTCGATATCTGCGATTGACTTCAGGAATCCCTTACTTTGCTTTTAAAATTGATTCCAAAGCTTCGCTATCCCAAACTTTACCATTTCTGACAACTTTATTAATAGACAAAGTATGACGTATATCTTCTAAAGGGTTTTTATCAAGTACTAAAAGATCAGCTTTATACCCAGCTTTTATTCTGCCAATTTCGTTGTCAAGTTTGAAGTATTTAGCGGGATTTGTGGTGGCAGACTGGATAGCCTCTAAGGGCGTCATACCGTAATTGACCATATGTCTTAATTCTTCATGTAGACTTAGGCCTGGGGTAAGGTAGAAAATGGGGGTATCCGTTCCAGCCATCATGGTTATGCCTTTATAATGAACTTTTGAGAAAATCTCTCGATACCAATTTAATTGCTTCATCAGATTCTCGGTTGGGGGCTCTAAGGACATTTGGTTTATTTGATTGATCCATCTTTGCTTAACAGTGTCAGGTAGATAATCATAACTTTTTATCCATTCGCCAGTTAGATAAGGCCTTTCACCTAAAGCAATGTATAACGTTAAGGTTGGAATTTGCCAGGTGTCATTTCTTTTTAAAGTGCTTAACACATCATCTGTAACTTGCTCATCATTGGTTTCGATAGCACGGATTCTTTGGGCGGCATGTATATTTGATCTTAAAACATAGCCCTTCAAATCATCTTTATTTTCCAATAAAGACTGTCGTTGTTTAAGTAACTGAAGGGCCTCGCTGCTGCAGGATAATTCAATATTTCTGAAGTGTTCCATGCTATTAAATCCAAGATTAGAGGCTTCTTGAACAGTCATGGATAATGGTACGTGACCTGTTACCTTTAGGTCATATTTATCAGCCAATTCCATGATATAATCAAATTGTGCAGGCGTCAACATCTCGTAGGCTTTCAATAGATCGACATCATTCTCAACTAAGAGCTCCACCATTTTTCTTATATCAGCGGTATCTTTCATCTGAACGGATAGTTCCGGTGCACTAGCACTATGGCCATCATACACATTGAACTTTCCATCGATGAGCGGTCCCGCAATTTTTACATCAGGATAACGTGTTGGATTAGCCGCCGCTTTATCTTTCCACGATTTAACTATATCGATTTGTCCTCCCGTATCGCGGACGTACATAATCCCATAGCCTAAAAACAAATCCAACATTTTAGGAGCAATGGCTTTGTCGAAATCAAAATGCACATGTGCATCCCATAAACCTGGCATAACGAACTGACCTTCGCCGTCAATAACTTTAAGACGCTTATCATGTGTATCATCACTTGTTTCAAGAATCTTTACAATTTCTTGATTATCGATCAATAGGTTTTTCTTACCTAAATTCCCCTCTATTGGATCTATTACATGAATATTTTCAAGCAGAAATGCAGCACTTGAAAATTGAGATGTGTCGCTACAACTTGAACAACAAATAAAAATGAGAATAAAGAAAAGACCTGATTTTCCAAGTGTTATAAATTTATGCGAACTTCTCAAGACGTTTGTTTTTTCTGTTTATAATCAATAGTGCCGCCAAAACATTGGGCACCCAACACAACCAAGCAACAATTCTATAACCGGGAATAAATCCTCCCGCAAATGCATCGCAAATCGGCAACCATAGACGTAAGGTCACAGCAGCAAAACAACAAGCATAGGATATGATCATTAAGTTTTCATGTCTTCGGACATCTCCTTTTTTTATGGACACTAAAGCTGATACGGTCGAGATGACCCAAAGTACCCCGAGAGTCATAAATCCAACAATGGCCACTATACCTCCTGTAGCAAAGATGCCAATATATATCGCACAAAGACCACTGATGGTGGCTGCCACCGTATAAACGTACCCTACCTTACGATGCCATTCTATCTTTTGCTTCCGTAACTTTTTGCTAAACTGCATCCATCCGATAAAAAGGGATAAGCCCCCTAATGTTATATGGCCATAGAAGCCAATATTCCAAAAAGTATCTGCTAATAATGCATCTGTTTTATTAGATAATAAGCCGAACTCATGGTCGATAACAAAATACACAATTGGATATAAACCAATCATGATACTACTGAAGGCAAATAGGCCCCAAGATATTTTGCTCTTAATTCTGCCCATGAGTTTGTTCTTAAATTAATTCATTCAACCTAGAAATCGCTTTCGTTGGAATATACCTGCCTGGTGCTCGATCCAGTACTTTTGTATAATACTTTTTCGCTTCTTGATTATTACCCGACTGCTCTAGCCATTCTGCATACATTTCATAAGATGGCTTGACTATTTCTGGTGGACCATATTTATAGGTGGTCGTCGATTCCTTTTCTATTGCAGCTATCAAATTAGCCTCAACAGATGCAGCATCATTTTTGAGCATCGCATGTAACGCTCTAATTTGCAATTGATACACCTCTGCCCTTTTGACATGATTCAGTGTAGGGCGTGCTCTATCATAGCTACCACTGCACATGGACGATGAAGCAGACATAGCCGTTTTATGTGCTTCGGCTATAGGTGCATTCATTGATTGAATGATTGATTCTAAAGCTTTTGCATCTTTATTTTTAAATGCTTTCATGGCATTTAGATATTGAAGTGTGGCATATATCTGAACAGATACATCACCATAATCTACGTCATCATTTAATATTTCATCAGACCAGTCATTCGTTTCAGAACAATAGGCGGCTTTCATCATCACATTATGAGAAATAGCCTTAGGACTGCTTTCTTGTTCACAATAATTTTTCATTTCCAAAACCAATTGCTTGGCTTCTTCAAACTCGCCTCTTTGCAAATGGCCGTACATCCACCATTTTAAGGAATGAAAATCTATCGCTTTGAGGGGCAATGCCTTTCGATCTCTGCGCTCTTTACTCGCAGCTACTGCTTTTGTATTTGAAGCAATAACCTCATCCCACATGCCTAGAGCAACAAATATATGAGATGGCATATGTAAAGCATGCGCTGCATCAGGTGCTACTTTAGAATAGCTGTATGCCGCATCCAAAGCTTTATGTGCGTGTTCTGGATCATCGTAGCTATGGATTAAATAATGTAAAGCTCCAGGATGATTAGGGTTTTCTTCTATAATAGATTGCGCAATGCGTGCGCCCTTATTATACATACTTTCTTGTCGGTCATCTTCAATAGCTCCCAACAATGATAAAGCATAAAATGCTTGAACTTCGTGGTTGTCAGGATACTTATCTTTTAATTTGGACATAAATTCAGCATACTCTAAATCATTCTCCTTCTTAGTCCCCGAACCATATAATGTAACCAAAGCATTATACATATCTCTCTCAAATCCTTCTTTAAACTTGAGCGCTTGTGCTTCTTTTGTCGAACCCAATTGGCTTAGAATGCTCAGGGCCTCTTCTTTATCTTGCTCTCTCCAAAGCGGATGGTTTTTAGTCATCGCTTCACCCCAATACGCCATAGCGCAAAGTGAATCTAATGCTTGTGCCTTTTGAAATTTCTCTGCGGCATCATCAAATTGAAAACTATGTAATAAAAGTAATCCTTCGGTAAAATACGGTTTGGCTGCGTCAGCGCAGGTGATATCTATATTTATGGTTCCTAATTCGTCGGCATGGGTATCAGTCACATTCTCTTGAGTGGATATATTTTCATGGCGACAATTTTGCAAGAACGACGCAAGAAATATCAAAGCAGTCCAAGACAAGATTTTCATCATAATAAGAATTTGAATTTAGGGAATTTAGTCAAATTCTTTGAAGTGGTAAAATGAATGACCTAAAAATATAGTCCATCCATTCTAGAGCAAAGCACTCAACCTTTTACTTATTCATTTTTTATCATTCGAATAAATGATCTATTTAATCTCTCCTTTCTATATTCTGAAATAAGATCTTTATGTGACCCATGATGATCTGTAGCGCAACACCTACGTATCCTGTACTTGTTTCTTAATCTACTTTTAGATGGCGCTTTGGACCTAACTACTAGATCACTGGACTTAATCTCTGATATTGAATTATTTTCACTTGCAGTAATGGTTTTGTTTGTTGATCGTTTGATATCAATATTTTCATTAGATTGACTGAAGGATAAGCCTATCACAGCTATGATCAAACAAAGGCTTAAGATTATTTTTTTAGACATTTTAATAAATTTTAGTGATGTATATATATGGTGCTAATTGTTTGGCAGTAGCGCTCTATTAACTGATAACTATCAGAGCTTAATTATCTTTTTCATACATGTCAAATTGTTGGGATTATTGATCTCTATAAACAATAATCCAGCAGGAAGCATCGAAATATCGATGGCGTGTTCTGACCCGGAGTAAGTCACCGTTTGAACCAGATTACCTGCAGCATCTAGAATGCGAATGGTGTAATCCCCCATCGGCCCTTGTATCTCAAAAATATCGATCGTTGGATTGGGCAAAAGGGTTATCGCATCTGGTTCTAGTAGTACATCGACATCTGTGACAGTACAATTGGTATCAAAATATTCACAAAGAATTTCATCAATTCGGGAGATGATTGAATCCGCTACTGATGCATCATAGTATTGAAGCAAGTCATCATATCGCTCAACATGATGTTCTTCAATGTTGGGTGTGATTTCATTATATACATTCAAGAATTCACTTGCATTAACAGGAACCAAATTTCTGTAATGCAAAATTCGATCTCTGATTCTTAATTCACTATTGTAACCATCTAATTGATTCTTCAAGGTATCAGAAGGGAGGCTTCCCCAAAATTCCCATAAAGGCGCAAAATTGTAATCCAATTGATCTGATGCTACTTCGATATATTCATCAGGTGACACTTGTTGTATACCCAATGGATTCATACCGGAAGCCAGGGCTTCTTCATACCAATGTTGATGTATCAAACCAAGTGAATCCCATGTATGTAAACCCACAACATCAATATACTTAGCAATGCCGCGCAACTGATAAGATACTTCTAGAAATTCTGCCATTTCCTTATTTCTAAATTTAGTATCTAACATCCAATCAAGTGCCGCTTGATCTCTAGTCAAAAATTGAAAACCAGAACTGTAATAAAATGCTGTATCCAAAGGCATGTTGAATGCTGTTTGAATACCCATTACTGTAGGCACATCAACATTGGTTTCATCTTCTTCATACATCGTGGGTATGTTATGCAAATGGCCCAACTCATGAAGCAAAGTTGTTCCTTCAAATGTATTTATATACTTATCAGGATCTAAAGCTGATACAGGTAATGCCCATTGATCCGACTCTGTTAAGTCGCCGTTGATGATAGACATAGGATACGATGCAGGAATAGTGCCACTGGTATACAACTGTGGCTCGCTAATAATATATTCGGATCTTATCTTTTGTAAAGGTCGTCCCGCAATGACATTGAAGTTAGCCACCATTTCATCTATGGGGTCCATATAGGGTCCCGGATCTGGAGATATAATCGCTAAAGCTCTAGGAAAAGTAGCCATAAAATGATCGCTTTCAACATCAACCCATTGCACATAAGCATTATTAAGATCTGTTTGAAATTCAGCAAGCGAATTTGAAAATCCTGCCTTCGACGAGTAGTAGGGAGATTTTACTGCATTGGCTACTTGAAGATTGACACTTCCAAAATTAGAGCCATCAGGAAAAATTAAATAGATTGCTCCACCAAACGGATTGGTCACTGCTGTCGTCGTACTATCCACCGGAAACTTTGTTGCCATCGTTGGAAATCTTCCAAAAAATTGTGAGTCTTCTCTTAGGTCAACAAAATGCGCGCCTACATGAATGCGTACGCCTTGATCAACGACACTAGACGGTAAAGTAATATCCACCAATTCACCTGGAGCTACATAGAATCCAGTTGGACGGATAACAAATTCTTGATTATTGAGGTAGTATGCAGGATGTGAATTATAGGTACCATCTATTGAGGCAGAACTTGTAATCCTTGGCGCCGAAGCAGGTATAGTCCCGAGCATATTTTCATAATCTATAAAATCTATACCTGCCATGCTTGCAACATTATCATTGGTATAAACATTATCAATACAATACTGGATTAACATGTATTGCAAGGCTCTATCCAAAGAAACCTCCTTAGGATTTATGGCCTCTGGATAATTAATAAATACGCGACCGACATGTTGCTCATAGGTATCTATGTATTCTAAAATATCCAACTTGATCTCCGTAAATGTATTATCATCCCACTCATTGGTAATGGTCGTTACTTGAACCAATTGCTCTGCCTGTGTCAGCACATGCGTACCATTAACATGATTAACCATCGTATCTAAAGCCGCAGAAACTAATGAAGCATTACCGTCAGAAACAGGGTTGAAAATTTTGAGATTATCTATAGCTACTTCCGCATAGGCATAGTTCTCAAATTGTTGGAAATCTCCATTATCTGTCCCAATCCAAATATCTTGCGTGTCTAAAGATTGCTTGAACAGATTGACATCTAAATAATTCAGAGGAAAATGACTATAGTAACCATTTAATTTATATACAATATCAGGGACGTCCTTATTTAGTCTAAATATTAATCGGAGATCCACCCATTCATCTTCTTCTATGACATTAGTAAATATAAATGTGCCCCCAGCAACCAAGTCATCACCAAAAGACATAAGCAAGCGGTATTCTTCATCCATATATTGGGTATATATCTCAAATCCCAAATCATAAATATGATGAAACTTATTACTAACCAGAATGCGTTTTCCTTCATCACCAAAAAGACCATTTCCACTATATGGAGTATCAGCGTATGTATCTGTTATTTTAAATTTAATCTGAATTTCTAAATCTTGATTGGGATCAATGCTTTGATGGAGTGCATTAGGCAACTCTAAATATTCATCACCCTCAAGCTCTACCGCCTGGTTGCCATCGAGAGTGATCAAGGCAGGACTCCCCTGCTCTGCAGGCACATAACCTTGTACCACATCATTTAAATCTGTATTAAATGGAAAGTGAGCTATCTGACTGAACATACTCACTGAGACCAAAGTCAACAGGTAGATAATAACATACCGTCGTTTTCGAGAATATAATTTTGAGAAATAGTTGTTGTGATTTTTAATGTTTCCAATTTCCATTTTTATAGATTTAAGTCGTTTCGAAAATGTGTAACGTATCTAAAACAACTGAGTTAAACGATACCCTAACGTTTGATGAATTTTATTCTTTGAATTTATTTGAATAGCACTTGTTATATTTTTACTTATAAAAAAAGCATGTCGAATACCGATGACTTGACATGCTCTATGACCTATATTTAGGGCCTATTAAGTGGCTTTTATAACAATACTTTTTTAGAAGTACTGTCTTCGATCTTTCAAAATACTTTGGTTTTTAGGGCTCCAAAAAACTAATCATTTAAGCTGAGGTAGCCTAGTTTAAAGCCTATGCGAACTAATTGAGGGCTATTGGCAGCACCTAATTTAGCTACTAAATTTTTTCTATGACTAGCAATGGTATTGACACTAAGATAAAGTCTTTTAGCAATCTGCTTTATAGTTAATCCATTAGAGATACTTATTAAAATTTCTTTTTCTCGTTCACTAATTTTTTGCATAATCTGAATAATTTTAAAAATTAATAATTGAAGTCTGTATAATTTTAAAACAACCGAGTATGAAAAAACCCTAATGGCTAGGAAATTATTTATTGTGAGGAGTTAATAATATGGGCAATCAATGACGTAACTGAATTCTTGGTGACTTGAAACGCAATATTCTTAAGAAGCTTGATGCTTTATAGAATTAATTGGTGGGCCATTAAGAACGAACTGACCTAAGCTGTCATATAAGTTTAATTATACTATCGTTTATTTTTTCCGAAATAAGTTTTGGTATATCATAGTGACCAAATAGATCAAGTAATGCTTCTCTATATGATTGAATGTGCTTTATAATTCCTTTGGGATTTTTGATAGTAAATGCGTCCGCCAATTTAAGAATGTCATTAGCTTCAATCTTACTTCGCTTTCCATTAATAGAAAAACATGATTGATTCCTAAAAATGCTCTTATTGTATAAAGAAAGTTTAGCTACATTGTCTGAATAGGTTTTGTAAAATAGCAAGATATTTATGAGGGTTATGGTGTTCTATTTTTCAGTTCTTATTAAATACTCTATGATATTGAAGTCATTCTGAACCAAAATTGATTAACAGGCCATCTGCTATTTTGTAGGCTTCACAATAATTTATGGCTTGTGCTTTATGTACACCTTCCAACTTTTCTATGGCCTTGATCTCTACCTTAACGTTGTCTTCAACAAAGAAATCAACACGCCTTGAACCTACAGACTGGCCTTTATATTTTAATGGCATTTCTAACTCTCTAACAAATGATAATTCTTGAATTGAAAACTCAATCGCTAAAGCCCTTTGATATACCACCTCTTGAAACCCGTTTCCATTTGATTATGTACTTCCATAGCACAGCCAATAATCTTATGGGTCAATTTATTTATTTCATCTATAGTCATCTTGTTTATTCTATGAATTTTATATGGTCAGAACAGGATTTATAAGATATACTAAGATAATCACGATGATACCCCTTTATTACTAAATACATCTTGTATATCATATCATCTTACAATATCCTGTATAGACTTTAGCTGTATATGTGCCTTTATTGGTAAACACTATTTTTTATTTAATGCGTATGATTATGGTGTCCATGGCGATGAGAGACATCTACTTCATAATCAAATTTGATTTCTGACATTTTGTGATGATCTGCATGTGCATAATGCTCATATAATGTTTTTGGTCCTTGATGATTTATAACTGCTGCAAAAAGGCCATAATCTCCCCCATTCGACGTCTTTGGGTTATTGGGAATTCTGGTTATAGTATGGATATGATTCCATTCTGCCATATTATTTTTATTGGCTCCAGTCACATCCTCAGTATTAAACTCTACCCATAAGTGAGGATTATAAATTCTATAATAAAATTGGGAAGTAATGGTTGGTGTATCTACATCATCAATCCAAACAAAATAGGTATCGTCAATATTTTCATTGATATCCTGCCACCAGAGATCAGCGAAAGCATGGTTGAGGTTATAAACATATTCTTTCATGACTATAATTAATTTCTCTCGTGTTCCTTCTGACATTTCTGAATATTTCAATCCCCTCTTAAATTTTGTATAATCATAGTCTCCTATATAGGGATCAGGTTGTCCAGGCCTATCCGCTGCGCCCACTTGCAATGATCGTGATGATGATTTTGTCACAGCTGCTTTCTTTTCATCATCATTCATTCCATTGTAAAGGCTTAAAGCAAAGTCTCTTTCGTCCTTAAAAATGTCAAATGATTCTCCATTAAAAGTTTCCTTTGCAGGCTCCCCTCCTAGAAATGCGGGGACTATAGATACATTATTTCCATGAACCAAAAAGTTAACCACACAATGATGGCCATCTACCTGAAATCCCCAAGATCCATTTTTTTGCGGATCACCAAACATATCAATGGAGTAAAAACTTGGATTCCAAATATCACTTTTTATTTGATTGAGCCAGCCTTCAGAAAGCACTGTAATGTCATTGACTTTTTGATATCCATCTGAACTGAGAAACAACTGCATTAGTGCTTTAAATTTGTTCAATTGATCTGTATTCAAATCGCCATAGGTGATCCCATCCCTTTTGCCTCTTTTGTTAGCTGGCGTATTGTGCCATAAATAAAATCGATCACTTTCAAGACATGCTGAACCATTAGTTAGTAATTCATTTGAAAGCGAATTTCGAAAAGCGAGCATACTTTCTCTCAGCTTAATGACTTCTGGTTTTTTTGAATGTTCTACCACTTTCGAAGTCGCGCAATCTTCCACAACAGACTTTGAGGAGACTTTTGATTCATTATCAGATGGTGCCTCTTTACACGAAAAGAGCATCAATACAATCATTAAAATTGATAGGGATATTTGTGTAGAATTATTCATTTGTCTGATTTTTTTGTACACCAAATTTTATGTAGCTTTTATTTTGAGTTCACTAATTCTAGGGCTTCTTCTTTATTTATTATACATCAATCCTGATACTTTTGATTTGTCCTTTTCAATTAATCTCGACCTTGCTTGATTAATTTTAAAATCTTTCGTTATCAATATTTCAATATTATTTTCTGAGTCGACAAATTTAAATGCTGATTCAATTTCTTTGTTTTGCGTTTCAAGTTTATCATTATTGCTGCTCTGAAAAATAGCCGTACCACTTAATTCTCTTCTATCTTTCCAATCAATTATCTCGGAGAATGCATACTTAATTTTGTTGTCCGATATTTTCGTAACATAAATCCCATTTGTTATTGTCTTTCCATTTTCGGTTACTCCAGCTCCTCCTGTGAATAAAGTTTTCTGGTCAATTTCAAGAGATTCAAAATCTTGCTCTTTTAATATCTCTAACTTTACAATTTCACAAGGCTGACCTACCCATTTTTCGTTAGGTTGGGTTTGTAACAATTTAAATGAAGCTTTGTAATTCTGTTTTTTAATTAATGAATCTGGAAAATTGCACGCATAATATTTTTTTCCTTCCTTTTCTATGAATAAGGATTCTTTCCAATTTTCATATTTAACAATTGCTTCGACTTCATCAAGGATTATCCGTCCGTCAAAACATTCTGATTTTGGTGTGCAGCTGATCAGAACGTATAAAATTATGATTATGAATATCTGCTTTTTCATGAGTGCATTCGACAAAGGAGGATATGTTGTATTATCTATTGCTATAGGCCCTTTATTTAAGTTTTAATGTGCCTTCTATTCATTTTATATATTGATAAATAAATTAAAATCCCAATTGGCAACAAGAGTATCCACTGTGGGGCCATAATCGAATAAATTACACTTGATACCATAAAAGGTAAGGATATTAATATATAAAATAAAGCAATTGACTTCAACATGGTTTTATTCATATGTCCATTTGATCTAAATCCTTCTTGTAATATAAAAAAAGAAGTCATAAAAAGTAGAATAGTAATAATATGCCACACAGCGATCAATTCACCTTTTTGTTGGATAGATAAATTGCTATTCAGAAGTGGTGTTGCTAAATCTAGTTGTCCAGGAATTAAATGAACAAATGCAGTTAGAAGATTAAGAATTCCTGCAATCTTGATCAATATTGTATTCATGTTTTTAATTCTTAAATACTTATAAAATGACTTAATTCTTCAATCACATTTGAAGCATAGTTTCTTTTTGCTTTCTTTAACCGATTAACTTCATGATATCCTATCAGATATTTATAAAATATTTGGGCTTTTTGATTCGCCTCTTTTTCTGTATATCCTAGTTCTGTTAAAATATTTGATACATACTTTATGCGTGATGCATCAATTTTATCGATCAATTTTTCAATCTCTTTTTGACCTCTTGCATACTTCTTCAAAAAGAAATTGAAATCAAGATTGTTGTCCTTCTTGAATATTATTTCAATCAGTCTAAGAAATTTGGATTTAGGATCTACTATGGCATCTACCTCTCTGATAATTTGGTTTGTGTCAAATTCTACCCAATATTGAATCAATTGCCAAATGAAATCCTTTTTAGTCTTGAAGTGATGGTAAAAACTAGACTTGTTGACTTTGAGATCTTTAGCCATTTCTTCTACTATAATACCTTTCGATCCGCTCTCCGTAAATCTAATGAGACCACGATTTATCCAATCATCTTTGGTTGCTATTATCTTTGGCATAATTAGACGTTTGCGTTTAATACAAATGTATCAAATTTATTTATTAAACGAAAGCGTTTATTAGAGAGCAGTAGACTATATCGACAGTTCCTGCATCTGCCGTTCGCTAAAAAGCATTTCTACCTTGGCTTGTCTTCTTGAAATAATATTGAGAATGCCATTCCTTTTTCTATGATGCAAGTTTTGGTAGAAAAAGATATTGGTTTCAATAATTAAACTTGGGTCTTTACAAAGCTCTTCTTCTTAGCGATCCTCAATATTTGATAACTCACTAAATTCAATGTAATCTAAAGTGGGACAATCAGTTATAAAATCTCTTAATGCTGAGGCATGAGAATTACCAAATATTACTAATATTCTATCATTTTCATTTTCTACTATATCTTGAATCCTTCTTAGAATTCTTAAGTTTCGACTGAAATAATGTATTGTTGTCATGTCAGCACCTGAATATTTTGAATTTTTAAAATCACCTAAATAGTAATAACCCTTCATGTACTTGTGGTACGCTTTTGAATTCATGTACATAAAGTAGTCTAACAGTTCTATTGATTTTTCTAATGCTCCATCGTAACTGAAAAAATCTTTATATATACTATCAATTTCAGCATGCGCATAGTCAAAATCAGTTGATAATGAATCTATAAAATCTGGGATTACGTTGTTCAATTCACTATATATAGGATAGGCATCTAAAGCATAGATAGTATCCAAATTAAGTTCATGTGCTATCCTTACACCAAGTTGATCGCGCTCATCTCTTGTAAGTGTATAGTTTCCATTTCTAAAACTCCTGAGTCTTTCTGTGCAATTTGGATTCCCAAAAGATTCAACGCCTATCTTATTAGGCTTAAATAACTTTATGTACTCTATTAATTCTTTTAATTCAGCTTGTTTTTGATTTGAAAGAATATCGATTTGATCAAGACTATCAGTCTTAACTGCGTCAAGATTAGGATATTCAAAATGAAACGTACCAACAACAAGAACTTTGGCTGCTTTAATTTTAAATAGTGCTGATGGATTTATTAAATTTTCCTGTTGCCCATGACATAGTCCACTGAAACTTGTCATTAGTCCTAATATTATTAATACTCTTATCATTATTATTTATAGTTGCATTGTGATCATTAGTTGCAGCTTATACAGAAACCGTTGAATAAAAATATTAAAAATCCACGAAGTTGTGTGCGCTTAGGCAAATTGAGAATTCATCCATTAATTTATTTAATCCATCAAAGAGGTATGTGTGCATCTCTACTATCCTCTTATGGTTTGGAAAGGATGTTCTTTAATGACTTGTCTTCTTTCTTAATATGTTTCCTACATCTTCACAAGCCTGATAAGCCATGGCTTTAATTTATCGCATATCTTATAAAATATGAATCAAGTAGAAGCGGCATAAGTACTGTTCCCGTAGATAAGATTATTGTTGGTACGATATCAATATTTTTTGTTAGAACTTGTGATTTTATCAAGCAATTTTTCTTGATCAAAAACTACCATTATAAAAAATGGTACACTAAGTATTAGGAATGATATGATATCTATGGCTTTCATTTTCATATGCCGACCTAAAAAGGACGGATAATTTTAACAAACGATCTCCGATATAATGATCTATAAAATATAGTAGAACTAGTCTAAATTGGAATAATCATTCTAATACTCTATTTGTGCAGATGTTTTCTAGATAACCAAATAGTAAGATTTTAAAAAAGACAACAGGATCGATTCCAGGTCTTCCGGTGTGAGCGTAAATAGGCGCTATTTTTTTATAGACAAAATTCAGATCCAGTTTTTACTTAAGTAAGCTATAAAAGTTATCTGCAGGAATCTGTTCGTCTAACCTAAAGTTAACAAACAACTTAGGAGTATATTTTTTCTTTCCTTGCATTCCTTTAGATACAAAATGAGAATAAGGGATACTAAATATGAGTCAATAGTTTGTCAGTAGCCTCAATTGTTACCTAGAGTTTTTCATCCATATATGTTTTCAATATCAGTATGTGTTACTACAATTTTACCAAGGTTCTGTTGTTTTGCTAAACACCAAAATATTAATTTTTCTCTTCGTTTCTCCTCTCCTTTATGTGCATAACCTAGCTCAATTTTGTTAATGCTCACCTTTGCAATTTCGTTTGGGTCATTTAATTTTAAGTCATAATACTTGCAATACTTTTTTGATTCATAGCTAAATTCCTCAAAGAACGGCGAGTTCATTTTTCGACAATTTACAGGATTACTAATGAATTGAGAGTCATAAAGAACTAATCTAGTTTCATACTCAAGGTCATTTTGTTCATTTTTATGTAATATGCATGGAGCAATTAAAGTTTCTAGCAAGTCTATATTGCCAATTGAATACTTTGATTCGAATGATTCTTTCGCTTTGAATAAGTTTGACGTCTCAAATTTTCTATATAAGACATTCTTAAGGAAAACGTTTCTATTGAATGGTTGTGGTTGAATTTCTAATTCTAGCCGAACTCCAAATCCTTTTTCGCCGTAGTCATTCCACATTTTGAAGATTTCACTTTTCCTCATCTTACTTATGTCACATCCTGATAGTATAAACAATTTTTCTCGTTTACCCTTCTCAGATCCTTGATACTTTTCTGGGATCGAATATGAGTATTCAGTTTTGTCATTCATATTAAGAAGATTATATAGTCTAATCTTCTCGCTATTTAATATTGAATGTAAGTTTCGAAATGAGGTGAAATGACTGATTATATTTGATTCAGGATTGTATTCTTTGGTTAAGTTAAAATACTCAGTTGGAGGAATATGAAAGTCATAGTTGTTACCACTATACCCTCCGCCTGAAGATTTTAGATTTTTTATCGCTCCGTCTTCAAAGAGGACACTAAAAACTTCATTGAAAAACTTTTCTTGAATATCAAACATTATTTTTATATAATTCTAAGTATCGATATGGAATCATCCGTCGTTCTGACTGAGGAAGCATGATCGTAATCGTTGCTTGTTATATTGTGTCTATGTGAAAGGGATTAATTTTCTATTCTTGAAATAATTATACATTCCACTAAACTCAGCTTCATCGCTATAGTATTCAGTTTCTAATATTAGTTTAGCACCTTCTTTTCTGTTCTGATCAATACTATTCTCAGATGCATCTCTAATAAACCGATAGGTTAATAATCCACGGTATCTTAGGTCTCTTAACTCTTTTCTATTTAGTCCAAATAGGTCTATAGCTGATTCAGCTATTTCTTTCTTGCTTGAACTTTTTTCTTTAATTAAAACCTCGCGTGTTCTATCGTCATGCTTATAGCCAAAGTATTTTGATGGATTATCTATGTATGGGTCAATAGATAGAGGTCTTTCTTTTTTGTGTATTCGTTTAAATTCAGTGATGGTTATACCACTGTTATCTAACGGGTCTACAGAGAGTTTACCTGCAGTTCTTAATAAATACTCGTCGCTGCTATTTCGTCTTATTACAGGCCCACTATAGCTGGCTGATGTATTTGGAAACTTTGCCTTTTTATACTTTTGATTGCACAACTGACATGAAGCTGAATAATTATAGTAAGAATATGCTAACCACCAATACTTACTCTTTGGTCTATAGTGTTCTACATCTCCATATGCAACAGTTCGAAAATAGCATTCACAATAAGCGCACTTATTTAGTGATTCTGATAATAGGTTATCCTTTGCATTCTTCCATCTGTTGCTTTTACCTCTAAAATCAATTTTTTTAATCTCTTTTCTTCGAACTCTTCTGGCCTCTTTTAATAATTCAAGTTCCCAGTTTCTCCTATTTACTCCTGTAAATTGAACCGGGAAAGTGGTTGGATCTATTTGCCTATTTAGTTTTCTCATCTTTTATTTTTTGGGCAGCCTTATCTAATTTTTTTATCAAGTCATCAAAATTCAGTGACTGATGAGAATATTGATTTAACGGTATTTCATTTAATTTCTCAATATTTTTTAACCCCAAGCTTTGAGTTTTTATAACTGCTTCATCTTTCAATGATGGATCTTTTCTTATTGCATTTTTTGACTCTTCTACAAAGACACTTTCATCTGTTGTTATTCCAAAAATATCAGACATAATGATTTGATGTATGAGTAATTTTCTTGGGTCGTTTTCATAATGGAATAGATCAAGTTTTCTTTGTTTATTTCTAATAATGGTATATAATTCCTCTGGGCCAGCTTGCTGGGCAATAAATGGCGAATGTGTTGTTGCAATTATTTGTACATTTTTAAAGAGTTGAGTTATTTTTTGAACTATAGTTCTTTGCCATGACGGATGGAGATGAAGTCCTATTTCATCTACAAGTAGAATAAATTTTGCTTTAAAAGGGTCCTTATAATCTTCATAAGTATTGGATATTCTATAAAGAAGGTCTCCAAGCCAATTCGCGGTAATCTGAAACCCGTCACTCAATTGATCGAATTCAATTATCCCATCTTTATTTTTGAATAGAATTTTCTTTCTCTTCTTATCTATGCCATGAAATTTGGAGTCGGGAATTAACTTATTAATAGACTTTTTAATTCTCTTTAGACCATCACTTCCTTCTTGATAATCTATATCCATCACCCAAGACTCAAAAGGGAAAAGCGATGATTGACTATTAAATAGAGTTGCAACATTCTCTGCTCTTCTACTATTAAAGTTGCTTGATTTACTTTCAAACCCCGAGCCTCCTATTCTTCTATGTATTCCATATCCAATATTTAGGTAATTTCTTTCAGTATAATTAAGAGCTTGATCGAGTAAATCAAATGATTCTGCGTTTCTTGAAATGATCTTTGACAAAGTATCATCGGTTCTTATGATAATGCTTATATCTCTCTCTTCTTGACCTGAAGTTTCAAAAAGGCCTTTAATTATGCAGTATTTGGATTTTTTCTTTATCCAGGAATTAGGATCACCTAATAGTTCTCCAAATGCAGAGCTACCAGATAATAGGAGAGCAATTGATTTTAAAATTGTTGTTTTACCTGACCCGTTGTTACCAAGTATGATTGTCTTGTTTCTTAATCCTTTTAAATCATTCAAATAAGTCTCAAATGACAATTCAAGATTATTGTAACACTTGACATTTGTAAGTTCTAATCTTTTTATTTTCATTTCGATTTATTTTGCTTTCTCATAACTCCCTTACAACCAGAACCTTGCATATCCCATTTCCGCAATAAACCCTTTAAAAGGCCATTAACCAGACAAAGTCCACCCAGCTATAAGTATTAAATAAAATTAGTTCAGAGGGGTATATGCGTTAAAATAAAAAATAATCTGCATCAATAGATCTAGATCCTACAAATAATTTATCTGAAATTTATGCCGTAATCTGAAGGGTATACAATTATGAACATGTCTTAAATCTCATATTTATATTGCGCCTCCATTAAATAATCACTTAGATCAATACCTCTGTCTTTTATTACACCCTGATAGACCGTCGTTTTGAATGCATCATGTATCACTTTTACAGTTTGGAATAAAAGCGCATCTGTTATCTCATTGACAGTCTCTATTCTAATGCGCAATGGTTTATCGTACATACTCTTATTCATTTTGTGTTGACGACTTATATTGACCATACCATTATTTAGATTAGAATAGCCATACAACCATTCCCAATCCTGATCATAGTCTCTTATTAGTTCTTCAGCGTCAAAGGCGGCTTCAAATCTTGATTGGAGGTCGAGGATTTCTGCGTTGATATAACACCAGGTAATTAAATTATTCATTAGATGGATTAGTTTTTTATTAGAGTCTAAAAAGCTTACTCACTATAAGCCATCCTATTCCACTTCACGCATGCCCTTAGCTCTAAAAATTCAAATTCAACGTTAAAGCCACAGACCGCGTTGGCAAAAACGACCGTCTGCTATCGATGCCTGTAACCAATGGGTTCCTATCCGCGCCATTGATTTCGTCCAAGCCAAAGAAGTTGGCGAATCGCCCGTCTAGGGAAGGTTCTGGATTGAGGCCCGAGTAGTTGCTAATGGTCAATAAATTTGTTGCTGTCAATGTGATGTGCATGTCATTGAGCCACATGTTCTTTAAGTTGATTTTCTTGGATATGCTCAAATTATCCCAGCGGATAAAACTGGCATCTTCTATAAACAAAGAAGAATACACAGGAAAGCGGATGCCATTAAAAGCCAATTCAGATTCGATCACATTATTGACAATGGGGTCATTGGAGATATTTTCGTGGAACAAGCGGGTTCTGTTATACAGTTGATGTCCGAAGGCTCCTCTCCATACTGAGAAAATGGACCAATCTTTATATCGGTAATCGATGACCCAACCGAGTTCATAAGTAGGAGCGCCACTGCCGACATCTAAAAAGTCGCCCCCTAATTCAAAATTCGAAAAAGCCACATTGACAAGGCCATCACCATTGACATCATTGAATTCTGGGAAACCTGTTTCATTGACAGAGAATGCAAAGTCTGGCGCTAGCAAGGTACCGTATTTAAAGTCTTCAGCAACAACAACTAAGGGATCTTGCTCTAATGCAGAGGGTCCCAATACTGCTAAGGGTGTTTCCCAAGTATTCTTAAAAGTAGAAGCGATATAGGCTACATTTACCCAAGTGGTTAGTTGGGAATGGGTATTATTGATGATATCAAAACCGAGATTCAAGTCGACACCGCGTGTACTTAACTGAAACTGATTACCGAAGCTACCTGGAAAATTCGATGGCTCTTGATATATAACATCAAATAGGTCTTTTTGATAGATATCTACATGCAGGTAATACCCAGATTTTTTAAGATCTAATCCTAAATTGATTTCTCTTTTCTTTTCTGAAGACATATCGGGATTGGCTTCTTGGACCAATAAAGAATCTGTCACGCCATTGGTTGTACGGATACGATATTTATCCTTTGACAAGCCCCCTTCAAAAGGTAAATTTCCTGAAACACCGTAGCTTGCTCGGACATTCATATAATCAAAGGAGGGCAAATCACTGATCGCTTTGATATCAGCGCCTAAGCCTAGACCATAAAAGAAACCCGTATTTGCATTTTCTCCTAGTTTACTGGAGGTACTGAAAGCAAAATTGGCATCAACAAAATAGTGCTTATTGATTGACATATCTACACCACCAAACACACGCATCAAGTTATCATCCCATCCCTCAATACGTTGTTCTGTATTAGTAGCCACATCTTGCCAATCAGCGGACTGCCCTGCCCTATCCGCATTTAAAATGCCATCTTCTTTATAGCCTGTCAAATCAATGCGTAAGTGATCATATCTCCCTTGCTGCATAACTACACCTAAGGTGCTGTGCATTTGGATATTCGAGAATACGTCACTCTTATTAAAGTAGACTTCCGTAACATCAAAATCATTATCTGTATCTGCTAAAACACCCAAGCCTCTGAGTGAATCCGCTGGAAAGGCGGCATTACCCCCAAATATAGATGTAGGCGCAAAAAGCGACCGTCTATTGTCAAAGCGTCTTATTCTTGAATGCCTAACATGCACATCCAAATCGGGTAATATTTCGTAGCTGACATTTAATGCCAAGGTCGCCCATCTAGAACGGCCTTCTCTTAGATTTTGATCCACCATAGACAAAGGATTGAATGAACTAAACAATCCTAAGTTTTCATAGTACCCGCCAAATTGCGACCAATTATATGGGATGGGTAATGCTTGTTCTGATGATGGCGCTGTAGGATTAAAACTATTCACATATCGAAAAGCTTCAGGGATCCCTATCTGCCTTTGGACATTATTGATATTGGCATCCAATTGATAACTTAATTTATCATCCAACAATTTACCAGAGATTTGTCCTCTTAAGTTTACACGATCATATCCCGTATTTTTAAGAGTACCCGTCAGATCTCGATAGTGGCCACTCAAAAAATAATTAACACCAGACTTACGACCATTGATACTTAGATGATGCGCCTGAGCTAATCCTGACTGGGTGATCTCATCAACCCAAACTGTATTGCCACCCAAATCAAAACCCCCTATATCTCTAAACTGATCCCCTGTAAATGCTGGCGTCGTTGCCGCGATACTAGACGCACTCCATTGCCCCTCATAACGGATCTGAAATGTATCCTGCTCAAACTGCTTGGCTTTGGTTTCTATCATTACAACACCATTAGTCCCTTGCATTCCATAAATAGACTGACTTGCGGCATCTTTTAGAATCCGGACTGAAACGATATCATTTGGATCTATATTATTAAAAGATTGATTCGGTACCCCATCGATAATAATCATTTGAGGACTGCGTGGCAAAAAACTATTGATGCCTCTTACTCTAAACAAGGCATCGTTATTAGGATTCCCATCTCGATTATATGTTTGAATGCCCGGCATCTGACCTTGCATGGTTAAAGCCACATCCGATATAAAACCACGATTGAAAAAATCACTATCAAGTTGCTGTATAGCCATGGTTTTGAAGCTAGAATCAGTATTGGAGTAGTTGTCTTTTATAACGTATTTGTTATATGTAGGCAAGGAGGATTTTTGAAAGGAAGTATCGATAATTTGTTGTCCTGTTAGTAGCGTAGTACTTATTCTAAAGAGGACGATAAGTAATATGGGTCGCATGGTGGATAATGATTTATGGTTCTAATTTAGGGTTTTATGTGGGGGTATTGAGATGTATGTCTTTTTTTATTTGTTACTTTGGCCATATAATATATTATTTAAAAGCTCTTTTTTGGGACCCCTAACGGAGGCATAGGGCCTATGGATTATGGTTTAAGGAGCTACTAACTCCTTCCCTTCTAAGGGAAGGCCGGGATGGGTCCAAACTGGAATAAAGTAAATAAAATAAAATCGTTTTTGGAACCCCTAAATCCCCTTATAAGGGGACTTGGGTGGCATAGGGTCTATGGATTATGGTTTAAGGAGCTACTAACTCCTTCCCTTCCAAGGGAAGGCCGGGATGGGTCCAAACTGAAATAAAGTAAATAAAATAAAATCGTTTTTTAGACCCCTAAATCCCCTTGAAAGGGGACTTGGGAGGCATAAGGTCTATGGTTTATGGTATAAGAAACTACTAACTCCTTCCCTTCTAAGGGAAGGCCGGGATGGGGCCAAAAATTAAACAAACTCAGAAATAAAACCGCCCATTATAGCACTAGTCACCAGCCAATAAGAAAAGTGATGTACAACAAACTTTTTAGACTTACCTTGGAATAAGGTAATTAAGCCCAAAAAAGGAAGTACAAAAACGAAAGCGATGATGATTCCGTGAAAAACACCGTGTCCAAAGTGTCGATGCTTATTGCCGTAAACAGCTAAAAATTCTTCGACGACTTGCTTGGCTTCTTCGCTCCCCATCATTATATCGGTAAAAAATAGTTCGTAGAATCCCATTTGGTGTATGATGAGATTGATATAGCCATAGACTATAGAGAAGCTGGCCACAGAAAAGAACAACCATTCAAATATTGAAAAGGATTTTGGATTTCTGACATTTATACCTGACCACTTAGAAATTTTTGATTGGGGGTTGTACCAATAGAAAGCAGTAGCTAAAGGGATAAAAGCGATAAGAAAAAAAGCAAGGTAGTATTAACCCGAACTATGCAATAGAGAATCTACTGCAAGTCCAAATTACTTCAAAATCAAATACCTAACACTACGTTTGTTCTTCACCATAGTAAAAACTATGATTCATCACATAGATATTTGATTTTATTGAACTTTGAACTTTCGCTACAATTCCTATTATATAGTTCGGGTTATAATTCATAATTACAATAGGAAGTTCGACATATTCATCGAAACGACGACTATAATAATGAAGAACAAAAGAAGAATGGCTGCTTTAGAATAGCTTACTTTATCGAAGCCAAAGGATTTATTTTCCTTCTGGTTTGAAGTAAACATACTGACGACAACATTCAACGTAAAGGTGACGATACCGCCGATGGCATTCCACCAAAACCAAAATATTTCTGGAAAGAACTTCCACAATACGAAGTTAATAAGGACACCAGCAATAAGACCAACGTTGGCACCTAAAGCATTACTTTTCTTGATGCCCAATGCACATATAAACGTAGCGAGTATTGGCCCATAGAATAAAGACCCTACCTTATTAATGGCCTCAATAACCGTCTTAGCAATATCTCCTGTAAAGAAGGCGCAGACGATACAGAACACACCCCAAAAGATGGCTGCCATTTTCGAGTACTTGATATAAGTCGACTCTTTGAGTTGCTTATCTCGATTAAAAAAGTCTTCTACTGTGGCGGCACTTAAACTATTGATTGCACTACTTAATGAAGACATGGCAGCTGAGAAAATCGCGACCATCAAAATACCTATGATGCCATGAGGCAAATACTCTCTTATAAATATCGGGATCATCATATCCGGTTTATCGACCGGAATCATAGATTTAAATTCAGGCATGGTCAGCACCATCGTCCCAATAATCAAACCCATAATGCAATAGGTTAATGTTATCGGAAATCGCATTAAGCCATTACATAAAAGTGCCTTTCTAACTGTACCTATATCTTTAGCAGAAAACAATCTCTGCACTTGACTTTGATCGGTTCCATAATAAGAAGCATATAAAAAGAAACCCCCAATTAGCATTGGCCAAAATCCAAACTCATCTCCTTTCTTAAAGCCCATATTGCCAAAATCTACAGCGGTTAATCTAGCCGTATCTACATTAGCAATAAAGTTGTCCCAACCTCCTAAATATTTCAAACCATAGATAAAGCAAATGATGATACCCCCAAATAGAATGATCATTTGGATCATATCCCCATAAACGACGGCTTTCATACCACCTTGATAAGAATACACCAATGTCACCACACCGATCAATATGATGATTTGCCACATCGGAATATCCATCACACTTTTCAAAATTAAGGCGACTGTATAAATCATGACACTCGTCGCGAAACCTCTAGATATCTGAAATACCGCACTCAACAAAACTCTTGTTGATGCATGATATCGTCTTTCCAAAAATTCATAGACACTGACGATCCCCATTTTAAACATCGGTGGTATGAGATAGATCATCAGAAACAACATCGCTAATGGGACTGCAAATTCATAAGTCAACCACATCAGGCCGCCGCCTTCTTTCAGACCTACAAAGGCTGGCGCTGAAATAAATGAAATCGCGGACAATTGTGTCGCAGCCGTACTTAATGACAAAGGAAACCAATGAAAAGATCGACCACCTAAAAAGTAATCCTCTCTGTTTTTAGAATCTTTAAATAGTCTTCCTAAAAAAAGAAAGCCAATCACATAACTCAGGATGACGATATAATCTATTGTATTCATTCAGTCGTTAATAGGTGTAAAATTGATGAAGCTGTCCAAGAAAAATTACCGCCACCATAGCCTTGAGTAAGTGATCTTACTTTGGTCTTTTCAGATTCGAAATATTCATAAAAACCGAGATGGGTCACTAAACTAATTAAGTCTGATTTGACAATTTCAGCCAGCTCTTTTTGGCCATAATGTAAAAGCCCTTTATGGATCATCCAATTCATTTGTGGCCAGATAGGACCTCTCCAATATCTCTTAGAATCAAACAAAGGACTATCAACATCAAAACTCGGACATAAAAAATAGCCTCTTTGATGCAGCTCCTCTAAATAAGCAACCATGTGCCCTACTTGCTCTTCGTTAGCCAAACCAGCAAACATGGCAATAAAGCCGCCGATCTCTTTATGCTTAATTTGTTCATTCGACACTAAATCAAAACAAACAAAAGTCTTCAATTCTTCATTCCACAACTTGGTAAGGAAATGGGCTTTGCTTAATGCATTCTTTTCTTTGATGTATGATGTATCGACGCCAAATTCTTCTCCCAATCGTAAGATACTTTCATTAGATCTGATCAAGATCGCATTCATCATACAATCTTGAATTAAAAAAGGACTTTCTTCAGCTATACCCTTCCCGTCATATAAATGTCTTTTACCTAGTTCGAGAAGGTACACATATTTATCATACTGATCCGAAGTCGGTCGTTCAGAAGCATCAGCTATTTGCGTATCTCTTCTGGTGTAGTTCGGCAATTGAGATTTATCAATATTGATTCGATTGATGGCCTCATCCCAAATTGGAGAATTATCTCTACCTGATTCCCAAGGATGGAATATGAAAAATAATCCTTCATTAAATGGATCTCGATATTCATATAAAAACCGATGATAGTGGATCAATTTGGGTAAAAGATCTTCGATCATTTTTTTGACCTTCGGATCTTGATGATGCGATCGCCAGATATCTTCCATAACAAAACCAAAAACTGCAGGCTGGGTAATACCAGAAGTTTTGGGAGATACAGGTGCTCCCGGATTGACATTGCAGTTCCAAAAATCAAAATTTGGAAAATAGGTCGTTTCATTTTCGCTGTGGAAAATTATATGAGGGAGCATCCCATTTTCCCATTGCCCCGAAAACATAGCGTATATCTCAGATACTGCTTTGTCGATATCTTGAGCCGCACGCCCGAGTGCTACAAAGCCAGAATCCCACATCCATTGAAATGGATATAGCTTCGCTGTTGGAATCGTAAAACTTTCCCGCCAGTTGTCTTCTAAAATTTTTATTGCATCAGATTCTAACATTCAAGAAACAGACTTTGATATATTAAAAAGAAGCAAGGAGGAAATGGGGATATTCCTCCTTGCTTTAAAACTATGAAAAAACTATTTCTATTAAAAATCGAAGCCTACTCTAAGGAAGATTCTTCTTGGTAAAATAGGTCTACCTACAAAGAATTCGCCTCCACCAACTTGGCTATTTCCTTGTCTTGGAGATCCTTCAGTGATACCTGCACTATCTAGTAAGTTGAATACAGCTAATCCAATTCGCATTTTCTCATCGCCTTCACCTAGACCAAAGCTATATCCTGTATCTAAACGAACAATATTGAATCCATCTAACTCAACAGTATTGCTATTGTTGGCAAACTTGCTACCTAAGAAGTTAGACGTTAAGTTGAGGTCAAAACCAGAATTATCATAATTAACACCTACCATTCCCATGATGTTAGGTATCCTTGCGATTTTATTCCCTTCTTGTTCTGGAGATGATTCCACTTTTGTAAACTGATGATCTTGGTAAGTTAAGTTTCCAAAAACTGAAAAACCATTTGATACTGCATAGTTGACATTTGCTTCAAGACCATATGTTCTTGTACTTTGTAATGCGACTTCTTCAATTACATTACCTGGGTTATTAGGATCATTGATAAAGTCTACATTTCTTCTATCACTTAATGTGTTGTAGAATATAGCAGCTGTTGCTGCTAATTGTCCACTAGAATATTTAGCACCCACTTCACCTTGAATTACAGATTCTGTTTCATAAGACTGTGGCACGCCCGGTAATGGGAATGATACACTTCTTAATTGAGGAAAGAAATATCCTCTTGAGAAATTCGCATATAAATTTGTTGTCGCATTGACTCTATATAAACCAGCTACAGCTATAGCTATATCATTTGCTGAAACGGTTCCTTTTTGGAATGTATTAGAACCTACACCTGTTTCTCTAGAAATCAAACCAGATGCTCGCTCCCATCTTACACCGATATCTAAATCAAAAGATTCACCTTTAATTTCGTCAGCCGCATAAAGGGCTACTTTCGAACTTTCATGATATCTGTTAGATGTTTGTCTACCATTGATAAAACCTGCAGTAGAATAATCTACATTCTCACCTGCTGCATCCGTATAAGAAACAGACACCGCTCTTGGAGAATTGGTGAAATCTCCTAATACATTGTGAATCCAGTTGTTGTCATCAGCTCTTGTGTGCGCCATGAATGTCCCTACAGTGAAATTGTGGTTGTTGATCGTCTTGGTAATATTTACCTCTCCAACCAATTCTTCCATATCTCTATGTCTATCTAAAACTCTATTCTCAAATAATAAATCATTAGCTCCTAATTGCGTTAGGTCATCCGCATATGTAAATGTAGCATCTGCTGGCAACCCTCTATCAATAAGGTAGTTGGCTTGATCTTCCGGTGTGTTATGCACACCATCACCATCTAAGAATAAGTTAAAGAAATGCTTGTAACTGGCAGCCTTTGTTTTCATGGATAATCTCCAATCATTACCAAAAGCATGGTTCAAGTCTGCCATGATGAAGCTTCCGTTTGTAGTTACACCATTACCAATTGGTGATTTAAATCGACCATTAGGTGTATCAAAAGCGAAGTCCTTAAGGTCTCCTGAAAGCATTGTAAAGATCTCTTCACCATCATTACCAATAGGACGTAATCTTTCTCCTGTAGAATTATCTAAAGGATATGGGAGATAAAACTGTACATTATCATCGATTTTCTGGCCACTTACGACCAAAGCACTTTTACCATCATTAAATACCTTTTTGATGTTACCTCTTAATTGATAACCTCTTGTAGGCATACCTGTTTCTAAAGGCCCTTCATCATATCTATAAAAACCAGAAACGGCATAATATAGATTTTCAGCCAATGGTCCAGCTGTTAAAAAGTCAGTTCTAAGTCTACCGCCCTCAGCCCATTCTAAGCGGACTTTATTCATCGGATTATCAGAACCTCTAATGCTGTTGTAGTTGACAATACCTGCAACTGATCCAGCACCAAATAATGTAGAAGAACCACCACGAACAAATTCTAAGCTTCTGATGCCAATATCATTTCTGAAATAAACATCATGCGCCGAAGAGTTTAGACCGAACGTACTTAAAATAGGAATACCATCTATCTGCAATGGTGTAAAGGCATATTGACCACCAGATGGGAAACCTCTAACAAATAAGTTTGTCGCTACTTCACCACCACCACCTTCTGCGGTGATACCAGGGACTGTTCTTAAAACATCGGCTTGTGAACTACTTGCTAATTTGGATAACTGATCTGAATTGAGGACAGTTAATGACATAGGTGCATCTCTTTGGGTTCTTCCTGTAAACGTACCTGTTACCACCACTTCGTCCAATGCTAATGCATCCTCTGAGAGCGCTATCTGTATGTTATTCATACCTGTTTCAGACAAGTTGATCATCTGAGTTGAATAGCCTAAATAACTCACTTTTAGCATGCTCGATGAGCCTGGCACACTAATAGTAAACTGACCATCAAGATCAGTTATCGTACCTGCTGATTCACCGACAACTTGGACTGTAGCACCGATTATGGGATCGTTATTTTCATCCAACACCTGCCCACTTACGGAGCTTTGGCTGTAGGCTGTCATACTCAATAAAGTCAAGCAGGACAGGATAAATAAGTCTTTGAATTTCGATAAGAGAGGTTTTTTCATAATTTAATTAGGTTAAATTGATAAGAATTAAAATTATAGTTCAGCTCTATAATAATAATCGCAATATTCATCATTTAACATTGAAAACATTACATCAAACTGTAAATTTATAATACTATACTATACAGCTAATTGTTAACAATACAATATCACTGATGCGGCCCGAATATGAATTAATTGAAAATAGAGCCTTTTCCTCGTTCATCGCCAAGCGCGTGATCAGAGAAAACAGACCCTTTTTATCGCAGGCATGGCACTACCATCCAGAAATAGAAATTTGCTTTACAGCTCAATCAAATGGGAAGCGCTATGTGGGTAATAATATCTCAGAATATAAGGAAGGAGATCTCGTCATGCTAGGTCAGAATTTACCTCATGGATTCACTACTCCTCAAAAGACGGAGCAATTAGTTATTCAATTCAATAAGGACTTTTTGGGTAAAGACTTTCTGAGTCTACCAGAAACTAAAGCCATTGACAAACTCATAAATAGAGCTAGAAACGGCATTGTATTTAAAGGCATAGCACTCAATGACATTTATAGTAGAATCGAAAAGATAATATATGCTGTGGGGCTAAACAAACTAATTGAGTTACTGAACTTACTCCAGTTTTTATCTGACTTTACTGCAAAAGAACCTATCTGTGACATTAGATATGTTTCTAACTTAAACACCACTCAATTACATCGCATGACGAAAATGTTGGCTTACATAGAAAATAATTTTCAGAAGGAGATAGAAATTAGCCAAATCAGCAAAAGCCTCAATCTCACAGAAGCAGGCTTTTATAAGTTCGTTAAAAGACACACCAACAAAAAATTTACAGCGATACTCAATGAATACAAAATAGACTTTGCTACCAAGTTGTTAACCAACAACGAGGATATGACGATATCAGAGATTTGCTATAAAAGTGGGTATAACAATCTGTCTTATTTTAATAGGAAGTTTAAGGAAATCATGCACCAAACGCCATTCGAATTTAAGTCCAAACTGAATCCAAAGGCTGTAGCGCAATAAAAAAAGGAGATGTTATAGGGCATCTCCTTTGACTAAACTATGAAAAAACTTTGTACTACTTTATAGTCTTTCTATAAGGTTAATAAAATTCTACGCAAGTTGTTCATTCAACACCTGACTTTCTTCAACATTTAACGAGCTAGAATCATTAAAGACCCAATCTCCCTTAACCAGTCTCGTGACATAGCAATTATCTGCTTCTTTTATCAGCATATCTCTTTGATCTTCTGTAATATCTCCTTCAATACGAATTGAAGAATCTACAGTAGTCGTAAATGACCCATCCGCATTTCTTCGAGCAGTTTGCTTTAGCTCTGCATCCACATGTCCAATTTCAATATTATTTCTTCTCGCTACATTTCTAATTGTAGCTACCTCATACCAATTGACCATCAAAACGCCGCATATATTTTTGACTATTTCTCCAACTTCTTCGTTAGAAAGCCTCGCCGTAGCTTGAGCTATGCCTACGTTTTCTGCCTTGAATTTGAACAAATAATCTAAAAATCTAAAGCGACACTTTGAAATTCAAATGGTATAGCACATTGAAATACCAGCCAGCAATAGCTCCGTAGGACTTAGTCCTAGATCCGTTCCTTTAGAAGGAATGGGTTCATCCCCGACAATAGAATGTTTACCGTTACTTATAATTGATTGGTAACCCGTTGGGATATTCTTGATTTTAATTTTTGTAGGCATGATTAAAATATTTTTACTTGTTTATAATTAATTACGGCCAGCCATGACACCTCCGTCGACATCCATAATCGAACCAGTGATCCAACTTGACTCTTCTGATAATAAATGCGTTATACTATGCGCCACATCATCTGGCGTCCCATTTCTTCCTATTGGATGGAATGCGTTAAAGCCTACCAATGCTTCTTCAGCTTGCGAAGCCCCTCCAAAAACCCCATGGTACACAGGCGTATTAACCACTGCTGGAGATACTGCATTTACTCTTATATTATGCTCTGATAATTCCATAGCTAAATGCTGAGTTAATGAATGCAAGCCTGCTTTCTGCATAGAATAAGCACTTGACGGTGTGGCCTTTACAGCTTGTTTCGCCCACATAGAGCCTACATTTACAATAGATCCACCATTGGTATCCTTCATTTTATTTGCAATAGCCTGAGTAATAAAAAAGAAGCCTCTATTGAGATCCATATACGCATTATAATCCGCTACCGTATGATCTAGGAATGGCTTAGGACCAAAGATACCTGAAGCGTTGACTAAATAATCTACGTTGCTCCAAGTGTTGATTGTATTAATAAAAGCTTGAACATCATCAGCATTCGTAATATCTACCTTATGCTTTACCAGATTATCTTGATCATTTATTTTCTCCGGAGATCTTCCAACGATATGAACCTGAGCGCCTTGATTAATTAATTGCTGAGCTGTAGCCCAACCAATACCACTAGTACCTCCAATAATAACTGCAATCTTGTTTTTAAAATTTGACATTGTATTTATTTATGTTTTTTAAAATTGATACTAACAATACAGACAAGTCTGTCTATAGTTCAATAAAAAAATTACAATCCTTTCAATAATGTCTTTAAAACGTCAATTGCATTGGTTATGGGCCATTCCTCTTTTTGAAGATAACTTTCTGTAACAGCACCTTCATAAAGCAAATACGTTGATTGTGCTAATCGTTTAGATTTTGCTTTGCTCACCCCTTCTAGATTTGAAGCTATCAAGCTTTCTATAAATTTCAAAAAATGTTGCTTATTGGCCTGGATAGTTTGTCGGATCAGTTTATTATCCTGAGGCAATTCGGAAATAGTTCTCAAACACCAGCACCCATTAAATCCTTTTGAATTGAAGAAGTTTTGCAAAAACTCCAATACAGCTATCACCTGTTTTTTCCCTTTAGGTTTCTGCGCGCAGAAGGCCTCTAAGTCCTCCAACAAAGATTGATCTCTGTCATTGATATAGGCGATGCATAGATCATCCTTAGATTTGAAGTGGGCATACAAAGTAGCTTTTGCGATCCCTGCCTTTTCAATAATCTCATTAATACCTGTCAGATTATATCCTTGTTTATAAAACAAATCCGACGCGGTTTTGATGATATGATCTCTTGTATTTAATCGCTTCATTAGATGTTAAACTAGACAAGTCGGTCTAAAGTTTAATTATTTTCTAGAAATATATCATCTATTATTCGCCTTTAGATAATTATTCTACTTTCACATTTACAAATATATATAGTGAATTGGATATACACACTAGATTTATTTGGCACCTGTATTTTCGCCATATCAGGTGTTTTAACTGCCATAGATAAACGTTTTGATCTGGTGGGCAGTATTGTAATTGGATTTGTGACAGCCATTGGTGGCGGCACGCTCAGGGATGTCCTAATTGGACGATTTCCTGTAGGATGGCTCAACGATAGGAATTATTTATTAGCTATACTCGTAGGTGCATTAGCGGCTTTCTTATTTAGAAAAATCGTTGTTCAGTTTCGAAAAAGCTTTTTTCTTTTTGACACTATAGGTATTGGACTATTTACGATTCTGGGCATCAAAATAGCTTTAGCGTATCAACTCCGTATTGAAAACTGCATCCTGATGGGCATTATTTCAGCTTGTTTTGGTGGCGTCATTAGAGATGTGCTTACTAATGAAATTCCATTAATCTTTAGAAAAGAAATATATGCCACCGCTTGTTTGATTGGCGGCATTATTTATCTGCTCCTTAACGCTTTCTCCCAATTTGACGATCTCAATATTGTGATCGCCATTGGCACAGTCATTCTTATACGTTATGCCTCCATTAAGTATGGATGGTCATTAAATTTTTCTTCAGATTGACTTAAAATCAGCGGACGATATTATCATAAACAACCACCTTGTCCCATAGATCTTTACATTCTTCTACAAATTTTAAATGTATAGGATCTATTTGATAAGCCGCTTCATCTTCTACACTTGCAAAATGCACATTGATCGCCATATCATAAGAACTATCAACAACATCTCTATTTTCAGTCGGTGCAGGTGGACCATAATAATAAGATTGGATCGACGGTACTTTTCCTAGTTCGGCCAGATCTTTTTCAAATGCGACCTTCCTTTCTTGAGGCACCTCATCCTTAAACCAAAAGTAGACTGTATGTATCATGAATGGTTTTCCTTGCTCTTGTTTTGATAAAGCATCCGCTGATTTAGCTTCATCTTGTTTACAAGAGCTAGGCATTCCAAAAAAAACTACACATAGAAAGCCTAACAAAAGGCCTTGTTTAAAGGACTTTATTCGCGATTCATTAGCCATTGGATATTTTTTTTCGTAAAAATATTAAAATGCAGGTAGGGTAAATAATCCTTTGCCTGTTTCAAGTCCGACAATACATAATTAAGAAGATTAAGTTGAAGTTGAAGTTGAAGAGGAAGCATATGTTTAGTGCTTTGAATTTGTGGATCCGCTCAATGTCTTGTTACCTGATGGCACAGCTTTAAGCGTGGACTCGGATGCTTTGCTTGACATAGCAATCGAAGACTGGTATGAAACCAATCCAGATGCGGAAGAAGAGCCCACTTTCGAATTCCATTGGAATTTATTTTAGAAGATGGATAGAGTGCAACAATTGAGAACAAGATTATTTTGGTAAAAGATCGAGTTAGTTCTGTAAATTCCTATTTTCTTTATGCGTGATTAAACCTTTTAATAATACCTCTGTCAAAAATCCGTCAACCATTTAAAAAAACATAAATTAAGAACATGCAATTACGAATTATCTTAGCCTTTTTATTCGCACTATTATTGGTTTCTTGCTCTAAAGATGAGGACAGCCAAAGTGAAGCATTTGCAGACGAATCATTACAAAGCATCAGTTTAGAAACGAGATCAGGTCCTGGTGGTTGTTACGAAATTTTATTTCCCATTAATATAGACCTCCCTGATGGTACAACTCTAGAAGCAGAATCATTTAGAGATGCTAAAGACCAAATTAAAGACTGGAGACAAAACAATCTAGATGTACAAGGCCGCGCTCAGATAGCTTATCCTGTCGAACTTATTAACGATAATGGAGAAATTATCAGTGCTGATGATAGACTTGAATTGAGAAGAATTATAGTCGCATGTCAAAGAGATGGAAGAGGCCAAGCGAGACATTGTTTTGAAGTGGTTTGGCCAATATCTATCGAATTTGCCGATAACACACAAACTGAAGTAAACAGCAGACGAGAAGCCAAATTAGCCGTGAGGCAATGGAGAAGAGATAATCCTGATTCTGCAGCTATGCCTCAAATAGTATGGCCGATTACAGTAGAAATGGAAGATGGTTCTCAACTATCGATTAATTCTCGAGAAGAATTAAAAACGCTAAAAGAAGATTGCGAATAAAATAAAAGTCGTTTCGTTGCAAAGGTCCTAAGATCACTCTTAGGGCCTTTCCTATTTTGAGGATTAGCCCATAAAAAAAAGAGACGCTTGGGAAGCGTCTCATATCTGTTCATGTTTATGAACAATTGGTCGGGGTATAAAACAGCATTGATTTTCAAATTTTACTCAATCTCAATCAATCTTGGTGTTGTCATTTGAGGATATACTATTTAATTTTAAAATAAAATTTTAAGCCATAAAATGCTAAAAATAATCGCAATGTGTTCTGAATGGTAAGAAATATGTTCTGAATGGCATGTGTAGTTTAAATTATCAGCTACTAAATTTCTCAAAATATAATTGAGTGCATTTTACGAAGATGCGACTTCTAATTTGACTATATTTATTTTGATTCTATTAGCAATTATCAAAACTTGGTTAGCTGAAAATTACCGACGTATATACTTTCATATTATGCTTACTGTTGTTAGTAAGCAGTAAGCATTTGTATGCCAACACATCTTGTAATAAAGAAAGTATACTCAAAATTGCCAATGACATTCAGACTTTGATTTGGAGATATCAACCCGAATCAGGTTTAAAACAATTTGAGTCTCTTAATAGATTTGCAACTGACAATCAAATTTTAGAATGCGAATATTATCTGACAGCTAAGGTCAACGCGATGGAAGCCTATGAAATGCTTAAAGATTACGAACCAGCACTTCAAGGCTATTATGAAGTAATTTCTATTGCCAATAAAAATGACTACCCCGAGGTATTGGCTGAAACTTATTTATCTATTGGTCGGATACATGAAACCATAGGCAGAGCTCTAGATTGCAAAAGAAATTATCTAAAAGCATTAGAGTTAATCCAAAAAAATGACCTTAAGAAAAGTTTAGCAAGGTTTAAAATGCGTTTCTCTTCATATCAGAGAATCTATGCAGTGAGAGATTCTGCTGTCACTCTAGCTAAAGAAGCTATAGATTTAGGAAAGACGCACGGAGTATACAGAGCCGTAATGGATGGCTACCTTTTGAGCGCCATGTTAACTAGAGACTATGAAGAAGGCATTCGCTATTATGAAGAAGCATGCGAATATGCTTTAGGACTAGATTCATATTGGAGTGCATGTTTTATGAAATTAGGTACTTCTAGAATTTTAATCGACAATAATCAAACAGATGAAGCATTAAATCAATTACAAATAGCCGTTGGATATTCAAAAAAAATCGAAGAGAAAGAATACTACTATCACTATGTAATGGCTGCAATTAATAAAAGAATAGCTACTTGTTGGAATAAAAAAAATGTTCAAGACTCAACAGATCATTATCTAACACTGTCCTCATTCCACACCGAGAAATTGAATAAGACAACAGATCAAAATATCGTTAGTGAAATTGAAATCCAAAATGCTGTTCAGGATGAAGCTAATAAAAACAAAACCTTACAAAGGAGAATTAAATTTTGGACCTGGCTGGTTGGACTAGGAAGTGTGCTATTGACTTTACTCTTATTGTTAATCGGAAATATAAAAAAGAAAAAAGCTTTAATCGAAAGTCAAAATGAAGTCATCAACCAAAAAAACCTCGCTTTAGAAGAAGCACTTAGAAAACAAACTACCCTATTATCTGAAATTCACCATAGAGTCAAAAACAATCTTCAGGTGATCATAGGCCTGGTATTGCTTAAATCAAAATTTTTAAAAGAAGAGAGCGACAAAAACTTCTTAGACGAAATTTCGAATAGCATTAGAAGCATATCCATGATTCATGACCAACTCTACTCTACTGGTGAATTTGAACTAATTAATTTAAATAATTATTTCATGGAACTTTTTGACAATTACAATGCGTTGATGAGTCAAGAGTTACGATTCAGATACGAACTCAACATAACCACAAAAAACCTTAATTTGGAAACAATTCTTCCCCTCGGTATTATATGTACCGAACTCATCAGCAATGCCCACAAGTATGGTCGAACCGATCATAATGAATTGCTCTTAAATCTTAGTATTGAACAATCCAATGATGCTTTTTTATTCTCATTTAGAGATAATGGTCCTGGTTTTCAAGAACAGTCTCAAGACAAATCAAATGGCATGGGCACCCTATTAATTTCGAGTATGGCTCGGCAATTAAAAGGTGAATTAAAACAATTTAATAACGGTGGTGCCACCACCCAAGTAACCTTTAAAGAAAAAATAATATCTAACCTATGAGAAAACTCAGCATTATCATCGTTGAAGATGAAACTTTAATTGCTGAGGGAATCAAAATTTATTTAGAAGAAAGGGGCCACGAGGTCCTCAGCAATCCAATTTCCTATGAAGAAGCCGTTAGCGATATAGAGACGAAGCATGCAGATATAATTCTAATTGATATCCGACTATATGGTGAAAAATCCGGCATTGATTTAGGAAAATTCATTAAAACAAAATACCCTAATCTTCCTTTTGTATTTCTGACTTCTCAACTTGATGAAAATATTATGTCAGAGATATTTAAGCTTAAACCTCAAGGGTATCTAGCCAAACCTATAAGCAAAGAAACACTTTGGACAACAGTAGAGTTAGCCGTTTCAAATACGCTTAGCGATCAAACAAATCCAACCAAAAAGATTCAATTAAATGATGGCGAACAGGTTCATCATATTGACGAAAACGACATTCAATACATTCACTCAAGTCATGTTTATATTAAAGTCTTTTTATCAAGCCAAGATCCTGTTTTGGTTAGGAAAAGTTTAGCCCATATGATGAAATTTCTATCTGATGACAAGTTTATTCAATGTCATAGAAGTTTCATTATAAATAAGAACCATGTAGCTAAATGGTCCTCAAATGCCATTTATATAGATGAAGTAGAGATCCCTGTTAGTAGATCTAGAAAAGACCAATTAAATGCCTTCTTAAAATCTTCGAATTAGGTGCACTCGTGTGCCTAATTCTTATACGGATAAAATAGGTGGGAAAATAACTCTAAAAATTCAGCTTCAACAAGGAAATACCTTTGATTTAATTTTCAACCACGAAGACCTTTCTTGAGCTAAACAAAGTCTCTGCAGCTACATTCTTAGCAAATGCTTAAACCCGAAATATACATTAGAAAATCTATTACGATCCTAAATTGCTGCAAATCAGAAGCTTCGCCATCTTAAATTCTCTAACCATAACGATGCTATGCTTTTCGAATTTAAGTCGCTGATTTATTGCAATTTAAGATCTCATAACGAAGTTCTAACGCATAATTCGGGTTAAAATAAACTAGCCACAAACATTATAAAAGATCGATTTGTAGGGACAAATACGATACACATCATCATATATAATTGAAATTGATTATTTTAGATTTGCTTTAGTCCCCTTCCCTAGCGCAGTAATATTTTCAATACTCATAATACATCTATGTCTGTAATTAAAAAGAGCTTTCTTCTATTTACTATTAGTCTTTTTACAATTCAGTTATTTGCACAATTTGATGCAAAAGGGAATCCTATTATAAGATGTTGGTCCAATGAGTATAATGAAAGACTTCAAGAAAAATATGATTCACCAAGCATCGAAGAATTCGAAGAATGGATGTCTGCCAAGAAAAAGGCATTAAGAGAAAATCCTCAAAAGTCCATGGTCGCTTATGAGATTCCTGTAATATTTCACATCATTCATGATGATCAAAATCAGGGCGCCACACCTAACGTTGGACGAAATTATATCAATGAGCAACTCAGTCAAATAAATATAGACTTTGCGAATATGGCTGGTTCGTCTGATCCGAATGCTGTGGATACGCAAATTTCATTTTGTTTAGCAGTCGTTGATGAAAATGGAAACGCACTTGCCGAACCTGGTATTAATAGGCGTGATAGAGATGAATTTAATTTTACCGCTCCGCCATGGAATGACACTTATATTGATGGGACTATCAAACCTGCAACACAATGGGATCCTGATCAATACTGCAATATTTGGGTTCTTGATATTTCTGGTGGTTTATTAGGATGGGCACAATTCCCAGGCGGTACAGGATTACCTGGAATGCCTAGTTCCGCAGGACCTGCCGCAGAAGACGGTAATGTAATTCTATATTCTTCAGTGGGTTCAGTAGCATTACCTTTTCCAGGCGCCGCGCCTTACAACAAAGGACGTACACTTACACACGAGATTGGTCATTGGTTAGGATTAAGGCACATCTGGGGTGATGGTGGATGTAGTGTTGATGACTTCTGTAATGACACACCTACTTCCGATGCGTCAAACTTCGGATGCCCTAACCATACATCTTGCGGCAGCACAGACATGGTAGAAAACTATATGGACTATACAGATGATGATTGCATGAATCTATTCACCAATGATCAATCCGCTAGGATGCAAATTGTCATGGACCCTGCTAATAATGTACCCCGAAGAGGCATTTTAGGCAACTCAAGTGTTTGCCTAGCAGATTTCATTCAATTTACAGCTGTAGGAACAGAAGTCAATGAAGGCACATCATGCAACACTCTTGATATTACTGTAGATGTTGAAATTTCTAATCCCCTGCCCGCTGCATCAGGTGCGAGCATTATCATCAATACTTCATCAACCGTTAGTGCGGCTGACTACACAATAAGCAGTACATCAATTAACTTCCCAGCCAACACAACAACAAGTCAAAACATTACCTTATCTATTAATCAAGATGCTGTTGACGAGGGTAATGAGGTTTTAATATTAGAATTAGACGCTCCATTTGGAGGAGCTTCACTTGGTGGAAATGATACATATACCATTAACATCCTCGATAATGATAATTTAAATTTACCAGGCGTCAGTTTTGAGGATGAAGATTTTAATACCACTCCAGTAAATTGGGCTGCATTGGATGGCGGCAGTACAAATGACACTTGGCTATTGAGTACAGCGAATGGTGGCGACGATCTTGACGGCTCTAATTTTGCATTTCTAGATAGTGATGATGCTGGTAACGGTACCACAATTCAAGATACCTTACTATCTGATATTTACAATTTAAATGGAGCCACAAATATAGTTTTAGATTGGGACCAATACTTTAGGATATATGATGGTGGTGTTGTAGAAACCATAGACGTTGAAGTTTTTGATGGCACCACTTGGACAAACATCTACGCAGCCGATGAAAATAGTGGTTCTCTAGGTGGCTGGAATGCCCCTGACCATCAAACTATAGATATATCTGCATACGCCAATAGCAGTTTGCAATTGCGATTTATATATTATGCAGAATGGGACTATTGGTGGGCTGTAGATAATGTCACAATTTCAGCAGATGTACCCGCTCCCGTAGCAACGAATGTCAACAGTACAAACGGATTTGCCACGTTTAATTTAGGGCCAAATGAAATAGTCAATATTATCGACTCCAATAACGGATCCGTAATGGCATCGATAGAAAACCTATCCGCTCATGATTATGGTTGTACTACGGTTTCAATTGATAATGCCGGCAGCTCGTCGTACAATAGTCCTGCCCCAGAAGCCAATGACATAACAGATAAAAACTTTTTGATCACGACTACCAACAATAATCCTAATGGCAACTATAACATCAGTTTGTACTATACAGCCAATGAAATTACCGGATGGATTGATGGCAATGGGCAAGGCAGCACTTTTGCAGATTTACATTTATTGAAAGCCAGCGGCTCCATATCATCAGCAACAGCCTTAGAAATCTTTGACGTCACTTCTCAAAATTACAATGGTGACTGGCGTTTTACAGCAACTGTCAACTCTGGTTTTTCTGGTTTTGCTTTAGGCAATGAGGCGACTGATGATGGCGGCGGCGATTGCCCTCCGAATTACGCAGGCGCCAATCAATTAACCGGCACACCTGCCATGGATACCGTCTACGAAACCGACGGCATTATTGAATCCGATCAAATTTTGGACAACAACACCATCATCGATTACGACTCCGGGACAGAGATCAATCTATTAGAAGGATTTGAAGTCAAATTGGGTGTTACCTTTCACGCCTTCATTGATGGCTGTGGTAATTTGATTATTGAGCGGGTTGAGGAGGTGGATAGGTAGGGTTTGGTGATTGATTATTGGAGATTGGAGATTGGAGATTGGAAATTGGTTAAGTTGTGAGTGGTTAAGTGGTTAAGTGGGTCTACCCTTTTTCCTCTCGACTAAGTGTAGCGCATGGAGAGAGCTTTTCAATCAACGACCACAAAGTAAGTCTCTTACCCAAATACTAAGTGTAGCGCATGGAGGTTGCTCCTTAATGAATAATGAATAATGAATAATGAATAATTAATAATTAATAATTTGTCCCTCCCTGAAATAGGTTTAGGCATTTAAAAGTAAAAAATGCGTAAAA
>JAHDIN010000071.1 GCA_020630775.1 Saprospiraceae bacterium | reverse complement strand
AACTAATATGACTCATATAAAAAAAAGAGACTGCCTACTTATGAGACAGCCTCTTCTAAAAAGATATAATTTTTAATTAATGATGTGCAATTGGGTCAGGATTTCCATCTGGATCTCCTGCTACATTACCATCTGTTGTGATTCCTCCAATTAAGAGTATGCCTGCTACATGAGGTGCAGCCATTGATGTACCACTAAGTGTTGAGTATCCACCACTTTTATAAGTAGACAATATGCTAGAGCCTGGAGCACAATAGTCGACAGGTGGATTGGCATAATTTGAAAATGATGACCAAGTATCATTTGATGTCATGCTCGATACAGTGTATACATTTGGGCCATTTGCTCGAGCTGGTGAAACATTGTTAGCATTTTGTGATTCGTTTCCGGCAGCTATTACAAAAGGACAAGTTCCAGACGCTGCAACGACTGCATCATCTAAGGCTGAATTGGCGCCTCCTCCAAGGCTCATGTTGGCAACGTCTCCTGCTGCAGCATTTGCTGCAACATAGTCTACACCAGCAATAATACCAGAATAAGAACCAGATCCTCTTCTATTCAAAACACGTACAGAAACAACCGTTGCTCCAGCTGCGACACCAATAACACCTTCGCTATTATCAATTGCTGCTACCGTGCCTGCAACATGAGTACCGTGTCCATTTTGATCATCAGGAGAAGATGCTCCTCCGCCTCCCGAGAGGAAAGATTTTGATCTAGCAACGTCTACATTTAGGTCTGGATGATCGAGATCTATTCCAGAATCAATTATCCATGCAGTACCAGCATTTGTGCCATCTATAGCTCCACCAACTCTTGTAACTCCCCAAGGAGTGGTTTGAGAGGTGCCGCCACCGCCACCGCCGCCACCTGGAGGGCCACCCATAGATACGGTAACGATTCTATCTTGCTCTATAAATGATACTCGAGGATCACTAGTTAATTTCTTAAGCTCTTTTCCTTCAAGCTTCATAGAAATTCCAGAGATTGTTTTTACGTAAGTCTTTTCTATTTTGCTTGGAGCAATATTGTGAGACTCTAAAACTTTAGCAGCTTCTAGCTTAGCATCGTTGACTGCTTGGAAATAGTTTCCACCGTTAATGCTTGGTTTCGCTTTTTTATAAGTTTGTTCTTTAAATACAACGATGTACTGGTCTGGTATAACATCGTCAGTTTGGTAAGTAATTAATTTCGCTTCTTCTTCAATTGGTACTACCTCTACTAATGCTTCGCTATCATCCTTCATACAACTATAATGAAAGACAGAAACAAATAGCACAAGGGCAAACAGTTTTATAAACTTTTTTGACATCGACAAAAAATTTAATGGTTAATAAAAAGTTGGTAAATAACTCAAAGGGAGTTAAAGGAAGAGTGTCCGGGGTGACTTACGACTTTTAATATAATGGAATTAAATTAAAATTTTAAAATTTTAACTTCTGTCCGTCTATTGTAAATATGCTCCGCCTCCGTGCAATATACACCATCCCGACAATGATTTCGCAATTGCTGCTCTCCATACCCCTTTGTCAAAATATTATTTTGAAAAACACCTTTTTGAATAAGATAATTCTTGGCAGATAAAGCTCGTTTTTCTGATAATTTTTGATTGTAATTTGCTTCTCCTCTAGAGTCAGTATGTGCAGAAAGCTCAATTTTTAGTTCGGGTCGATCTAACATAATTTTGGCTAAAGCATCCAGTTCTTGAGCAGCGCCGCTTTTAATTTGATCACTATTGTAATCATAATAGATGTTGTTAAAGATGAGTGTTGCCCCTTTTTTAACTTCTACATTATTTATTTTTTTAACTATCGGGCGATCAACATATTTTATGATAGTATCTTTTTGAATGTTTTTAGTCCTATGTAATTCAGCAGTTAAATTTTCAATTCTATTTGATGTTGAAACGATTTTAGACCAATTTTTATAGCCATCAGATTCAATAAAAATTAAATTGAAACCATCACTTAGACTTAACACACCCCGTCCTTCTTCATCTATTTGGAATGAAGCGCTTTTCTCTTTATTGATATCAAATAGTGAGTTGTCAAATTCAAGCATTGCTTCCTGAGAAAGTGGCATTACATAAACTTGAGTATTATACAAAACTTCTTGCTCGGGTCCATTAACTGTAATTCTAACTTTATTATAGTCCTCTTCTCCGAATGACAAAATTGACTTAGAAGATTCTAATAATAAGATATCATCTTTTCCTTGACCACCTGGTCTATTAGAAGTAAGGTAACCTGTTAGTCCAATCTCATCTAGCACCAGTCCAAAATCATCGTAATCAGAATTGATAGGGTGGGGTAATATTAATGGTTTTGGGATTTCGAAAATTGAGTTTAACTGAACTTTTATGAGTTGTAAATCATGATTTTTACTGACGCCATCTGAAGAAAAAATAAGGTAATCATTTCTATGAATTACAGGAAATAGTTCGTTCTCTTCAGTATTTATTTCAGGCCCCAAATTTTCTGGTTCTGTCCAAGAACCATTTCTAAAATGACTAAAATATAAATCCATTTTACCGTAGCCTCCTGGTCTATCACTAGAAAAGATTAAAAGATCATTTTTTGAATTAAGTGCGGGATGACATGAAGCGTAATCTTCAATATTTATTTCTGACAATTCTGCTTCTGCCCATTGTCCCTCAGCAAATCTACTTTCATAAATTTTGTTTAGTACAACGCCATCTTGGTTTTCAATTAGTATATTATTTTCACTATGTATTTTAGTATAAAATATATGTTTCCCATTATCTGAAAAACATGCTGGACCTTCGTGAAAATTTGAATTAATATTCTTCGAAAACTCAGCTCTCTTTACTAGTTCGTTCTTAGTGTTAGGCGCTGATAGGAATAGGTCAAAATATGGTTCTTTTGTTTTCTTATCGAATAATTTTTCTCTTTTATTCGCCCCTACAAAAACAATAAAATCATTCCAGTATATTGGAGAGAACTCCGACATTTCCGTGTTTATAGAAGTTTGATTTTTTAGGGTGATTAAGTCATTCCAATCTTCGTTTGCAATACCTTGACTCTTGACCCATAGGGCTTGAAATAAAAGAATTATTACTAATATGAATTGGAATAATTTCATCGAAAATATCTCGGATTTTGAATCTTGTCTGGTCCTTTATTCGTACCTAAATCGTAAGATATTAAAACTTCAAAACTCCCATTTTCAAATTCTCTAATTTCTGTGAGTGTAAAGTCATAGGCAACACCTATATATAAACTGTTTTTCAGTTTTAAGCCCATTAATAAATCAATGGATTCTAATAAGCTTGATTGACTGCCTCCTGTTCGGAGATTAACACCCATATGCATTTGATCTTGATAAGAAAACATTCCCGTTATATCAATATCATATGGAGCATTTTCGGCATACTTATATAATGCTTGAGGTTGGAATTTCCATTCGTTATTTAGTTCTAATTCTAATCCTGCCATAACATAATAATGTCGGGATTCTTTAGAAACGGAATTTGTAATAATAGCGTCTAAATCCGAACGAAACATTCTAGGTGCTGCTAAGCCAAAATAGTATTGTTTGGTTTTATAGTAAAATCCAAGACCGACATTGAAAATGGAACTTTGAAATCGAACTTGTTCTATAGATGGATCATTTTCAAACCCATCTATCGTTATAAGGCTATTGCTCGTAAAATCATTTACAAAATTTCTATAGGACATCTGAATGCCCATGCTAGCAACGCCATTACCTAATCGAATCTTATAAGCATAAATTCCATTTATATCGACACTCTCTTGTATGCCAATACTATACCTATGCAATGAAAATCCAAATCCAAATCTATTATTTATCCCTTTGAAGTTAATAATCAAATCTTGCGATTGAGGTCGACCAATTATTCCAGACCATTGATCTCTATAAATGCCTGTTATAGATGTAAATTGGTATTCTCCTGCAGCACCTGGGTTAAATACCATTTTTGCAGATGCAAACTGTGTTAACTGTCTTTGTTGTTGTCCAATTAAATTTTGGAAGATACAGAGGGATAATATGACAATGAAAATTCTCACAATTCTAAAACAATAAAACCTTGAATAGGTGTGGAGCCATTACCTAAATTTAAAACATAATAGTAAGTGCCTGTGGGTAAGGTTTTGTTATTAAATGTGCCTGCCCAATCATTTTCGTAAGGTGCAGCTTCATATACAATATCTCCCCATTGATTATATACGCTTAATGCATTTTGTGGATAATCTCCACTATTAAGGCATGGGATAATGAAAAAATCATTTTGGCCATCATTATTAGGTGTAAATAGATTTCCAGCAAAGCATTCTATATCGTCACCTAATTCAATTGTAATTTCAGCTGTGCTGCATATGTCTGGACAAGCTTCATAACATATAGTATAGTCTATAAATTGAGTTCCAACAAAAGCAGATTCTGGAGTATATATAAATGTGTTATTTATTAATTCAACTTCTCCTCTTTGAGGCGATTCAAATGATTCGATAAATATGTCGGAAGTGAAATCGTCGTTATTGAGAAATTCAATTTCTAATGTTTGATCAAATGCGCCAGAAATAAAATCATCTACTGCTGAAAGTTCTAATAAAACCAACACATTTAAAGTATCACTTCCATATAGGCCACAAGACTCAAAGTAGCTGTCTAATATGATTAGGTTATTGCCTGATCTTAAGTTTGTAAATGACGCATTGTTATTCTGCGAGGGAATGATATTGATTTCAGGATCTGGAGATCTCCAATCAATACTTACATCAGTAGGAATGACGTCTGGTGTAATATTAAAAAACTCTTGATCGCATAAGACTAACGTATCAGTATTTAGAGAGGCTATTTCATTAGGAATTCCGAAAATATCAACTTGTATTTCTTGACTAGCAAGAGAAGGACAGTTGTTTAAAATACTAAAAGCAGCTAATGAAATATTATCACCATTAGGTCCAAATAGAAACGAAATGTCAAAACATGGCGCTTCTTGTTCTAAAATGACTGTTCCAGAATTGGCTTCAAATAGAATAAAAGATTCGGCTTGCGGGATGTCTTCGATGCAAACGATAACTTCAGAAGAAGGATCATAGCATTGATTGATATTGTTACTAATAAATTCTGGCGTTGAAGGTCTTTCTAAAATTTCAACAAAAAATAAATCAGCATTTAGGGATTGGCAATCTCCCATTTGAGTAAATACAGAATAATTTCCTTCATTGGAGATATTAGCATTAGGGATATTTAGGATGTGATCATCTTCTTGTGTACTGCCATCGGGAAGGATCCAAATATAGTTGGTATTTGGTATTTCAGCAGTTTGGATAATTATCTCTTCACCTTCACAAAAGCTTACTGAGCCAGTAATTATTGGTAGTGGAGGATTGTTCAATAAGCTTACTTCGATGTCATTAGAAGCATCTGATCTACAGCCATTTACTTCTTGTATTACTGAATAGTTTCCTTCATTGGATGCGCTAAAATCTGAAATTTCTAAGAATGGGACGGAAGTTTGAACTTGACCTAATGGTGTATTCCATATCCAAATTGCATTTAACTGGGTTATCGGATTAGAGATTTCTATCTGAATTGTTGAATTTTCACACGGGGTGGTGTTCCCCACTATAAATGCTGCTTGGGGGATTATTTCAAATTCTACATCTGTAGTAACAGAACTAGAAATACAATTGCCATCCCTTACTGTCAAAGCATAAGCACCTATGTCACTGGTATTAGCATTATTAATTGTTGGGCGCTCTTGATTGGAGCTAAATCCATTAGGTCCTTCCCATAAATATTGATAATTGCCAGGAGGGAAAACGGTAGGTATTAAACTTACGTCAGTTTGCCCATCCATACACATAAGTGCAGTATTGCTAAGGGCAGTTATTTCAGGTCTTATGCCCACTTCAACTTGCGTACTAGTGCTTGTCTCACAATTTGAGGAAGTAGTTATGGTAACTGTGTAGGTACCATCAAATCCTCCAACTTCAATTTCTCTCCCGTCAAAAAGATTTCCAATAGGATCTTCCCACATATATGTGGCACCTGGTAAAAATGTACTTGTCAATATAATGGAGTCGCCTTCGCATATGGGACCGTTATTAGATGCGCCTATTGTAAAGTTACTCTCAACAAATATTTCAAATGATTGAGAAGTGTCGCTTGAGCAAATACCTTCTTCAACTATCACTGACCAAGAGCCCGACTGTGAAGATGAAATGGAAGGGATGACTAAATTATTTGTGGAAACTGAATTAAATAATTGGTCTTCAAAATACCAATGATATCTTGTTCCATTAGGAATATTGTTAACAGATAAAACTGCAGTTTGTCCTTCACAAAAAACATTATCTGCTGAAATAATAGGCAGTTCTGGATTTTCAAAAATAACTACTTGAGCTGCGGCTGTGTCAGAAAAGCAAGAACCTTCTTCTACAACTAATGTATAAGTACCTTCATTAAGTGAGTTGGCATTTGTTATTGCTGAAGGTGCAAAACCAGTAGAGCTGTAACCGTCTGGACCTTCCCAAAAATAATTTAAATTGGGCTCGACATTACCACTTTCTAAAATGATATCATCGCCCTCACAAACGGTAATAAAAGGATTAGCTATAATAGCTTGAGGGATAATTGATACTTCAATCGTAAGCGTGTTTGAAGGATTGGAATTACAATTTTCACCTTCTACTTCAACATAATAAAAATGCTCTCCAAGTGTTGGGTTAATTATGATGGATGGTCCAGCAGTCTGTCCAATCAAAGTACCATTAGGAGATATGCCTTCGTACCAAAAGTAATCTACAATCTCAGTGAAACTGGTAGAGTTTAAAACTATCTCATCACCCTGACAAATGGAATTTGTATTAGAGAATATTTCTGGACTGTCAAACAAGCTGACCTCAATATCTAATTGTCCTCCAAATTCACATCCATCAGCGTTTGTAGCTTTTATGATGTAGGTTCCAGAGTTATTATCATTAATGCCTGTAAGAATTGGGTCCATTAAATTGGACGAAAAATTATTGGGCCCAGTCCATTCAAAGTTTAACCCTGAAGAATTAGTAATTCCTGAAAATAGTTTTAAGGTATCAGCCAAACATAAACCACTTACAAAAAATGGATTAAGACTATCTTTTTGTATGTCAATGGTACTTTGGCAAACGCTATTATTTCCATTTATATCAATACTTGTTACATCTATCGTAAATAAAGATCCTATATCAGTACAATTTACTTGCTCGATTGAAAGTGATGTAGAAGCGATGCCACAATTATCTTGTATCAGACTAGAAACTTCTTCTAACTGTATGTCTCGTATAGATCCAGACTCAATGTCATAAAGAATAATCGTGTCTAAGCATTCTTGCAAAGGGGCAATATTGTCTACAACTTCAATATGGCTCTGACATGAAGATAAATTGCCATCCCTATCACTCGTGCTATATTCCAATGTATAACTACCTACTTCAAGGTTGACTGTATTTTGAATGATTGAAATTTCTTGACTAGCAGCATCAAATATTTCTGTAGAAGGTATAATGTCACTATATTCTAAAGTAACCCTGAAATAAGAAAAATCATCAATAAGATCTGATGGCGATACATTTGATAGGTCGCAAGGTTGCACACCCATCTCATTATTATCATTAAAAACGATTGTAAATTTTATATCCTCATCGGAAGCCCAGACATTAAATTGATTCTCGTCGAGTATTATGAAATCTTGGTATTCATTACAATCACTAAAGCTTATTTCTAGTAATATATCTCCAAATTCAGAAACGACTTGGACAATTGAACCAGAATCCAGATTCATTTGGTATTCAACTTTTATGATGGGTCTAAATATTCTTCCTTCGCTAGTTATATTTTCGAAGGTAATTCTGAAGTCATCTGCTCTATATGTGCTATCAGTCGAATTGTAGTCGAATTTAATAAAGCCATT
>JAHDIN010000070.1 GCA_020630775.1 Saprospiraceae bacterium | reverse complement strand
GAGCGCATACACTCTGGATTTCTTAGTTTGCGGAAGAGGAGGGATTCGAACCCCCGGTACCTTTCGGCACGCCGGTTTTCAAGACCGGTGCATTAAACCAGCTCTGCCACTCTTCCAATAACAAAGGCCGGTTACGAATAACCGACCGCAAAAATATAACCTTATTATAATATATTACAGTTCTAAGAGAGATTTTCCATATCTCTTATCAATATACTTTTCCTTTTAAAGTATATCTGGTTTTGTCTCTTTAGGTCATTTAATACGTAAGTGACTGTTTGTCTTGACGTTCCAGTGTAATTAGCGATATCTTGTTGTGTTAAGCTATGCTTGATTAACATTTCTAAACCTACTTGTCTTCCATTTTGTCTAGCATTAAGCTTTAAGAAGTCGATTATACGCTCTCTAGCGTCTTTAATGACTAAAGATTCGAATCTATCCTCTAAATACATTAACCTAGTGCCTAGGACCTTAATAAACTTAGCTGTAAGGTCCCAATTGGCTTTCAAATAGGTTTTAAAGTCTTGAGAATTGATTGATAAGCAAACCACATCTTTATCAATAGCTTTAGCTGTATTGATACGCTTTCCATTAGCAGAAATATATTCTGTGCCAAAAAGCGATTTAGGATGCATGATCGTCTTTATGACTTCACGACCATCTCCTGATTTAGAAATGATTTTAATCGTACCTACAGATAATATGAAGACTTCTGAAGCCTCATCATCACTTCTGTAGATAATTTGATGTTTTGCATATTTCTTTACTGAGGAAAGATCTGCTATATCTATCAAGTCTTCTTCAGAAAGCTCCTCAAATAGAGGTACATCTGCTAAATAATTTAGCTTGGTATTTAAATCCATCATCCAGGTTTTATAAAATTCGTAAAATGCGAATGCCAATAGCGATGAAGCCATCAACAGTTATAAATACAAGGATGTGTTGTTAAAGTGGTTGTGATAAGAGAAAATGGGTATATATATAACTTTAAATCGTTATCTCAATTACTGTATTTCAGCAGATGTAAATACTTCACTAAATGCTGAAAAAACGCCAAAACCATGCTCAAATTGTGAATAAGTCAAAACAGGTATTGTAAATGGACTTCTGTCCGTTTCATACTGCCTACTCACTGATCTATGGTATTTGAAATATTCCTCTGTTACAGTCCTCAACTTGAAGTACATTTTGTTATCAACAAGCTGATCTACATTTAAAGGAATTAAAGTACGAAGGGTGAAGGAAAGGTTTTTGGTGTCTTCTAGCGTATTATAATCAACAAGCATGCCATGTCTGTGCGCTAGAACAAAAGAACCATTTCTACCCTCGTCTATCGATACGATATCTGGATAAATCTCACTTCCATCATTGGCCTTAATAAAAGGCATTAAATGATAAAAAGTATTTAGATCAGGCATTTCGCCCATAACTAAATCTATATCGAATTCTGAATAATCTGCAGTCTGAGCCACCAAAGAAACATTATTCACTGTTTCTACAGAACCTACGTAAGGCATAAACGTCTCTCCCGTTAATTCAGGCAATTCACCTGGTAAATGCGTCACCTTCAAAAAATATCTTTCTCCCTGTGCTGGTGTAAAACTGCCCGCTTGAGCCTCAAATCTTAAATCATCTCCATTAACAGGTCTAAAATCACGCGGAGAAAACTCCCCCACTCCTGGACCAATTTCATCATCAACAGATACATCTGTATTTGCTAAAGACAATTCTTGAGGTGATGAATTCAGTTCGAAAGTCGTGGAAATAGTAAACATAGGACTAGGGTCTCCTTCCTGAATTTCAGCAAGGACTACAAACTTTTGATCCGAACTTTCAAATTCAGGATCAATATCTCTTATACAAGATGTAAAGAGCAAAAGACTTAAGAAAAGTAGTAGTTTGTACTGGTTCATAGTTTTTTGTGACTGTAAATGATCTCTTCAAATCATCAACTCGTCAGACTATAAAGTTAAGAACTTGAAGGGACTAAATCTCGGAATTGACAGTATTTAACAGTAAGCTAGTGACAAATATACGTCATTTTAGAAGCTCACAGCATATCTGAAAGTCGGTAATACTGGAAGAATAGTTATATCCCTGTAAGTCAACCTGTTATCAGCATTTGGATTGAAGATTATATCCCTATAAAATGGGTTTCTTCTGTTATACGCATTGTACAATCCAAAAGTTAACGTAGAAGTTCCCCATTTATGGGTATTGTTTATATTTAGTCCAAAATCTAAACGGTGATAATCTGGTAATTTACCGTTGTTAATTGAAGAATAAACAAGAATACCAATCTCGTTACCATTTTCATCTTGTTCGATGTAAGCTTGATTATCTGGTAAAGTAATTGGTGTCCCCGATCCATATTCCCAATGCGCCGATATATCCATATTGTCATCCAATTTATATCGAATCCCAAAGTTGAGGACATGGCGCCTGTCATATCGAAACGCAAACTTCCGACCATCATTAATTTCATCAAATTGGCGATTGCTCCAAGATAAGGTATAGGCGAGATCATACTTTAATTTCCCTACAGTTTCATTAAGGTAAAACTCCATTCCATAGGACTCCCCTACACCTATTGGTATTAATGATTCCCAATTAGAATTTTCAGAAATGGTGACGAAACCTGTTTCACTAAAACGTGTTAGATTATCGTACTTTTTATAAAAAACCTCAGCACCATAACTCCCAAATTTTTCATTTAAAAAGTGAGGACCCATTGAAACAACCCACGAACTTTCTGGTCTTATATTATCTGTTGATGGTAGCCAAACATCTATAGGTACTCCGAGACCTGTATTGGTAAGCGTATGCAAAAACTGACTCATGCGACCAAATGAAGCTTTGAAGAGCTTTGTCTTTTTACCTAAGGCCAACATAATCCTTGGTTGAGGTAAATGATAAGATGTATTCCCAGTATTTATAATTGTATGATTTAACCCAAGATTTAATCTAGTACTCTGCCCTAGTTGGATTTCATCTTCTACATAGAATTCAATTTCTGACGAACCTAATTCTGTATCCACTAAAGACTTTTCTATGTCTTCTTGCTCTATAGGCAACCGTAAACTTCTGAGAGAATCAGTTTGATTGACGACAACAAATGCAGGAGAAAAGTCATGCTTAATATAGCCGAATCCAAATTTTATAAAATGGTTAGCATTAGGAATGTAATCAAATGCCAATCGCGCACCTAGGTCATTAATTTTAGTTCTATAAAAGCCAGCATCAAAACGTGCATCTAAAAATGCTGATGGGTTTTCAAGGTCAAAGTCTTCCGTCCTATCATGATCAAATGATTCAAATGAATAGGTCGATCTATATAAGGATGCATTCAGAAACATTTTCTGAGACATTCTGATATTCCACCTTAAGGAGGCTAGTGCATTTCTAGAAGTCCAAAACAATTGATCTAACCCTTTGCTTGCAACCTCATCAAAATCTTCTTCTGAGGTGATTTCTGTATCAAAATTATCACCACCTGAATAGTAACTCAAATAAAGCTTAGAAAATCTACCTACATTAAAATTCAACTTTCCATTAATATCTAAAAAGGAGATTGAAGACGATCCCATTCGACCTTCTCGCTCATAAGTATATTCGGTGAGTGCCCTAATCCAAGGATCAACAAATGTTCTTCGAACACTAACCAAGAAAGATGATTTCTCCTTGACTATAGGACCTTCTAAAGAACCCGTCATCGTCAATAAACCCAATGAAAAATCGCCTTTTAGTTTTCTAAAACTACCTTCTCGTGTTCTTATGTCCATAACAGAAGACAATCGTCCACTGTAGTGTGATGGAAATGCACCTTTGTAAAGTTTCGCACTTTTAATAACATTGGAATTAAATATTGAAAACAATCCAAACGCATGTTGTGCATTATAGACTGGAATCCCATCAAACAGTATCAAGTTCTGATTGGTTTCTCCTCCCCTTACACTCATACCTCCAAAACCATCACTACCTGAAGTCACTCCTCCTTGAGCATAAGCCAATCTCATTACATCAGGTTCACCAGCTAATGGCAATTTAGATTTAATTTGATCTATAGACATGACCTCTACTGAGGCCATTTCTGGTATATCTACTGGTTTGATCGGCGATAATGACTTTTCGACAATCTGCACTTCTCTTAATCGCGTCATATTATCCAACTCGATATCTACAATAGTATCCCTGGTTAATGATATCTCATGGATGCCCATTTCGTATCCTATATATCGCGCATAAATTCTATTTAAACCTTTGGGTAAAGTGAAGCTGTAAAACCCATATTCATTACTAACGACCCCGAGCGAGCCATCATAGAGAAAAACATGTGCATTAACTAATGTCTCACCAGTTTCTGCATCTCTTATAGTCCCTGATATGGTTGACAGGTCTGACTGCGCTTCTTCTTTCTTTTGCTTTTCGTAGTAGGGATCTTGGATAATCACAATTTGATTACCAACAATCTTGTACTTGAGTTGATAATCCTCTATGAGGTAATCGACTATTTTACCTAATCTTTCTTTTCTTATGGAAATACTAACGAGCGTATCAGAAGGGATAATCTGATCCTGGAAGGCAATGGTAACATTGGCTTTCTCACTCAAATCAAACAGAACATCGCGAAGAGGCTGATCCTCAACAGAAAAATCCAGAATTTTTTCATCTGGAATGATTCTCTGGGCGACTAGATTCTGCATTGAGAGCAAACAAATGCTCAGAAACAGTAACGTTCGCAATCTAATTGGCATTTCTCATTAAAACACCAAAATTACATAATTTAGGTAATAAGTTCAGTGATTATTTTGTCTTAGTCCTGATGTTACTGATCTTGATATCTCTTTGATTCAATCTTTCGATATCCATGTGAATAGTTTCACTCATCAGTTCAAGGCAATCAGACAAACTAGCTGATTTATAGTGCGTAGCAGTTATATTGAAGTCAGATAGATCTGCGTTCTGATCCCATTCGATATTCACACCATAGAATCTTTCAATCATTACGAAAGCTTCAGCTATTGGCGTATTATCAAACACTAGCACACCTTTATGCCATTGGAATGGATTCAATTTAGGCAGTTCTACTGTTTTATATGCTCCTGTCTTTTCATTAAAGATCAGTCTTTGACCTTCATTGACATTAAGTATATTTTTACCCGCTACAAAAGTTACACTTCCAGTTTGTACATCGATGATACTGAAGTCATCATCAGCATAATTTTGTAGATTAAATGCTGCGTTTCCAGCTTGAACAAAATTATCATTGTCTAACCCAATTCTCACGGCCTTGCCACCCTGAGGTACATTAAAGTCAAAGTAACCCTGACCAGAGAAGTTCTCCGCAGCTAAATTTACGCTATTGTTATAAATGGCCTCTTTGTTATAGATAGCATCTTTACCGTAGATAGCGTCTTGACCCTCAGCGTTATAGATAGCCTTGCCTCCATCTTTAGGATAGATAGCATCTTTACCATATATAGCGTCTTGACCATCAGCGTTATAGATAGCCTTGCCTCCATCTTTAGAATAGATAGCGTCTTTGCCATAGATAGCGTCTTTGCCATAGATAGCGTCTTTGCCCTCAGCGCTATAGATAGCATTTCCTCCATCTTTTGCATAAATAGCATCTTTGCCTTTATTACCGTAAATCGCTTGACCACCATCCTTTGAATAGATAGCATCTTTGTTATTCCCGGAATAGATAGCATCAGTGCCTTCACCAGTATAGATAGCATCTTGGCCATCTTTACCATAAATTGCGTCGTTTAAGTTAGCAATTTGGTAATCACCTCGTTTAAAGGTCGTATTTGGAGAAGTTGTTATTTGAATACCTTCTGATAATTGGAAGGTTTGTGCAGTCATTTCATTATTTAATACCATTTGACTGTCTGCTTTGGCAGAACTAGTGGTACTGGTATAAATAGATGTGCCAATAATTAGAGATCCTAACAGGAAGATGGCTAAAAGCAACATCAACGATTTGTCAACTGCTTTACTTTGTTTTTTAGTATAAATAGCTTCTTCGGTTGTTGGGATATCAAACTTTGAGGCAAATGAAGAGAATGCAGCATCGGCGTCGAAGCTAACATCTGTCTTGTATTCTTTGGTAAGATCCCATGTGCTTTTGAATGAATCTAATGTCACAGAATTGTCGTTATCCTTTGATAACCAACTATTTAGCTCCTTTAACTCTGCAGCATTTAACTCATTGCTAAGTTTCTTTGAGATCAGCGATATGTAAAAATCTTTATTCATGGCTTACACACTAAAGACATCATTCTGTGAATATACCCCTATCAGTGTCTAATATTTTTTCAAAATACTTATAATTTTCAAATTCAGCCCTAAGTATCTTCAATGCCTTTGACATTTGATTTTCTACTGTTTTTACTGATATTTCAAGCTTTGCAGCAACTTCTTTATAAGATAACTGCTCAAATCTATTCATCACAAAAACCAACCTACACTTTTCAGGTAATGAATCAATAACCTTATTTATAAAGGCTTCTAACTCCATGTACTCCATATCCTCTTGAGAATTGGTTCTAGAGTCTGATAATTCATAACTGATTTCATCGGCATCTACGTAGGACCTGGAGCTTTTTACCTTATTAATAGCTCGATTATATACTGCTCTTCTTAAATACCCAAGCAAAGACTCGATATTTAACTTCTCTCTCTTCTTATATAACTCGTAAAAGACCTCTTGGACAATATCTTCAGCTAGACTTTGCTCTTTTGTAATACGATAAGCCGTTTTACACATGACTTCATAGTACTGCTTAAAGATAAGCTCGATCCCTTTGGAACCGTCCTCTTTAAATATTTTAAGCAATTCGCCGTCCGTGTAGTTCAAAATCGGTTGGTAATTTTATATATCAAAAATAATATTAATATTTAACTCCCTATAAATAAAATAGTTAAAACTGATTCTAGCGTTTTCAGCCAACAGTTTGTAACCTCTTGCGTCATTCATGATTAATTAATTTATTAAGCTGAGAAATCAGAAAAACGCTCGATTTAAACTAATTTCATATTAACATTAATTACAAATAGAATATGAAACAATTTATTATTGCAATTATCGGGCTAACAATTATTTTCTCCTGCAAAAATGACAAACAGACGACTAATGATACTTCAGAAGTCACTGAGAATAAGGTCGTTAGCAAAAAATATAAATTAACGCCTTTTACTCCTTCAACTGCTTATCCAGATGCTAAGTTGGCCAATATGCAATATATAGACGGCAAATTCTCCTTTGATGTCACAGGTACGGCATATAAATTAGGCATGCAAACACCAGATGCAGGTGCAAAAATGTGTGCCAACTCGGCTAAAGGTCAGCATATTCACCTAATCGTTGATGACAACCCCTACTCTGCTCAATATGTAAATAATTTTGATTTTGATGTCGCTGATGGCGATCATACAGTTTTAGCTTTCCTAAGCAGATCTTATCATGAAAGTATTAAAACTGCAGATGCACATATTTTAAAGAAAATCTCAGTGAAAGATAAAAGCATTACCAACACAGCAGATATAACTGAACCAAGAGTTACCTACAGCAGACCAAAGGGCACGTATGTTGGTAAGGACACGGAGAAGATAATGTTGGACTATTATATTTCAAATGCCTCATTAGGAGATGGTTACACACTAGAAGCAACTATTAATGGCGAAACTCATGTTTTAGACACATGGCAACCGATGTATGTAGAAGGCTTCCCTATGGGTGAAAACAAAGTTACCTTGACATTAAAGAAAGGCGATGTCATTCAGAATCAAATGACAAGAATATTTACTTGCAAAGCAGACCCAGCTCCAGAAAAGTAATCAAATTATTAACAATATAAACCGGAGTTGTAATACATTTGCAGTTCTTGAAAGTTGGATGCGTTAGAAATAGTCTAATTAATCCTAAAATGGTGGTTGTAGCTCAGCTGGTTAGAGCGCTGGATTGTGGTTCCAGAGGTCGCCGGTTCGAAACCGGTCTTCCACCCTAAAAGCAGCTTTTCGGCTGCTTTTTTTATGCATATCTATGTTATAG
>JAHDIN010000069.1 GCA_020630775.1 Saprospiraceae bacterium | reverse complement strand
AGTCTGGTGCTATATCATCTACCAACTTGATCACTTGATCATATGTAATGAAGTCGCCAGCACACCAATCTAATATCGTCCATGTTCTTACTACCTTCATATTGCCCATACAGCCAGGTGCACATGCTTCTGTTTCTAAGTCTGTATAACCAACGATCATGTTGCAGATCTCTGATGTTACTGCTTGTGCATGTGGGCCAGTTGGGTTTCTGCCTTCTATATAAAAGTGCGGGTAAGCAAACCATGTTCCTTCGTTATTCTCTACTACACAGTCTACATCTAATGGTGGATCGTCGCCATCATCATCTGTATCTTGGTCTTCTGTCCCTGAGATATCAAAAAACGCTTGTATACCTTCAGGGCTGATGTCTACATTACATGTAGGAATCTCTACTACCTTCTTTGGTAATAATAAGGTGTCCTCTACTGGTGTAGGTATGCATAATGAACCAAACTCTACAAATGGCGCTTCTATTACTCTGCTTAAATCTAATGGTGTAAAGAAGTACTCTCTTGTACAACTTGCATAGCCTATTGTACCATCTGGCTTCGTATACGTTAATGTGAATGTTCTTTGTAAGATATCGCCATCGCAACCATTCTTCGCATATACATCATAGTAGCTGATATCGAATTCATTGTATTCTTCACAGTTATCTGATGTGTGGTCATCCGCAAAATCATCCGTTGCTTCTGGTATTAAGTTATCTCTTAGTCTATCCCAGTAACCTTCTTCAAATAATGGTAACTCATAACACATTAATTGACACTCTGGTGCGTAATCAATAACACCATCTCCGTCGACATCTCCCATACCGCCTACTGGACAAAACTCACAGTCTACTGTTGGCTCTGTCTTGTCTTCAAATGTTACATTACCCCAACATGAGTTGCCACTGCATATCTCTGTTACTGTATATGTTAATGAGCTGCTTATCGCTCCACTTAAATCATCCAAATTGTACACATTGCCAGCATGATCTGTAAATGATACTTCTAAGGTTAAGTCTGCGTTTGTAAAATCATCATAGTTCTCTAAAAAGAAATCCGGCGTTACTGCTGCCTCACATGCTGATCCTACTGTTATATTAACAGCGTCATTACATGCTAATGATGGCGCTACAGCTCCTGTACCGTCTAAACGCTCTTGTAGGTAAGCATTATCAAAGTAGATCGCGCCTCCATCAAATCCAGGGTTCTGGAAAAAGAAGTAGCTTACTTGACATGATACAGCATCATCTGGTGCTACTGAAATCGTACTGAAATCGTACCAGCCTCCATTGGCCCAACTGCCTCTAAACTGTTGCGATGTCGTATAGGTACAATCACCGTCAGCGTTAATCCACTCTAAATGAACCTCCGCAAAATTGCTACCATTGCCAATATGATCTATCGGACATGAAGCTGCACTTGGGGATTGCATATAAATACCAGCTACATATGTCTTGCCCGGTGTTACCGGAACTGGATTTGAAAAAGCGCCCGTCGCATTGAATCCGCCTGTAAATTGACCAAACATCTTAACCAATTTACCACCATTCTGCGGCTGTACTTGAAAAGCTCCACATGGAGAAAATGGATCAGAACCATTCTCTACAAATATGTTGCCCCAAGGAGCACCGAAAAAATTCCAACCAGCATCATTGGGGTTAAAGCCACCAAATCTGCCACCTAGTGCATTGTCTTCAAAACTTCCATTCGGGAGTATATTCGGACCTAAAGGCCCATTAGAATTACAACTTTGGTCAATTAGAACACATTGCCCGTTCAAAGCAAATGTCATCCCTATTAACGCTAATACGTAAAATACCTTCTTTAGGTAAACCATGAGATTGAGTTTGAATGATTTTATTAACATTTTACGGACGTTTCGTCTTAGCCGTCCGAAAATCGGCCGAAATTTAATTAATTTACCGTAGAAATTACAATAAGCTATTAAATTCATTTCCAAATCAATCAATATTAACTTGAAAGCTATATATGTAACGATTTCCTGGCTTTTTATCACAAGCCAACTATGTGGACAATTGGCGCCATATACCGTATGTCTCGATGATGGAGATGCCGATATCGGATTAGATAGAAAAGATTGGTCAGATTGTGGAAATAGTGCCAGTGATTCCTACAGATTAAATTTCCAAGTGCCCGATCAACCCCCTTTCGAATGTGCTGTAATTGAAGAGATTAGGTTTATTGTTAGTGGTTTTTCTGATACGGACAATACTGCATCTGGATGCTTTTTATTTAACTACACTAACGTTGTAGACTGCAACGGCTCATCTCCTTGTAGTTGCGACCTACTATGTAATAATTGTGAAGGGCAAGGTGTGAATAATGTCATAATCGATAATTCTGATGGAGATATAGTTGATGGACAAGAAATAGGCTACGATATAGTGGCAGTAATTGACCTAAATAATCCTGCTTGTGTTCCTGACGTGATCACCAATGGGCAATATAGTGCAAGCTTCGAAGTCTGCATGGAGATTTATTATGGTCCTGGAGAGCCAGAAGAATATGTGGATGTTGGAGACGACCTTGAAGTTTGTGAAGATCAAAGTATAGACATTATAGGACCTGGCGGATTTGAAGAATATGAATGGGATGGACCAGTTGGATCGTTAGATCGTGAAGTTTTTGATGCACCTCCAGGTTTTTACACACTCACTGTAACAGATGAAGATGGATGTACAAGTTCTGATATTCTTGAGGTAATAGAAGTGCCTTCTTTTGATTTAGAATTTGAACAAAATGATCCACTACAAATATGTGGAACAGATGAGGTCGAATTATCTCTTTTAATCAATAACTCAACAAATTATAATGGGTATGACTTTGATTGGTCATTGCCAGACGGAAGTACTTCGAGAGATGAGACCTTAAGCACCTCTCAAACAGGTTTGTATAATGTTACTGTTACGGATAGAAATGATTGTCAAAAAACTCGAAGCATACTTATAACAGAAGTTTTGTTAGCAAGTGCTCAGATTGATAGTCTAAGTAATCGAGATACGATGACTTGTGCGCCAAGCATAAATGTATCTGCTTTTATTCCTTCAATGGATCCAAACAATTATCAATATGAATGGATCAATGGAACAGACACCATAAGAACTCAAGACTTTACAATTACTGAAAGCGGCAGCTATGTTCTCAATCTAATAAACGACCTAAATTGCGAACCGACCTCTGATACAATCACAGTAAACTTCACTCAACCTGATTCTGCTGGTGATGATTCGACAGCCTCTGTTTGTTCTGGAACTCAATATGATTTATCCAATGCCCTTGATAATGCTTCAACTATTATTGGAACTTGGATCGATCTAGACGGTACAGGAAGATTAAATAACAACATTTTCAATACATCAAATCTTGTTGGTTCATTTCAATTCAGATTTAATGTGGACAATCCGGATCCGTGTCAAGATGATTTTGCTGATATTACGATATTGGTTACCGATGCTTTAGAAGGGAATTATAATGAAACTATATGCGACAATGATAGTAGAATAATTGAAGGAGAACTTTACGATATCAATAATCCAACTGGTTTTGCTATGCTTCAAAGTGTTGATGGATGTGACTCTATTATAAATATTGTTTTAGATTTTTACGACACCTATGATCAACTCAGGAATGATGTACTTTGTGAGGATGAGACAATCATGGTAAACAATGTCGAGTATGGCATTAACAATCCTTCTGACGTAGTTAGTTTACAAACTATAAATGGTTGCGATAGCACCATAACTATAGACCTAAGCTTTAATAGCAACTTTGAAATAATCTTTGATGATGTTTTATGTAGTGATGACTCTAGAGAAATTAATGGCACGATCTACGACATCAATAATCCATCTGACATTTTAAACTTAATTGCTTCAAATGGATGTGATAGCACAATCATCGTTGATTTCGAATTTGTTGACAACTATCAAATAGACAGATTTGATGAGGTTTGCGAAGATCAAACTATTGAAATTAACGGTACTATATACTCTGCGATGAACCCTACAGATGTTATAATGCTTCAATCGGTTAATGGCTGTGATAGTATCATTAATGTCGATTTACAAATTGTTGATGAATATAATGTCGATATCTTCAATGAATTATGTGCAGATGACACGATAGTAGTTAATGGAGAAACATTTTCAATCTCTAACCCAAGTGCTACTTTTCAATTACAATCAATTAATGGTTGTGATAGTATCATCAACGTGGATTTGACCTTCATACAATCTTTCGAAACTTTAGTAGAAGACACGATTTGTTTTGATGAATCTCTTGAGATTAATGGAGAAGTTTATGACGCCAATAACTTATCCGGTATGGCTATGTTAAGCTCAATGGAAGGTTGTGATAGTACGGTCATTGTAGAAATTGAATTGCTTCCTGAAATTCCGGTAGAGTCTTTTACTGAAAATATTTGTCAAGGAGATAGTGTATTTGTTATTGACGAATGGATAAGCATCGGCGCATTTTTAAGAGATACCTTGTCTGCTGTCAATGGATGTGATAGTATAATCAATACTGAAGTTGTTGTAAATTCTTGCTCTATAAGTTTTACTGTGTTTGAATTTGTAGATGTAAGCTGTTTTGGACTTGATGACGGCTTTTTAAACTTTGGTGTGGAGTTTATGAGCTACCCTTTGAACTACTCACTTGTCAATGCTAATACGACATTCCAAGATGGCACTATCGATGATATGAATGTCATTAATATCAATGACCTAGAACAAGGGGTTTACACAATTACAGTCACGGACTTAAGCGGAAATCAATTATTAACAGAAGATTTTTTAATCAATTCTCCGGACCAGCTTGATGTACAAATTGATATTGAACAAAATATAGACTGCGCAGATGAATTGGCTGCATTATCAGTACAAGTTAGTGGTGGCACTGGCAATTACCAATACGAATGGTCAAATGGTTCAGGAGATCAAAGCATTACAAATCTAGAACCAGATAGTTATAGCATCACAGTGACAGATGAAAATTTATGTACTGAAGAGGCTTCAATTGATATTAATAATGTGGACAACATAGATTTCACTTTTATTGCAAATAATGCTACTTGTCTTGATCCAAGTTCAGGTTCAATTTCCATTGATCCAAATATAATTGGAGGGACTTCTCCTTATACTTTTTCATTGGACGGTATCAATTTTTCAGACCAGTTAGATTTTGAGAATTTAGTTTCTGGGGATTACGATATATTTATTTCAGATGCCAATAATTGCATTCGTTCTATTCCTTTTAGAATTGAACAAGATGGCTCTGAAAATGTCGATCAAATTGGGCCTTTTACAATTACTGAAGGAGAATCTGTAGAACTAAACCTAAATTTAAGTTTCACTCCTACAAGCATTATTTGGAATAATCCCGAAAGTTTAGATTGCACGGACTGCACAGCACCTATTGCAAATCCTATTGAATCAACAGAATATACCGTTGTAATTATCGATCCTAACGATTGTGAAATTACACGAACTGTTTTGGTAACTGTGATCGCTGCTCCAATTGAGATTTCTGAAATTTATATTCCAAACATCTTTAATCCTAATGACCCTAATAATAGAGGTTTCGGTCCCTTAGTTAAATCAGGTTCGGAAGCTATGATTATATCTTTTAAAATTTATGATAGATGGGGAAATCTTGTGTTTGAACAACAAAATCCGGGAGACCAATGGAATGGGATATATAAAAATAAGGACGCCGAAAATGGTGTTTATCTATATATCATTGAATCGATGAACGAGCAAAATGTAATTATTCAAAATATAGGTCAGATAACCCTCATCAGATAGCCTTATCTTTGTCTCAAAATATAGATATGCCCAAAAAAATGAAAAAAGAAGGAAATCCAGATGTTCATGATGAATTGAAAGGCTTCGATATTAAGATTAGTCCTTTTGGTGAGTTAGAGTCCAATTTAAATATCGATTCGATCAATGATTTCCTTAATGAAAATGTCGAAGACAAAAAATTGGTCAGTCAACCAGATTCAGAAGAAGAATAAAGACATTTCAAACTTACATTTAATAACTTTCTTTCGTTAAAGTATATATGCGAAAGCACTGGTGCATATTCACATTACTATTTTTTATCACATCCCATTTGACTGCTGAGGTGACTCAGGATACTATCCCTCCTATATTTACAAAGGCTCCTGAAGACTTTACAATATCATGTGAAGAGCCTATTTCGATAGCATTACAAACTTGGCTAACTAATGGCGGTGGAGGTATTGCTGATTTTGCAGAAGCCAATGTCGTGGCCACTAGTAATTTTAATGATGCTTTGAATGAATTACTTCAATCATTTGGGACAAATTGCTCCGATACAGGAGAAGTTGAAGTAGGATTTTTTGCGATTGACTCATGTAATAATGTAAGTATTGACACCTTACTGGCTAAATTTATTGTCCAAGATCTTGTACCCCCATCTTTTATAGAATCTCCAAGTTCAATTATTGTAGATTGTAGTCAAAACACGAAAGACAGTTTAATTAATTGGATTAACACCCAAGCCGGGTCTATGACAGGAGACAACTGCAGCGATTCTGTAATTTGGACACACTACACTTGGATAGATAGCGACGGGGCTAATGGATTTGTAAACGCTGAAGATTCAACAGATATAGTTATTCAAAGATTGAGGTGCGATTGGTCAGTCAATGTCACATTTTTTATACAAGATGAATGTGGAAATGTAAATGCAGAGAATGCTTCTTTTGAAATTTTACCAGATACAATTGCACCACAGTTTGAAAGCTTCCCTGCAGACACTACTATTAACTGCAGTGCAATCATTGATACAATTTTTCCTATTGTATTTGATGCATGTGATGGATTTATAACGCCGACTTTTATTGAACAAAGTACTCAAGGTCTCGATACGCTTTCTTGTGATTTTTATCAGTACAATATTCAAAGGATTTTTTCTGCTTCTGATGCTTGTGGAAATTCAATTTTAGATACACAAAATATTCAGGTCATAGATACTTTGATTCCTGAAATAACATTCGAAAATCTTGTTGTTATTTCTTGTGAAGATGATATTAATGATCCTAATTTATTCATCCAAATAAATGATAATTGTTCGACAGTTAGCATCACATTTGAAGATGAATTTTCAGAAGAGAATCAATGCATTGATATTATTGATCGTACTTGGGCAGTAGAGGACGTCTGTTCTAACACACACATTATAACACAAAAAATACAAGTTCAAGATTTTGAAATACCCCAATTCGATCGTGCACCGAATGATATAATTTTTGAATGTGATAATCCAAATATTGTAGCTCAATATAACACTTGGCTAAATGCCAATGCCAATGCAATTGGAACTGATAACTGCAGCTCGTTTAGAATAGTTAGCAAACAACCTGGCGATTATATAGATACATTAGAAATACTTAATGCACCCTCACCAGAATTTATCGACTTCAATTGCAATTCAAATAGTGATAATCAAATATTATTAGAGCAAGAAATAGAAGTATTCATCTTTGATGATTGTGGAAATTTTAATTCAGAATTAGTCAAATATTCAGTTGTTGATACGGTTGCTCCGATTATAACAAATTGTCCTACCGACGAAATTATTTTCGCATCTGAAAATGATTGTTCCATTGATCAAATATTAACATTGCCAGAAGTCGATGACAATTGTCCATTTTTTAATCCAGATTGGACATTAGAACTTGATGGTAGGTTCAAAATAAATTTTGACGCGGCCAATCCATCAATTAACCTAGACATAGGAAATCATCAAATAAAGTATACGGTATCAGATTGCGGCGCTAATACAGCTCAATGCATTCAAAATATAACAATAAGAGACACTTTCCCACCAGTTATTTCGTGCATGGATTCTATCTTTCTTTTTCTAGAAAATGATGCATGCGAAATCTTATACGACATACCTGAAATTGAGAATTTTTCTGACAATTGCTTTGGCAGTTTAGATTTTGCTGCAACACTTCCAAGAGACAATGGCTTTATTAAATTCGACTACAATTCGACTGATAGCACATATAGAGCAGATG
>JAHDIN010000025.1 GCA_020630775.1 Saprospiraceae bacterium | reverse complement strand
GTCTGATAAGCCTTTGCAATAAATGGCGTCGTTCTAGAAGCTCTTGGATTTGCTTCTATTACGTATACATGGTCATCTTTTATCGCAAATTGAATATTGATTAATCCTCTGATATTTAAAGCTTCAGCCAACATAGCTGTATACTTCTTCATAGTTTCAACAGCTTGTTCGGATAATGAGTATGTTGGAAGTACTGCTGAACTATCACCAGAATGAATTCCAGCTGGCTCAATATGTTCCATGATACCCATGATTAAAACTTCATCACCATCATAGATGGCATCAACTTCTGCTTCTTTAGCTCTTTCGAGGAATTGATCTATTAATACTCTATTGTCTGGCATATGCTTAAATATGCTCAATACATGTCTTTCTAGTTCTTCATCATTGATTACAATCCGCATTCTTTGACCACCTAGTACATATGAAGGTCTTACGAGAACAGGATAGGTAACTTCATTGGCAATATTAATAGCTTCATCCACGTCTTCGGCTACACCATATCTAGGATAAGGAATGTCTAATTCCTTTAATAGATCAGAAAAGCGTCCTCTGTCCTCTGCTAAATCTAGACTTTCATAGCTTGTTCCAATAATCTTGTATCCTTTATCTTCAATTGTTTTTGCCAACTTTAATGCCGTTTGGCCACCTAATTGAACGATAACACCTTCTGGTTTTTCTAATTCAAGTATCTCTTCTAGGTGCTCCCAGAAAATAGGCTCGAAATATAATTTATCTGCAATATCAAAATCAGTTGAAACGGTCTCTGGATTACAATTAATCATGATTGATTCGTAACCTGCTTCTTTAATGGCCATGACACCATGCACGCAACAATAATCAAATTCGATCCCTTGTCCAATTCTATTTGGACCTGAGCCTAATACAACTATTTTTTTATTGTCAGATGGAATACTTTCATTCTCCTCGTCAAAAGTAGAATAGAAATAAGGTGTTTGTGCTTCGAATTCTGCTGCACAAGTATCGACCATTTTATAAGTCCTTCTGATATTTAAAGCTTTCCTTTGCTTGGTGACATCATCTTCACTGACACGCATTAACCAAGCAATTTGACTATCCGAATAACCAACTGTTTTTAGTTTTCGGAAGAAGGCTTCAGGAATATCTTCAGGTACGTTGTATTGCATCAATGTATTTTCAAGCTCTACCAATGACTTGATTTGCTTGATGTACCAAGGATCGATTTTAGTCAACTTTTGAACAGACTTAACTGGTACACCTAGTCTCAAGGCGTCTTTGACTCGATAGATTCTATCATCACTCACAACTTCTAATCGAGTGAGAATATCTTCAGTCTTAATCCATTCCTTTTTATCAGCACCTAATCCAGCTCTATTGTTTTCTTGACTTTGACATGCTTTTTGTAAGGCTTCCAAAAAGTTTCTACCAATCGCCATTACTTCGCCTACAGACTTCATTTGAAGGCCAAGCGTATGGTCAGAGCCATAGAATTTCTCAAAATTCCACCTTGGCATCTTTACAATCACATAATCGAGTGTTGGCTCGAAGTAAGCCGAAGTTGTTTTTGTAATTTGATTTTTTAATTCATCTAAAGTATACCCAATAGCCAATTTAGCCGCAATCTTTGCAATAGGATATCCAGTAGCTTTGGAAGCCAATGCAGAAGATCTAGAAACCCTTGGATTTATTTCAATGCATATTAACTCTTCATTTTCAGGATTAACTGAAAACTGAATATTACAACCGCCTGCGAAATTACCCATAGATCTCATGAGTAATATAGCTTGATTACGCATTTCCTGATAGGCGGTATCAGACAAAGTCATAGATGGCGCTACGGTTATACTGTCACCAGTATGGATACCCATCGGGTCAAGGTTTTCAACAGTACAGATAATAACAACATTATCATTCGAATCCCTAAGCAGTTCTAATTCATATTCTTTCCAACCTAAAACGGCTTTTTCTACTAAAACTTCGTGAGTAGGAGAGGCATTAAGTCCTCTTCTTAAGGCTTCGTCAAAATCCTTTTCTTCCATCACAAATCCACCTCCAGTTCCTCCTAAGGTGTAAGAAGGTCTAATGACTAATGGAAAGCCAATTTTTTGCGCAGCATCTTTTCCTTCTAAAAATGAATTGGCTATAAATGAAGGAGCCACATTCATTCCTATTTTAATAACATGTTTTCTAAAGGCTTCACGATTTTCAGCAAGTTCGATTGCATCTAAGTCAACACCTATGAGTTTTACATCAAATTCATCCCATAATCCTTGCTTTCCTGCCTCAATGGCAAGGTTTAAAGCAGTCTGACCTCCCATTGTAGCTAAGACAGCATCCACTTTCCTTTCAGAAAGAACTTGTCTTAAACTATCTACAGTAAGTGGGAGTAAATAAATATGATCCGCAGTAAGAGGATCAGTCATGATAGTAGCTGGATTGGAGTTGATGAGGCTAACTTCGATGCCTTCTTCTCTGAGTGATCTTGAAGCTTGACTACCAGAATAATCAAATTCACAAGCTTGTCCAATGATGATGGGTCCACTTCCTATGATTAGGACCGATTTAATTGACTTATCTCTAGGCATAGATTTACACGTCTTTTTTGGTCAAAAATCGACGGCAAATATAGTAATACTTATATAAGAACAATTCGTAATCTAAATAACTTCAGAAGATATTATTCTAATAAAGTGACATTTCCAATTCTTCGGATAATGTTGCCGAAGCTATCCATTACTTCAATTTGATAAACGTAAACGTCTCCTTGGCCAAGATCACTCCTGTAGAAACCATCCCAACCCATTTTTTCTTCATTTGGAGGGAAATTTTCCGCCGAAAAGACTAGAACACCCCATCTGTTGTAAATGTTCATTGAAACGACACTTTCTATGGATTCATTGGCATAAACGGTAAACCAATCATTATTACCATCGCCGTCAGGGGAGAATGTGTTAGGTATATATATTTTTCCATCAGGTAAGAAGCTGATAGCACTTTCACATGCATCTTTATTATTACAAGCGTCAATAATTTCGAATGTTACTATTTGCGTAAAGCTTTCTACGCAACCACTATTTACAGAATTGATGTCAAAGTCTGTGAATACCTCGAAATCATCTTCAGCAAAAGCCGAGTAACTGTTTAAGAATGAATCAATGCTTATAGTGGAGAATACTTCACTGCACTTTATTGTAATCGGACTTGGACAGTCGATAGAAACAGTAGCGTCATTAACGAATGTGACATTGGAAAAACATAGATCATCATTACCACAAATATCAATCGTAGAAAATGCTACATCAAAACTATCTCCACACTCTAAATTCATTAAATCAACACTCAATTCAGCATTAACATCTACTAAACCCTGACAGTCGTCAATGGCAGAACCATTTAACAACCAACTATCAAGTTGCGATTGGATATCATTAGCAAAAAGTGAGATTGAAATATCTGCAGGACATGTAATGGTCGGTGCCGTTTCATCAATTAAGGTAATTGATTTAACACAACTACTATTGCCACCACAACTATCTTCAACTCTAAATTCAACTGCAGTTGTATTGTTACAAGGATCCTGTAAATTAAGTGAACTGAAATCATCTACTACATTTAATGATGTCCCACTATTGTCAGAAGCAAATGCTTCATCAATCCAAATAGCAATTAAGCCATTATTAGATGTATTGCCGCATTCTAAAACTAGATCATCCTGTGGGCAAACTATTGTAGGTGTTTCATTATTAACGGTAACAGTAGCGATACATTCACTAGTGAGTTGACATTCGTCAGTAGCAACAAAGCGTATTTCTTCTACATTATTAAATGAACATAAATCTGAAAAATCTGCATTAGAAAATTCTTCAATAGCGACCGCACTACATTCATCGTTAGCCGATATGTTGTTCAGAAACTGATTGATTAAATTCAATGCATTTGGATCAGTACCTTCAACTGTAATGTCATTAGGGCAATTAATTGTTGGTGCTTGATTGTCCTCTAGCGAAATATTTTGGTCACAAGTGATATCTATATTACATGAATTGGTCATTGTAAATGTTACCAGAAGGGCATCTCCACATTCGAGATTATCAAAATCAATTTGCTGATAGTCATTCGTAACAATCAATGCATTTCCATCAAAATCAAATCCATCAATATCGAGCCAATTGTTTATTGTAGACAAGTTGCTTTGTTCACCACATTCTAAAACCAGCGGTGTATTTGGGCATTCAATTCTTGCTGCTCTATCTGACTGTATGGTCATTGTGGATGCGCAAGTGTTTCTCAAGCCACAATCATCTATGGTTGTAAATGTTACTGCTAAGTCCACAAACCCAAGGCAATCATCGATCATATAATTTGTATCGTAACTACCTGAAGTAGATGTGCTTCCACAATTATCAGAAGCATTAGCTGAATTCAAATAATTTATGATGTCAGTATCAAATGTTGGTGTGCCAAAAATAAACGCAGTATCTGATGGACAGCTGATTTCTGGAACAGTAGTATCATTAATTCTTATTATTGAAAAGCAATTCAGGCCAGTATTGCATTGATCTACCATTACAAATTCAACTGTAATTTCTGAGCTGCATTCTAATAAATTATGTCCTGAGGTATAAAAATCATTTTCTACAGGGAAGGCGTTACCCATATTGTCTTCTGCAGTCGTTAAAGCCAACCATGTGTCTATTGAATCCATGATTGCAGGATCACCGCACTCAAGACTTAATTCGTATGATGGACAATTGATGTCAGATACTACCGTATTTCGAATGATTATATCAAATTGACAATCACTAGAATTAGAGCATGAGTCTACCGCTGTAAATAATACCGGAATTGTCAACTCTGTTCCACAATCGAAATCTAATAAACTCCTATCAAGGTCATCTGTTCGCTCAAAAGTATTACAATCTTCAATCGGTATATTTAATAGAAAGTCTTCTACTGTTCCCAAAATATCGGGATCTCCAGCGATTAAGTTCAATTCTGTTGGACAATCTATATTAGGACTTATATTATCTGAAAGTGTAATCGTTCCGATACACTCACTCATAAACCCACATGTATCAATAGCACTGAAGGTAAGATCTGTAGAAATAAAACAATCGCCAATTAGATTCAAAGGATCATAATTATTATCTACCACTAAATTGAGATTGTTATTGTCATTTGCACTGGCTTCTGCAATCCAGTTATTGATAAGATCTTCGTTATTTGGATCTCCACATTGTAGATCTAAAGTGCTTGTTGGACAACTAAGTGAAGGTGCTGAGGCATTAATATTTATTTCTGTATTGCATGCATTAGTATTCCCACATGCGTCTGTTGTTAAATAATTTACTACTATAAGGGGCGTTGTTGTACAAAGATCTAATTGACTTGTATCAAGATCAAATGTATAATCAGCACTTAAGCAATTATCTGAAGTTGTTACTGTAGAAACCCAGTTCTTAATAAGTAACTCTTTATTCGGATCTGATGTGTTTATACCTAAAGGAGTAGGGCAGATTATTTCTGGAACTATAGTGTCCCTAACATAAATCATTGCTTGACAAACGTCTGACCAGTTACAATTATCAATTACAGAAAATGAAACCTCTAAAGAGTCCTCACACTGCATAAAATCCAATGCTCCAATAGAATAGGTATTGCTAACATTTAGTGATTGCCCTGTAAAATCGAATCCTTCACTTGTAGAAATCCAAGTTGCAATGATGCTTTCATTTTGCGTATTACCACAATCTATAAATAATGGTAAAGGACATGTTACCGAGGGTATTCTATCTGTCTCAATTGTCAAATTACTTTCGCATGGAACTGACATTAATCCGCATTCATCAGTACCTGTAAATTCGACAGCAACAGTAATTGATAAATCACAGCCTACTATTGAAGAGGGATCGTAATTGTCTAGATATGAAACAGAGCCACAATTATCAGTACTCGTAATGCTTGATCTCCAATTAGAGATGTCGTCCTCTAAGTTTGTGTTTCCAGATACAATAGTAATGTCATCTGGACATATAATTTCAGGTATGGTGGTATCTTGAAGTAGTATGCGTGCGTTACAATCTCGAATAGTACCACATTGATCTTCAGCAATGAATGCTACTAAGATATTACCATCACAAGATGTAAGATTGGGGTTATTAAGATCTAGATTATTATTTATCGGAAAAGTCATTCCAGTATTGTCAAAAGCCGTGACGCTATTTAACCAATCACCAATTATAGTTGGATTATCAGTATCTCCGCATTCAATGATTAAGTCATTGCCGCAATTTATTTCAGAGGCATAATCACTTCTTACAATAATTGTACTGACACATGAAGTGTCATTTCCACAGAAGTCTTCTGCTATAAATTCTACATTGACAAACTTCTCAGTAGAACATGAAAAAAGCACTTCGTCGGTATCCAAATTATTGGTGATATTAAAGTTATTACAAGCATCATCTACGATACTCGAATTAACCCAGTCTAATGAGGCTTGTACTATATCAGGTTCAGAACTGAAGAAAATCGTATCATTAGGACAAGAGAGTATAGGCGATTTGGTATCTTCTATTGTAATAACAGCTGTGCAGTTTTCAGATCTTCCACAAAAATCTGCGGCTGAAAATAGTATCGTTGTACTTTGGCCACAAAATGGTGATTGTAATAATGTTTCATCAAAATCATCCATCACATTTATGGCCATTCCTGTGTAATCTCTGGCTTGTGCATCAACTTTCCAATTGTTGACTAAAGCTAAATTATTAGGATTGCCACATTCTAAGGTAAAATCATTTGGGCAAGTAATAGTCGGGCCTGTATTATTTTCAATACTAATGTTAGTAATACAGGAAGTAACGTTGTTGCATGTATCTCTAGCAGAAAATGTAATGGGTATTACTTGTAAAGGATTACAATCATATGCTATTAATGAGCTTGTAAAATCGTTATTAACTCTTGCTTCTCCACACTGTTCAAATGCATCATAGTTTTCAAGATGATCTAATATATCAGTCTCTAAATCTGGATTATTTATATTGAAAGTTTGATCATTTGGACAAGTGATTTCAGGTGGTGTATTATCGACAACGATAAAACTCGCTATGGTTGTGATCGTTGTGGCATTCGTGCAGTCTTCTGTTAGATACCACTGTACTCTTATGTTACCTCTTTGATTGGGAATTGAGGGATCATTGTTGTTGCATTGAGAATCAAAGGCAATAATTGGATTGGCAGGTATGATTTGAGAAATAGTACCGCATCCTTGAATATTTGCATCTCCAACTCTTTCTATCCATGCATTAAGAATGGAATCTACATTTTCTTCACAATCAACAGTTATGGGCTTAGCATGCCCTAATAATTGAAGTTGTTTGTATTCTATGGTATAGGTCGTGATGCATTGTAAAGTGGTTGTGCCATCATTAATGGTATACACACGATCAATGATTTGGGTATCTGTACATCCTGATCCTGCTTGAACGACAACATCTTCAGCTGTAATAATTACTGGTCCACAAGGATTATTTATAGATCCTCCTAATAATTCAAATGCTAAGATGTCTGTATTGAGAATCGTCGCAGAATTTAGAAACTCATCAGGAATCTCAGGAATTTTGTTGATGCAATCTAAAGTAACGGGAGTACTTAGAGGTCCACAATCGACTGTCATGCCATTGTTAGAGTGATTGGTATTACTTCTTCCCAGAGTGTAGAAAAAGCATAATATTGCCAATAAATGTATTGTATGCCTTAAGTTTCTCATGTTGATCTAGAATGACTTAAGGAATTTACTTGAATGTTTAATTCCCCAATAGTTGTATTGAGGACAAAAACTACACCAACTTATTATATTAAATGTTAATGTGTTTTTATAGTTGTTATTACTATAATTCATGGGTGCTCTCATAATTTGCCAGTATTATTTAAACGCAAGAAGTAGCGAGATGTAACTCTTTTTTACGTTAATTTTCTAATAATACTATTTGTTAGGCACCCGAATTGTTGCCAGAAGACACTATTTAATAGTTTGAATGCTTCCTGTTAACATAATTTCGGCTTCTGAGATGGTCTTAACATAGGTATGATGAGTATAAACCCCATTTTCAAAACTTTTATTCTCATACGAACCATTCCATCCTTCAGATTCAATATTTGGAGAAAAGTTAGACTTTTCAAATACGACATTACCCCATTTGTCATATATGGTCATAGAAATAACTTCTACAATTGATGAATTGCCAAATACTGTGAAGTAATCATTATTCCCATCTAGATTTGATGTTATGATATTAGGAACATAAACTTTTGGTAATGGCAAAACATATATTGTGGATTGACATTCATCATTGTTTTCACAAATGTCATTCCCATAGAAATTGACTTTTATTTCATCACTTATATATGATTTGTCATTTATAAGGTCGAAGGTAAAATCATTAGTGATTGTAAAATTAACTTCAGATTGCACATTCGATTGATCCAAAAAGAATTCAACTTTAGATGGCCAATTTTCATCTTCTAAAGAAATGGTGATATCATCAGGGCAATTTAATTCGAATTCAAAGTTGTTGTAAATTGTAATGACTGTTTCACATTCTGAAGTATTATTGCAAGCATCTGATGCGGAGAATTTAATCGTTTGTATTTCCTCACAAGGACTTAAGCTTTCCGATGCTCCTAACTCATAGCTTACATTTATCATGTGGTTACATTCATCCATAACAAGCGCCTGATTGATCACATCTTGAAGGTTTAAGTTGCTTTCTTCAATCTCGAAATTATCGGGACATATTAATGAAGGGGCAATGTTGTCTTCTAATGTAATTTGAGATTCACAAAATGTACTGCGATCGCAATCGTCAGTAGTGCTAAATATAATAGGCAAAGGTTGTCCGCATTCTAATAAGTTTGCAGCAAGAGGATCAAAATTTGTTTCTATATCTAATGGGTTGGCATCAATATCAAAAGCTTGAGCATTGTTAATCCAGTCATTTATGCTTGAGATGCTTGGCTCAAGTCCACAATTAATAATCAATGTTTCTGGACAATTTATTGTTGGCAAAGTCTCGTTTAAAGTTGTAATGCTTACTGTACAATCTGATACATTACCACAATCATCAGTCGCATTAAAGTATAGGTCAATTTGTTCCTCTTCGCACGAAATAGAAATAATACTTAATACTTCATGTTCGATAATCACTGCACTGCAATTATCAAAAGCACTAACTTCATTTATAACTTCTAGTTCACTTTGACCTTGTAAGTAAGCTTCTAAAGATATTGTCATATCAGTCGGACAATTAATGACAGGAGGTTGATTGTCCGTAATGTCAATTCTTGCTGTTGATTGCGCTAAATTTCCGCAGCCATCCTCGATAAAGAATTCGACTTCTTGAAAACCCGTTCCTTCACATGAGAAATTTATAGATGCTGGAAGTAACTCATACCTAATGTCAATATCTGGATGGCAACTCTCGAAAAGTAAGCCACCTTGTTGATCTAGAAAATTTTGTATTTCTAATTGGAAATTGCCCTCACAATTAAGCAATAAATCGTTGGCTTCGTTTAAGATCTCGATACCCTCAAGGTATTCTATAGTAATGATTTGTTCACAGTTGATTTCTTTGACACCATCAAATATGGAATAGGCTCTTGTTATCATTGAAGGTCCAGATTGGCAATTGTCATTGTCTATATGCTCATTCGCTCTAACTGTAATATCATTGGAGCAAACTTCAGTAGCATTTATATTAATAGAACTTAGCAAATCATAATCCATTCCATTATCTGAAGAATCATTTAAAAATGCAGAATCAATTTTAGTTAGTTCTGAAAGGCATTCCAACTCAATTGTATCAATTGGACATTCGATTGTCAATTCACAACATTTAGAAATCGTAAAACTCGTATCAATAGAACATCCTAATCGGTCAGTAATGGTGACAGCATAATCACCCGGCGGCACTTCTGCAAGGTCTTCGGTATTAAATTGAGCGCCGTTAGAATTTACCCAATTGTAAGTGAAAGGAAAAATTCCATTTTGAAATGGAGTTAAATTAACAGAAGACATATTGAACCCTTCTATACATTCTACCTCTAAGTTTATCTTAGGTTGCGGGGCATCAACTATTTGGGTGGAAATAGCATCGGAGCATCCTTGACCATCTGATACGAATATAATGTAGTCACCACTGCTTAATCCTGTAAACGAAGATTGAGTGGTAAAACTAATACCGTTATCAATTGAGTATTGTAATGTTTGACTTCCTCCTGTTGCTAAAATTGAAATAGATCCATTGGAAAGATCGCAGACTTCGTCGGTGACGATAATATCTATAATAGTGATTGGATCATCTAGAGAAGATGAGTGTAACCCATAAGGGTTAGTTAATACTATTAAAAATAAAATATGTATTAATAGTTTCATTTAAAAAGGTGTTGTGTAGAGACTTGGTCTCAACACCATGACAACACAATCATCTGCTACCCCTAATTAGTTTTCAATTTTTAGAAATATTTAAGAGATTAAACCTGAATTCTTTTAATTCATTACGATTGTATAAATTGTTAGAGAGAAGTTCTAACTTTTCGTTACGCCTAACATATGTCTAAAAAAATTAATATGAAGCGTTTTAATTTCAATATTCTGCTATTATGTATATTATGTTTTCAGCTGAAGGCACAAGTAGGAAAAGCTCCTATTGTTTCTGAAGGTGAAGGTCCTTTTAATCAATTAATCATTAGAGGCGTCACATTAATTAGTGGTACAGGTTCGCCACCTCTTGGTCCGGTAGATATTGTAATAAATAATAATGTTATATCTAACATAAGACCAGTAGGATATCCTGGAGTGCCGATAGACAGCACGCGTAGACCTAAATTAGCTGAAGGTGGCAAAGAAATAAATGCTGAAGGGATGTTTGTCTTACCAGGTCTGGTAGATATGCATGGTCACATTGGAGGTAAAATGCAAGGCGCTAATGCTGAGTATGTTTTTAAATTATGGTTAGGGCACGGTATCACTACCATAAGGGATCCATCTTGTGGTAATGGTTTAGAATGGACTTTAGAGCATAAAAGGCTTTCTGAAGAAAATAAAATAACTGCGCCAAGAATTGAAGCTTACACTGTATTTGGTCAAGGAAGTAAGGAGACAATTAGCACAGCTGCTCAGGCTAAAGAGTGGGTTCGGCAAAATGCTCAGAATGGGGCGGATGGGATTAAATTTTTTGGATTACCTCCTAAAATTTTCCAAGCTGCATTGGAAGAAAATAAGAGGCTAGGGCTAAGGTCTGCTTGTCATCATGCGCAGCTAGATGTAGCACGATGGAATGTTTTGAATTCTGCACATGCGGGCTTAACAACCATGGAACACTGGTATGGCTTACCAGAAGCGTTATTTCAAGATAAAACAATTCAGGATTATCCATTGGATTACAATTACAGAAATGAACAGCATCGATTTGAAGAAGCTGGAAGGCTATGGAAACAAGCTGCAGAACCATATTCGGACCATTGGAATGCTGTGATGGATGAACTTTTAGAATTAGACTTCACTATTGATCCTACCTTCAATATATATGAAGCTTCAAGAGATTTACACAGAGCAAGGAGAGAAGAATGGCATGAAATCTATACACTTCCAAGTCTTTGGCGATTCTTCTTACCTAGTAAAATTTCTCATGGCTCCTATTGGCACTTTTGGGGTACTGAGCAAGAAGTTGATTGGAGAGAGAATTATAAACTTTGGATGACTTTCGTGAATGAATATAAAAATCGAGGTGGTAGAGTGACGGCTGGATCTGATTCAGGATTTATTTACAAGTTATATGGTTTTGGATATATCAGAGAATTGGAATTGTTACGCGAATCTGGATTTCATCCTCTAGAGGTTATACGTTCGGCCACCCTTTATGGCGCAGAAGCTTTAGGATTAGATGATGAAATAGGTAGCGTAGAAGTTGGTAAAAAGGCCGATCTAATTATTATTGAAGAAAACCCATTAGTTAACTTAAAAGTATTGTACGGTACTGGGGCCATCAAATTAACTGAAGATAATGAAATAGTAAGGGTTGGTGGTGTATTGTATACAGTTAAAGACGGGATTATCTACAATGCTAAAGATCTGTTGGATGATGTGAGGAAGATGGCCGATAAGGCAAAAGCTGAAGAGGGTTTTGAAATAAATCAACCAGGAATGGATGCTTATTTTAAGCGATTAGAGGAGGATAAAGAACCCAAATAAAAAGAAAAATCCCAGTAGAAAACTACCAGGATTTTATCATTTTGGTTTATCAAACTCCAAGGCTAATATTGAAGTTAGATGTGAAAATACTATTTTATTATAATAATACGATACTGGTTTAAGATAAATAATTAGTTATTGAATGCGTTGATGTAATTGGCCTGTAAGTCCATGCTACCAATGAATTAAGCTATAATCTGTTCTTTACCAATTAATTACGATTTATATTTTTTACCTATATTATAGGCTAATTGGCTTTGATATACTTATCAACACTTCTGTTTGCATTTAATCGTACTTCCAATCTAATAAGGGTATTCACTGAATTTATGTAACTCCATTCAATAACGACTACAATTGAGTATTCTCAGACGTTTTAAATATGCTAACGCATTTATGCTTCATCCCAGAAGCATTTGGATTATGTTTGTTAAAACCCAATTGATCCCTCATTTATATAAAATGGGGGATTTTTTAGAACAATTTCTGAGGAGAGCTGTCTTTGTAAACTCTAACATAATCTACCTCCATAGTAGCTGTTGTAATGGTAGTATCTAAGCCTTCAGCACCTCCCCAATTACCACCCATGGCAACATTCATTATAATGTGAAAATCTTTTGTAAAAGGCCATTCTCGATGCGAGTGGTTAATGTTTTTAAAGGTGAAGTATGGTTTTTCATCTACTTTATAAAGAATGCTATCTTGATTCCACTCAATAGAATACTTGTGAAATGTTGATTCATTATCTGGAATAGCAACTGTGCCACCTTTTTGAGTTCTTTTTAGATGATTATATGATGCAGTATGCACAGTGCCATAAATTGAGTCTGGATGATAGCCAACATGTTCCATAATATCTATCTCACCACTTTTAGGCCAGTAGCCGTAATAGTTTTTTGTTGGTAACATCCATACTGCTGGCCAAGTACCTACGCCAGAAGGATTTTTAAGCTTAACACAAACTTTACCATACTTTATATCAAATTCAGGCTTAGACTTTATTCTTGCAGACGTGTAAGGTTTGCCAAACGCATCATTTTTAATGGCCTTGATATGTAGTTGACCACCATTAACAAAAACATTTGCTGAATCACTAGTGTAATATTGTTGTTCATTATTACCCCACCCACAAAGAACCGGACATCCATCTCCTAAGTCATATTGCCAAATGGTGTCATTAGGGGCACCATCTTTTTCAAATTCGTCTGACCAAACTAATTCCCATTGGGGTGTATCTGTCTTTCTTGATTGATAATCAAATTCTGAAAGGAGTTTCAATACAGCAATACCTCCGAGTATAACCAAAAGGTAAAAAATAAACTTGATCGTTCCTTTTAAATCCACGAATATTGCTTTGCTTTATCAAAGCTATTTACTTTACACTAACTTTTCTAATTCCAAGCAAATTGAATATTAAATATCTTTAAGAGGCAACGTATTTCGATTTTTGGGTGTATTTACTTTTGAAGGCAAGATTTAAAAAAATCAAAGGGGTAGTGTTTACCTTAAGTGCTGCCCCTGTATTCTTAATTATATAGAAACAATTCCTATGAGAAATCAACTTCTGCTCTTTTTGAGTATTCTATCCTTTTTGATCTTTCCATTATTTTCTCATTCACAAATGCTTACAGAACTTGGTGAATGTGAAGATGATCCACCTCTTTATTGTATGCCGTATTTTGATGGATCGTTTGAACTAGTTGGAGAAGAAGAAATATGGATTACATTCACTGCTGTTGAAGAACAAGTCTGTTTTTATTATGAATCAGGTTGTGAGTCAGGTCTGGTAGACTTTCAATTACTCGAAAATTGTACTATACCATTGTATGATGACGCAGAGTGCTTCCCTTTATTTTTTGAAGATTGTATTGATTTAGAAATAGGAGAAAACTACAGTTTCAGATTCAGGAATTGTCAATTCACAGGCGATTGTGTTTTCTTTTTTGGTTTTGAGCAAGATGGTGGACCTAATACTGAAGTAGATGTTGATTTTCAACAGCCTGCATACGAAAATGGCTGTACAGATCAGTTTTCTGATAATGGGTTATTTTGCCTCGACAATTTTATCGAAATCCCTATTGAAGGTGTTCCTGATGATTTTGAAGGACCCTTTATTTTCGAAATAATTGAAATTGGTGGTGATGCAAATGCTTCAACTGTCGAATGGTTTAATTCTAATGGAGGTGGTATAATAGGCGATCGTATAACTGTAGTGCCGGTTGAATTTGTGGATCTCAAATTTAATAGCCCTGGGATTTACGAATTGTGCATGGAAGAATCTAGTGACGCTTGTAATCTTTTGGTCCCACCAGATTGTATCGAAATAGAAGTATTTGATGTGTTAGAAAGTTTTGCTTCTATTGATCTTTGTTTTGAAGAGATTTCAAATGGTTATCAGTTAAATGGTGAGGATCAAAACGGTTATGATTTACCTGGAATAAATATTGATTTTTCTGAGTTAGAAAACAGTGCATACGAATTTGATTACGAAAACAATTGTGGATGCCTTTTTAATTACTTAATTGAGTTCAATATCTCATTCCCAGGAGAAGACAATTGTGCATTCGATAATCTAGAAACATGTCCTAAGTGGAATAATGCCATAGAACTTCAAGTCAATGGAGCTACTTCTAATTTTATTCCAAATATTCAACCTAATGATATTCTATCGATACAAGTAGATGAAGACTTGTTACCTGATGGAGGAACAATTGATTGGTATTACAGCAATGATCCAGATTTTATTCCAGGCCAGTCAGGTACACTAATAGGTTCATCTGATATAACAAGTACTTGGAATAGCTGTAATCAACAGGCTGAAATGATCTCTGTTTTAGTAGATTCATATTCGAATTCTCAAGATCAAGTTTTAGTGATTGGTTCGGGTTCTGGGTTTGCCATAGATGAATTGATTTTAGATATAGAAAACAATTGTGATAATGCGTGCCCTTCAGATTGTAATAATGATAGATTTGGAGAAGGTTGTTCTTGGATGCCAGCTTTTGTAGATTTGATCGACGGCTGTTCTAATGTAATTGCTGTAGGACCTGGCGATTATATACCACCTAATTCATCAGTAGTTGTATTCTTAGATAAGAATTCTAATTTACCATTGTTTACAGAATCACTATGTTCTGTTGAAGGTTGCATTTACGTATTAACAAGCGAATGCGAAAGATGTCTTGATGGGTTTGATAATTCTAGTGGCTCTTATTCTATTATTACCTCTTGTGGTGAATCAGATTTTTCTTATGCATCAATCAGATCGGATAACGGTAGTTTTGTTACTAAAGAGGGGTTGAATGGTATTGCAAGTATCGGAGTCTTATCTCCAGGAATCATAGATCCTTTCAATGTGACATCAGAAGTATCGGATTTTAATTGGATCGTAGAATGTCCTCCAAGTGGTGGGGCTTATTATTTAAAGGGTACAATTAACAGTGATATTTTTAACGAAGCATGTTGTAGTCCTATTTCGCCAGCAATACGTGTTGACTTTTCATGTTCGCCAACAACACAAACAGAAATTCGCCTTATAGGAGACCCCGAAACTTTCTTGCCTGAAGGGCCAATAGAAATTTCAGATTGTGTTAACAATAGTTTTGTGTTCGGCAATCAGTTTAGTGATTTTAATGCTAGCCAAGCATATCCATTTCCATTAGAAGAGAATATTCATTTTACTACTACTTGCGATGTAGATGTGCCTATGACTTTTGAATCAAGTTTAAGTCCAAGAGATACATTGGTTGATGGCACTTATATTGTAGAATATGTAGTTGAAGATGGATGCAACAATGTTTTCAGACACTCTTTTGAAATTATTGTTGATTGTCGAGATCAAGGTGGAGAAAATAACGACCAGATTTTCGATGATTTTCCTTGGGTACTTAACGGTGTTTTTGATCCAAATGATTGCGCAGGTCAAACACTTCAAATTTATCAACTAGGAGCTTCGTTTTATGCTTTTGTCGTGGAGGCAAACGGTTTAGGAACATTGTATAATTCTTCAGCTTTAAGATATTGTGGTGACTATCCAGGATTCAGTTGTTTAGATGCGTATGGGCTAACCAATTTGGTTGCTGAGTTTAATTGTGAAGAGGAAGATTGTATTTGTCCGACTTTTTATGATCCTGTATGTGGAGAGGATGGTGTAACATATGAAAATATTTGTGAAGCGAATTGTGCTGGAGTCAATATTGTTTCTATTGGACCTTGTGATAATGGAGGAGGAAATGATGATATGATTTTTGAAGATTATCCATGGTTGTCAGATCTTGTAGATCCTGAAGATTGTGATGGCATAGGTGTTGAAATCTATCAACTTGGTTCAACGTTATTTGCTTATGTTATTGAAGATGGATTAGGTGTATTGTATACTTCTCAGGGGCAAAGGTATTGTGGAGATTATTCAGGATTTAGCTGTCTTGAAAGTTATGGACTAACCAATCCTTTAGCTACATGGACGTGCGAGGGATGTTCATGTCCAGGTGATGCGGACCCTGTATGTGGTTCTGATGGGAACACCTATCTCAATGATTGTTTTGCTGCATGTGCAGGCGTTTCTGTTGTTTCTTCAGGTCCTTGTGAAGATGGCGGGACTACTAATGATCAAATATTTATTGACTATCCAATTCTTTCCGATATAATTGATGAAAATGATTGTGACGGATATGGTGTTACCGTTTATCAAATCAATAGCTCGGTCTTTTATTTCGTAGAGGGTCCTGATGCAAATATTCTATATAATTCTTCTGGGACAAGATATTGTCAAGATTTTCAAGGATTTAGTTGTGTAGAAGCCTATAATTTACAAACCATATTAGCAGAATGGTCTTGTTCAAATGCTCAAAACAAGTCTTCTTATACAGGGACTATTGTTCCTACGCGACCAGAAAATCCGAATTTGAATCCTGAAGGTCCTTACTTTCCGGGTGAGGAAGTTTTATTTACTATAACAATAGAATTTAATTCTGATTCTATTGGTAGTGGAAATAATTGTGCTTGGATGCATGGAGTAGTTCCAGTCCTTCATGAAGGATGGAATATTCCAGATACCAATTTGGAAGCATGGACAGAGCCTCCAACGGGATGGGCATGGTTTGATGATGTTAGATATAATTTCGATAATGATAACCTTAGTTTGTTTACAAACGCTTGGGGTTATTTATCTCTAGACTACGGTGAAGATCAAGGGGACTTAAAAGCTGGAGATATTTTACCTCCAGGTTGGTATTTTAATTCTAATGGAACGGGTGCAGAATGTTCTAATGATGGTCATCCAAATAATCATTGGGGTGTTCCAACGCCTTGCGGGGAATCAAGTACAGTTGTTTTCGAATTGTCTTTGTTGGCTGAAGAGTGCAGTCCAAACTTTTGTGCTAATGCAGACTGTGAAGATTTAGGATTTGAAATTTTCGTTTTTGCTGACAGTGAAACCGGCTGCTATGCATTTTCAATCGGCAATGAACCCCTTAGTTTTTCAGCAACTAAAGATGATTGTAATGAGATGAATTTTGTAAATGAAGATATTGAAAAGCGTTACTTCAATTCTGACTTAAAAATTTATCCAAATCCTGCAGCAGATATGTTGACACTTGAGTTTGAAAATCAAGATGAATATGATGAACTTTTCATTTTAGATATGAATGGTAGGTTAATTCAAGATTTTGAGATATTAAAAGCTACTAGTGGAAAAGTACAGATTGGTATTTCAGATTTACCATCAGGCGTATATTTCTTAGACTTAATGATAGGTCAAGAAAAACAAACTAAAAAGTTTATAAAGTTGTAATTGATATATTCGAATGAAATTGAGTAAACTCCTTCTTCATCTGAGGAAGGAGTTTTTTTAATGGGGTAATTTTGATTTCATTAAACCGTATACAAAAGCACCAAATATGGCGCTTAAAATCACAACGCCAATTACCCATATTCCATTGCCTAATAAAACATACAAAGGGCCTGGGCATGCACCAGTCATGGCCCAACCTAAACCAAAAAAGGTACCTCCAAATATGCTCGCCATGTAGGTTTTGGACTTAGGAGAAAAATCTAAGTCCTCACCATAAATAGATTTTGAATTTCTTGACTTTAAAACAAAATGTAGTAATGCTCCTAAAACCACTGCGACGCCAATTATTCCATACATATGAAAACTTTGGAACCTGAACATTTCCTGTATTCTGAACCAAGAAACTGCCTCAGACTTCGTCATAGTTATGCCAAACAAAATTCCAATCGCTATAAAAGAAATATGTTTCATTGTTTACAGATTTAAGATTACTGGTAATAAAAAATGTGTCATGGTCAATCCACCAATGAAGAAGCCTATCACTGCAACCAATGAGGGCAATTGAAGATTACTCAAGCCTGATATGGCATGACCAGAAGTACATCCTCCAGCCCACCGAGTTCCAAAACCAATTAAGAATCCGCCGATAATAAATAGGATAAATCCTTTTAATGTAAATAGCTGATCGAATGAAAATAAATCTAGTGGAACCAAGCTGTTTGAGATATCAGTAGATATACCTAGGTCCGCTAAAGCGCTTAATGTGGTACCACTTAATTCAATCGGATGAGGATTTGGAATAATTGAATTGGATATCCACCCACCTAAAATCGCTCCAAGAATAAATAGTAATAACCAATTATGGCTTTTCCAATTGTAGTCAAAGTATTTCACCACTTTCCCTGCACCTCCGATAGCACAAATGGTTCTAAAAGATGATGAAACGCCAAATTTTTTACCCGAAATAATCAATAGCCACATCACAATCACTATCATAACACCTGAAAATGACCAATGCCAAGGGCCTGATATTGTATCCATTATATTCATTAGAACTTATTTAAATCAAATCCATTATAAAACTAAAATCTTGATAGACAACTTAGTTTTTTATATTAGTAAATCAAAATAAGGCAAACATGAAGAATATTGAGCAAATCTACACCAATTGTCTTGCACAAGGATCATATTTTATCGAATCTAATGGAGAGGCTGCTGTTATTGATCCCTTGAGAGAATCATTCCCTTATTTAGAAAGAGCGGAAAGAAAAGGGGTTAAAATCAAATATATATTCGAAACACACTTTCATGCTGATTTTGTTTCTGGTCATTTAGATCTGGCAAAGAAGACGGGAGCGACAATAATTTATGGTCCATCAGCTAAAACGAATTTTGAAAAACATACTGCACAAGATGGAGAGGAATTTCAGATAGGAGAGTTAACTATTAAAGTTTTACATACGCCAGGTCATACCCCAGAAAGTTCATGTTACCTATTATTAGATGGAAAAGGAAAAGAACATGCAGTTTTTACTGGTGACACATTGTTTATAGGAGATGTTGGTCGTCCCGATTTGGCACAGAAAGCTACTAATTTGACGCAAGAAGATTTAGCTGGTTGGTTGTTTGATAGTTTGAGAAATAAGATAATGCCATTGCCAGATGATGTAATTGTCTATCCTGCACATGGTGCTGGTTCTGCGTGTGGCAAAAATATGAGCAGTGAAACTTGGGATACACTCGGAAACCAAAAGAAAACGAATTATGCTTTAAGGCATGATATGAGTAGAGAAGAATTTATTGATGAGGTGACTACTGGTTTAATGCCTCCTCCTCAATATTTTTCTAAAAATGCAATGCTTAATAAAAACGGATACAGCAGTTTTGATGAGGCCATGGAAAGAGGTTTAAATGCATTAATGCCTAAGGATTTTAAAAATCTGGTTGAACAAGACGATGTATTGGTCTTAGATGTGAGAAAGCGATGGGATTTTGTGAAAGGATTTATACCTGGTTCTTTATTTATAGGTTTAGATGGAAGTTTTGCGCCTTGGGTGGGTGCATTGATTCCTAATATGGATCAGAAAATTGCATTGGTTGTTGAAGAAGGCAAAGAAGAAGAGGCTGTCCGAAGATTGGCGAGAGTTGGATATGATAATGCAATTGGTTATTTGAAAGGAGGTATAGATGCGTGGGCCAATAATGGTGGTAATGTAGAAACGTTGAAGAGCATCACTGTTGAGGAGTATATTGATAATAATGCATTATATGATCATAAAGTTATTGATGTGAGAAAACCAGGTGAGTTTGAAACTGCTCATATTAGTAACGCGAATTTGTTATCACTGGATTTCTTTTCAAAGCATGATTTTGAAAATGAAATTAGTAAGGATCAAACTTACATGATCCATTGCAGAAGTGGATTTAGATCGACGATAGCAGCATCAATTTTATATCAAAAAGGGTACAAAAAATTAATTAATATAATTGGAGGTTTTGATAAAATTAAATCCTCAGATATTCTCACGGCAGGTACCTGTCCGTCATTAGTGATGAAGTAATGTAGAATGTACGAAACGAAAATTATTACCAACATTTAGAAATCCCAAAAATGAAATATGGCTTTGTAATTGACAATCGGAAATGTATTGGTTGTCATGCCTGTACTACAGCGTGTAAGTCTGAGCATCAAGTACCCGTAGGGGTCAATAGAACTTGGGTGAAGCAGGTTGAAAAAGGAACCTTCCCTGATACTAGACGACTGTTTTCAGTAATGCGATGTAATCATTGTACCGATGCACCTTGTGTTTCAATTTGTCCTACAAGTGCACTCGACTACAGAGATGATGGTATCGTAGATTTTGATAAGGACAGATGTATTGGATGTAAATCTTGTATGCAGGCTTGTCCATATGATGCTTTGTATATTGATCCTGAAACGCATACTGCAGCAAAATGTAATTATTGTGCTAATCGAATTGATGTTGGTTTAGAACCTGCATGCGTAGTTGTTTGTCCTGAGCATGCGATCATCTCAGGAGATATGGAAAATCCAGAATCTGAAATTGCCCAGTTACTTTCAAGACAAGCCACGAAAGTAAGAAAACCTGAAAAGTCAACACAACCCAACTTGTTTTATATAGATGCAGATGATGCTTCATTAATACCTACGGCCACCTATCAGTCAGATGTTAGTTTATGGGGGTCTCAGTCTTTAGGAGTAGGCCACTTCGCAAAAGAAGCTGAAAAATTAGCTTTTACCAATACTGATGTTGTCACTGAGTTGATGAATCAGAACAAGGGTTATTTGACAGAAAAAGAGGAGCGTATAACTGCTCCAAAGTCAATTGATAAGGTGTTGTCAAATGCCAAACAAGTTTATAATACGCCACAAAAGGGCTTGCTTTGGGGCTGGGAAGTATCAGCTTATGTTTGGACAAAAGCAATCGCTGCAGGTATGTTTATTGTGCCAATGATTGCATTGATATCAGGATGGGCTGAAGTACAAGATTTTCAATGGAGCGCAGCTGCAATAACAGGAATTATATTTTTAGCAATTACAGGCGTTCTTTTGGTTATGGATTTGGATCAACCAAAACGTTTTCTTTATGTGTTACTAAGACCACATTGGGAATCCTGGTTGGTTAAAGGAGCCTATGCTATAACGGCATATGGTTTATTATTATCTATCATATTGGTTGCTCAATATTTCGAACTGTTTGCCAGCTTTAATTGGATTTATATTCTTACAGGATCCATTGCAGTGGTAGTGGCTATCTATACTGCATTTTTATTTGCTCAAGCAAAAGGAAGGGACTTTTGGCAATCACCAAGCATGGCTATGCATATGTTTACGCATTCTTTTTTAGCAGGCATCTCCATATTCTATCTTTTTAGTTTAGTTACGATTAGCCACGAAAGTTGGTTACCCTTTTTAGGTAAAGCGGCCTTAGTAGGTGTTATAGCTAATCTATGTATCATAGCTATTGAATTAACAATTACGCATCCAACTAAAGATGCTAAATCTGTTGTTCAAATGATTTTGAAAGGGAAGTATTTTATTCCATTTTGGTTATTTGTTATTGTAATTGGAAATTTAGCTCCATTGGTTTTATTAAGTATCGGCGGTTATGATAAATTCACGGGTTCTATTTCAGGCATACTTATTTTAATCGGTATATATTATTCTAATCATATTTGGGTGCAAGCGCCTCAAAGAATTCCGCTAAGTTAATTTTGAAATGATGGATAAGAAAAGGACACTTATAGAACGCATTGCAGAATCTTTGAAATTAATTCCAAATCTGAAGCACGAAAATGGAAGTGATGATCATGAGATAAGGACTACCGACCTTAAAAACTTTCCTCCTCTTGAAAAATGGGATCATTGGGAAGAATATGAAGCTACGAGTTGGCCGAAAAAAGAAAAGAAATCTTACACTATTGTTCCTACTACTTGTTTTAACTGTGAAAGTGCTTGTGGTCTTACAGCCTACGTAGATAAATCTAATGGTACGATTCGAAAATTTGAAGGCAATCCTTATCATCCAGGTAGTAGAGGGAGAAATTGTGCTAAAGGTCCAGCTACGATTAATCAGATTACAGATCCAGAACGAATTCTTTATCCCTTAAAACGTAAGGGGAAAAGAGGAGACGGCGACTGGCAACGCATCTCTTGGGATCAAGCCCTAGATGAAATATCTGCGAGAATTCGTAAAGCCTTAAAAGAGGAAAGACACAATGAAGTAGCCTATCATGTAGGTCGCCCTGGCCATGAGGGATACGCTAATCGTGTTTTACAAGCGTGGGGTATAGATGGCCATAACAGTCATACAAATATTTGTAGCTCGGGTGCCAGATTTGGTTATAATATTTGGTATGGACATGACAGACCAAGTCCAGATCATGCCAATGCAAAATTTATCTTGTTGATATCAGCTCACCTTGAGAGTGGCCATTATTTTAATCCACATGCACAAAGGATTATTGAAGGAAAAATGAAGGGTGCAAAACTAGCCACTATGGATCCAAGATTATCCAATACGGCGAGTATGTCTGATTATTGGATGCCTACATATCCTGGGACAGAGGCAGCTGTTTTATTGGCCATGGCCAAGGTGATACTTGAAGAAGGATTATACAACAGAAAATATATCGAGAATTGGGTTAACTGGGAGGAGTATCTGACTAAGGTTCATCCAAGCCTTCCTTGTACCTTTGAAAATTTTATTCAATCAGTAATTGAAGAGTATAAGGAGTATACACCAGAATTTGCAGAGAAAGAAAGTGGTGTAAAAGCAGATACCATTATAGAAGTAGCTCGAAAAATTGGTGAAGCTGGTGAAAAATTTTCAACCCATAATTGGCGAAGTGCATCAAGTGGAAATTTAGGTGGTTGGTGTGTGAGTAGATGTTTGCACTTTTTAAATGTATTGACTGGAAGTGTTGGTGCCGTTGGCGGTACATCCCCTAATTCGTGGAGTAAATTTAAGCCTCAGTTTCATAGTGTTCCACCGGGACAAAAGTTTTGGAATGAATTACATTTCCCAAAAGAATATCCTTTAGCCATGTATGAAATGAGCTTTCTGCTCCCTCATATGTTGAAAGACGGTAGAGGATATATGGATACTTACTTTTCTAGAGTTTTTAATCCTGTATGGACTTATCCTGATGGTTTTGTTTGGATGGAAGCCTATAAGGACGAAAGTCTTTTTGGATGCCATATCGCCATGACGCCAACATGGAATGAAACAGCCTTTTTCGCAGACTATGTTTTACCCATGGGTCATAGTGCCGAAAGACATGATTTAAATAGCTATGCAACACATTCTGGCAAGTGGATTGCATTCCGTCAGCCAGTTTTACGTGAAGCAGCTAGAAGAGCAGGCAAAGATGTAGAATTCACATATGAAACCAATCCTGGAGAAGTCTGGGAGGAAGATGAGTTTTGGATTGAATTAAGCTGGCGCATTGACCCCGATGGTTCATTAGGAATTAGGAAGCATTTTATGTCTCCTTATCGGGAAGGTGAAAAGATAAATATCGATGAGTATTACCGATACATATTCGAACATACCCCTAACTTGCCAGAAGCTGCTTCAAAAGAAGGTATTACACCTCTTGAGTATATGCGTAAGTATGGTGCTTTTGAAGTTGAGGCACATTCGTACAAGAAGAATGAAGAGATTGTTGGTGAGGATAAATTAGATGGAGCATCGTATGATGCTAATACGAAAATCTATTCCAAGAATGGTAAAGGCGTTGCCATCGAGGTCGATGGTAAACCTCGTATTGGTTTTCCAACACCAACTATGAAAAATGAATTTTTTAGCCAAACCATGGTAGATTGGGGATGGGGCGAATATGCAATTCCTACTTATATCAAGAGTCATATCCACAATGAAAAGCTTGATAAAGAAAAGGGGGAATATGTATTGGTACCCACTTTTAGACTGCCTACCCTTATCCATTCAAGATCCGGAAGCTCTAAATGGCTTGTTGAAATTAGTAATAGAAACCCTATTTGGATGCATCCGGATGATGCAAGTAGATGGGGGTTTAAGACTGGTGACTTAGTCAAAATGAATACCGATATCGGTTATTTTATTGATAAGGTTTGGGTAACTCAAGGTATGAAGCCAGGTGTCGTAGCGTGCTCACACCACATCGGAAGGTGGAAACGCAAACAAGACCAAGGCAATAGCTGGTCAACAAATACGGTAGGCATCAGTAATGAAGGTGATGGTGTTTACAGAATGAATACGAAGTCTGGAATCAAACCTTTTGATAGTAAGGATAATGATAGTAAGCGTATTTTTTGGGTTGATGGTGGCGTCCATCAAAATATTACACATGCCGTTCATCCAGATCCCATTTCTGGGATGCATTGCTGGCATCAACGTGTAAGAATTGAGAAACCCGGTCCTAATGAAAATTATGGAGATATCGTTGTGGATACTAAAAAATCAATGGAGAATTATCGTGAGTGGTTAAAAATGACAAGACCAGCACCTGGTCCTAACGGTTTGAGAAGGCCGTTGTGGTTTAAAAGACCCTTAAAGCCAGATCAGAGCACTTATTATATCAATAGACAGGATTAAATATACAAGTCTGTTTACCTTTCTTCAAATACATGATAGTAGATGTAACTTTTACTAATTAATCTATTAATCATGAAAATTAAATTCTTAATTGCTCTTTCAGTTATTTTATCAATTTTTTCTTGTAAAGATGAAGATCCTTATATACCACCTACTCCTAAAGACCCATGCAAAGAAATATGGAGATTGGATCATATTACCATTACTTCTATTGATGATAGGCTGAACAATTATTTTGGAAATAACGAATCAGAAACAATGCATCCGTGTATTGAGAACTTATTAGAAGAACAGCTGGATACTGAAGATTGTGATGGTATGACGCCATTACCTTCTCAAACTGTTATTTTATATCAAACAGCACCGGATCAAAGCTATGAAGCCATTGCTGGTACAATTTTATTCGATCTTATATATTTTGCATTTGTTGATTATGAAGAAGCAGGATTTTCAGCTGATGAATTTTTTAATCCTTACGGAGAAAATTTTAATTGGTATCAGTTTCTTGAAGCTGGAGGCAGTAAATGTGGTCCAAATAATACAGTAATAACTGGTGTTTCATTCAGACAAACAAATTGTTCATCCGATTTACATTGTACAATTGAGATGACTATTGATATGGCTTGTTGCAAAGCTATACAATAGGGAAATTAAGAGTTGAGTCAAACTTAGATTGATTGGCTCAACTCTTTCTTAGCATTTTTTTGCTTTTTCTAAGTTATCCGACAATTCAAAAAAAGTATCGTTATAATTTTCTTCATTTCGGTCAATGCATGGAAAGTCTTTTTCAATGAGTACATGCAGTGATTTATTTACTTCAATTGGAATCTTGTGTTCTAAGCTAACTTGATTGCTGTTCATCCAATGCGCAGCTTCTTTATTTGGGAGACTAACAGTTAGTTGGTTATCCAAGTATTGTGCACTGATTTGATTTGTATCAGAGATTTCTAAGGCGAACCTAAAAATAACTTGATTTCCGAATTCTAGAATCTCGAAAACAGTCTGATTGTTTTTTAATTTCTCTAATTCTGATTTGCGCAGTCTTAAGCGTATACTGTTGGTAACACAACGGAGTTTCATGATTTCTTTTTTCGCCACTCAAATATACTATAGAGTAGGGTGGTTAGAAAACAAATCCCAATACCAAGATACTCTCTGATCCCTTCAACTTCTGTGATATTGGTAGGTTCATAGTCTATGAATTCTGGTTTTCCGGCTGCTAACCAATCATTGAGCAAGTGATATTCAAAAATTAATGCTAGTGTAAATGCAACAACTAATCCTAAAGCAAAATATGATATCTTTTTATCTAATAATTTAAGGATTGGAAGAAAGGCAACAACACTATAGATGATCACCCATTTCCATCCGTCTACATCATTAAATTGAACATAGATGAAGTATCCAAAAAGTACCAATATGACTAAATGTAATAGTTTATTCATAATTGAATTCGTGATCTTTTAACTCAGGGTTGATTCTATAATTATCTTTTACAAAGTTACACCACATACAGTCATCGTCTTCGCAAGTTGTATCGAAATTATAGTTTTTTATATTTTCCATAGTGTCAATAATCTGTTGGCCAACAAAATCTATATCATTAGGTTGGACGGCAATTTGATGATTAATAAAGCTGCCTGTCTTTTTGTTGGGTTCTACAAACTCCACTTCGCCGCTGATCATGTTCCAATTGTTTTTAGTATCGCTATCTATCAGAATTTTATAAAATACGATTTGTCTCCAATAGTCCCCACCATTTTCATTTTTCTCATTAGGTTGTTTGAGTTTAGCTGCTGTTTTAGTTTTTGTGGCATCTCCTGTTTTGTAATCTACGACATGCACATGGTCTTTAAAGATTTCAACTTTATCTATGAATCCTTTAATTGGAATGCCCTTGTATTGTGAATGTTCTAGCTTTTCTTCAAGTGCATATTTTTTTTCTTGAGACCATTCCTCTTTTTTATGCTCATAAAGTTGCTCTATGCATTTTTTTCCATGAACCATGAAACTTTCAAATTCTTTGTCAGTAAAGTTTGACTTAAAGGCTTTCATGTTTTCTTCAAAAAAGAAATTTAATCTATCAAGATTGAAAGGTTCTTTTTTGTTTAGTAATGTGTAGAAATCATACAAGGCACCGTGCATTGCAGTTCCAAAACCCGAATAGGCGTTTCTTCCATGAGGCACTTTTAAAATGACTTCAAAATAAAAGGTTAATGGGCATTGGAGATATTTATTAAGATGCGTCACAGATAATCTATAACCATCCATCCACTTGTCAATCAAATTAGTTTCAATGAGTTCAATTTGCTTATCTTCTCTTTTAAGTAAGTTGTAGTAAAATTCTGCTACTGTATGGTCATCAACTTTTATAGGTGTTACTTCTAAATCGATAGAAGCCATTATCTCATCAATAAATTGAGACTTTGCTAATACTTTTCCTTCCTCATTAGCTGCTGAAAAAAGAATATTTAAATCTGTTTCCGCTCTCGTCATGGCCACATAAAACAACCTTCTCTCATCTTCAGTATTGGTATCGCTATCAGCATTCATTCCTTCAGGATATTTATAGTGTCCCCAAGAGCTTGGGCTCTTATCCCAAATTTTAGAAGTCGTACCTATAATATATACCCGCTTAAATTCTAATCCCTTCGAAGAATGCGCTGTGATAAAATTGACACCATTTTCAGAAGAGATGATCTTATTGACAGGAATATCGATGTTGTTTTCTTTCATCTTGTCCAACATTTCTAAAAACTCTTTCAGGCTTAGATCATGTTTTTTAACAGACTCTTTTTTAATGAAGTCGAATAATGTACTAATCACTTGAAGGAGCCACGACTTATTATTTTGGCGCATTGCGTATTCTAAGATTCCGCCTTCATTAATTACATTTTCAAATAAGGTTTGTAAGGTTACTTCTGGGATTTCGCTGATCCACTTATCTAGAATTTCAGATGTCTGTAAAATGGAATTGGGATTTTTTAATTCGAGGGATTTTAATTCTTCCTCACTACTGATTACATCTCTCCATTTTTTAAGGGAGTAATCATTAAGATCATTAGAGTTGTAAATTCTTTTTTGGCAATGAATGGCAATTTTCCCAATGTCGCTAGAATGAACTCCAAAGTAATTGTAATGTAGAATTTCAAAAATATAGCCTTCACCTTTGCCAAACCTTGCATATTCTTCTTGAAGGTATCTAAGAATGTTTAATAGGTTTTTAATAATGGGAAGCTCCAGGATGTTTATCCTTTTTTTAATGTTTAGTGGGACATTTCTTTTCTCCAATACCTGAACCAATTCATCTACTTGTTTATGCTTTCGATAAATTACCGCTGTAGAGTTAAATTCATCCGGTGCGTTTTTGTACAAGGCCTCTAATGTGCTGGCTAAATAAGCTATTTCGTGAGATGTTTTTTCGAAACCTAATAATTTCGGGATTGTAGTGTCATTTTTGTGTGTGCCCTCTGCAACCAATTCTTTCGTTATTTCGGGTAATTGATTGATTATCCTTTCTTGATTGAATTCTATTAGCACCTTGGATACATCTAGTATCTTTTGATTGGACCGATAATTATTTCTGAGGACAACCATAAAAGGGTTGTTCTTATTTTTAAAGTCTATGATGTTACCTAGGTTAGCTCCTTGAAATTTATAAATAGCCTGATCGTCGTCACCTACTACAAAGACGTTAGGGATGTCCCAATAGGAAGTTAGATAATTAAGGATATCATTTTGAGCACCATTAGTATCCTGATATTCATCTACTAAGAAATATTGATATCTCTCTTGATACTTAAGTAAAAGGTCTTCACTTTTTTGAAACGCGTCTAGGACCCATAGAATCATATCTGCATAGTCATAACGCTCTATTTTCATCATTAGAGCAATAAAGTTTTCATACTCATTGACTGCGGCAATTAAAGGATCAAATCCTTTGACAAAGTCTGCATACTTGTCATCTCTGAAATCACCTTTTACATAGGTCTTGCCATTTTTAGTTGTTTTTCTTTTAGTGATATAAGTATCATTGTCCTTTTCCTGAGTGATATAGGTGTCTATTTTTTGTAGCATTTCTTCTTTGGAGATATTTTCTTTTTTCATCAGAAGAAATAGGTTACGCATCCTGCCAGACTCATAGTATCTGTCACCTTTAAAGCGCTTTAAGGGATTGTCATTTTCAAGATTGTCAATTAGCGTCTGCATAACGTCAACCACTTCTAGATCAGACACAGGTTCTAATTTTCTGTATCCTCCAAAGTACTCTAGATTCTCTTGAATCACTTGATTGCAAAAAGCATGGAAAGTATTGATATGAATTTGATGGGCGGTTGGTCCAATTATTTTGACCAATCTGTTTCTCATCGCTATGGTAGCTGAATCAGTATAGGTCAAACACAAAATATTATGAGGGGCTATTTCTTGCTCCATCAATATTTTACCTATTCTAGTGGCTAAAATTTGTGTCTTCCCAGTTCCTGGACCAGCATTAACTAGTACAGGACCTTCAATTTGGTCTACCGCCTTTTTCTGTTCTGTATTGAGCTTTTGATACTCTTCGTCAAATAGCTTGTTGTAATCTATTCCCTTGCTTTGCATGTTCTCCTGTTAAAAATTGAAATTAATAATTTCATAATAAGCGATTGCATGCATTCTATCTTCATGATAACAAACTTAAAATCCTTAACAACGATGTGTTAATACTTAAAACTCGGTTAAACAATCGTTAATGGCCTTTTAGAGAAGTAACTTTTTATCAAATTTAGATGTCGAACAAGCAAAGCAACTAACATAGCTCTGGGTTTATATGAACTCACAAAACAGTATTTGATCACTAAAAAATATTTTGGCTATGAAGAAATTAATTGCTTTAGTCCCCGGATTTTTACTCGTTGTCATTTTTAGTTCAGCTCAGGATGCAATAATTATTACTGACTATAATGATTATCGAGATTATGACAATCGATATGACGATTATAGAGATGATGGTCGATATCGTTACAATTATGATTCTCGAAGACGCAATTCACAGCGTAATAATGAAACATTTTACAGGCGAGACAATGCGATATATTCTATTATGACTTACAATGATAGAAAGCGTTTAAGAAAGCTAGAACGAAGATTTAGAGATCGAGTGGACTGTGCTCTGGAAGATGGATACCTAAGTAGAAGGGATCGTAGGCGAATTGCAGATGTAAGACGAGATATTGCCGACCTTTTATATAAATATCAAAGAAGAGATCGTAGAGGAAATAACTATAGAAGAAGAAATAATATTTGCTTTTAGAAAAGATTAGAGCTTAGTTAGATGCTTAGGAGTTATGGTTGACCATAGCTCCTTGCTTTTGTAACTACATGAATAGTTTATAAATACCAAACTTCTGAATAATGACCAATATGATTACAACGACAATCAGTCTATAGACCATTTTGTTGGCGCCCTCAATTTTTGACATATAATTCGCTGCAACATATCCTCCAAAAGCTTGCCCTATAGAAATTACTAAAGCGGGTAACCAGTGTATCATGCCTTTCCACCAAAAGAAACCTACTACAAGAAAAGAGTAAATCGCCACTATAAAAACTTTTAGAGCAGTTGCTTTGACTAAATCTACTTTGGCAAGAATAACAACTATAATTAAGAATAGCACTCCAAATCCAGCTTGGATAAATCCAGCATAAAATCCTATTAAAACAAATAATGGTACTAGTAATATCTTTGAAATTGTCCTTTCACCCTTTGGGGGTTCTATAAATTTTTTAGGATTAGCTAGTAAAATGATTAATGTTAAAACTAATAAGCACTTAAAGACCACCTCAAATTGATCTTCATTGATCATTGATGCTAGGATCATTCCTAGAGAAACACCTAGAAGCGTGCTTAAAATAACCCATCTTCCAGTCTGTAAATTAAGTTTACCATTTTTATAAAAGGTTATTGAGGCTACATTACTGCTAACTAAAACATTGACTCTGTTTGTGGCATTTGCTAAGTGGCCAGGAATGCCCAGTACGTCCATATATAGAAATAGACTCAGTACTGACCCAAAGCCAGCAAAGGTGTTTACAATACCGCAAACGAAGCCTCCTAGAATCAATAATATTATTTCAAATATTTCCAAAGAATGAATTAGTGCGTGAAATAAGGCAATTTAATTGATATATGAATAGAATAAATTTTATTATCGCACAGCTGCCGTGCTCAATTAAAAGAAACTAAATTTGTAGTCTAAATAAAGACTTTTGGAAGTATTTGATACAATTAAGAATTATCTAGAAGAAATCGCCAATTCTGAGTTAAACTCTCAAGAAGTATTAGAGCAATTTCGTATACGTTTTTTAGGTACAAAGAATATTATCAAGCCTTTGTTTGCAGAAATGCGAAATGTACCCAATGAGCGAAAAAAGGAGTTCGGCTTAGCACTTAATGAGCTTAAGGATAAAGCGGAAGAGAAATACAATTTGGTAAAGTCTCAATTAGATTTATCTGCGGATAAGATTAAGCCAAAAGGTTTAGATTTAAGTCTTCCACCAGAACCTATGTTGAAGGGATCGAGACATCCCGTTTCAATTGTGATGAATCAGATGATCAATATTTTTGAAAAAATAGGATTTGTTGTTGAAGAAGAGCGCGAAATAGAAGATGATTGGCACAATTTTACTGCTATGAATACTCCGGAAGATCATCCAGCAAGAGATATGCAGGATACTTTCTACTTGAAAAATTCTGTAACCAATTTGCTTAGGACCCATACCTCTTCTGTTCAAGCAAGAGTGATGACTACTCAAAAGCCTCCAATTAGAATCATTGCTCCGGGTCGCGTATATCGTAACGAAACCATATCTGCAAGATCACATTGTCAATTTCATCAAGTTGAAGGATTGTATATTGATAAAAATGTTTCTTTCGCTGATATGAAGCAAACCTTGTTATACTTTGCAAGAGAAATGTATGGTCCTAAAACAGATATAAGATTAAGACCAAGCTATTTCCCATTTACAGAACCTAGTGCTGAAATGGATGTTTGGATGGGTACAGATACGGATACCACTAAGCGACTTACTAAAGGAACTGGTTGGTTAGAAGTTTTGGGATGTGGAATGGTGGATCCTAATGTTTTAAAAAATTGTGATATTGATCCTGAAGTATACACAGGTTTTGCTTTTGGAATTGGTGTAGAGCGAACAGCAATGCAGAAATTTGATATCAGTGATATTAGATTATTATTTGAAAATGATGTTAGATTTTTGAGACAATTTAGTTCAGTAGTTTAATGAAACCATCCATTCCAAAAGGTACAAGAGACTTTTTACCTTCTCAGGTTGCCAAAAGAAATTTCATTTTTGAAACTATAAAATCCGTTTTCTCGAAATACGGATACGTACCAATCGAAACGCCTTCGATGGAAAATCTGACTACTTTGACAGGAAAGTATGGTGATGAAGGTGATAAACTTCTGTTTAAGGTGTTGAACAATGGCGATTATTTATCAAAAGCTGATCAACAGGCTTTAGAGGATAAAAACTCCAGTGCTTTGACCAAAAGTATTGCTAAAAAGGGGATGCGATACGACTTAACAGTGCCTTTTGCTCGATTTGTTACGATGCATAGGAATGATTTAGCTTTTCCCTTTAAAAGATATCAGATTCAGCCAGTATGGAGAGGGGATAGACCACAAAAGGGCCGTTATCAAGAGTTTTATCAATGTGATGCTGATGTTGTAGGGTCAGACAGTTTGATGTATGAAGCAGAATTAGTTAAGATATATGACGATGTATTTAGCTTGCTAAATATTGATGTCAATATTTTAGTGAATAATAGAAAGGTGTTGTTTGGTATTGCAGAAGCGGTAGGCGTCGCTGATAAATTTATCGATATGACAGTAGCGATAGATAAGTTAGATAAAATAGGCGAGGAAGGTGTAGTTAAAGAGTTAGGCCAGAGAGACATTAATAATGACCAAAGTCAACGAATTCTCGAATTGCTTAAGATAGATAACTTAACAGCACTTTCTGAAGCATTCCAAGATTGCCCAGAGGGTTTAAAGGGGATAGAAGAATTAAGAAAGTTTCATTCGTATCTGGATCAAACAGAAACATACAATAACATTACATTCGATATATCACTTGCGAGAGGGTTAAGTTATTACACAGGATGTATTTTTGAAGTGAAAGCGTCTAATGTTGAAATGGGTAGTATTGGCGGAGGCGGAAGGTATGCTAATCTTACAGAAAGCTTTGGTCTTAAAGATGTATCAGGAGTAGGTATTTCATTTGGGGCAGCTAGAATATTTGATGTGATGGAGGAATTGCAATTGTTTCCAAAGAAAATCACACAGTCGATCAAAGCTCTATTCATAGCCTTTGATGAAGAGACCCACAATTATGCTTTCAAACAATTATCTATTCTAAGATCAAAAGGTATTGCAGCAGATTTGTATCCTTCTCCGTCTAAATTAAAGAAGCAAATGAAGTATGCTAATGACATCAATGTGCCTTATGTCATTTTAATCGGCACAGATGAGATGTCAAGTGGGGCGTTAACATTGAAAGAAATGGAGACGGGAGAGCAACGAACTTTATCTTTAGATCAGATTGCACAATTGTTGGTTTAATAATCTCTTAAATTGGTAATTAAACACAACTATTTAGCCATTCTAGCGTATAGTTTTTACCAATTGGATTACAAGTAGCCCAATTAATAATCCACATATTTTCTAAGCATTTATCAAATTTCATTATCAACGTGTAGGTAATGTTTAATATGATGGTGCGTTGTTTGGTATAATAATTGATAATCATACAATAACACATTAAAAAAATATTTAATGTGTTGAGATTGATTTTTAATTATAAGGGGCATATATTTGCGTCCACTTTTAATACATATAAATAATTTTAATGTATAAAAGAATATAATTGTGTGATTTATAAACCGATCAACATAATTATAAGCTAAATAAACATCCCGATTACTGATTATTGCAAATTACGGTGACATGAACAAATTTTTGATTGCTATTACCCAAATAGCAATTACCATAACGCTGATTTCAGTTCAACTGACCTTATCTGCCAACGTAGATGCTAGGGTGGAAAAGCTGTACGAAAACACTGCACCTAAATACTCTGTGCAAGATGTAAAAGAAAGATTGTCCAATCTGTCAAGTATCATAGATATTAATTATACGCCTGAAGTAGGCAGACGAATTAAAGAATATACTGTCAACTATAGAAAAGCTGGCGAAAGAATTTTAGGTCGAGTCGACTTGTATTTTCCATTATTTGATGCTGAATTAGACGCGATGGACCTTCCAGAAGATATAAAATATATCGCTGTTGTTGAGTCTAATTTAGAGCCTACAGCAAAATCTAAATCAGGCGCATCAGGATTGTGGCAGTTTATAAAGTCTACTGGAAGAATGCAGGGCTTGGTTATCAATAATTATATAGATGAAAGGAATGATCCTAAAAAATCGACAAAGGCAGCATTAGAATATCTTTCTTATTTATATGATTCTTTTGGAGACTGGACATTAGCTTTCGCTGCATATAATTGTGGTCCTGGAAATGTTAGAAAAGCTATCAGAAGAGGTGGCAGTAAAGATTATTGGTCAATTAGAAAACATCTTCCAAATGAAACTCAAAAATATGTACCGAGAATCATAGCGGCTATGTATTTATTGAAGTATTACCATGCTCATGATTTACAGCCAAGGTTGATAGATGAGGACATCAGAAGAACAGTAAAGATTCAAGATGGAATAGGGCATAATTTTTATAAGTTGTCTCAAGCACTTGATATGGATTACAATACATTGAGATATCTCAATCCTACATTCAAGACTAAAAGCTTTCCAAAGAATGATGGTCACCTGACATTGGTTATCCCGTCATCTAGAGAAAGAATATATCTAGCTACTTATCAACCTAAAATTTATGCAGCTATGATGGCAGCTGAAGAGAAGCGACGTGTTGAACAAATGGAGTTAGTAAAAGCGGAAATAAAGCCTCAACCTAAACCGCAATTAAATCCATTGGAAAAAGTTAGACAAAAAGTTTATAATAAGATCTATTCCCGAGAAGAAACACAAACAAACATTAGTTTATAACTAATTACAATTAGTATAAAAAGGGCTCAACTTAAATTAGTTGAGCCCTTTTTTATTTTGGAGATTAAAAAAAGTATATTTTCAAATTAACTTTCTTAAACGAACAAATAGTTGACATTCGGGTTTTATTCTTTTTAAATCATTCAACTTGATTCATCATAAACTAGGATACTGATTATTTTCAATATAATTTTAGAATTCCTTTTTATGCTGTTCATTTAAGATAGGCTGTTAAAGTATGCTCATTAATTCTAAAACGAAGTACACACTTGTTTCTATTATACTATTCGTGGTTGCCATAGTGCAGGCAGGTCTCTCCAACACACATATTGATTCTACCTTAAGTTTTATAGAAAGCGAATTGGCCAGAGCAAAAAAGGTCAATAATAAAAATGTATTTGAAGCCATAGAAATCACTTCAAACTTATTGCAAGTCACAAAGGAATTAAATAACGATTCCATCACTAACAATGTCAAGTACTATCTGAGTTTGTATTATTTAATTGTTGATCAGACCGACGATTGTTTAAGTGTTATTGAAGAAATTATACCGTATTATAAAATAAAGAATGAGTACAGATATCATGTCTTAAAAAATAGAATTGCAACTATTAAAATTCGATTTGGTCAGTATGACGAAGCTTTAAGTCTTCTTTCTGAAACTGAAAAGTACTTTACTAAGAATAAGAGTAAGGTCAGTCTAGGTTTTACATATATCTTTTTAAGTGATATCTACACTCACAAATCTGAATATATAAATGCTTACAAGTTTTCAAATAAAGCGCTAAAGACCTTTCAGGAGAAGGGGAATTATGATTTTACTTCTATGGCTCAAACCAATTTGGGTTACATTCATTTGCTTTTAAAGGATTACGAAACTGCATCAACCTATTTTGAAGAAATTTTTGAGCATCGGGAGAATATAGTTTCAAAGAGTTTTTTAGTGAGACCTTTGATTTATAATGGGATATTGAAATATGAAAAAGGAGAAATTGATGAAGCTAAATTGGATATTGCTGCGGGTTTAGAATCAATGGAAAACCTTGGCAACTTCCCAGATTTATCCCTCGCTTATCTATATCAAGGTAAAATTGCCATAAAAGAGAAAGACTATAAAAAAGCAGCATTATCCATTGATAATGCATTAATGTATGCCAGTGAAGGGCGTAATTTAAAGTCGGAATTTGAAGCTCTTTTATTAAAGGCTGAATTCGAATCTATTGTCAAACCAAGTAAAGATAATTTTAACCTTCTGAAGAAAGTATGTGATTGGGCAAAGGACAATAAAGATTATATTTTGCTTGAGTCTAGTACTGGTTTGATTTCTGATTATTTCCTTCGTAATAATAAACTTAGAGAAGCTCTAGAATATCAAAAGATTGCTAACGAGGCAAGTGAAAAAAGACATCAAAAGGAAAAAGGTAATGAGATTACTTTATTGCAGGAAAAGAATAAATTTCAAGAGGATTTAATCTTGAAAGAGGCGAAAGAAAAAGAATTGGAATTAAATCTACAGTCAAAGATTAAGGTCAATTCAATAATGACATTTGGTCTCACCTTTTTAGCATTATTGCTTTTTTTGGTAATTCAACAATTCATTTCTAAGAAAAAAGCCTTTTCAAAACTGAAGGCTACCCACAATGAGTTATTGGCTGCGGAAAAGGTTTTAGACGTAAAGAAAACCGAACTTGAAAAGTATATTGAATCTAATATTCAATTAAGTCAATTTGCGCACATCGCGTCCCACGATTTAAAATCTCCTTTAAGAACAATAGTTAGTTTTACTGGATTGCTAAAGCGAAATGCAGGCGATAGGTTAAGTCAAAAGGAAAAGGATTATATGTCCTTTATTCAAGAGGCAACTACCGAGTTGTCAGATTTAGTTGAAGATTTATTGAATCTTTCAAAAATCAACTCTATGTCCTTGAAGCGTAGTCAATTGGATGTGAATGAATTAATTAATAAGGTCTTACAAAATCTGTCGTATGATATAGAGTCAAAGGGTGCCATAATTGATTTGGATATAAATATCAATCAGATATTTGCTGACCCTATCCAAACCAAGCAATTGTTTTTGAATTTTATATCTAACGCCCTCAAATTTTCAAAGGAAAATGCTGTTCCTCACATAAAAATTGATGCCTTTGAAAAAACCAATGAGTGGTACTTTAGAATCCAAGATAACGGCATAGGGATAGAGCCGCAATTTCACAGTAAAATATTTAATGACTTTGAAAGAATCAATAATAAATCAAAGTATAAAGGGACCGGAATGGGATTATCGATTTGTAAGAAAATTGTAGAAAAACATGATGGCCAAATTTGGGTAGATTCAGAGTTGGGAATTGGAAGTACTTTTCATTTTACTATTGGTAAGTCGATAGATTTAAGTTCTAAGGATGCCAAAGCGAATATTTTAAATGTGTGTCAAATTGATAGTTAACTGAATTCTCGTACCGTTCATTTTCATATGCCCAGATCTATAAAATATCTTCTATTTGCGTTCATGTCAATAGTTTCATGTGTTGGGAGCACTCAAACAACATTTTCTATTACCGCGCATCCTGATGATATATTTAATACATCTTTTGGAGTCATCGAGCTTGATGACAGATATGTAGTTGGTGGGAAAAACGCAAGATTTGGCGATACCTATCAATCTATATTTTTCTCACAATATGATTTAAATGGAAATTTTATTAAAAGAGTCATGCATACCGATACTAATTATATTATGGACTTTAGTCATGATAATCATATTAGTCTAAATGGTAAATCAGAACTTGTTTGGAGTGCAAGAGGAACAGGTAGGGTTCATGTTGTAAAGTATAGTCCAGAATTAAACAAAATTACTTTCTTAGATACAATTTTAAGAACAGAGATAAATAATTTTGCTACCTCATCGTTTCTTTTGTCAGATGATGGGTACATTTTATGCGGCGGCATTAAAGATGAGGATTCTTCATTTTTTCAATTCTCAATGCTTAAAGTTAATGGTGATTCAATAAAATTTTATATTGATGATGATTACCCTATTTCATATGGATATCGTGTTTTTAGATTGCCTAATGGCAATCTAAAAACGGTATCTCGTTTAACTAACGATGACGAATCAAATTCTCTGGGGATAAGTGAATTTACAAAAGATTTAGAGTTGGTAAATTTTATTAAAGTTTCGGATAATTTAAAAATCACCAATATAGAAGATGCTTTTATTGATGACTCGGGAGATATTTACATAAGCAGTAATATTTTAAATCCTATCGCTGAATTCGTTTTTGAAATTACGCCATTTGTTGCTAAAATAAATTCTGAAGGCATGTTTGAATGGCAACAAGAGATAGGTATTGGTAAGTCTACGGCTAGTGATGCTAGTTGGCTCTGTTTAACGGGTGGACATGAAAATGAAGGAATTGTTATGGGAGGTGCAGAGTTATATAAATCACAGGATACAACGTATCAATTCGCAGTACTTGGAAGTGTTTCTTCAAATGGAGATAGTTTATGGTATAGAAGGTTTTCAAATCTAAATAGTAATATTGCCTATCATGAGTTTAGAGATGTTATAACTACCACTGACGGTGGCTATTTAGCAGTTGGTTGTCAGGCTAATGGATTTATTGAAGAGGGTGCGCCTGCTTTTGAATCTATAATCATTAAAACTAATTCAGAAGGTCTCGTTGAACCAAGTTCAACAACTAATAATGTTGATATTTCTTCTGATGGTCATATCGCCATTGATGTATATCCTAATCCTGCGGTTGATAAATTATTTATCAACCATAATTCTGATCAGGTCTTTAAATATCAAATTATTTCAGAATCAGGATCTATGGTAAGGCGTTTTGAGTCAATTGCAGGTCAACAGACATTTGTACTTGACGTTTCAGAATTTGCTGGGGGAAGATATTATTTGTTGGTATTCGACCGTAAAAACAAATTGCTTAGCAAAGAGCTGATTATAAAGGTGGAGTAGTTGTGTACTTTAATTCGTTTGAAATATTCTTAGTTCTATCTATATTTATTAAGGCAATTTTTACCTGAAGCGCCAAAAGAACATATTCATGTAATAGCTAAGTAATAGGTTAATCATTAATTTCATTCAATGAATAAAATTTTAATCCAAGTATTAATTTTTGTCTCTGCTATTCCATGTCTTTCACAAACAACATTTTCAATCACTGCGCATCCGTCTGATGGCTTTAATCACTCACATGGAGTTATTCAAGTTGATGACAAATACATTATTGGTGGGAAAAACGCAAGATTTGGTGATACCTATCAATCTATATTTTTTTCGCAATATGATTTAAATGGAAATTTTATTAAAAGAGTCATGCATACCGATACTAATTATATTATGGACTTTAGTCATGATAATCATATTAGTCTAAATGGTAAATCAGAACTTGTTTGGAGTGCAAGAGGAACAGGTAGGGTTCATGTTGTAAAGTATAGTCCAGAATTAAACAAAATTACTTTCTTAGATACAATTTTAAGAACAGAGATAAATAATTTTGCTACCTCATCGTTTCTTTTGTCAGATGATGGGTACATTTTATGCGGCGGCATTAAAGATGAGGATTCTTCATTTTTTCAATTCTCAATGCTTAAGATAAGTAGTGACTCATTAAGTTATTATGTTGATGATGATCATCCTAACTCATATGGATATCGTGTTTTTAGATTGCCTAATGGCAATCTAAAAACGGTATCTAGATTCAGTAACATTGATGATAATTTCAGCTCATTGAGAGTGAGTGAATTTACAGATGATTTGGAATTGGTAAGTTCTTTTGATGCCGCGCATAATTTAAAAATCTCCAACATTGAAGATGCATATATAAGTGAGTTGGGGGATATTTATATTAGCAGTAATATACCAGAACAGCTTTCAGAGTTTGTATATAATCATACTCCATTTATAGCTAAAGTAAATTTTGATGGATCCAATGAATGGCAGCGCGAATTAGGTATTGGTAAATCAACAAGCGCATTTGCTAGGTGGAATTGTATAGCTGGAAGACATGATAATGATGGAGTTGTTATTGGTGGGGCGGAAATATATAAATCTCAGGATACGACTTACCAATTTGCAGTATTAGGTAGTGTTTCTTCGACTGGCGATAGTTTATGGTATAGGCGATTTTCAAATCTAGATGGAAATATTGCATACCATCATTTTAATAGTGTGATTTCAACAGAAGATGGTGGATATCTTGCTGTAGGCAGGCAATCTTCAGTTAATATTATGGAAGGTGAACCATTTGCTGAATCTATAATTATTAAAACTAATTCTGAAGGTCTCGTTGAACCAAGTTCAACAACTAATAATGTTGATATTTCTTCTGATGGTCATATCGCCATTGATGTATATCCTAATCCTGCGGTTGATAAATTATTTATCAACCATAATTCTGATCAGGTCTTTAAATATCAAATTATTTCAGAATCAGGATCTATGGTAAGGCGTTTTGAGTCAATTGCAGGTCAACAGACATTTGTACTTGACGTTTCAGAATTTGCTGGGGGAAGATATTATTTGTTGGTATTCGACCGTAAAAACAAATTGCTTAGCAAAGAGCTGATTATAAAGGTGGAGTAAGCGTTTCCGTAATGGCTTGGGTGGTTTATTATTTTGGGGACTAAAAAATCATGGAGAACTAAACCCGAATAGCCCTCCATGAATCAAATTCATTCCATAACCATTAAGCAATTAAACAATTGACTTGGCTTATAATATTTCAATTGTTCTAGGTGCTTTCTCTTTAGCTTCTTCTCTTTTTTCCAATTTAATAGTGAGGATGCCATCTTTATAGTCGGCAGAAATCGAATCAGAATTAATCTTATCCGTAAGATGAAACGATCTAGAGAATGAGTTAAAATTAAATTCTCTTCTTCTGAAGTTTTCTTTAGTCGATTCTGTTTTATCCTCTATTTCGGCTTTTACAATTAATTGATCCTTATCAACTTTTATCTTAAAGTCTTCTTTGTTTAGACCGGGTGCAGCCAATTGAATTTGAAAATCATCCTTGTTTTCAATAATGTTTACTGAAGGCTTATTGAATGAAAAATCTTGTCTTACAAAGTCTGATAAGCTTGAATTGAAGATGTCATCCAACACATTAATAATTGATTTCGATTGTGTAGGTCTTGCAAATCTATTTCTGTTCATGATTTAATTTTTTTCTTTTTAATAATTGAATACGAACAGTATTTATCAATAGGTGTACCATGCCGAGAATTAGGTAGTATTGACTGGAAACATAAAAATAATATGACATAACGACAGTATTAATTGTTTTTTAGTGACAATATGACACTTTTGATATATCAATTATCTATTAGATAATCCTCTTTTGCTAAGTGTGCTAAAAGAATCTCACCAATATGAATTTTTCCAATTTTTAAATGCGATTGACGCAGAAATAAGCATTAACTTTGCGCCTCTTCAGTGAAGACTGAATGATAAATTATTCGGTTGATAGCTCAGTCCCGAGAAACAGAAATCTGTGATTTCGTTTTTTCTCGAGGATGCTCGGAAATTTTCAAATTTTCGGCATTAGTTAGAGCACGACGCTAAAGCGTCAGGGTCCAACGACAGAGAATAAGAACTAAAAACATAACCAGGTTCCATAGCTCAGTTGGTTAGAGCATGACGCTAAAGCGTCAGGGTCCAACGACAGAGAATAAGAACTAAAAACATAACCAGGTTCCATAGCTCAGTTGGTTAGAGCATGACGCTAAAGCGTCAGGGTCCAACGACAGAGAATAAGAACTGAAAACATAACCAGGTTCCATAGCTCAGTTGGTTAGAGCATGACGCTGAAAGCGTCAGGGTCCAACGACAGAGAATAAGAACTGAAAATAATAACCGGGTTTTATAGCTCAGTTGGTTAGAGCATGACGCTGAAAGCGTCAGGGTCCAACGACAGAGAATAAGAACTGAAAATAATAACCGGGTTTTATAGCTCAGTTGGTTAGAGCATGACGCTAAAAGCGTCAGGGTCCAACGACAGAGAATAAGAACTAAAAACATAACCAGGTTCCATAGCTCAGTTGGTTAGAGCATGACGCTAAAAGCGTCAGGGTCCAACGACAGAGAATAAGAACTAAAAACATAACCAGGTTCCA
>JAHDIN010000068.1 GCA_020630775.1 Saprospiraceae bacterium | reverse complement strand
ACTTTTTTACGCATTTTTTACTTTTAAATGCCTAAACCTATTTCAGGGAGGGACATTCACTGAATTGCGTTTAGGGATTGGCTTAATTAGTAATTCAATTTGGAATACCCACTTGATCACTGAAGACAAGGCAAAATTATTAATTATTAATTATCCATTATTAATTAAAACCTAGCCTTCAATATGAAACGAAATCGTCAAAGCTCTAGATAATATGCTACCCAAAACCCTAGACTCTTCTTTGTTATTATTGAGGACATGAATGTTACCAATGCCATGAGAGAATTTTATTTCTGGTGAGAAAATGAAAAAAGGGAAAAACATTTGGATGCCTGCTCCGACTTCAAATTGGAAATCGTGAGGAGCGAAGGTGAAGAGATCTCTTAAAACATCTGCTCTCGCTCTACTGTTGTTTCCTACATCAAAGCTATACTTTAATCCACCCACCACGAAAAGGCGTTTATCTTTGTAGGGCGCTGATTTGAATCTTAAAAGTATAGGTGCTTCGACAAAAAAAGATTCAATTCTAACTTCTCTGAAAATTTCATTGTTGTTTTTAAATTGAATTCTTCTTTCTGAGTAGGCAAAACCAGGTATAAATCTAAAATCGAAGTATTGACCAATTTTAAGATTTGTAATAAAATTTACATTCAATCCAGGTCGATCTAATCCCGAAACGAAATTTAATGAATCGCTCTGATTAAACTGCCTTGATTTTTGTGTGAGGTACCCCGAACTATGAATGCCTAAGGTCATTCCAAAGTAAAATGGTTTTGATTTATAGTTCCAGAAATTATGATTACCTGCACGTTTGAGCTGTGCATGAGCAGTCATTGAAAAACCAACCAATAAGAATGTTATAAATACTTTATGCCTCAGCAGAAATTGCATTAATTAAGACTAGCGCGTCCTTATGAGAACGTAATCTTCATAGGTTTAGTACTTGCCGAGAATTTGGAAACGTGATCTAGCTACAAGGCCTATGCAAAATTGAAATATGAAAGAATTAAAAATTAATAATTAAGAATGAATGAAAAAGAATCTAAATTAAAAATGAATGATCAATAATGAATAATTAGAAATTAAATACCTGTCCTTCTACGTATAGCTATAATTGATACGGTGAAATAATTATTAATTATTAATTATTCATTCTTCATTATTAATTCATCTTAGCCTTCAAAATGAAACGAAATCGTCAAAGCTCTGGAGAGTATACGATCCAAAACCCTTGATTCTTCTTTGTTGTTATTTCGGACATGGATATTGCCAATGCCTTGGGAAAATTTTATTTCTGGGGAGAAGATGAAAAATGGGAAGAACATTTGAATGCCGGCGCCAACCTCAAATTGGAAATCATGAGGGGAGATATTAAATAGGTCTTTTAGTACATCGGTTCTTGCTCTTGCGTTGCTTGCTACATCATAGCTGTATTTTAAGCCGCCTACAACAAATAGCCTTTTGTCTTTATAGGGAGCGGATTTAAACCTAAGCAGAAGCGGTATCTCAAGAAAAACAGATTCTATTTTCTCTTCACTGAAAATATTATTGCTTTGTCTAAAGCTTATTCGTCTTTCTGAAAATGCAAAACCAGGTATAAATCTAAAATCAAAGTATTGTCCAATTTTAAGATTGGTAATGATGTTAACATTTAGTCCAGGTCTATCTAATCCTGTGACAAAGTCTAGAGAATCGCTATTCATAAACTGTCTCGACTTTTGGGTGAGATACCCAGTGCTATGCATACCAATCGTCAAACCAAAATAGAAAGGCTTGCTTTTATAGTTCCAAAAGTTGTAGTTGCCTTTGGGTTTTAGTTGTGCATGCGCTTGAAGCGCAAAGCAAACTAGAAGAATGGTGAAAACTATTTTATACCTGTGTATATGGTGCATATGCCTAAACTTAAAGAATCCCACTCTACTGAACGAAATCCTACTTTTTTTAGTACGTCTGCAAAATTATCATAATCAGGGAAGGCTTGGACTGATTCGTAAAGATATTTGTAAGCTTTTTTATCCTTCGAGGTTTTTTTACCTATCGAAGGCAAGATGTATTTAAAATAGAAATTAAAAAGCTGCTTGAATGGAAAGTAGCGGGGTCTTGAGAATTCTAGGACTACAATTTTGCCTTCAGGCTTTAAGACTCTATGCATTTCGGAGAGTCCTTTTTCTAAATTGCCAAAATTTCTAACGCCAAAAGCCACCGTTGAGGCGTCAAATAAGTCAGATTCAAATCTCATATTTTCAGAGTCTCCAACTTCCAGCTTAATTATCTTAGAAAGAGCCTTTTTTTCTACCTTTTTTATGCCATAATGGATCATTTCTTTAGATATATCCAAGCCAACTACTTCATCTGGAGACAATTGCTTGTTGATCTCGACAGCCATGTCTGCAGTTCCAGTGGCCACGTCTAAAATGCGCCTATGTTGTCCTTTCGTGAGCTTGTTGATGGCTTTCTTGCGCCAAATAGTATCAATGCCTAAAGACAGTAAACGATTAAGCAGATCATACTTGGGAGCTATGTTATCAAACATATTAGTCACCTGCTCTTTTTTAGAGCCTTGTTGGTCGTATGGTTTAACAATTTCAGATGCCAATTGAGACGATTTTTATTGGTTTAAATGCCCATTTTACAAGGCTTATTTATGCGCTTCACAAACCTAATGAATATTATAGGATTTGGTTCATTTTAAACCTTGATTTCAATAGGTTTTAAGGGCATATTTCAGTATATTTATGGCTTAATTTTTCGAAGGAAATATAATATGTAAATGGCAGATAATCAGAAGATTATACCGGTAAATATCGAAGACCAGATGAAATCGGCTTACATAGATTATTCTATGTCGGTGATCGTCTCAAGAGCTTTGCCGGATGTGCGGGATGGCTTAAAGCCAGTTCACCGTAGAATTCTCTATGGAATGGACGATTTAGGCTTAAGAGCAAACAAACCTTATAAAAAGTCAGCAAGGGTCGTTGGAGAAGTGTTGGGTAAGTATCACCCACACGGAGATTCCTCGGTTTATGATGCAATGATTCGGATGGGCCAGCCTTGGTCAATGCGCTATCCTTTAGTCCAAATTCAGGGTAATAAAGGTTCCATTGATGGTGATAGCCCTGCAGCGATGAGGTACACAGAAGCCAGATTGGAGAAGTTGAGTGATGAATTGCTAGATGATATCAAGAAAGATACAGTCGACTTTAGACTCAATTTTGACGATTCATTAGAAGAGCCAACAGTTCTGCCAGCTAAGTATCCTAACTTATTGGTTAATGGTGCGCAAGGTATCGCTGTAGGTATGGCGACCAATATGTTGCCACATAATCTATCAGAGGTCATTGATGGAACAATCGCCATGATCGATAACCCCGATATTACTATCGATGAATTGATGGAGCATATCAAAGCACCCGATTTTCCTACAGGTGGAATTATCTATGGCATCGAAGGTGTCAAAGAAGCCTTCAAAACAGGTAGAGGTAAAGTCACAGTAAGAGGTCGTGCCGAAATAGAAGCCAATAAGAATGGTAAAGAATCTATCATAGTCACTGAGATTCCCTATCAAGTCAATAAAGCCAACCTTGTCATGAAAATGGCGGAATTGGTTAATAGTGGCAAAATTGAAGGTATTTCAGAGATTAGAGATGAGTCGGATAGAAATGGATTAAGAATAGTTGTCGACGTGAAAAGAGATGCCATTGCTAATGTCGTACTTTCTAAACTCTACAAATATTCACAACTTCAAACTTCTTTTGGTGTCAATAATGTGGCGCTTGTTAATGGCAGACCGCAACAACTCAATATACAGCAGATTCTAGAGGAATTTGTAAAGTTCAGACTAGAAGTTATCGTTCGAAGAACGGAGTTTGACCTCAGAAAGGCAGAAGAGCGTGCACATATTTTAGAAGGGCTTATAAAAGCTATTGATAACATTGATGAAGTCATCAGAATTATCAGATCTTCTAAAACTGTAGATGAGGCTAAAGATAAATTAATTGCTGCTCTTGATCTTTCAGAAATACAGGCAAAAGCTATTTTGGAGATGCGTCTTCAAAAGTTGGTGAACTTAGAGATGCAAAAATTGAGGGATGAGTATGAGGAATTAATGAAGCATATTGCAGACCTCAAAGACATCTTGGCAAATGAAGGCAGACAGCGAGAAATCATTAAAACTGAATTGCGTGAGATCCAAGAGAAGTATGGTGATGAAAGAAAAACTGAAATAACTTTCTCTGATGGTGAAATCAACATTGAAGATATTATTCCTAATGAGCAAGTTGTATTGACTATTTCCAACCTTGGATATATCAAGAGAACAAATGCTAAGGAGTATAGGACTCAAAGTAGAGGCGGAAGAGGATCTAAAGGCGCGAAGACAAGAGACGAAGATTTTGTAGAACATATTTTTGTAGGTAATAATCACAACTACTTATTGTTCTTTACTGAACGAGGTAGATGTTTCTGGATGCGTGTTTTTGAAATACCTGAAGGCTCCAAAACAGGTACTGGTCGTGTTATTCAGAATGTGATCAATTTACCTAAAGATGATAAAGTAAAGGCTTACATCCTTATTGAAGATCTAACTGATAAAGATTTTCTTGATAATAACTTTATTGTTTTTGCAACTAAAAATGGGATTGTTAAAAAGACACCAGTTGAAGCTTATTCGAGACCACGTACAAATGGAATTAATGCCATCACTATACGAGAGGACGATATTTTATTAGAAGCTAAACTAACCAACGGCGATACAAATATCATCTTAGGAAGTAAAAACGGTAGAGCTATCAGATTCCCAGAATCAAAATTGAGGTCTATGGGACGAACAGCTGCTGGCGTTCGTGGAATGAATATTGATTTGGATAATGGAGATGAAATAGTAGGGATGATCATTGATGACCCACGGGAAGCGGCTCAAGCGATTCTAGTAGTATCAGAAAAAGGTTATGGCAAAAGATCTGACATTGACGAATATTCAGTAATCAATAGAGGTGGTAAGGGTATGAAGAATATGCAAATCACTGATAAAACTGGAAAAGTGGCTTTCGTAAAAGGTGTGACTGAGGAAGATGACTTAATGATTACAACAAAAAATGGTATTGTCATTAGAATGAATGTCTCAGACATGAGGGTAATGGGTAGAGCGACTCAAGGAGTGAAAGTGATTACAATAGATAGTGATGATTCGATTGCAGATGTGGCGGTAATGAAAAGAACAGAGGATGGAAATGAAGAGGAAGAGTAGTTCTTAACATTAGACAAAGAAAATCTTAACTATTTTTAAGCTTTTTAAGGATGACATTTACAGTTCTTAAATTGTGCTAGGCACGTAAATTGATCTTCTAAAACAAATTATATCTAAATGAAAAATTTATTCCTTCTGTTTGTAGTAACAGCTTTCAGTTTAAATTTAGCTACAGCTCAGGATCCTGGAAAAATGTTTAAGTCTGCAGAAAAGACGCTAAAAAAGTTTGCTTCAGATCCTACTTCAGTTACTGCAAATGATTGCGCCAATGCGATCGCTTCAATGAACGATGCATTAGCTTCTTCTGAATTGTCAGGTCAAGCAAAATACTTTATCTCTAAAGCTAAGGTGCTTAATATGATTGCTGATGAAGAATTTAAGCAGTCTACATTGAACCCTTCTTATAAAATGGTGAATTCTAATTCCGCTCTTGAAGCATTGAGTGCCTTAAAGATGGCACAAGAATTAGAAGGTAAAAAGAAGGCCAAGGACATTGCATATGGTTTAACTGATGTTGAATTGCACCTTAATAACTTTGGTATTGTCGCTTATCAAAATAAAGATTACAGCACAGCTTATGATAATTTTAAAGCTAGTATTGATGCGTATGATATGTTAACAGGCATGGGTAAAGATTCAAGACTAGGTGTCGATAACTTATTAAATGACCAGTACTTCTATGCTTCTGTATCTGCGTACTACAGTGAAAGATTTGATGATGCTAAACCATTATTAGAGAAAATGTACAATGATGGTTCTTCCGAAGCATTCGTTTATGAAGCACTTTACAACATTAATAAAGAAGCTGATCCTGATAAAGCAGTGGCTTACTTAGGAAAGGGTAGAGAAATGAACCCAGATGATACAGGTTTACTTTTCGCAGAAATTAATCACTATTTAGCAGCAGGTAAATTAGATGAGTTGATCGGTAAATTAGAAATGGCTATTGAAAAAGAACCAGACAACCTTTCAGTTTATAATACTTTAGGTAGTGTCTATGACCAATTACAACAAAATAGCACTAAAGAAGGTGATGCAGAAAAAGCACAAGGTTACTTTGATAAAGCTTTAGAAAATTACAATGCGGTTTTAGCTAAAGATGAAAGCAATTTCGATGCTACGTACAGTATAGGTGCGCTTTATTACAATAGAGCGGCAACTTACGTAGAGAAACTAAATGCATTAGCTAATGATTTGTCTTCTGAAGGCATGAAGAAGTACGATAATGTGAAAGCTGAGATGGATGAGCAATTCAAGTTGGCTCTACCATTCTTCGAAAAAGCAGAAGGTTTAAATGGTAACGATCCAAACACATTAATTGCCTTAGCAGAAATTCATGCGAGATTAAATGACTTAGAAAAGTCAAAAGCATACAAGCAAAAAAGAGAAGCTTTAGGGAATCAATAATCTAAAGTTGTAAAACATATTTTTAAAGGAGGTTGTCGTTAGATGACCTCCTTTTTTTATGCCCAGTTTGCAGGTATTAAATGGTTTTTGTGTGAAAGAACTGGAATAAATAAGATTTCAAATATCTAAAACCGACAAGCTAGTTTTTACGACAGTTTTTAACCTTGCAGGATTGTTGTCAATCTTACCGACTACGCTTAAGCCATTGTATAAAGTGAATAACATCGTACCGATGTCTTTGGCGCTTTGTTTGGGTTTGAATTCTCCAGCCTTAATGCCTTCTTTTATTTTATAAATAAAAAGCTGGTTGATCGATTGCATATTTGAGGAAACTAAGTCGTGAATAGGAGAGTCCTCTGATTCTAATTCAGTGGCAGTATTCACTATAAAGCAGCCTTTGCGGCATGTGTCATTTAAAACTTCCTTAATGGCACTATTAAAAAGATTTTTAAAACCCTTTTTTATGGTATCGGCTTCATCGAAAAAGGATTGCAACTTTATTGTGGCTTTATTCTTATATGCTTCTATAGCGCGTTTAAAGAGTTGGTCTTTGCCACCAAATGTATCATAAAGACTAGCTCTATTGATGCCTAAAGCGTTTACTAAGTCTTGAATAGAAGTAGCATGGAACCCTTTTTTCCAAAAGAGTTCCACAGCTTTCATTAATACTTCTTGTTCGTCAAATAACTTTGTGCGTGGCATTTTCTGGAATGTATATTCCAAAATTAGAGAAAATTTTTAATCTGAATGTTGTAATAGAATTCGTTGCCTAGGCTTAAATAATATTGGGATTAATTTCTTTCTCCGTTGGTAATTCTAATGCATAGTCCGGGTTAAACTTGTGCGAAACCTCCATCTACTGGTATTTCAGCTCCAGTGATATAACTGCTTTCATCTGAAGCTAAGAATAATGCAGTATTAGCTACCTCATCAGATTGGCCAAATCTTCCTAGTGAAACTAAAGAAGGGAAGGCTGCTGCCATATCATCAATTTGAGATTGTTGGACATTATGCTTACCGTAAATAGGAGTTTCAATAGGTCCTGGTGCAATCGAGTTGACTCGCACGCCTTTAGGTCCTAATTCAGCAGCGAGTGTTCTTGTAACTGATCTTAATGCTGCTTTACTTGATGCATATGCCGTCATACCAGCAAATCCTTTAATGTTGACAACTGATGTATTGAAAATGACACTAGCGCCTTTGTTTAAATGTTCATTAGCACTATGAACAGTAAAAATTGGTCCTTTAACATTGATGTTATATACATCATCAAAAATTTGTTCTGTCAAGCCATCTATAGTTTCTACTCTAAATATGCCTGCATTAAGAAATAGGATGTCAATTTTTCCAAATCGATTGACTGTTGTGTTGATTAAGTCCTTACTATCTTCTAAGGAAGCTGCTTCAGCCTTTATTAGAAGAAAATCACCATTTAACTCATTTTTTAAGGCATCTAACTTGTCCTGACTTCGACCAGTCAAAACAACTTTAGCACCTTCTGAAAGAAATCTTTTGGCAGTAGCTAAGCCAATACCACTTGTTGCTCCGGTTACAATCGCAACCTTGTTTTGTAACTTACTCATTGATTTTAGTTTAAGTATAAATATTGGAACGAACGTTCCATTAATAGATAAAAAAATATTCGTTATTTAATTTGCCTCGTCTTTAGAAGCAAAACAATAACAGAACGAATGTTCCAATATAAAGTTCAATCTATATAAATTAAATTTCTCAAATCCAAATGTGACGGCCCCCTAAGAAGTTGGACTAAAGTTACTGTTTAAAAAC
>JAHDIN010000067.1 GCA_020630775.1 Saprospiraceae bacterium | reverse complement strand
AAGCAAATCCAAGAGCTTCTAGAACGACGCCATTTATTGCAAAGGCTTATCAGACACCTTTCTTAAAAATTGCTACCCATGTCATGATGGGTACTAAGAAAATTAAAGACTTTACAATTGAGAAAAAGCTTGAAGGCTATGCTATAAAAGTTCCTGTGTTCTCTTTCAATAAATTCCCTAATGTAGATAAACAATTGGGACCTGAAATGAAATCAACAGGTGAAGCCATTAGGTTTATAAAAGATTTAAATGATCCTTTCTTTAGAAAATTAGATAAAGAAAGAAGTATGTTCTTGAGTCGATAGAAGAATTAAATTTCATTCTTATGGGTGATAATTCTGGTAATGATGGGTTTTAAATTTGAGTAAAATTCCAAATTATCATGAAGACTATAATTTATACACTATTCCTATTTACAATTTGTAATATAGCTTTTGCTCAGGGTGACATTACTATACCTGCAACTAATAGCTATAAATATGATTCTCCAAAGACAGAATATTTAGCAGTCAGTTATACGGCTTTTAATGCTACCGATGCTGATGAATATTCTTTTGTATTTAATACTTTTACCCAACCATACAAGTATTTTAGAGATGGTACAGGAGCATTTGGGTATGCATCAGCGCCTATTTACTTTCCTGATGGAGTTACTGTTACAAAAATCACAGCTTACGTAATGGATAATACTACTACAGAATTTTTAAGGCTGAGATTAATAAGTACTCCTTACGGTGGTACTAACACCGTTCAATCTACTATTCAAACTACTTCTGCATCTAGTAGTTCAAGTGTTCAATCGTTAGAGGATACTATAAGTTTGGTTATTGATAACTCTTCAAATTCCTATCAATTTAGATTTGAATCCTCTGATAGTAATACATCTGATATCAGACTTTACGGTGTAAAAATTGAATACACAACTGATAAGGTACAATAATAAAAAAGAGGATTGTTGCTTTAATTCAACAATCCTCTTTTTATACAGGATAATCAATAATGATCATTAATTCTGTATTTCTACAAAATCCCCGGCATTGGGTATTTTGATATCTGGATTTAAATTTTCAATAAAAAATTCTAAACTTTCTTGGTCGAACTGAAGGAGATTAACAAATGAATATGTTTCTCCATCATCTTTGGATATCGCTAATATATAAGACGTATTCTTATATTTTTTATCCATCAATTGTAGCTCATAATCAACAGGCACGATAGTTTGAATTTCGCCCTCATGCATTAATATTTTCTGTGGCTCCAAAACTTTAGCCGAATTATAAACCAATCCTTGTTCTGTAGTCGCCACTCTGGCAGATTTCAAATCCTCCATAATATATTCCATACCGCCACTTTTAGCAACCACATCAGGATGTGTCCATTCAGCAACTTTAAGAAATTCAGCTTTTACGAATGCATCTGCAAATTCTTGTGCTTTTGATTGAATAACCTGTTGGGAACTAAGGTTAGTAAATCCAATCAAGAATAATACACTAATAGAAAGTAATATTTTCATTATCGGTTATTGTTTTTTACAAACCTAATTTAGCCTTAACTAATGCGCCACAATCTGTTGACTTTTCAGCATATAGAACAAATCCAGTGCTTAAATCAAAGATGTAGTTAAATCCATTTTCATTGGCAACATCTGTAATGGCTTGTTGTATTTTATCTCTTAATGGTGAAAGCAATTTATCTCTTTTAGCCATGATCTTCTGCTGGCTTTCTTGCTCAAATTTCATTATCTGAGTTTCTTCATCTTTTAATGTCTGAGCTTCAACTTCAAGTTGTTTTGGAGAGATACTACCCTGCTGTTGTTTTCTTTGTAACTCTGCGTATTTAGCTTGCAAAGCTTGAACCATTTCTTGTCCACTTTTCTGAAGTTGTGTGGTAAATGTTTCAATATTTGAATTTGCTTCTTTTACGTCTGGCATTTCAAGCAATAAGGCTTGGGTGTCTACGTAGCCAAATTTCTGAGCGTCTAATTGTAACGTGCACGTAAATAATAGTGCTATTGTTAATGTTAAAATCTTCATTGGTAATTCTAGTTTCTAATTCCTAATTCTCGTTTTATTTCTTCTGTTTTATCGTATTCGTCGTTTGCATAAAGTAGGCCTGCGGCTCCAGCTTTATCAAAAATTAAATCATAGCCTTTAACCTTTGCATAGTCTTCAATGGCTGCAAAAACTTCTTCTTGTATTGGGCTAACTAATTCTTGTCGCTTTCTAAATAAATCTCCCTCAGGACCAAATCTTCTCTTTTGGAGTTCTCGAACTTGTCTTTCTTTTTCCATTATCTCGTCCTCTCGTTCAATTTTCACTTCTTCGCTTAAAAGGACCATTTCAGATTGGTATTTATTATACATGGATTTGATCTTATCATACTCCATTGAAATATCTTGTCTCCATTTTGCAGATACTTTATCAACTTCCGCTTGAGCTTGTTGATAAGAAGGTAAGCTTTCTAATATGCCATCGATATCTACAATAGCCACTCGTTGAGCAAATGCTGTAGTTGAAAGAATCAACATTCCAAGAGAAATAAGGCAAATTTTTAATGTATTCACGGTATTAATTTTAGGTCAAATTATATTTAAATAATGCTCTGTGCAAACAAAAGTATCCCCTTTGGTTTTGATTTAACTATTGTTTAACCAGAGTATTGTCAGAATTAAGGCTTTTTTCTGATTGTGTGCGAAAATACTGCTCTTAACCCGAATTACGCAATAGAGAATCTACTGCAAGCTTAAATTACTTCAAAATCAATTACTTACCATTGCATTTGTTCTTCACCATAATGATGACTATGATTCATCACATAAGCAGTTGATTTTATTGCACTTTAACCTTACGCTACAAATCCTATTTCATAATGCGGGTTAGCTCAAATTTGTTTGCTCAAATTAAAAAAAGGAGACCTATAAACAAGCCTCCTTTCTACAATATTTAGTGCTAACGAATATCCTTAATCTAATAATACCAACTTGTAATCAGCTTGGTATTTGCCTGATTTCAGCTTCACATAATAAATACCTTGAGTGCCAAATTCTGACCTATCAAGATTTATTGTTTGTGCGCCTTTGACAAGCGATAAATTCTTTTGACCAATTAATTGACCATTGTAATTGTATATTTCCAATGAAGCTTGTTCACTTTGTGGACTCATAATTTCCAAATTCGTAAATGCTTTCCATGGATTTGGTTTAGCAGAAACTATCTTTAAAACATCACTTTGATTACTCGTGCTCAATTCTAAATTCACTACTTCATTTAATCCTCTATAAGCTTCTGAAACTAGACGATTCGAATCCTTAGTAAATAAATTAGAAGTATTAACTGCCTCCTTGGTTATTGCTATTATCTTAAATAGTATTTCATCATTCTCAATATCTTTCTCCTTGAGATGATTGAAGCTAATAGAAATCAAACCTTTGTCTTGATTATTAATCAAATAATTCTCCTCAGAAACATTTAATTCTTCTGATTTTATTCCTACCACTTCAATTTTATCCGTATCAAAACTTAATGCCATCTGCCATCCTGAAACACGCTCATAGTTTTTAGCTGTCACGGGTATTTCGACATATTCATTTGCTTCAATATTTGTTGAATTAATATTGAATACCAGAGGCCATCTGCTCGATCTTTGATCTAATATTTTAGAATCTAAATTGGCTATTGCTGAAGCATTGACATCCCCAACCTTTACACCAACAAAGTCAATGGTCATGTCTGATTCAAGATTGTATATCGTATAGTCTTCTGGCCATACATTAATCCACGGATTAGACTCATCGATAAATTGATGATCTGCATCTACAAATCTCCAAGAAGAATTATTACCAAAGTCATCGGTAATCCCTAGAATCAACTTTCTTAATTCTATTAAATCGACTGCTGATATTTTTTCGTTATTATCAATATCTGCAGCAATCAATTTATAAGGGCTTTCTAATCCATGAGTCCCCAAAATATGTCTTTGGATCAAGATGATATCGAGTGTACTTACACCATTCAAGTAATCATTATTCTTATCTGGTGAAATCAAATAGGATCCACCCATAGGCATAGCTGGGAAAGCATAATTACCAGCAGCATCCGTCATATCTGACATAGGAGTAGATTGAAGTGATACCTTCACTTCTTCAACGGATTCCAGTTCTTCAGTAAATATATTTCCTTCAACTGTAACCATATTAGGAGAAGTAGAACATAAGGCACCAGCTTGTATAGTAATAAATGCACTACAAAAATCTTGTGCCATAGTAACCATATCTGTTACATACAATCTTACTACTTGAGTACCTACATCCCCGCAATTAAATACAATATTCGTCTCAATAGTATTTGGATCAAAAGAAATTGATATTGGATTATTACAACTATGAAAGCTGCCTCCATCAAAATCACTTGCCCATAACTCTAATTCCATATCATCATTGATATTATCGCCGTCTGTATCTATTTCATTAGTAAGCTGCACCATCATATTATTGATACAAACTGGCGTTGGTATCTTAGTACTTATTACAGCCAGGTTTTGATTATGTGTAATTGAATTATTACATCCATCCGTTGCCGTCCATCTTATGATATAGTTTCCGGCAACAAGATCATGATTGAACGTACTGCTTGTTCCTGAAATACCCATTGAATTATTTCCTTGGTCAAATAAGTCGTAAGACCAATTAACATTTCCGCATTGAGAACTTCCATTTACGGATGTAGTAACCATACCATTAATGCAACTTGCACCTTGAAATTCAGCGGTTACATCTGCTGGAGGATTAAAGGTTAAAGAATTGGCATTACTTACCTCAATAATCTGTGGTCCTCTTGGGTCAGTAAACTGAGCAAAACTGCCTGATGCCTGATCACACCAATTGATAACCGTCCATGTTCTTTCTATTCTAAAACATTGACTTGTGTTTGTAGTAGCTATTAAATTATCATCATAATTAAAACCTAACAAACTACATTCATCATCTCCACCAGTAAAAATGGGAAAAGCATTTAATGGGTCTAAATCTTCAGGATCTACTTCTGAAGTTGAGCACACATTTGAAGTAATGCTAATTGATTCTGGCCAGTCAATATTTGATGCCACGAATGGCGTATTATTATTGATTGTAATTAATTGTTTACAGGTAGCTACTATGGCATTTGTATTAGAATCTACCAACCTGAAAGTCCTTTCAATTTCACCTAAGCCACATTGATTAATTCCATTATCATCTGATTCCATGACAGTATGTGGATTCGTACAATCGCCTATGACTTTAGCCTCACCAAATGTGGCACTTAAGTTATTTGGATCATAAGGATCTCTGCAATCTATAGTTTGATTAGGCGGACAACTTAATGAAGTCTGTAACTTATTTTGAACCTCTACTATGACCATACAGTCATTGAAATTGCCACTTTTATCTATTGCTCTAAAGACAACCATTATTTCAGAATCGGCATCCGAACAACATAAGGCAATGCGATCACCAAACATTAAATCATCTGGATCACAATCTGTTGCCATACGTCTTATTTCAAAGCGATCTAAACCGCATCCATCCCATGAACCATCATCCAATGCATCCGCAAATACGTATGTTGAAGTAGCATTATTTAAAGAGACTACCATTCTCTGTTCGCAGATAGCTACAGGCTCTACGTTATCTTCAACGGTTACCACAATCTGGCAACTGGATTGATTATAGCAATCATCGCTAACAATATAAGTGACCATATTATCACCAGCGTCTAACATTGCTTCTCCACCATTTGTGTTTAGTAATACATTTGGTGATTGAATCTGTACTTTAGTGCCATTATTACATGCATCAGTAGCTGTAACAGAAGGTAAAGTGACATTCATTTCACAATCTTCATCTGAGCTAACTGTAAAATTATTTGGACAAGTAAACGTTGGTGCTTGATCATCCGTAACTTCAATCAATTGGACATTCATTCTGCTACTCTCTCCGCTACACCACCATTCTCTAATTTCCCATGTCCGCATAATCTTCTTATTACAAGGCGTGCTTGGTATTTCAAGGTCAGTATATAATATGACGCTATTACAAAGCACGTTTGCATTAGATGGTTGTAATTCCACACCATCTGGGGTTACTATAGTAGCTCCGCCATTAGGTATAAATGGAAAAGCAGATGAACCAGATCCACAAACTGGAAAAAATATTCCAGCATTACCTGTATTACAAACAATGGGTACACCAAAAGATCCTGAACCAGTAGGTACAAAACCTGAGCCTGAACCAGTTAGAACAGTATTTGAAATCCAAGGCAGAGGAAATCCTTCAGCATTAAAAATATAATTTGGATCACTACATGAAATATTGGCGTTATCTGGAAATTGAACGCCATTTAAATCCACTCTTTCTAAATGAATTGTATGAGTACAATCAACAAAATTTCCAAAGCTATTTCTAGCTCTATATGTTCTTGTCACAATTCCAGTATATAATGGATCACAGGTTAGTGTATTTCTTTGTTCATCTAGAAGGAATACTTCAAAATCTCCGCCTCCACATCTTCCAGAGGCTGGGGGTAAAGATAAAATATCTAGACCTCCACATGCTATAGTCAAGTTAGGAGGACAGCTAATTAATGGGGCTAATTTATATTCGATTAATATTTTCCCTTCACATCTAACACCACATGAAGAAGTTACTTCGTAATTCAAATTCTGATTTACATTAGATAGACCTACTGTATTCCCAGAAATAGGAATATTATTATTATCAAAAACTATAATTGAAAAGTCAGGATCTGTTGAAGATGTTGTCGCGCCAACTGTAGAAGGAAATATTGTCGCTTCACAATTCTCATCTAAGCTCAAATGGACTTGAGCAATGCACGAATAATCACAAGGATCAGATTGAGCTTGTGCCTCTACAATTGTAAAAATGCAGAGCAATAGACACGCATATGCATGGCTTTTTAATCTAAGGGTACTAATGGCTGTTCCAAAAGTATCTAATATACTTTTATCAAGCATAAATCGGTTTTTGTTCATCTTTTTGGGAATTCTGAACTTCTAATTCGTTATAAAATGTGCTTTATGTATACTAGAGCATAGGCCTAAGTATTCACATTAAGCGACTGTTTTTGGGTAGGAATATTGTGTGTGTAAGTGTTGTTTGCTGTAAAATATCGTAAATCGAATTCAAACATATGTAAAACATATTATAAAAAATTATAATATGTAGTTTTTAACATATTAAGAAATTTAAATATGAAGTTTAGGAAGGCACTTTTAATTTCTATTTATAGAAAAACCCCAACAGCTATTAGCCGTTGGGGTTCGAAATATTTAGTGCTAACGAATTACTTATTCTACTAAAATCATCTTGTATTCTGTTACTGATTTATCAGTAGTCAGTTTTACATAAACAATTCCAGATGTTGGCAGATCATCACGCTCAATTGTTAAGCTGTTCATACCTGCACTGTAGTTATCCTCGAACTTATACAGCAGTCTTCCATTTACGTCATGGAATTCCCATTGCCCTTTGCCCTCTTGAGGAACAAAGAATTCGACAACTGCTCTATCTGTCCATGGATTCGGACTAACAGAAAGAATACTTAACAGATCTTTCTTCGCATAACTTAGGTTGATATTCACAATATCATTAAGACCTCTATATGCTTCCTGCGGTGTTACTTTTGATGTTATCTCAAATAAACCATTTGTATTCTTCATGTCTTGCTTCGCTCTGTATACGATCTCAAACAATACCTCATTTGCTTCAACTGTTCGGCCTTCTCTCTCGTGATAACTTATAGTCATCCAGCCCTGATCTTGTGAATAAATGTTGTAATTGTCTTCTTTCAGATCCAATGCTTGACCTTCTATCTTCAATACTTCAAGCTTATCACTATCGAATTCGAAAGTACCTTGCCATCCTGTTACGTTTTCGTAACTCGAAGATTTAATTTGAGCAGCATATAACTCACCTGCTTTGATTTCTTTCTCCTGGATTTCAAAGTTTAAGCTCCATCTTTGAGATCTCGTATCTATTTCAACATCATTGGCATTAGCGATTACTGATCCATTTACATCACCAATCTTGACACCAACAAAGTCAATTTGCATATCACTATCTAAACTCTGGATCATGTAACTCTCAGGTATTCTTGATACCCAAGGATTTAATGGATCTACGAATTGGTGTTCAGCATCAACGAATCTCCAACTTGTATTCTCAGGGTACTCATTATAAATACCTAAGATTAATTTTCTCAATTCGATCAAGTCTATCGCCGTGATATTTTCATTGTTGTCAATATCTGCAGCCATTACCTTGTAGCCACTATTCAATTTCTCCATACCTAAGATGTGTCTTTGCATAAAGATGATATCCAAAGTACTGACACCATTTAAGTAGTCTTTATCCTTTTCAGGCACTACCTCATATGATCCACCCATTGGCATAT
>JAHDIN010000066.1 GCA_020630775.1 Saprospiraceae bacterium | reverse complement strand
ACTTTCTCATTCTTTCACTCAAAGTTAGGAGTGTTTTTTTACGTCTATATTCAAACGCATGAAAATGAAATCTTTTATCTAAGAGATGTTCAATATCTGTATTTCTTCCAAAGACAGGATTTAATTCATAAGCATCATGTTTGACCTTTGTGAAAAGATATTTTATAACTGCGCGGTACCCATCATCATGGAAGGATTGTTTGAATTCAGTGAGCAATCCTTTAGAAACCAATTGCATTAAAACAGTATTGTCACCTTCAAAAGTTGTGAAAATATCAGTATCAGCTTTTAAGCTACTAAATTGGTTTTCGAAAAGATATCCTTTCCCACCGCAGCACTCTCTACAAGTTTGAATAGTGTGCGTTGCATGCCATGTAGCTTTTGCTTTTAAACCAGCGGCCAATGTTTCTATTTCTCTAGTTTCTTCTTCTGTGGCGTCCTTGTATTTTTCGGCAAGGTCTTTTAGAGCGAAATAATAAGCATATGTTTTCGATAATGCAGGAATCAATCTGCGTTGATGCGTCGGGTAATCCATGATTAAGGTTTCCGAACCATCTTTTGATTGAAATTGTCTTCGCTTATTAGCATATTTTATGGCAATGGCTAAGGCTTTTTTGCTAGCATTTATACCTAAAAGGCCAACGCAAATTCTTCCGACCACTAATGCTCCAAGCATTGTGAAAAACCTTTTAGAAGGATTGCTGATAGGACTTTCGTATGCGCCGCTTTCATTAATGTGACCATAACGATTAAGTAAATTGTCTACTGGGACTTTTACATTATCGAACCAGATTCTTCCATTGTCTACTCCATTAAGTCCCAATTTATAGCCACAATCCTCAACTTTTACACCTGGAAGTAAATTGTTGTTTTTATCTCGTATAGGTACTAATACAGCATGCACACCATGACTTTCACCATCTACAATTAATTGTGCAAAAACAGCTGCCATAGAACTGTGCATTGCATTTCCGATATATTCCTTACCAGCCGCAAAGTTTGGGGAATGAACAGTTATTTCTTTTGTATTGTGATTATAAGTAGCTGTAGTCTCAAGACCTTTAACATCAGAGCCGTGACCAGTTTCTGTCATGGCAAAACAACCTATTAATTCTGTTTTGTGGAGTGCTTCTACATATTTTACATGATGCTTTTCTGTTCCCAGCATATAAACAGCACCTCCAAATAGACCAATTTGTACACCAAACTTTATGGCTGTGCTTATATCACCATAGGCCAGCATTTCGAAAACAGCAATATGGTCTCCTTGCTTATCCATACCACCATATTTTTCTGGAAATGCATAACCGCTTAATCCTTGTTTTGCTAGAGCCTTTAATTGTTCTAATACTCTTAATCGGTGGATGTCTTTATCTGCTTCATGATTTAGAGCAAACATGGGGTCTTTGAGTAAGGATCTTACTTTGTTCTTAGTGTCGTCATATCCAGAATCTAACAAAGATTTGATGACATTAGGATCATAATCTTTTTGAGATTTTTGCTTTGTTTTTAAGCCTGGAAATAATTTATCGAATAATAGATTTTGACTTTCATTGTTTAGACCGAGTGCTTGATGTAAATCTTCGATAGCGTGTTTTGTGCTATCAGAAATGGTGTTATTAGAATTGTTTTTTGCTATTTCTATTCCTAGGTCAATGAGAGAATGTCTTTCGGATTCGGAAAATTCGTTGGAAGCTTTTTTGATAGATTGAGCCCAATGCTTGAATTCTACTTCCGAAGGGGGGTTAAGAGGATCTGACCATTTTAAAAGATATGATTTTTCTTCTTCACTAAGGAAGTCATAACTTTTAATTTTTGAGTGAATCAATTTCATTTCTGAAGGACTTAATACCGAGTCGGACCAGCCTACGTAAAAGAGAGGTAAAAGGCTCAAGATACCTGGTGATAGTGTTTCATTCATTTTGTTATTATTTAAGGCGTCCAGAAATAAAAATTATTTGTTTCTAATTCAAAGTTTGTAGCTCGATAGAGTTGATTTGCAATCGAATTATCCTTCTCTGTCTCCAACAATAAAGCACAAGAATTTGTTTCTCTAGTTAGTGATTTTGCTTTGTTAATTAACTTTTTGGAAACACCTTTGCCTCTATAATTGTCGGCGACAAACAAGTCGTTTAAAATCCAGAGCCTTTTCATGCGTGTGGAGGAGAAGGAAGGGTACAATTGGGTGAATCCAACTAATTCATGATTATTGTTTTCAGCTACATATATAATTGAATCTTTATTGTTAATTCTTTCTTTCAAAAACTTTGAAGCTTCATTGGGGGAGGGGTCTTTTCTGTAGAATGATCGATAGCCTTCAAACAGTTTTGTCAATAACTCAAGGTCCTTTATTTGTGCTTTTCGTATAGTGAAGTCCATTAGATCATTTTTAGTTGATTCATTGTTGCGTTTTCCTCAAGGGCCAGGTTGATCAATTTTGTAATTAGCGCTTGCTGATCTAAGCCAGACGCTTCCCACAATTTAGGATACATGCTGATATTTGTAAATCCAGGAATAGTATTGATTTCGTTTATAAATAATTGATCCTCAGAAGTGAGAAACATATCTACTCTTGCAAGTCCCCTACATTCTAAAATCTTAAAAGTATTTAATGCTAGTTTTTCAATATTTTCAACCTGTGCTGCATTGAGGTCAGCAGGGATATGCAATTCTGCGCCTTTCTCGTCTATGTATTTGTTTTCAAATGAATAGAAGTTATTCTTTGGTACAACTTCTCCTGGTATTGAAGCTTCAGGATGAAGGTTGCCTAGTACAGCACATTCTACTTCTCTTCCAATTATCTTCTGTTCAATTAAGACTTTGTGATCATAGTCAAAAGCACTCTTGATGGCTTTTTCAAATTCATCTTGAGTTTTTACGAAGCTCACGCCAACACTAGAGCCTAAGTTGGCAGGTTTTATAAAAAGTTCGTTTCCTATCTCTTGTACAATAGTTTCATAGGCCATGTTTTCATCACCTTTTCGATAAGTATATCCAGGAGCAACGGGAATCCCTGCATCGCGTAATATGCGCTTCATCATATCCTTGTCCATGCCTACTGCAGATCCTAATATACCACAACCTACACAAGGGATATTGGCTAGTTTAGCTAATCCTTGTATAGATCCATCTTCGCCATATGTGCCATGAAGAACAGGAAAAATGACATCTACTTCTCCCATTGATTTGAAAGTAGTTTTGGAAACTAACGTGCCTTCATTGGTATTTTGCGAGAACAAAACAGGATTAGCAACTTCTTCTAACTGAATTTTTTTTGGATCATCCTTGTATAAAAGTTTTAAACCTCCTTCGTTAAGGTGCCAGTGGCCGTTTTTATCAATGCCAATAAGTACAGGTTCGAATTGTTTCTTGTCTAATGACTTATAGACATTTTGAGCAGATAGCAATGAAATTTGATGCTCTGGTGAGCGACCACCAAAAACAATCGCAACTTTGATTCTTTTGTCCACTTACAGGATTTAAGAATAAAGGTAAAATTTTTAAAAATGAGAATTTAAAATATAGTTGCTTTAACCCGGACTATGCGTTAGAACTTCGTTATGAGATCCTAAAGTGCAATAAATCAGCGACTTAAATTCGAAAAGCATAGCACCGTTATGGTTAGAGAATATAAGTTGGCGCAGCTTCTGATTTGCAGCAATTTAGGATCGTAATAGATTTTCTAATGAATAGGTCGGGTTTAAGCCTTTTGCTTATGACCTCTGTAGTTATAGAAGTGTGCCCCTCCTAACATGATACCGCCAATCATTACAACAAATGCAGATAATTGGCCAAGAAAATGATGTGTGAGAATTAAGATTAAACCGACACAAGCTATTCCTAAAATCTTTTTTGAAGTTGTACCTTTAACAAATCCTCTCCAAAGCGAGAGATATAAGAATAAGGCAGAAAAGAGAATAATAATGATCTCGAAAATTGGATTGGCAAGCCAATGATGTGAATTAACTATACCAAAAGAAAACAGTATAGGTAGAATGGCGCAGTGTACAGCACAAGCAATGCTTGCTGATCCTCCAATAAAATCTATGTGATTTGACGCCTTTTTCATTGACTAAGGAACAAAATAAATGCAATATTGTTGCAATAACAAGAATTATAAGTAAATATTTAGAATCAAAAGACGTTAAATGGAGCCTGCTGTTATTTTAAGCAATCATAATCTCAAAAAAACTGCATTTAGAGAAAAGCTGCTATCTGTTTTTATGTCTAATTCGGAAAGAGCGCTTTCTAATTCTGAAATAGAATTAGCGTTGGGCGAACATGATAGAATCACGCTATATAGGACATTAAAGTCATTTGAAAAAGCAGGTATTATACATCAGGCCTCAAATCATCAAAATATAGTACAATACGCCATTTGCCATAGCGATTGCAATATGCATAATCATAACGATGATCACATACACTTTAGTTGTGAAAGCTGTGGGACGACTTCATGTCTAAATGATATAAGTTCAGAGGTATTAAAATTACCTAAGGGATATAAAATAAAAGAGATCACCCTTTCTGTAACAGGTGTTTGCCCGCAGTGTAACTAAAGTTTATAAATATCAGAAGGTGTTGCGCATAATATGGCTTTATTGCCTTTCATAGCTATTGGTGATTTAATAATCTGTGGATTTCTCTTAATTACCTGAGCCCAATCATCCATGTCAAATTCCTTTCCCCTAATGTTAGCCTGATAATAAGGGTGGGCTTTATTCATAATTTCCTTAGGATGCATATCTAATGAATCCAGAATTGTTTGCCAAGATGTAGTAGTTGAAGGCGAATCTTTATGGCAGTAAGACCTAATCTTAAACCCAGTACTTTGAGCATATGCTAGTGTTTTTCTATCAGAAACTGAATCTGAATTGTAATAGATGAGTATTTCTCTAGGATGGGTTTTCATAATATTTTGATTTTGAAATTAAAATAAAATAGAAATTAAAATTTCAATATGGCAATCACATTACAATAAATATAACGAAAATAATTATAAATATAGAATAATATATTGTAGCGAATTGTTAGGCTGAATGTTTAAAGTACAGAATTTCAAATAACTATATATTTTATAAAATTATAATGTGAAATATTTTATTGATTTGGAATAAAATATTGTGAAAGATTATTATTTAAGAATAATAATTCTTTTTACTTTAAAGAAATGATCAAATATTAAGCGAGATCACATTTCTTCAATCAAAAAACAAAATATGGCCATCACATCTAAAAACATCCGAAACATTTGCTTGCTTGGACACTCGGGTTGTGGGAAGACCACTTTTGCTGAAACAATGCTATTTGAAGCTGGTGCTATCCCACGAAGAGGAAATGTAGAATCAGGTAACACGGTATCTGACTTTACAAATATTGAAAAGGAAAGAGGTAATTCGTTATTCAGTTCTTTAATGCACGTAAAATGGAAAGATTCTAAAATCAACATCATAGATACGCCAGGCCTGGATGACTTCATTGGTGAAGTTGTTTCATCTCTAAAAGTGGCCGATACAGGCGTTATCTTGGTTAATGCTTCACAAGGAGTTGAAGTAAGTACAGAATTATTATGGGAGTACATCGATCAATTTAATACCCCTTCCATGTTTGTTGTTAATCAGATAGATCATGAGAAGTCTGATTTTGAAAATACACTTGATCAGATCAAATCAAGATTTGGAAATAAAGTTATCCCTGTGCAATACCCACTGAACCAAGGAAATGGATTCAATACAATCATTGATGCTTTACGCATGGTTATGTATGTGTTTCCCGATGACGGAGGAAAACCAGAAAAACAAGCAATTCCAGAAAGCGAAATGGCCAAAGCACAGGAAATGCATAATCAGTTAGTAGAAGCTGCTGCTGAAAATGAAGAAGGTTTAATGGAAAAGTTTTTTGATGAAGGAACATTAAATGAAGAAGAATTAGCTCAAGGATTAACTATCGCATTAGCCAATCAACAAATCTTTCCTGTCTTTTGCTGTTCTGCCACTAAGAATATGGGTAGTGGTCGTATCATGGGTTTCTTAAATGATATCGCGCCTAGTCCTGCAGATAGGCCAGCTGAGCCACTGGAAGAAGGCGGCACTTTGGCCTTAACTTCAGATGGGCCAGCCACCATGTTTATATTTAAGACTATTTCTGAACCTCAAATTGGTATGGTTTCTCATTTTAAAATCTATCAGGGTACATTAAACGCAGGTAATGACCTTGTTAATCAAACCAATCAATCTAGTGAAAGAATAAATCAGGTTTATGTATCAAATGGGAAAGTTAGAACCACAGTAGATTCTTTAATCGCTGGAGATATAGGTGCTACAGTAAAACTTAAAGATTCTCATACAAATGACTCTCTTTGTATAAAGGGTTCAGAAAATGTGATTAAGAAAATCAATTTCCCTCTTGATAAGATTAGAGTAGCCGTTAAGCCTCCTGGTAAAAATGATATTGAAAAGTTGATGAAGGCCTTAAATCAAATTGCTGAAGAGGATCCTACTTTAAGAGTTGAACAATCAGCAACATTGAAGCAAACCATTTTGCATGGTCAAGGTCAATTGCATTTGGATCTAATCAAATATCGCATTGAAAAGGTCAATTCTATTTTAATGGATTTTGAAAAACCTAAAATTCCTTATCGAGAAACTATTACCATAGCTGCAAATGAAAGCTACAGACATAAAAAGCAATCTGGAGGCTCGGGGCAATTTGGAGAAGTACATATGCGTATCGAGCCTTATCATGAAGGCATGCCTGACCCAAGTGATCTTACTGTGAGAAATAGTGAAGTTGAATTTCTACCATGGGGCGGTAAATTAGTCTTTTTATGGTGTATCGTAGGAGGTTCGATTGATGCTAAATATAGTAATGCCATCAAGAAGGGTATTATGAATAAGATGGAAGAAGGGCCATTGACGGGATCAAATTGTCAAAATATTAGAGTCTGTATTTATGATGGAAAAATGCATAGTGTTGATTCTAATGATATGGCATTTATGATAGCAGCAAGTACCGCATTTAAAAATGCTTTTAACAACGCAAAACCAAAGTTGATGGAGCCCGTTTATGATGTCTCTATCCTATGTCCAGATGAGTCTATGGGGGATATAATGAGTGACTTACAGTCTAGACGCGCAATTATTCAAGGTATTGATGCAGAAGGGCATTATCAGAAGATAAACGTAAAAGTACCATTAGCAGAGATGTATAAATACAGTTCTACATTAAGGTCATTAAGTCAAGGTAGAGCCAAGTTTTCACGCGTGTTTAGTGAATATGTTTCTGTTACACCCGAATTGCAAAAACGAATTGTGCAAGAATCTTCTTTGGTAGAAGTCGAAGCATAACTATAAAATCAATATGAAAAAACTTTTATTAAGGTCCTTGAAATTCAAGGGCCTTAATTTTTTTATCGGCCAAATAAATTCAATATCCTTGAGCTTAAGAAATGAATCAACCAATTAAACTAGGATTTGATGCTAAAAGACTTTTTCTTAATTGGGAAGGCTTAGGGACTTATGCGCGCACGCTAGTCAAAAATCTTCAACAACAATTTCCAAATCATGAATATCATTTATTTACTACTGAAATTAATGAAGAACTAGGTGCGTATTTTATTAATCACCCAAACTTTAAAATTCATACAGCAAAAGGGCAGAAAGAAATTTGGAGAAGCAAAGGTGTAGTTAAGGATCTTATCAGAGAACATATTGACTTATATTTTGGTTTGAGCAATGAACTGCCTTATGGGATAGACAAAACATCCATTAAAACATTGGTCACTATCCATGACTTACTTTATCTAAAATTCAAAAGTCAATTTTCATGGATTGACAGATTGATTTATAGTCGAAAATTTAAATATGCTATCAATGCATCAAATAAGATTATAGCGACGAGTCAACACACAAAATCCGATATAGTAAAACAGTTTAATGTAGAAGCAGGTAAAATTGAAACCCTATATCAATCAGTACATCCTTCATTTTTAAATGCGGATATTTCATGGGATAGACAATACTTTTTGTTTGTAGGTACAGTAAATGAAAGAAAAAATCTCATGCTAGTGGCTAAAGCCATGCAGGCATTACCAAAGAATGAAAGGCCTCTGGTAAAAGTGGTTGGTAGGGGCAAGAAATATAAAGATCTTGTCATGGGTTATTTGAAAGAACAAAACCTGTTGACGCATTTTGAATTCTTTAGCTCATTGTCTAATAAACAACTCATTAAGCTATATCAACATGCAAAAGCATTAGTGATGCCCTCTTTTTATGAAGGTTTTGGTAGACCTGTTATTGAGGCTTTGCATTTAAAAGTGCCGGTAATAATTAGTAAATCCAGTTCTTTGCCAGAAATAGCAGGCCAATATGGCATTGTTATTGATTATTATGATGCAGAATCTCTTGCAAAGGCAATAAAGAGAATCTCTAAAGAAAATACAAAGGCATTTCTAGAGGGCTCAGAAAAACATCTTGAGCAATTTGAAACAAAACTACTTGTTAAAAAGCTGG
>JAHDIN010000024.1 GCA_020630775.1 Saprospiraceae bacterium | reverse complement strand
TTTGGAGGTGGTAGTATCAAAGGATTCGCTTTTGCAATTTTGATTGGAATTATAGTCGGTACATACTCTTCAATTTTCGTGGCAACACCTATTGTTAGAGATTTATCTAAAGATCTTAAAGCACGTAAAAGTGCTACAGCAACTAAAAAGAGTTTCTCAAAAGCAGCAGAAGCTGCTAGATAGATACTGAAATAAAATACGTTTTTTAGAAGCCCTCTTTTAGAGGGCTTTTTTTATTGTACAAATGTCAAAGTGAAATCCCTGTAAAAGATTCAATTCACCAAGTAGGTGGAGAGCTGTAACCCGAGTCGTGCAGGATATTTTTCTATTGATTTAGATCATAAAATTTGACTCACCTTTTTGTATGCTTTGGGTAAGACGCTATGGTGTTTATAGAAGCCTTTAGAAAACTGACCTAGATTTGAATAGCCCATCATTCGACCAACTTCAGTTACAGAATAATCTGTAGAAAGTAAAAGTTCTTTCGCTTTCTCCATTTTATACATCAGGTGATATTTGTACGGAGAATGTCCAAAGACTTTTTTGAATAGCGCTTTGAATTTAGATAGACTCATGTTGGCAATTTGAGCTAACTCTTCGTTTTTCTTAACATGTGGAATGTTTTGTTCTATGAGAATTCTGCATTTCATTAATTGAGTTAAGTCTTGAGAATTAATATTTGCAGCATGAATTTCTGACCGTTTGTAGATTTTATCAAAAAAGTAACTAAGTGCGCTGTATAATTCTGAAACTAGTATAAGTTTATTTTTTTGGGATTCAAGAAGTCTCAATTGTTGAAAATGGAAGTCCAGTTGTTCAAATATGGTTATTGGTTCATTATTGTCGATAGCTTCTTTTAAATAAGGTTGAATATTGGAAACATGATTGTAAAACCAATCTTTAGTAAAGTATAGATGTAATAACTTGACATCACTATCTTTTAAAATCTGGTAGTGTGCCTCAGCAGCAGAAGAAGCCATCAATATACTCTGATCTTTGAAGCCTAGCTTAACTTCTTTGCCTTCTAAGTTTGCTGGAAAATGTGGTTCAGAAAAGTAAAAGTTCATAACAAATCCATCGTTAATTGATTTTGAATCTCTTATCATGAGGACATCTTCTTTTACATTCAAATCGATGAATGTAATATGTAGGCCCGTCTGTATTTCTAATGTACGTAAAGTGCCTTTACCGAATTCTGGTTTGAAGTATAGCGTTTGGTTTTCAAAATAAGAGGGAACATTTATGCTAATTGTCTTTAGCCAATTTAGAGGAGGATCAATTTTGAAATGGATTTTTTTCAATGATTATTGTTGTTTTCCTAAAACTAATCAAATTGATTCAACTTAATAAAGCTTAATTTATTGAGTTTATTAATTAGAAACTGCAGTACTTCTCATTAAAAAACTAAGTAAGATTAAATAAAATACATATTTCTCGGTTTCATAAGATTAATACGTTTACCTTCGCACCACTTCGTTATGATCAAATTCAAATTAGTTGAATTTATTTACTTGATTTTGATTATGGCCTTTTATTTAATTCATTAAACTCTATATGGCAGATAGTTTCAATAAAAAAGAAAGAGAAAAGAAAAAACGTAAACGTAAACAAGACAAAGCTGAAAGAAAAAAGCTTAAAAAAGAAGAAGGTGTAAAGACTGAAGAATTTATGTACCTCGACGAAGATGGAAATCTTACTTCGACACCTCCAGATCCCACTAAAAAGAAAAAAGAAATTAAAGCTGAGGATATTCAGTTAGTACCCGGTAGGAATAATGAACCTGTCGATGAAGGCCCTCTAACTGGAACAGTCAAATTCTTTAACACAGAGAAGAATTATGGCTTTATCAAAAGTTCCACTAATGTTGATTACTTTGTTCATGGCGATAATCTGATTGATCAGATTAAGGACAATGATAAAGTAACATTCGAATTAGGTAAGGGAAATCGAGGCGAAATAGCCATTAATGTAAAATTGAATAAAGATTAATCTCAATTCTTTAATTAGACTTTGAGTCTTTAGTTAGTATTTCAATCAATTCAATATTGTTGATTGACAACTCTAATATTTTGATTTAATTGCTTAATGCGCCAATCTACCTTTCATAAACACATACAACAACTTAGTGAGGAAGACCTCAAAGAAGAATTACTTACTCTTTTTAGAAAGTTAGATGCAGTTAAGGATTACTATAAGATTGAATTAGGTGATGCCAAAGATCGCCAAAGGCTCTATGATAAAGCTAAAAAAGATATAGCTTCTAAATTTGCCACCAAGAGTAAAAGGAAGCCTAGGAGACCTAGAATTCAAAAAGCACTTAAGATATTGAGTGAGGTTAAGAAAAAGGCCTTGTTTGAATATGAGTTAATTGATATTTACCTTTTTACTGCTGAGACGGCATGGGCATTTATGGATGGGTATGAGTTTTATTCAACGCCCTTACATAACATTATAGTAAATACTTATGAGAAGGCTATGGTATTGATTTCCATTACTAAAATGGAAGCGGAATATCAGGATAGAGCAGAAAAACTCATACATTCTATTAGATACCAAATAAACATACAAAAGTCGCTTAAAAAAGCGTTTAATCAAGCGTATCCAAACTGATCTTATTATATTTCGTTATTACAGTTATGGGATTAAAAATTACTACATTTTTTTGTTTGATGTTTTTAGTGTCCTGCACCGTCACGAAAAAGGTAAAGGATGGTGAAACAGCTTTTAAGTATAAGCAATATATAAAGGCAACGGAACTGCTCCAAAAGGAATATGACAAATCTAGAGATCCTCAAGTAAAAGCGCGTAAGGCCCATCTTCTAGCAAAATCTTTTGACTTTTTGTTGGACTCAGGAGAAGCTTTAAAATGGTATGATATTGCAGATCAATTAAACTATAGCTCTAAATCAGAAGAAGAATTAGCATTTGCGCTTAAAAGAAATGAACGATATAGTGACGCTTTTGTCATCTTTTCAGATTTATATAAAAAAACGAAATTACAAGAATACAGAAGGGAAGCCGCCATTTGCAAAGAGGCTATAGATCCAAGTAAAGTCGAGAATAGCTATATGCTAAAGCCAATGACATTCAATACTAAGTATTCAGAATATGGGCCAGTCTATTATGAGCAGGATTTTATAATATTTACTTCAGATAGACAAGGGAGTACGGGTGGTAATATATATAATTGGAACGACCATGAGTTTTCGGATTTTTATATTGCTAATAAAAAGGGTAGGAATGTCCAGCTTTTTGATGGTACCTTAAACTCTATTCATAATGAAGGGACCATGTGCTTTAATAAAACTTATGATGAAATCTTCTTTACGCGTTGCTTTACAGAAAATAGTAGAGATCAGTATTGTAAGTTATACTATAGCATGAAGCCAAATGATTTTTGGATTGATCCTGAGCCATTACCTTTTTTCGGAGATCAAACCAATTATGGTCATCCTGCACTTATTGAAAATGATAGTGTATTAATATTTAGTGCTAAACCAGAAGGGTCTGACAATTTTGATTTGTACTACTCAGAACGTATTGAATCTGGATGGACGGAGGCTGAAATAATGCCTTCAAGCATTAATACTATTGGTGATGAAAAATTTCCTACATCTGATGGAGATACTTTATACTTTGCTTCAAACGGACATGCGGGATACGGTGGTCTAGATATTTTTAAAACATATTTAGATAATAATGGTAGATGGAGTAAACCTACAAATATGGGCTTGCCTATCAATAGTGGTGCAGATGATTTCTCGTTTGTAACAGACCCTAATTTTACAGCTGGCTCTTCAATTGAAGAACAAGGTTTTTTTAGTTCTTCTAGGAATACTGGTACGTTCGATGACATCTTTTTCTTTATGAAATATGTTCCTGACGAACCATTAGATACAATTGCTGAAGATCCAATAGTTGAGGATGAGGATGAGGATATAAAAATTTATTTAGCAGCAAGAGTTGTAGAAATAATCTATCAAGATAATGATCCTAATGCGAATGTGATTTCGAAGAAACCTTTGCCTGGAGCAAGGTTGGAAATTAATTCTAGTAGGGGAGCTGATGAACAAACAAGTGATAGGTCGGGGAGAATTTTAAAAGAAGTTCAACCCGATAATTATTTTATAAAGGTCAGTAAGTCTAACTATTTGGCTAATGAAATAAGGATTAGTATAGATACTGAGGATATTATTTCTGATACTACAATTAATGTAGAAATTCCATTAGATAAGATATATTACAATAAGGAGATTGTTCTTGACGATATTTATTATGATTATGACAAATGGGATATCAGAGATGATGCTAAGCCAGCTTTAGATAGTTTGTTGAGTTTATTAGAGCTAAATACTGATGTAAAAATTCAATTAGGATCACATACGGACTGTAGAGGAGAGTTAGATTATAATAGTGAACTATCGCAAAAAAGAGCTCAGTCAGCAGTGGACTATCTTGTTAATAAAGGCATACAAGAATCTAGACTAAGTGCTAGAGGTTTTGGAGAGTTAAAGCCAGCTGTAGAATGTGATTGTGATGACTGTACTGAGGATGAGCACCAAATTAATAGACGAACAACATTTTCAATAGTGCGCTAGTTTTCAGAGTCGCAAAACTTGTATCCAATACCTCTTATAGACTTAATATAGACTGGTTGTCTTGGGTCTTCCTCAAAATATTTTCTTAGTGATGCGATAAAATTATCGATTGTCCTTGTGGAAGGAAATACATCATAACCCCACACAGATTTAAGAATTTCATGTCTCGAAACGACCTTGTTTTTGTTTTGAATGAGCATCTTTAGAATTTGAACTTCTTTTGTTGTTAATTCAAATTGTGTATTGCCCTTACTTGCTGTAAATGCTTTGAAATCTATGATGTTATTGCCAAAGCTATATTTGTCTTCGATTACAGTTTCAGTAGAGATCGGATTTCTGTCAACTAGTTTTTTAATCCGAAGAATCAACTCTTCAATTTCAAAAGGTTTTGAGAGGTAGTCATCTGCGCCAGTTGAGAGTCCAAAGATTCTATCTGTAGATGTATTTTTAGCAGAGACGATTATCACAGGAAGCTGAGGGTGATTAACTTTAATATTTTTCAAAACATCAATCCCATTTATTTTTGGAAGCATTAAATCTAATACCACTATATCGAAATACTGTTCTTGTAATTTTTGAATAGCAATAGCTCCATCGTTAGCACACATGACCTCCCATGTTTCAAGCTCCAAGTTTAATTTAATAACCTCTCGAAGGCTTTTTTCATCTTCTACTAATAATATTCTCATACTATCTTTTTGGAAATATTAAATCGAATACCGCACCAGATGGTTGATTGTCAGTGATTTTAATAGATCCTTTATGTGCATTCATGATTTCTTTAGCTATAAAAAGACCTAATCCAGTTCCCTTTGTTTCTCGAGTTTCTTCATTACCTATTCGGTAAAATTTTTCGAATATTTTTTCTTTTTCCTCCTTGTTAATGCCTGGTCCGTGATCTGCTATGGACAATATTATTTCTTTACCATTTTCTTTCAATTCAATTTTTATAGTTGGATTTCTAGTGGCGTATTTAATGGCATTATTTAGAATGTTATCGAATAGAATATTGAGGGCTTCTTTATCAACGCTTTGGTAAATATTTTCTTTTATGTCTATATCAAAATTATTATTTGGGTGGACGCTTGTAAAATGCTTTAATCTCTTAGTGAAAAATTCAGAGATATTTATCTTTTCGAAATTATATTGATATGACTGCTCCATTTGTGCTGTCATCAAGATATTATCAACGAGTCTTTCTAATCTCGAAGTCTCCTGTTGAGCAATTGAAAGTAGAGCGACTTTCTTGTTATCTGCAATGGTCTTATTACCTAAAGTATTATAAATCATTTTTAATGAAGCCAAAGGTGTTTTCAATTCATGTGTTACAGATAATAAAAAATTATTAAGCTTTCTGTTAGAGCCTAATTCTGACCAGAATCCTCTATTAATTAAAACGAGCCCAAGGATAATCGAAATTCCAAAAACCAATCCTTCGCCAATAATCATACGTTTTTGAATTTGATACTCTTGCTCAATTTCTGTAACCGAGAAACTTTTATCTACATGAATTAGTCTGTTCTTTAAGTGATAGTTTTCAGTGTTTTTTTTGTTGAGAAGAATTGCCCACCAAGCAAAGGCAGCGACCATATACAGCATGATTGCCCAATGGAAAAAACGATATTTGTTTAAATTGCTAAAGTCTTTCATTCAAACGTATTGTGAATACAGTTTTTGAAAATCTTTAAGGCTTTCTTTAAATCTTTCTTTTTATGTGCTGAACTGATAAAACCAACTTCATACCCTGAAGGACCTATGTAGATACCTTGTTCGAGAAGTAAGGCATGCATTTTTTTAAATAAGCCCATTTTATTGGCGTCTATTTGATCAGAACTTGTAACTCGTTCTTTACTAAAAGCAAACCAAAATATTGAACCAATAGTCTGCAATCTTAATGGATATTGATTTTCTTGGCAGAATAAGTTTAAGTCATTTACGAACCATTTGGTTTTCGCATTCAACTTTTCATAGAATCCCTTTTCTAAGAGCTTTTCAATTGTTGCAATTCCAGCAGAAAGCGCAATAGGGTTAGCGGATAATGTTCCAGCTTGATATACATTGCCGAGAGGTGCAATCATTTCCATAATTTCATGTTTGCCTCCAAAGGCTCCTACTGGTAATCCGCCACCAATAATTTTTCCAAATGTTATTATATCTGGTTGTATGTCATAGTATCCAGCAGCACCTTCAAAACCTACTCTAAAACCTGATATGACTTCATCAAAAATGAGTAATACATTATAATCATTGCAAAGGCGTCTTAAACCTTCCAAATAGCTTTTGTCTTGTATAAGCAATCCGTTATTAGCAGGTATGGGTTCTATAATGACAGCTGCAATGTCTTCATTTTCTCTTAGGACTTTATTGACCATGTCTAGGTCGTTTAGAGGAACGATCAGGGTTTCCTCGATTAAAGATTTAGGTATCCCTGCAGAACTCGATACGCCAAATGTTGCTAATCCCGATCCCGCTTTTACAAGTAAGGAGTCTACATGTCCATGGTAGCAGCCTTCAAATTTTATTATTTTATTTTTCCCTGTATAGCCTCTTGCTAATCTAATGGCCGACATGACAGCTTCGGTTCCTGAACTGACGAACCTTACCTTATCAATATATTTGTGATTATTTAAAATCAACTCTCCGATTCGATTCCCCTTTCTTGTGGGTGCACCAAATGAAGTGCCATATTTTAAAGTTTTTGAGATAGCTTTTTTTACATGGGGATGACAATGCCCAAGGATAAGAGGACCCCAACTACAACAGAAATCAATGAATTCATTATCATCCTCATCTGTTATTCTGCAACCTTTACCAGACTTTATAAACAAAGGTGTTCCTTTAACAGATTTAAAGGCTCTGACAGGGGAATGAACCCCACCAGGGAACATTTTTTTCGCTTTTTTAAATAAGGTTTTGGAATTTTTTTTCTCCACTTTATAATGAGTTTATATATATAAACAAATGTCTTAAAATTAGTTGCGAAGATTGATGTAATTACAGAATATTCAAAGGATTGAACAAACATATTACAGGCTTTAAGTCCAACTTATTTGAGTATTTTTATGTCTGAGATTAGATTATTGTGACTATAGATATAGCCAAAACCATCCGAGAAGTCCTTGATGACAGAGATACTGTGACCCTTTTGGGTTTAGGTACTCTAAGTCTTAAGCATAATCCTGCTTTTGTCAAGGATAGTGGACAAATCTTATCTCCTCCCACAATGCATCTCGAAATTACTGAAGCGATTGATACAAATCGTTCGCTTCTCAAAAAGTTAGTCTCAAACCATAAGATATCAAAGGATAAAGCTAAAGAGGTTGTTAAGAACTTTAGCAATAGGATTTTAAATGCATTGGTTAATTATAATAAGGTGCTTATACCAGGTGTAGGTTTGATAAAAAAAGATGGAGAAGGGAATTACACAATTGATCAAAAATCCAGTTTTGCCTCCGCATATTACTTGGGTTATCCTGAGCTGAATATTGTTCCATTAAGTAAAGTTTCTGAACCTGAGCAGAAAGGTGTTGAAGAATTGGATATTACCGAGGAGGTCAAACCTGTTTCTGAGAACCAAGCACCTCTCCAAAAAAGTAGTAGTGTTGAAGAAACTCGATCATCTCAAGCAGTAGAAGTCGAAGAGCCTAAAACGCTTAACGACATTCTAAAAACCAAAGTAGCGGATACACCAAAGAAGACTGCCTCACTATCAACTACGAAAATTGTTTCAAAAGAAGTAAAGGAAAATAAAATCACTTCTCCACCACCAGTGCTTAATTACCAAGAAGAGAAAAGAAGAGATTGGTTGTGGCCAATTCTTTGGCTAATAGGCTTGTGCTTATTACTCTTGTTTTGTTTTAAAGCTTGTAATTATCTGTGGTACTACGGCGATGATGACTCAGGTAGAACCAATGAAATTAATGCCAGTGACTTGTTAGGTGAAGGTGGAAATCAGGATGTTAATGATTCTCTTAAAGCAGCTATTAATAATATTGAAGGTGATAAGAGTTTGATTCCTGCATCTGGTAAGTGTAAGATAATCACAGGCGTTTATCAAAAGTCAAGTAATGCCTTGAGAAGAAAAAACGTTGTCAATCAAAAAGGATATGAAGCTTATACTGAGCAGTTTGGACCTTATACAAGGGTAGGGCTTATTTTTGATTGTGATGAGAATACAAACCTATCTGAATATCTCTTAAATGTTAGAAGAGAAATTGATCCTTATTCATGGTATTTGGATCCAACATTATATGTTGACTACGAATAAGTATCTTAAAAAATCAAGCTTGATTTCTACGCTTTATTGATCACTAGTTTATAGCTACTAGTTACAACCTAAATCGTACTGAGAATTTACATCGTTATTTGGAAAGCAGTTACCGGACATAACATCAGCAGGCATATATCTGTTTAAGTCTGGATCTTGTAAGCTTTTTTCTAAGAATGCTACTAGCTGATTTCTTTCAGTTTCGGTTAAGTTTAATTGTAAAAACTTATCAGAGATTAGAGATTGATCTACTCTCGTATTTTCTGTAACAGCATCCACTTTGTAATCAATAACTTCTCTTAAAGTCCTTTTACTAGCGCCATGGAAATAGAAAGGCGTATCTGCGATATTATAAAGACCAGGCACTTTAAATTTGTAGTAATCCTCGATATTTTGAGTAAATCCACCTCTACCTAAATTTCTTTTGTCAGAAGGCGACGTATCATAAGAAGGGATTTGATCCATATCTTTCACGCCTAATGCATGAAATTCGTTTGATCCAAGATTTTCTTTGTAATGACAAGCTACACAGTTTGCTTTGCCAAAGAAAAGTATTCCGCCCTTTTTCTCATCATAACTCAAAGCATCGTTATCTCCTTTTAACCATTTTTGAAACGGCGCTTCGTTTCCTATGATAGTTCTGATGTAAGCTGATATAGCTAATGAACCAGCCCTAGTATTATATCGTTCAGCACCTTGTCTTTCAGGAAATGCGGCATCAAACATGTCTTTGTAGCCCAATTCAGTCACCAATTCTTCATTCATTCGAATCCTGTGTACTTCAAGACCTATAAAATTTTGTGTTTCAAGAGCTAAAAATCCTAAAGCATTAAGGTCTGTTCCGTCTTCTTCATTCCATAAGTTTTCGGTGCCTTCATTAGCATCATGTGCACCAAATTGTCCATTCCAAAAAGTATTGGTAACGAAAGCTACATTTACTAAACTTAACGGCCTTGCACTTTGAACATCTAATTCTGATTCTATATAATTTGGATGTCTTCTTCTGTCCTCTCCATTTAATCCAAAATCCTCACCTCCGTCGGCAATTCCTTGAAAAGTGCCTGGTTTAAAACCCGCTGATGGAATATGACATGTTCCACATGAAAAAGTACCTATTCCTTCTGGTTTTACAGCGTCTACGCCAAAGGCAGTCTCAAAAAATAATAATTTTCCTAGCTCGACTTTTTCGGGAGTCAATGGATTTTTATCGAAATCTTGCGGAATTTCTGCTAAATCATCTTCGTTAGGCAAGATATAATAATCTAAATCACCATTGGCTGCGGGAACTTGCCTAAGCAAATTTTGCAGTTCCATGTCTAATTCGATGAGTTCGGGCATCCTGTCTTTAGAGCAGGAAAAAACTAAAATCAAGGCCAAAAAGGCTGCTACTACATATCTTAACATAATTCCTTTCACTTAAACGGAGCAAAAATACTTAAAAAATATAAATTTGACTATCAAAATATTTTATATTAAATATAAATTTAATGTATAATAGCCTATTAAACAGTAATTTAGGAAATGTAATTCTCAATAATATTGGTTTTTACTTTTTGCATACATTTGATCTACAAAACAAACAAAATTAAATACTAAATATGGACGCAACACTTTTGGTTTTAGCTGCGGGAATGGGATCAAGATATGGAGGTTTAAAGCAAATGGATGCTTTTGGACCTAACGGAGAGACTATTTTAGATTATTCTATATACGATGCTAAAAATGCTGGATTCAATAAAGTAGTATTTGTAATTCGAAAAAGCTTCAGGGCTGCATTTGAAGAACATTTTAATAATCGAATGGGAGATCAGATTCAGTTAGAGTATGTCGAACAAGAGTTAGACAATATTCCAGAAGGTTGTACTTATAGCCCCGATCGAGAAAAACCTTGGGGTACTGCCCATGCAGTTTTAGTAGGCGAGTCTGCCATTAAGGAGCCATTTGCAGTTATTAATGCGGATGATTATTATGGGAAAGAATCCTATGCTACTCTAATTAATTTTTTTAAAAATCAGAGTAATCTAGAAGAGTATGCTGTTGTGTCTTATCTGCTTGAAAACACCTTATCAGATCATGGGTCAGTGAATAGGGGAGTGTGTTTTAAAAATGATCAAGATCATCTCACTAAAATCGTTGAGACACTCAAAATCTCAAAGAATCCTGATGGTACAATTGTATATCCAACAGATGAAGGCCATGCAACTTTAACTGCGGACACTTTGGTGTCAATGAATATGTTTGGTTTCTTTCCAAACTATTTTCAAAAGACCAAAGATTATTTCACCTTATTCTTAAAAGAAAGAGGTCATGAATTAAAATCTGAATTTTTTATTCCTTTCGTTTTGGATCAAATGATCAATAATAAAGAGATAGATGTGAAGGTATTAACCTCACCATCGAAATGGTTCGGAGTAACCTATAAAGAGGATAAGCCCATTGTAGTCAATAAAATTCAAAAGCTAATTGCTGATGGTGTCTATCCTGAATCTCTTTGGTCTTAGTTACAGTCTAAGTCTTCTTGCGAAATGTAATCATTGTTTGGAAAACAGAATCCTGACTTAATGTGATCAGGTTTGAACCTTGTAACATCAGAGTCTTTAAGACTCTTAGTCAAGAATAAAACAAGATTATCAATTTCTTCATCTGTCAATTCAATCTGTCTAAGCTTAGGTGACATGTGTGATTCTGGAACTCTATCATTTTCCTTTACCGCATTCAACTTATATTCTACAACTTCTCGTAAAGATTCTTTACTAGAACCGTGGAAGTAGAATGGTGTGTCGCTTGAATTATAAATCCCAGGTACTTTAAACTGGTACAGCTCGTTCGGATCTAAAGTAAATCCTCCTCTTCCTAGATTTCTTTTATCATCAGGTCGCTTAAAGAAGGACTCTGGATGTTGATCTATATCTTTCACGCCTAAAGCATGAAATTCCATAGAGCCTAAATTCTTTTCGTAATGACAGCTATTACAATTTGCTTTACCGAAGAATAAAAGAGCACCTTCTTTTTCTTCATTGGACATAGCCATTTTATCTCCTTTCAAATATTTTTGGAAGGGTGCTTCATTAGTAATGACAGTTCTTAAATATGCAGAAATTGCCAGAGAAGCTGTTAAGTTGGAGTATCTCCAAGTTTCATTTATTTCTGGGAACGCTTCATTAAACAAGTCAATGTAGCCGTATTGTTGCATTAGATTTTTAGTTACGCGCATTCTATGCGTATGCAAGCCCTCAATATTTTGAGTTTCTAATCCTTCGTAACCTAAGCTGTTTCTTTTAGTCCCTTCATCATTAGCCCAAACACTTTCTGTGCCCCTATTAACTCCTCCAGCGCCAAAAGATCCATTCCACGAAGTGTTTTTAACAAAAGCGACGTTTAACAAAGATAAAGGTCGGGCAGACTGAACATCTAAGTCTGATTCTTCGTAGCTAGAGTTCATTATCCTTCCGCTACCATTATATCCAAAACCCATTCCACCATCTGCAATACCTTGTAAAAATCCTGGTCTAAATCCAGCTTCAGGTATATGACAAGTAGCACAAGAATAAGTACCCATGCCTTCGTTACTGACAGCATCAGTTGCAATTCCAGTTTCGAAAAACAAAAATTGACCTAAAGCAACTTTAGCTGGGTTTAATGGATTTTTCTTATCGTGTGGAATAGATGCTAGTTGATCTGATTCTGGCAGGATATAGTAATCTGCAGAGTTGGTAGGTGAATAAGTTTTCATAGCTCTTTCAAGCCGGAATTCCAGTTCATCTGCAGGATCGATTTGGTCTTCAGTACACCCACTAAAGACAACTATCGAAAATACGATACATATTTTCAGTAAATCTTTCATTCTCAAGTATATTCTATCAGTTATATTATTAATTAGGTTAATATAACCTGATAGAGGATGTTCAAACTCTATGCCAAAACTAGTCTATTTTACGACATTATAAATGGCAAGTACTTTACATTAGTACTTATAGAACCAGAATATAGATGGCAGTAAAGTGTTAAAACAGGTTGTCTAATTATCAATTATAAACTAGTTAGTTCATTACTTAATGTCTTAATACCTAACTTGGTCACAGACCTTTTGAAAAATGGGAAAAATACTAATTGGTTTGGGCATTTTTATCCTGATAATAGGCTTGCTTTATCAGTATGCACCCTGGACATTAAAATGGTTTGGAAATCTTCCTGGAGATATAAAAATCGAAAATGAAAATTCGCGGGTGTATCTCCCGATAGTTTCTATGATTGTGGTAAGTATTATTATCAATGTACTTTTACGACTTTATAGATACTTACAATAAAAAAAGAAGCTATCTCCAGATAGCTTCTCATTATCAAACCAGTATGAAAAAACTACTCTTTACGATATTTTGACGCAGTCAAGATTTGGAAGTAACAAAATTTAACCTTGATTCTACGCAAGAACTTCGTAATAAAATCTTAAAGTGCAATTAGCAAATGGCTTAAACTCGAAAAGCCTGGTGTCGTTATTTCAGCTTAAGCAAAGGCTTTTGGTAAATTAGTTTACTAAGAGAGGAAACTAATTAAAATTCCTGCAGCAACGGCTGACCCTATTACACCACTAATATTACTAGACATAGCATACTGTAGGAGGTGATTGTTTTGATCATGCTTTAATGCAATCTCATTGGCCACTCTTGAAGCCATGGGTACAGCTGATAAACCTGTCGCCCCAATTAATGGATTGATTTTCTTTTTAGAAAATAAATTATAAATCTTAACAGCTATAATTCCACCAAAAATAGATAATCCAAAAGCTATAAAACCACCAAGAATAATCAATAAAGTCCTTTGGTTTAAGAAGGTGTTTGCCGTCATCGTGGCTCCAACTGTTAAGCCTAAAAAGATAGTTGAAGTATTCATAATGCCATTTGATGCAGCATCGAAAAGCCTGCTTGTTGCACTGCCTATTTCTTTTATCAGATTACCAAACATGAGCATACCTAAAAGAGGTACTGAGGAAGGTACCAATAATGAAATGACGATAATCACACAAATTGGAAACAAGATCTTTACCATCTTAAGGTTTTTAATCTTAACCTTATTTGGATAAAGTCTGTCCTGCTCTTTCATATTGATTAAGAGTTCTTTCTTAGTGGTTGTAAATCTTACAATTAATGGAATTATTAAAGGGACCAAAGCCATATATGAATAGGCTGCTATAGCTATTGGACCTAACAAATGTGGTGCTAATATTATAGCTGTATAAATTGCGGTTGGACCATCAGCACCACCTATAATTCCTAATGCGCCAGCCTCCTCTGGTGTAAAACCGATAGCAATAGCGCCGATTAAAACTGTGAAGATCCCTAGCTGCGCCGCAGCACCAAAAAATGCTAACCTTAAGTTTCTTAAAAGCGGACCAAAATCAGTCATGGCACCTACACCCATAAAAATTAATGGTGGTAGTAAACCTGTTTTTATAAGCATGTAATACAGCATATTCATGATCCCATGATTGGCTGCAATTTCATTAACTGTCATGGACTTTATGGACGGATCTATTTCAGCCGAAATGATATTCATATTTCCACCAGGAAAATTGGCTAGCAATACACCAAATCCTATTGGAATCAGAAGAAGGGGTTCATACTTTTTAAAAATCCCTAAGTATAATAGTAATAAAGCCAACAATAACATTATAATACATTGTGGCTGCGCGGCGATTTGATCAAACGCCGTCATGTCATATATCTTCCGGAAAATTTCCAAGTCTATACCAATTTAATTAATGGTGCATCTTCATCAATATCATCGCCATGATTAACAAGTATCTCTGCAACGGTTCCAGATTCTGTAGAAGTTATGGCGTTAATAACCTTCATGGATTCCACAAACGCTACAGTATCTCCAACTTTAACTTCATCACCAACTTGGATGCCCTTGTCTCCAGAATTTTTAGTTAGAAAAAACTTGCCCTCAAGAGGGGAGTTGATAAATTTAGCATTGGCTTCGTCAACACTTGCTTTCGTATTTGAACTACTGGTTTGATTCGCATTAGGTTGATCTTGACCAGGATAAGAAATATTCAATTTATAATTTTGCCCCTCGACATTGACAATCATTTCTTTTGGTAATGGTGTACTTGTACTTGCTATTGGGGCAACACCAGAATTACTACTTTGATTTTTGGCAGCTTTTCTTTTCTCTAGGTCTTTTTGAAAGTTTTCTTTAGCTTTTCCAGATTTGAAGTCTTCGTATTGCGGAGGGTGCATGGCATACTCGAATAATTCTTCATCATCTTGACCGTAATCCCACCCTTTTTCTTGCATTTTTTTTCTGAATTCATCTAACACGTCAGGATATAAATCCTGAGGATCATCAGTGAAAAATGCTCTGTTTTGTTGTTGAGCTAATTCAAGAAGATTTTCATCAACTGGACCAGGCAATCTTCCCGATTTACCTAAGATCATACCCCAAGTATTTTCATCAATCATCGAAAATCTTTCTTTTCCTTTGATGATTTGCATAACATTCATAAGGGAAAGATTTTTCACATATTGACTGAAAGGTGTTACTAAAGGTGGATAACCTAGTTTAGGCCAAGTATGTTCTACCTCTTTAAAAAGCTTAATTAAAAATTCGTCTTGGGTAATTTCATCTTTACCATTTTTAGAAAGCCATTTATTTATAGATTTTAAATTCTTTTCTAAATCTGCCATTAGACTGCCCATCATACCGCCTGGTAAACCTGGTCCTATTAGTAAAGAGTTTAGATATCTATTTTGACCATTTATGTAATAACCAAGGCTATCATCTATAAATGATTGCGTTAATCTTCTAACTTCCATATAGGCATCCATGTTGATATCTTTCAAGCTGAAGCCTGCATCTTTGAGCATGGCATGTACTGAAAGTAAATCAGCGTGACCAGTTCCCCAAGAAAGCGGTTGCATACTTACATCAATGATGTCTGCACCATTTCTGGCCGCTTCTAAAGAAGACACTATAGAAAACCCTGTTGTAGAATGGCCATGGTAAGTAATTATGATATCAGGATGATTGGTTCTTATCCCTTTAATCATTTTGCCTATTGAAGCAGGTCTTCCAATACCAGCCATATCTTTTATGCAAATTTCTTGTGCACCAGCATCAATATATTGGTTGGCTAAGTTGATATAATATTCTACAGTATGTACTGGAGAGTAAGTAATACTTAAAGCCCCTTGCGCAATCATCCCGCCTTCCTTGGCATATTCAAATGATAGCTTTAAATTTCTAGGGTTATTTAAACCATCAAATGTTCTAGATATATCAGTGCCTTGTTTCTTTTTTAGTTTAAACATGAGACGTCTTAAGTCTCGAGAACATGGACTCATTCTGATACCATTCAAACCACGCTCAAGCATGTGTGTTTGTATACCTACATCATTAAAAGGCTGTGTCCATGCTCGCACACTATCATTTGGATTTTCTCCTCTTAATAAATTAATTTGTTCAAATCCTCCACCATTGGTTTCTACTCGGTCAAAGCATCCCATGTCAATAATAGGACCAGCGACTGAGACTAATTGATCTTTAGTTGGCATGTATTTACCTGAGGATTGCCACATATCCCTATAAACCAATGCTAATTTAATTTCCTTTCCCATCCACATGTGTTTTTTTAATCGAAGACAATTGGCCTTGTCCGTTAGTGATCTCTTGCACGGCTGCTGCAAGAATAGCAATATGCTTAGAAGGTATGCGCGATCTACTTCTTCTTACAGGCTGCGTTTCTTCAGGCGCAAATCTGTTTGCAACATTGATCAATAGCTTACCCAATAAGATAACGATGCCTAGTATAAAGAATACCGTAAGCATCCCTACAAGCAATAATTGCAGGCCAAGTTGAATATCTGGGTTCATTTAGTTAATTAGAACCACCAAATTAGAAAATATTAACGCATCTCTTTTAATGTAAGCAGATAATAAAGACATATTCTTAAAGTATTATATGAGCGACATGATTGGAATAAAATTTTATAATTCTCTATTAGACAAGGAGATTATTAGTTAATATTAAATATTGATTCAGTCAGACAAAATAAAGTACTGAATCAAAGTATAGATTTACACACTTTTACACATGGAAAAAGTTTTCAAATTTGGTGGTGCATCAGTCAAAAATGCTGATGCAATAAAAAATGTAAAAAATATCATCCAAAAATATAGTGATGATAAAATTATCATTGTTGTTTCTGCGATGGGTAAAACTACAAATGCTCTAGAGGAAGTATATCAAAACTATATCGTTGAAAAGAAGTTAAATCTTCAAGAGCTCATGCATGAGATTGTCAATTTTCATGTTGAGGTGGCTGCCGAGTTAGACTTAAATACTGCTTTAGTTAAGGAGTCACTTTTATCGCACATTGTAATTGCAGAGGAGAAATTAAAGACCAAAGTGGGAGAAAATGATTTTATCTACGATCAAATCGTATCCCTTGGTGAGTTGTTTTCTACAACAATGCTTAATGAGTATTTAAATAAAAGTAATTTAAAATCTAGTTGGTTAGATGCTAGAACTGTCTTAAAAACTGATAGTACATATAGAGAGGGTAAAGTGGATTTTAAGGAAACAAGTGCTCTGATTCTAAATTATATAACAGAAAATAAATCGCACGCACAATATATAGTGACACAAGGTTTTATAGGCGCTGATAAGGATGGCTATACTACAACGTTAGGTAGGGAAGGTTCAGATTATACAGCAGCTATATTTGCTTATTCTTTAGATGTAAAAGAACTCACAATATGGAAAGATGTGCCAGGTATATTGACTGCAGATCCTAAAAAGTTTGATAACGTAGAAAAGCTGAGTAGACTGTCGTATTCTGAAGCGATAGAAATGACTTATTATGGTGCTAAGGTGATACATCCAAAAACAATAAAACCTATCCAAAATAAGAATATCAAACTTCATGTTAGATCATTCCAAAACCCTGAGTATGAAGGGACAATTATTACATCAGATGGTCTATTAAATTATCCCCCTATTGTTGTTGTGCAGAACGATATGATGTTGATTCAAATCTTTACAAAGGATTTCACATTTGTTGCGGAGGATCATCTTAGTCAGATATTTTCAAAATTGAATGAGCATAGAATTAAAATGAGTACTATGCGAAATTCAGCTATCAGTTTTACAATTTGCGTAAAGAATCCTGGTAAAGAGCGTATTGCTAATTTTATGAATGATTTAGGTGACAACTTCAGTTTTGATATATTCACTGACCTTCAACTACTTACTGTAAGGTATTTTCAAGATGCGCTTATTAAGAATCTTACAAAGAATAAGGTGATACTATTCGAAGAGACAATGAAATATACTATTCAATTGGTGGTTAAGCCCTCTTTGCAATTGATTGAAAAATAGATTAAGCAAAAACACTTTTAATTAATCCTCCATCTACGGCTATAGTCTGTCCTGTAATATAGCTTGAGTAAGGAGATAGTAGCCAAGTAGTAAGAGAAGCCAAATCTTTTGGATCGCCCATTTTTCCAGTTAAGATTTCTTTTTCAAATGCTTCCTTAGCCTCTTCCTCAGTTATGCCTAAAGTTTCACTTTTGTTTTTAAATAACCTATCCATTGCCGAAGTAGCATGATATCCCGGCGCTACGATATTCATTGTAATGCCATTGGCTCCCATCTCATTAGATAATGTTTTAACGAATCCAACAACGGCCAATCTTAATGAATTGGATAGTACAAGATTTTCGATTGGTTGTTTAACGCTGGCACTTTCGATATAAATTAGGCGCCCATAATTATGTCGTTCAAAAATTGGGATAAGCTCTTTTGTTAATTTGACTTTCCATCTTAGTATATGTTCATAAGCATCATCCCAATCAGAAATATTAGACTTTACAAAAGACATGGCAGGTGGTCCGCCTGCATTGATGACAACTCCATCCAATTCGCGTTCCCCTATGGTATTTATAAGTTTACTAATCGATGCGTCGGTTGTAATATCTCCGTCTACTATTTCAATAGTATCAGGATGTAAATCATAAAAAGCTTTTAGTTTATCAATATTTCGTGCATTAATAATTAATTGAGCACCTTCTTCTAATAGTGACTCAGCTATTGCGCGACCAAATCCACTTGTAGCACCTGTAACTACAAATAACTTGCCTCTGATTTTTAAATCCATGATTGTGAATTGGTTACTTTTTCAAAAAAGTTGACAAAATTCTTCTCAATTCTTGAGAAGTCACCATCAACCTCAAATAGAGCTTTTAATTTATTAAATAAATTTTCTTGAGCTGTGTCGGAATTAAAATGAATGTCTTTGTGGGACAAAATTATTTTCATACAACTATAATCATTGTGGTTTTCGAAAAGTTGAAGCATTTTCTGATAAACTTCCTCAGAACTTCTACTTTTTATAAAATCGATTTCATTCTCACTATAATCATAGTCTACATGTGCCGCATAAATCAAAACAAAAGTTTCAAATTCATCTTGTGTTAATTCTATGGGTTTTTCTGAGGCTGACATAACTTACTTAGATAACACCTAATTCTTTCCCAACTTTAGTAAATGCGGCAATAGCTTGTTCTATATGTTCAGTCTCATGTGCAGCTGAAAGTTGTACGCGAATTCGTGCTTTTTCTTTAGGAACGACTGGATAGAAGAAGCCAATCACATAAATGCCTTCTTTCAAAAGCGCATCAGCGAAATCTTGAGATAATTTTGCATCATATAACATAACTGGCGTAATGGGATGTGTGCCTTCTATGATATCAAACCCTGCAGCCATCATTCCTTTTCTAAATAACTGTGTGTTATTTTCTAGCTTGTCTCTAAGCGCGGTTGAGCCTTCTAAGATTTCTAAAACCTTAATCGAAGCGCCAACAATTGCTGGTGCCAAAGTATTTGAAAAGAGATATGGTCTTGATCTTTGACGTAAGATTTCAACCACTTCTTTTGAAGCTGCAGTAAAACCTCCTGATGCGCCACCTAAGGCTTTGCCAAACGTACCAGTTATGATATCTACTTTGCCAAAAACGCCACAGTGTTCAGCAGATCCTCTTCCTGTCTTGCCAGTAAAACCTGTTGCATGACAGTCGTCTACCATAACTAATGCATCGTATCTATGGGCGATTTCACATATTTTATCGACCTGAGCAATTATGCCATCCATTGAAAATACTCCATCAGTCGCAACCAATATTCTTCTAGCATTATTTGCCCTAGCTTCTTTGAGTTTGTTTTCTAGATCTTCCATGTCATTACTTAGGTATCTGTATCGCTGAGCTTTACATAGTCTAATACCATCGATAATTGAAGCATGGTTGAGTTGATCAGAAATGATAGCGTCTTCTTTGCCTAATAATGGTTCAAAAAGTCCTCCATTGGCATCAAAGGCAGCAGCGTATAGAATAGCATCTTCGGTACCTACAAATTGTGCTATCTTTTGCTCAAGCTCTTTGTGGATATCTTGAGTACCGCATATAAATCTGACCGAGGACATGCCAAAACCATGAGTATCAATGGCTTTCTTAGCGGCATCTATGACATCAGGATGAGAAGAAAGACCAAGGTAGTTGTTCGCACAAAAGTTAAGTACAGATTCATCTTTATCTGTTTTGATTCTAGCAGATTGTGGAGTTACTATGATTCTTTCAGATTTGAAAAGACCATTTTCTTTAATCTCATCAATTTCAGATTGCAGTTGATTGTTAATTTTCATTAGGTACTGATTAAGTATTTCGAAGGTACTACTTTGATAGTGTATAGTCTCTTGTAGATGTTGTTTTTTAAATTCCTAATAAAGCACCTTTTAAACTATATCGAGTAATAATGTGAAGTTTGTAACTCATTGATAATGAGTAAAGTAGAATTTTAAGAAAACAAATTAGAATTTTTTATAATATGTAGATGATTATTTAATAATTGTTTATATATTTGACCTTTGTATAATATTTACTAGCAGTAGTAAGATTATAGACCGAAAACCGAGACTTCTTATCCCCCTAACAGTAAGTATTGCAGCTAATGCATTGGCTATCCATGTACCGCTGCATAATAATTTTTTATTGAACTCGAATTTTATCTAACGAAGGTCTGTAATGAGAAATTCTATTACTGTTTTAAGCAAATTATTACCCTTATTTGCTTTTTTCCTACTTATCAATGATGCAATATATTCACAATGTGACCCGGGAGAAATCTCTGGAATTGCTTACAATGATCATGATTTTAATGGTATAAAAGCTCCCAATGAAGATGGCTTAAGTGGTATCGTTGTCCGTCTATATAATGATAATGGCACCATGATCGCTCAAACTTTAACGTCAGGAAATGGGCGATACAGTTTTGATGGTCTTACAAATGGAGAAGCTTATCTTCTACTATTTGATCTTAATAATGATATTGTTTCAGCTTCAGGACCAAATAATGGCACAGAGGTTCAAAGAGTAAATGCGCCTTTTTGCAATGCGGATTTAGGGCTTTTGCAAAATGATACGAATTGTAGTTCAGACACCGAGGTGTATTTGAGTTGCTTTGTTAACGCGGGTACTTCAAATAGTCCTTCCCAAGAAACAATTATAGGATTACAAAATAATTTTAATGGCAGTAGCCCTGTTACTGTTTATGCTACTCAAGCTGAAACAGGAAGTGTTTGGGGAATGGCTTACGATAATTCAAGTAACAGAATTTATTCTTCAGCATTTATAAAACAAAATTCTGCATTAGGGCCAAATGGTCATGATGCAATATATAGTACTGATCCAACAACAAAGACTACCACGCTATTCACCAACTTATCAGCTTTAGGTATACAGACTGGATCTATGTCAGAATTGGACGCTACGAGTTGCAATTATGGCAATCAAGTTGGAAGAATTGGTATAGGTGCAATTGATTTAGATGATAATAATTCTAAGGTGTTCGCTATTGACTTAAATAGTAAAACTGTAGTAATTATAAATAAAAATAACCCAACTGCTTCAAATACAAAATCTTTTGCTATCCCTAATCCTGGGTGCTCTAACAATGATTACAGACCATTTGCTGTAAAGTACCACCAAGGGGATTTATATGTAGGCGTCACTTGTTCTGCCGAAACTTCAGAGGATGATTTTCAGACAAGTTTTAATGTTTATAAAATGAATATTACTTCAGGTAATTTTTCATTAGAATTTAATACAACTTATGGAGGAGGACACTGGAATGATACTCCGGACTGGAAGCAAATGTCTCAGTGGCTAACAGATATTGATTTTACTTCTCAAGGTCATATGGTTCTAGGAATCAGTGACAGAATTGGACACAGATATTGTCATTCTAATACAAATAGTAGATTGGATGATCAATTTGGAGAAATTTTAATGGTGGCGAATGTAAATGGAGAATGGGTTTTAGAATATAATGGGAAAGCAGGAAACCTTACAGGTTCAGGCGTAGATAATAATGATGGACCTGGTGGAGGAGAGTTTTTTGGCGATGATTATTTTCCTGCAAATCAAAATGATCACCCAAATGTTGCTTTAGGATCTATTGCTATAGTGCCCGGTAACGATCATGTCATTACCTCAGTATTCGATCCTCAGTTCAATACCTACTCTGGAGGTTTACACAGGTATAGCACAAATAATGGAGGCAAAATAGCTTCACAAGAATTATACAACAGAAACCTTCAGCAGTATTTTGGAAAAGCTACTGGATTCGGAGATATAGATGGAAAATGTGGTTCGTTAGGTGCAGAGATTGGCAACTACGTTTGGCTAGATGCAAATTGCAATGGTTTGCAAGATGCTGACGAAGAGGGCATGTCTGGCATAACATTAAGATTACACGATAAAGACTGCAATATTATTGGTACGACGCAGACTGACGAAAATGGTTTTTATGCTTTTAATAATTCAAATGTAGATGTAGATCAAGATGGAATTGTGGATGGTGTAAGTGCAGGTGCTGAATTATTTATCACTCTGTCGAATTATAATACGACCAATCATAATTACCTTTTTGATAACTTATATCACTACCCGACATTATCGGTTTCAAGCGGATATAGAAATTCAGATTTGGTATTGTCTGATAATTGTTTGGATCAACATGCTATTCATTTTATTGCAGCAAAAGGTAATAATTCAAGATTCGATATTGGATTAAAAACCTCAAGCGATTACGATTTAGCTTTGATTAAGACTATCGACAATGATAGAAATATTACAGTTGGTCAGTTGCTTGAGTTTGATATAACAATAATTAATCAAGGTTTGGTTACAGCATCCGCTTACCAAATTACAGACTACCTCAATGATTCATTTAATTTTGATCCTAACCAAAACCCAGGATGGACATTAGAAGATGGAGTGGTCAAAAAATTAATCACTGACCATCTAGCACCAGGTCAAACTAGAACAGAAAAATTAAGACTAACAGCTAACTCATCAGCAAACGCATTAGATTATATAAATTATGCAGAAATAAGTGCAGCTTATTCTGGTGATGGTGAAGTAGCCTTAGATGTAGATTCTCATGCAGATGAGGATATGACAAATGATAATGGTGGTGATGTTTATGGTGTAACCAATGATATGGTAAGTGATAACGGTTCTATAGATGAAGATGACCATGATCCCGCTATGATTTGTATTATGGATTTGGCTTTGAAAAATGAAGTAAGAAATAATAGAGATTATGATATAGGTGATGAAATTATTTTTGACTTGACTGTTTATAACCAAGGTAATATAGCCGCTGATGCGTACGATTTAATTGCGTCGTTTCCTTCAGCTTTAAGCTTTAATGCATCTTTAAATCCTGAATGGACTACTGTAGGTCAAAATTTAGTAAGATTTAATACTGCTCAAGATTTAGAAGCAGGACAAAATAGTGTCCATCCTTTAAGATTAATTTTAAGTGCTGATACAAATGATAATGATCTTCTTGTTCTATCTGAAATTGCTTCATTTGAATCTGTGAAAGATGGTGTAACAGTTGATTTTGATTCACGACCGGATACTAATTTATCTAACGATAAAGGTGGAAATCCAAGAGGTGCTACAGATAATGAAATTAATGATAATGGAGCTATCGATGAAGATGATCATGACCCAGCTGTAGTGTCAACAAGACAAATTGATTTAGCGCTTTTAATGACAACTCAAGAAACTTTTGTTACGGCTGGTCAAGAAGTAACATTTGATATAGAAATTCATAACCAAGGAAGAACCGCAGTTTCTTCAGTAATGATCATGGATTACCTTCCAGAAGGAATGACTATATCAGATCAAGATTGGACTGTAGAGTCATCAGTGGGTGCTAATAATATGTATTATACAACAGTGAACTTTGATGGTAATGGTTTTCTTCCAGGGGATGTACACCACGAACAAATAACATTAAAAGTAATGGATGATGCCAATACCGTACATTTAATCAACTATGCTGAAATCGGCGAGGTAAGAGACTTAAACGGTATGGATGTATCTGCATTAGATATAGATTCTCATGCGGATAAAGATATGTTGAATGATAAAGGTGGAAAGTATCTTTCACCAATGGATAATTATATAGATGGAAATGGGATTGACGATGAAGATGATCACGATCCTGCTGGTGTTTATTTAGCTAATATTTCAATTTCAGACCCTTGTATATGTAAGAACAATGCAACAACACAATTCGATGGCCAGTTTGATGAGACTGTATTGGTAATGGCACCTTCTGGTATGACTTGGTATATCGATTTTGTATTCGATCTATTTAGTCCTACAAGTCCAGCTCCGCCTGCAGCGCCAGTATCTTTTACAACTGGATCTTCTGGAACTATTTTGACTGAATCGATGCTTCCGAATGGCATAAGTGAATACACATTAAATGGTATCGTTTTGAATAACACGCCTTATTCAATAAGAGTGACCAATGGCGAAGGGGCATTTTTACAAATTAGTGGTGGAGGCGCTGCTTGTTTGTATGATAACCTTCCAATTCAAAGTGAAGGTCTATCTGCAGTATGTGCTGGTTCTTCATTTACTTATTGCATTGATCCAATTACTGCTTGTACAGATTATTCTTGGACTTTATCAGGTGGTGGATCTATAGTAGGACCAGCAAACGGAACTTGTGTTCAGGTGGATTGGTCAGCAAGTGCTGGTGGACCATATACCTTAAAGATGACACCAAATTGTACTTCATCTTGCTTATCACCTTCTTCGGCAGATATCTCAATTGGTACTTCAGCTGGACCAATGAGTTGTTTAAGTGAAATAAACATTTCTTTAAATGATGATTGTATGACGCAGTTATCACCGGATATGTTTTTAACAAGTCCGATAATGGCAGGTGTAGAATACCAATTGATGTTAACGCATCATGGCGTATCAATTCCAAATAACATTGTGACTGAGGAATTTTTATGGCAATCCTTGATGGCAAAAGTAGTTAATCCTTGTGATGGAAATTCTTGTTGGGCAACAGTCAATATTGAAGATAAATTACCGCCTGTAATTCAGTGTGACGATATATCAATGCCATGTTGGGTTGTTGATTCATATGAGCCGCTAGTAAGTGATAATTGTTCTACAGCAACATATGAGCTTGTTAGTGAAACGATTACACCCTTATCTTGTGATCCAGATTTTATAAAAGAGGTTAATAGAACATACATAGCTACAGATGGTTATGGTAATGTCTCAGCACCTTGTACCCAAAAAATAAGTTTAGAAAGAATAGATATTGATAATGTTGAATTTCCCGATGATTTCCTTTTTGATGAAATGACTCATCTGGAATGTAACGATACAATATATAATACAGATGGATTTCCAAGAGTTGATATTACAGGTGTACCTACGTTAGGACATAAAGAATTATTTCCTTTTGGTGATTATTACTGTAATTTCTACATAGATTATTCTGACTTCCTTGTTACTAGTGGCGGTTGTGTTACTAAAATTATGAGAACATGGAGGGCTTATGAGCACTGGTGTAGTTCAGATGAATTAATTACACATGTTCAAACTATTGAAATCGCTGACGTCTTAGATCCAGTAGTTCAATGTCCTGCAAATATGGAAATAAGTACAGATGGAAGTCCAGGTTGTGAAAAAACAATTTCATTACCTCTGCCAACAGCAACAGATGATTGTTCTAAAACTTTCATAATTGATATATCTTATGAAGGTGGTTTTTTAGATAATGTAACTAGTGCACCAACAGTTAGCTTTCAATCTGGAGTTACGGTTGTTACTTATAATGTTTACGATGAATGTGGAAATTTAACGAGTTGTTCTACAAATATTAATGTATTAGACGAAGTAAGTCCTGTTGCTATTTGTGATGAACAAACTTCTGTTTCTTTAAGATCTGATGGAACAGCGAAAGCATTTGCACATACTTTTGATGATGGTAGTTATGATGACTGCAGTCTGTATAAGTTTTTAGTTAGAAGAATGGGAAGTAATTGCGAGTGCAATAGACCTGTCTTTGATGATATGGATTTTATAGGAGAAAGAAACGGTAGATATTATTACTTATCGAAGTTCCAAACTACAGCTGATAAGGCTTACTCATATTCAACTGCTTCTGGTGGTATGTTATTAACTGAGGAGTCTTGTGAGGAGAGTGAATGGGTTTTTGAACAAGTTCAAGCTACAAATCCTGGAGTTACATATTATACAGGTTTAAGCGATAAAGGACATCAAGGTAGATTTACTTTTATCAATCACGCTGAGCCAATGTGCGATAACTGGGCAGATGGTGAGCCTGAAGATAATGGTGATTTTGTTATTGTAGATACTAATGGTGATTGGGTAGTTGTTAACGGTGGATTGATTGAAACGTATTTTGTAGTTGAGTTGTCAGATCCTTGTGGGTTTAGTGATGAAGTACATTTCTGTTGTGATGATGTTGGAGAACAAATGGTAGTCTTTAGAGCAATCGACAAGTTTGGAAGATTTAATGATTGCATGGTAACAGTGGATGTTCAAGATAAAGTCCCTCCAACGATTACTTGTCCGCCAAATATGGAAGTTGATTGCGATACACCAATTGATCTTAATGACTTAAGTGGATTTGGTGAAGCAGTTGCAAGTGATGTTTGTGGTGTAACGGTAGCTGAAGTAGTTGAAGAAGGTGTTAATGATTGTGGTCAAGGTATGTTAAATAGAGTCTTTACGGCATCAGATAATAATGGATCAAATACTTGTACACAAGTAATCACATTTGTAGATGAAGATCCATTTGATCTTAGTTCAGTCATATTGCCTTTTGATTATTTTACAGATCAAGGATGTGGATCAGGTGACTTATTACCAGAGAATTTGCCAATTGAATTTGGACCGCCAAGATATATTGCTGAGCCATGTTCGCAAATAGGTATCACTTATGAAGATCAAGTATTTAATTTCGCTGGCTCTGATGCTGACGCTTGTCTCAAGATATTAAGAACTTGGACAATTATTGATTGGTGCCAATCTGATGATCCGGACTATGCGCCTATAGTGCATGAACAAACGATTAAAGTTGATAACGTCGTAGGTCCTATCATTGCGCAAGGTTGTGAAGATTTAATCATAAATACTAATGAGTGTGAATTTGAAACAATAAGCTTCACAGCTATTGCTACAGATGATTGCACAAGTGATGAAAATCTAAGAAGCGCTATTGAAATTACTTTTGAAGATGGTAAGACATTTACCGATAGCGGTAGCGCTAATACAATTACGTTCACTGGTTCAGTGCCTGTAGGAGAGCATGTTGCATTAATATCTTTCTCTGATAGATGTGGAAATACGACCACATGCGCTAAGCAAATTAATGTAGTCAATATTAAGACACCAACGGCTGCATGTATCAATGGATTAAGCGTTGGTTTAGAACCAATGGATCTTGATGGAGATGACAGGCCAGATAATGAAATGGCATGTATATTCCCTGAAATGATAGATGCTAGCTCTGTTCACGAGTGTATGTTGCCAATTAAATTAAGTTTCTCTCCTGATACAAATGATGTTAAAAAAGTATTTGACTGCTCGGATTTAGGTGATAATATTGTCGAGCTGTGGGTGACAACATGTTTGCCAGATTCAGATACTTTAATTCAATCTTTCTGTTCAACAACAGTAGAGATTCAGGATAATAACAATGTGGACTTTTGTCCTAAATTCGATTTAGCACTAAGAAAAACGATCAACGCATCTACAGCCGCTCCTTTCGAGCCAGGTGATGCAGTTACATTTGATATAGAAGTTTTTAATCAAGGTCAAGGAAATTCCGATGCTTTTGATATAGAGGTTGTTGATTACTTCCCTTCTTGTTTAATATTGAATGATAGCAATTGGACTGATCAAGGAAATGGGATGGCTACTTTAAATACGCCAATTCCATTCTTGGCAGATTCAACATCTACAACAGTTTCAATTTCATTTAATATTGATCCAGCTTGCGAAGGACAAGTGTTGGTTAATTTTGCTGAAATTAAAGCAGCTAATGATGTTAATGGTGAGCTTGGTGATGATCAAGATAGTACCCCTGATATGATAAACGGTAATGACGGTATTGTTAATGATAATGATATTACAAGCTCTGGAGGTGATGAAGATGATCATGACCTTGAAGAATTAAAAATCAGCATTTTCGATTTAGCTTTAAGAAAACAACTGAATACTACAGCGACACCTAGACCTTTCAATCCAGGAGATCCTGTTGAATTTGAGATAGTCGTATTTAACCAAGGTAATGTAGATGCCACTAATGTTGTAGTAACGGATTATATCCCAAGTAATACAACAATGGATCTAGCAGGTTCTCCAGGATTCACCGCATCAGGTGCTAATTTTGAAGCAACTATTGCAAGCTTACCAGCAGGTACAAGTCAGTCATTACAAGTAAGGTTAATTATCGATGCAAACTTTGCGGGTGATGGTCTAATTAATAATGCTGAAATTACTGCAGCTACGAATGATGAAGGCCTTACTGATGAAGATAGTGATATCAATAATATCGACGGTGGAACAGATGATAATAGTGAAGTAGATACTGATGACGATGTTGATGATAATGGTCCCGGAACACCGGGTACTGTAGATAATGGAGATGATGTCGATGATTATGATCCAGCTGTTATTACAGTTGATTGTAACTTGCCTCCTCTTTGTAATTCTATTGATAACCTAACGGTTAACCTTGATGGTAATGGTACAGCTCAGATAAATGTAGGTATGATAGATCAAGGATCAGCCGCTCAGTGCAACAATTCTACAATCACAACTTCAATAGATGTGAATTCATTTGATTGCGATGACTTAGGAAGTGGAAATATTGTCACATTAACTATTCTTGATTCTAATGGACAATCAACTTCTTGTACAAGTAATATTACTGTAGCTGATCCAATAGATCCGACAATTCAATGTCAAGATGTGATGACCACTTTAGACGGTAATGGTGAGCCAATACTTACAGGGTTTACAATCATTACCTCAACAAACGATAACTGTTCAATCGTTAATACTGAATTTGACTTAACAGGCTTAGATTTAAATACCATTGATTGTGTACCTCAAAATGCCACAATCACAGTAACAGATCAATCAGGAAATACAGGGACTTGTGTATTCCAAATAGCTATTACAAATGATCCTCCAGTAGCAAATTGTAATGACTTTACTTTAGTGCTGGATGCAAACGGAAATGCGACCTTAACGCCTGAAAATATTAATAATAATTCGACGGATGATTGTACAACGAATTTGATTTTAAGTTTAAATCAAACAGCTTTTGATTGTGATGATGTAGGCACGAATACAGTAACGCTTACTGTTACAGATGCTTCAAATTTGACTTCTGGTTGTAATGCAACGGTTACAGTATTAGATAATACGCCGCCAACTGCATTATGTAATGATGTGACAATTAATCTAAGCTCAATAGGTAATGCTACGGTAACACCTATGATGATAGATGATGGCTCAAGTGATTTATGTAGTGATGTGACATTGGCATTAGATCAAACCGCATTTGGATGTAGCGATAAAGGAGATAATACAGTTGTATTGACAGTTACAGATGCAAGTGGAAATTCTTCTACTTGTAATGGAACGGTTACAGTCAATGATAATATTGATCCAGTAGTTAATTGTATTGCCGACTTTACGGTTCAGCTTGATGCTACTGGTCAAATGAATTTAAGTCAAACACATTTTATAGCATCATCATCAGATAACTGTGCTGTTGTTTCTCAAAGTGCAACACCAACAACTTTCGATTGTGATGATAAAGCCAATCCTGTTTTAGTGACGGTTACAGTTACTGATGCATGTAATAATACGGGTACTTGTACGGTTAATGTCACTGTTGAGGACAATGTTGCTCCAGAGTGTACATTAGTGCCAGATCTGACTTTCAATCCAGATATGGTCATTCCGGTTGCGACAATATTAAATACATTCACAGATAATTGTAGTGCTACTGCAGCTTCTGCGACTTTAGCTCCTAACTCATTTACATGTAATGAGCTTGGTGATCAAACAGTCGTATTAACGGTTACAGATGATTGCGGTAATTCAAGTACTTGCAGTACTACAGTAACAATTGAAGATCCAGATGCACCTATGTGTGTAGCTAATGATATTACGGTTTGCTTAGATAGTAATGGTGAATATGATTTGACTCAGGCAGATATAGATGCTATTACAAATGGTAGCTCAGCAGGATGTGACGATATGTTCTCTTTAAGTTTAGATATCACTTCATTCTTATGTAACGATATAAGTGCACCTGTTTGCGTAACAGTTACTTTAACACCAAGTTCGGGTAGCCCAGTTACATGCCAATCTAAAGTAACAGTTGAAGATAAAATTCTTCCGACTATAAATTGTGAAGCAGACTTTACTTTAGACTTAGATGCAAATGGACAAGCGACTATTACTCCTGCAATGATCGTTGATAATGCAGCGGATAATTGTGGCGTAACTCAAACAATAAATGTAGCGCAATTAGATTGCTCAGATAAAGTAGCACCTACTATAGTAACAGCTACTGCTACTGATCAAGCAGGCAATACAGCAACATGTACAACTGCAGTTTCTGTAGAAGATAACATGGCACCTTCTTGTACTTTATTGACTGGATTAACTTTTGCACCAAACGTTCCTATAACGGTGGCAGATGTTTTCGATACTTTTAGTGATAACTGTGCGACTGCTAGTTCATCGACGACGATTATGCCTTCAATGTTTGATTGTTCTATGACAGGGACACAAACTGTTACTGTTACGGTAAATGATGACTGTGGAAATAGTGGTACATGTCAGACAGACGTAGAGATTGTAGATAACAGTGTGCCAACAGCGGTATGCCAAGATATTACAGTAAGTCTTACGGCAAGTGGAAATGTAGTAGTGTCAGGTGCAGATGTGGACGGAGGAAGTTCTACGCCTTGTGGTTCAACGTTAACTTTCGAATTAAATCCAAGCGTATTCAATTGTAATTCTATAGGAGATAATGTTGTGACATTGACTGTCACTTCTTCAGGAGGCCAATCAGCAACATGTACAGCTACTGTAACAATTGTTGATGATATGCCACCTTCAATTGTATGTCCTGCGGATACCAATATACCTTGTAATTCAGATATCTCTGATTTAGATGCCTTTGGAGATCCTACAGCAAGTGATAATTGTGATAATAGTGTGAATACAACTGAAACGGTTAATATTGATGTCAATACATGTAATGTAGGTACAGTGGACAGAATTTTCACTGCAACAGATAACGAAGGTAATTCGTCATCTTGTACACAAACAATTACAATAGATGGTCCAGTCAATCCAATTGATGCTAATGATATTACACCGCCACCTTCACCAGTTACTTTTAATGATTGCTTTGATCCTGCAAATTTGGTGACAGATGGCCCTATAGTAGATACATCTAATGCAGATTGCTTTAGTTTAAGCATAACCTTCTCTGATAATCCACCTCCATCTTCAATTAGTTGTGTTGGTAACTTCGTCAGACAGTGGACTGTTGTTGACTCTTGTCAAAGTCCAATTTTTGTAAGGACGTATAATCAGTTTGTTATGTTAAATGATAACATGGGTCCTGAATTAGTATGTCCATCAGATATCACTGTAGAGATAGACTCAATGAATAATACAGTATGTGAAGAATTCGTAAGTCTGCCAGGTACAGCAACTGATCCATGTGGTTTAGCAATTACAGTATCTAATGATTCTCCTTTTGCTAACAATAATAATTCAGCTGATGCTTCTGGTACTTATCCAGGTGGTACGACAACTGTTACAGTTTCGGCAAGTGATGTATGTAACAATGTATCAACATGTACTTATAATGTAACTATCATAGATACAACATCAATTATTAAACAATGCGATAAGGTCATTGCAACAATTCAACCAAGTATGACAGTGCCAATACATGTTGATGCAACTGGCGCAGTTGATTGTTCGATATGTCCAGATTCTACTTTGATGGTTTCTTGGACAAATACTAGTCCTTTAGATTCTATATTTATCGCAGACTGTAGTTTAGTGGGTATAACTAATTATGTAGTCTACTTATGGCAAGGGAATAATGTGATTGATTCTTGTGGCAATCTGTTACAGATATTGGATGGTGCAGGATTCTGTAATAGTCCAAATATTGGAAACATAGTAGGTAGAGTATTTACGGAAGATGATAGAAAGGTCGAAGATGTAGAAGTCGGGTTAATGGGTTCTGATTTTGAATATGAAATGACAGATAGTGAAGGCCTATACGCATTCCCTACAATGGATTATGGAGGATCATACAGCGTATTGCCTAGTAAGACTGAAGATCCATTGAATGGTGTTTCTACAGCAGATATTATTGGTATTCAAAGACATATAATGGGTACCAATAGATTAGATTCTCCGTACAAAATTATCGCTGCGGATATCGATAGGTCTGGCGATGTGTCAACTATTGACCTTATAGAACTTAGAAAATTAATTTTGGGTATCTATGATGATTTCCCTCAGAATACTTCATGGAGAATGATTGATGAAACGCACGATTTTATCGATCCTGCTGATCCATTTAGTCAACCAATTCCTGAGGAGTACTTAATTTATTCTTTCGATAATTCTATGATTGTTGACTTTGTAGGTGTGAAAATTGGTGATGTCAATAATACAGTCAAGGCTAACTTAAAAGATACGCCTATTGAGGAAAGGTCTAGTCAAGTTTTTGAAGTTGAAGTTGAAGAGCAATTGCTTGAAAAAGGCCAAGTGCATCAGATTCAATTCAGTACTGACGATATAGACTTAATTAATGGATTCCAAGCTTCATTAGTTTTTGATCAAAGTAAAGTGGAACTCGTTGACTTCACTGCAGGATTGAATGATATGAGCAAAAAACATATTAACGAGCACTTGTTAGAGTATGGTGTTCTAAATATGAGTTGGAATAAAACTGCTGAAAGTAATCAAGAAAATATGTTTACTGTTTCAGTTTACGCAAAAGCAGATGTTTGGGTAAGTGATGTTATGAAAATTAATGACACTGGATTGAAGCCAGAAGCGTATTCAGTAACTGACAATTCAATTCAGCAAATTGAATTGAGATATAATAATCTGACAATTGAAGAAGGAGATGTAGTACTGTACCAAAACCTTCCAAACCCTTGGACACAGATGACTAATATTAAGTTTTATGTGCCTCAAGCTCAAGAAGTAGCATTTAGAGTATTTGATTTAAATGGAAGAATTATTTACTCAAGAAATATTGATGCGAATCAAGGAATGAATCAGATAGTATTGGAAAGCGAAGAATTGAAAACTGGTGGCGTACTATACTACGAACTAGAAACTAATGAATCGAAAAAGTCTAATAAGATGATTTTGATTAAGCGATAAACCTTTATTTATTAACATTTTAACTTTTTTGCAATGTTGAAGGTCTCAACACATTTAGAATTACAATTTAGAAAACTTACACATGTAATTTCACAAGAAGAGAGGCCATCCCAAGTCTTTTAAAAACACGATTTTAATCATTCGATGAACAGTAGCCAGTGGACAAGATGTTTTTAAAAATGAACTCCAAAATTTCCTTTTGAGGACATGAGGATCTATCGATTAGAGATGTTTTGATTGGATTGATAGAATATTTTTAAGGGACTTGTTAGTTAAAGTTTGAGTTAAAAAGCCAGAACAGAAAATGTTTTGGCTTTTTTGTTTATTCTTAATCATAGAAAGATTATTAGATGAGAATTATATTTTATTTCATTTTGTTATTAGGGTTAACATCTTGTAGCAAAAAGAATATTTCAAAAGTTCAGACCATCGATTCCCAATTCGTTATGCCAGAATTAAAATCTACAGTCAATATTTTATTTAAAATTGACAAAGAAGCTATTAATGATACATTCAATTTAATTGTTGATAAGTATCTGGATACGAATATGGAAATGGAAGCCAGTGGATTCGAAGTTAAATTAAAAAAACAACGTAATGCTGAACTTGAGTTCCTTGGTAGACAGGTATTGACAACACTACCAATTCACTTTGAACTCAGTCGTTCAGGATTCTTGCAAAACGTTTCAGGTAGTGGTGAATTAGAAATAAATTTTATTACCTCTATAGATATAGACTCTTCATGGCGATTGGTGACAAAAACAGAATTGGCCAATCATGTATGGACTGAAAAACCAAATATTAATTTAGCTGGGTTGAAAATTAATGTTACTTCATTAGCAGATATAGCTATCGAAAAATCAAAGCCGTCATTAGAAAAACAAATTGATTTATCTGTAGCAGAGCAAGTTCAATTTAAAGAACAACTTTTAGAAATAACAAAGTATGTTGAGAAACCAATACTTTTAGATACTGTTTTAAACTCTTGGTTACATATCGTACCAGAAAACATCTACCTCTCAAATATTGAAAACCAGTCGCAGTTTTCAATAGGGAATATGACAGTGCACGGTACAACTAAATTTACATCTAAAGAACCCGATGAGGTTATACCAGGTTTAGCATTACCACAATTTCGATGGGAAGATAAATTGGATGATACCTCTCATATAAATATGGTCCTTGATATCAGCTATGATCAAATTAATACATATCTAAAAGAAAATTTTCATGGTCAAACCTTTGAAAGTGATGGTCGAAAAATTACCGTTAAAGATCTTTATATGAAAAGGGAAGGTGAAAAATTGGTCGTTTACTCTGATGTAAAAGGAAGCCTCAATGGACAATTAAAAGTTTCTGGAATTCCGGTGTTTGATAATGAAAAGCAGCTTTTTTATACTGATGATATTGATATCGAGATTAAAACGAAAAATATATTTAAAAAAGCAGGAGCATGGTTATTTAAAGGGAAGATTAAAAACAAACTACAAGATATGATGACCTACTCCATATCTGAAAGCATTGAAGAATATCAAGCGCTTGTAGACCGACAAGTGGCCAAGTATAGCCGTCAAAATGAAATTGAAATGAAAGCTGATATAAGGCAAGTTAAAGTCAATACCTTTGCATTGGATAATGATAGAATTCATGCCTTTATAACTCTAAATCTATATCTAGAAACAACAGTTTATAATTTATCAGTACTAAATAATCCCACTTACTTTAATTTAAAGAACTGATTTACAGGAATTTACACTTAGTTTTCAATAGATTAAGCAACAATCTGTAAATGAGCTATTTAAATATGTGTATATTTTTTAATATGTTTGTATAATTATCCCAAAGACAGCATAATGCTTTATCAATATTTGTGCTAACAGATTTGAGTATTTGATAAAAGTAAATTATGCTATTACATTCTGGAAATCGATTTTTCAAGGTCTTCGCGATCCTTGCACTATCCTCTTTATGCACTGCTGAAAGCTTGTGGGCTCAGCTATCATGCATAGAAAATATCAATCTATCATTAGATGGAGATTGTGAATCATTAATTGATCACACTGATATTCTTTCATTCGTTGATCCAATGGATACCTATTCGGTTATGCTGACAGATCACAGTGGCAATTTAATATCAGGCAACTTATTAACTTCAGCGCATCTAGGAACTACAGTTATGGCCAAGGTGACCAATTCTTCATCAAATTCATGTTGGGGTACCATCAATGTAGAAGATAAAATGGCCCCTATTATCACATGCATGGACATAACAGTTGATTGTTTCGATTCAAACCAGAATGCACCCATGCATGTAGACAATTGCACCACATCTTCTATTGAGTTAATAGGTGAAACACTAAGAACACTTGATTGTGATATGAATCACATTAAAGAACTTAATAGAACTTGGGAGGCAAAAGATATATATGGTAATTCTTCAGTCTGTAATCAAAATGTAAGATTGAGAAGAATCAACTTTATGGATATTTCATTTCCGAATTCATTCGAGCTGGATAATGATACTGAGTTAACTTGTAATGAAATTACCTTTGACGAAGATGGGTTTCCTAACGTTTCTATTACAGGTGTCCCTATGTTGAATGGGTCGCCTATTTTTCCAAATAATGATGTTTATTGTAATATAGGGGTTCAAAAAGAGGATATCCTTGTGGCAGCTTTGCCTTGTACTAGAAAGTATATGAGGACTTGGACTGTTTATGAAGCTTGGTGCAATACAAGTCCTTCAATAGAGTTTGTTCAAACTATTGAAATTTCTGATACAGAAAATCCAAGCATAAGTTCATTAACGGATATTAATTTGGCTGCTGATGCAAATAATAATTGCGAAGCCACACTTAATCTGCCTCTACCAACAGTGTCAGATGATTGCACTGATGTTGTAAACTTAGATATCAGTTATGATGGAGGCTTCCTTCGGAATGTAACCTCGTCTCCGACAGTTACTTTACCTGCTGGTGTGAATGTAGTGAACTATACTGTATATGATTTTTGTGGAAATTCAAGTAGCACAAGCTTAAACGTCATTATCGGTGATGATTCTGCTCCTATCGCAGTTTGTGATGATCAATCAGTGGTATCACTTAGGTCTGATGGTACAGCAAAAGCTTGGTCTAATACATTTGATGATGGCAGCTTTGATAATTGCGGGTCAATAGTTCAAACCTTAGTCAAGAGGTTAGATCAAACATGTGGTTGCGATAGGCCAGAATTTAAGGAGATGACATATTTAGGCGATCTTAATGGCAGACTATATTATTTGTCTGAATCGCCTGTATATGGTTATCAAGCTATTGCCTTTTCGCAAGCTTATGGTGGCATGCCATTAACATTAGAATCTCAGTCTGAAGCAGAATGGGTACACGAAAAAGTAAGTGCCATTACAAACTTATCTTATTACATAGGATTAGCTAAAAAAGCGTCTACTAATAATTTTGTTTATCCAGATCATAGTTCGCCATTATATACGAATTGGTCAATGGGAGAGCCTAATGCTATGGGTACCCATGTTGTAGTTGGAAATTCTGGAGAATGGAATGCCGTTGCAGGAAATACTGAAAGACATTTCTTTCTATATGAGGCTACAGATCCATGCGGTTATGGAGAGGAAGTTAATTTCTGTTGTCAGGATGCTGGCAATAATGTCATGATTTCATTCAGAGTAATGGATGCATTTGGTGGATTTAATGATTGTATGGTTACAGTTGAGGTTCAAGATAAAGTAGCACCTATAATACAATGTCCTTCTAACATGGTATTGGACTGTAGCACAAATATTAATACAAATAATTTATCAGTGTATGGCTCTGCTACAGCTACAGATGTCTGCTTAAATCCTGGAATTACTGAATCATTCACAAGTAATATAAACTCATGTGGTGTAGGTCAAATCATAAGAACTTTTACAGCATCTGATGCCAATAGCCAAGCGAGTTGTACTCAAGTTATATCGCTTTTAGCGTCTTCAGCATCTACGTCGAGTGCCATAGATTGGCCTGATGATTATGATAGCACTGACGGTTGTACACAAGCATTAGATCCAGACGAATTGCCTGATGGATTTGATCGTCCTGATTTTACTGGGGCAAGTTGTACGCAATTAAGTGCGACTTACGTAGATAAGACTTTTACTTTCCCAGGAGATGGTTCCAATGCATGTTTTAAAATACTAAGGACTTGGACTGTAGTTGATGGATGTATGCAAGGTATGACTGGTTATGAGCCTGAAACTTACGAGCAAACAATTAAAGTAGATGATACAATTGCTCCTGTACTCAGTGGTTGTGCAAATATGACTGTAAATACAACAAGTTGTATGGCTGGTCCAATCTCGATTGATGTTTCTGCTACAGATAATTGTACATCAGGATCTGGACTTAATGGGCGACTATCTGTCGATTTATTTTCTGATAATTCAGCATTCGAAATAACTATGGATTATGACGGTCCTATGGTTATGGAATCAGATATGTTTCCTTTAGGAAGCCATACAATAGTCATTGAATTTTTTGATGGTTGTGGAAATAAAGGGAGTTGCTCATATCTTTTAAATGTGGTGAATGATGCCCTACCAGTAGCTAATTGTCAAAATATTACCATTCCGTTACAAGAGATGGATTTAGATGGAGATGGAAATTTCGATGCTATAATGGCACAGGTCAATGCAGTTACTTTTGATGGTTATAATTCAAGTTTAGGAAGTGCAGGTAGTACCCATCCGTGCAATTACTCATTAAATTATGCTTTCGGAGATGGGACAACCAGTAAAGTTTTTGATTGTTCTCAAATAGGCACTTCAATTATGAACGTGGTAGTGACGGCAAGTAACGGACAGTCTGACACGTGCCAGCCTACAGTGACCATTACAGATGATGGAGACCTTTGTGCAAATATTAATGGCAATACAAATGGAGGTACGAGCCTAAGGATTATAGGTGCTGTTGAGACAAGTGTTAATGAACCCGTACAATCAGTAAATATTGAATTGATGGGAAGCGAAATGAATCCTTATGAAACAGATACAAATGGACAATACGCTTTTGATAACGTAGAAAGTGGAGCGAGTTATATGATCATGCCTTCTAAGAATGATGATCTATTGAATGGTGTGTCTACCCTTGATATTATAAATATTGAAAGACATATTTCTGGTTCAAATATTTTGGAGAATCCGTATGATTTAATTGCTGCAGACGTCAATAACTCAGGTACTATTACTGCGATTGATTTGATCGAATTAAGAAAGTTGATTTTAGGAATTACAGATGAATTCCCTAATAATACTTCATGGCGATTAATTGATAAAGACCATCATTTCTTAAACCCAAAAAATCCTTTTGAGCAAGGAATACCTGAAAATTATACTATACTCAATCTCCAAAATAATATGGAAGTTAATTTTGTAGGTGTAAAAGTAGGCGATGTCAATAACTCTGCAGATCCTGGTGTGGATACCACGCATGAAATAAATAAGCGTAATAGAGGTCGAGTTGATCTTTATGTGACAAATGATCGCATAGCACACGAAGATACTTTCGAAAGCCTCTTTGAATTCGACAATGTCCAAACTAATGGTTTTCAACTATCATTAAAGTATGATGCTACTCAGATAAGAGTTGAAAAAATTACTTCCACAATTGAAAATTTTTCAAATTCAAACTATAAAATAGATCATGAATTGGGAATAATCAATGTTTCTTGGAATGGTCGAGCTGGGTTAAATACGAAGCAATTATTTAAAATTTCAGGAGATTTATTAGCTTTCGATATTAAAGACGAACTTTTCGAATTAAACACAGAAGGCTTAGAAGCTGAGAGTTATAAGAATGAAGAAGTGTTCAATCTTCAATTGAAGTTTAATGAGCAAATAAAGTCAACTGGTGTCAAATTATTTAGAAATCAACCTAACCCTTGGGCTGAATCCACTACAATAGCATTTGAATCGTCCAGTCAACAAGAAGTCGAATTTAACTTTTATGATGTGAATGGACGACTGCTTTACAGAGAGTTGCGAACGGCTCAAAAAGGTTTAAATAAGTCTGTTATTGATCATTCCATATTTAGTAACGGAGGCATTATTTACTATGAATTAATTACTAAAGATGAAAGACTCGTAGAGAAAATGTTTTTAGTGAAATAACAGACTTGAATACAAAACAAAAGGCAAAAGGGAAGCTCACTTAAAAAGTGGGCTTTTTTTTATTGAATTAATGACAAATGTTAAAAACAGATGTAATTTCTGGGTTTTCAAGATGAAGCACTTTTTGGGTTTCAGAACATAGCTATGGGGCGATAAAAAGCTAAAAAATTGTAAATCAATGAATTGTATATGAATTAACAATTGGTTTTTAAATCACTTCTTTTTTAAGGAGGGCTATTTTTGGGCTTTGGATTACCGAAAATTAGGTATTTTTGGCCTCGACAAATCAGCTTGATATCCTTCAAAATGAGAATGAATGTTTAAATATTTCCTAGGTCATAGCCCAACGTGGTATAAGTATACCATGATCGCTTTCTTACTTTTGAATGTCCTATTTTATTTCACTTTAGGACCAGTAATTACAGCATGGATATTTATTGCTGAATTCATCTTTACATTGGCATTGGCACTAAAATGCTACCCGCTGCAATCTGGAGGACTTTTAGCTATTCAAGCTTTAGCTTTAGGCTTAACTACACCAGAGCATGCATATCATGAAGTAGAGGCAAACTTAGAAGTCATACTCTTGCTCGTCTTTATGGTCGCGGGTATTTACTTCATGAAGCCTCTATTGATGTACATCTTCAGTAAAGTCTTTACGAAGATCAAATCCAAAATGTTGCTTTCCGTTCTTTTTGTCTTTTTGTCAGCAGTACTTTCAGCATTTTTAGATGCTTTAACTGTAACCGCTGTTTTAATTAGTGTTGCAGCAGGTTTTTATGGCATCTATCATAAAATCCATTCAAGTTCTGCTGATTATGATGATAGCGGAATATTAGATAGAAAAGAACTCAGCGGCGAAACATTGGAACAATTTAGATCATTCTTAAGAAGTTTGGTCATGCATGGTGTCGTCGGTACAGCCTTAGGAGGTGTTTGTACCTTAGTTGGAGAACCCCAAAACCTTTTAATAGGTGAGAAAATGGGTTGGGACTTTATAGAATTTTTTACAAGAATGGCACCCATAACATTGCCGGTTTTTGGACTAGGTATCTTAACGACGGTTTTTTTAGAAAAAACAAAACTTTTTGGTTACGGAGCAAAATTGCCTGAAGTAGCTCGAAAAATAATTGAAAATTATACTGCCGAGACAGATGAGAAAATGACCAGCAGAGAAAAATATGGCCTTTGGGTTCAAGCCATTGCGGCTATATTTTTGATAATAGGTTTGGCAACGCATATAGCACCTGTAGGATTTATTGGTTTAGGATTGATAATTATCCAAACGGCATTTATGGGTATCGTAGAAGAACATCATTTAGGAAAGGCTTTTGAGGAAGCTTTACCGTTTACCGGATTATTAGTTGTCTTCTTCGTTATTGTAGCCATGATTCATGATCAGCATTTATTTAAGCCGATTATTGAATGGGCATTGTCAGTAGATATCTCTAAGCAACCTGCCGTCTTCTATTTAGCAAACGGTATTTTATCAATGATAAGTGATAATGTATTCGTCGCAACAGTATATATCGGCGAACTAGATAAGGTGTATCAAGCTGGAGGTATTACAAGAGAGCATTACGATAAATTAGCCATTGCAGTCAATACAGGTACTAATTTGCCAAGTGTCGCTACGCCAAATGGACAAGCAGCTTTCCTGTTTTTATTGACCTCAGCAATAGCACCACTTATAAATCTTTCATATTTGAAAATGATTAAAATGGCATTCCCATACACTATTGTGTTAGGAGTAAGTGGTCTTTTAGGAATCCTCTACATACTATCTTAAAAAAGCAGCCTTAGTGGAATAGTAATTGAATAGTTATCTCAGATAAGATAATATACTATGCAAAACTTTATACTTCAACTTAAGCTTAAACTTCAGCTTAACCATGGTTAAAATTGGAAATATAGAACTTGGAGAAAATCCACTTTTATTAGCTCCAATGGAAGATGTGAGCGATCCACCATTCAGAGCTTTATGTAAGAAGAATGGATGCGATATGATGTACACTGAATTTATATCAGTCGAAGGCCTAATTCGAGATGCAGATAAAAGTGTGCAAAAATTGGATATTTATGATTACGAGCGGCCCATTGGTATTCAAATCTTTGGTGCTAAAATAGAGTCCATGCAACGTGCTGCAGAAATAGTAGAAGAAGCACAACCAGAAGTTTTAGATATCAACTATGGATGCCCAGTAAAAAAAGTCGTTTGTAAAATGGCAGGGGCAGGAATCCTCCAAGACATAGATCGCATGGTTAAGTTAACCGATGCTATCGTAAAATCCACCAATCTTCCAGTTACCGTAAAAACAAGATTAGGGTGGGATGATAAGACCATGTTTATTGAAGAAGTGGCAGAGCGACTACAAGATGTAGGTATCAAAGCTTTATCTATTCATGGTCGAACAAGAAAGCAAATGTATAAAGGTGAAGCGGACTGGACCTTAATAGGAAAGATCAAGGAAAACCCAAGGATCCACATTCCTATTTTTGGAAATGGCGATATAGATAGTCCTGAAAAAGCTTTAGAGTATAAAAATCGGTATGGTGTAGATGGCATCATGATTGGGCGAGCAAGTATTGGTAACCCATGGGTCTTTGGTCAGATCAAACATTTTTTTGAAACTGGCGAACACTTACCACCACCAACAATTCACCAAAGGGTGGATGCGGTTAAAGAGCACCTAAGCAAGTCTATAGATTGGAAAGGTGAAAAGTTAGGTGTGGTAGAAATGCGCAGACATTACACAAATTATTTTCGAGGATACAGAGATATCAAACAGTATAGATCCAAACTTGTAACAGAATATAATCCAGAAACCTTATTCTCCATCTTAGATGAAATTGAATATCGTTACAGCAACGATGTCGTTCCTGCTTAATGAAAATTACACTTACAAATTTAGAACGGACAATTGCAGAAGCGGTAGTTCCAGCAGTTGAACAATTGGCGTGCAGAGCTTTTTTTATTGGTGGATTTGTTAGAGATAAAATTCTTGAAAGACCTACCAAGGATATTGATATAGTCTGCGTTGGTGATGGCATTGCATTAGCTAAGCAAGTGGGTGCTAATCTAGGCATAGAAAAAGAGGTGACCATCTTTAAAAGATTTGGTACGGCCATGATAATGTATCAAGGCACTCAGTTGGAGTTCGTAGGAGCAAGAAAGGAATCATATAACTTTGATTCTCGTAAACCCATTGTGAGCCCTGGAACTATTGAAGATGATCAAAATCGAAGGGACTTTACTATCAATGCATTAGCTGTTGAAATTAAGGCATCAATGGATTGTCAAGTTATCGATCCATTTAATGGACTGAAAGCTTTAACAGAAGGGATTATCCGAACGCCATTGGAGCCTTCAAAGACATTTTCAGATGACCCATTAAGGATGATGCGTGCCATTAGATTCGCTTCTCAATTGGGTTTTGAAGTTGCAGAGGAAACATTCACGGGCATTCAGCAAAATGTGAATCGAATTGAAATTATTTCAAAGGAGCGCATCTCAGAAGAATTAAATAAAATCATTCTATCGAAAACACCTTCCTTAGGTTTCAATCTTTTATCTAAGTCTGGTTTGCTGGGCAAAATATTTCCAGAATTTGAAAAACTTCGTGGCGTTGAAGTCATTAACGGCATCGGACACAAGGACAATTACTACCATACTTTAGAGGTTTTAGATAACATCTCTAGAGACACGGATAAATTGTGGTTAAGATGGGCAGCTATTTTACATGACATCGCCAAGCCTAATACCAAGAAGTTTGACGAAAAAATAGGCTGGACTTTTCATGGTCACGAGATCGTGGGCACCAGAATCGCATTTTCAGTTTTTAAAAGAATGCGTCTACCGCTTGATCATAAATTAAAGTATGTTCAAAAGCTGATACGATTGCACCTCCGACCTATTAGCCTAACGAACGAGGATATAACCGATTCTGCTGTCAGGAGATTATTGTTCGATGCAGGAGAAGATATTGATGATTTAATGACCCTATGCAAAGCCGATATCACCTCTAAAAATTATAATAAAGTAAAACGTATCAAACAGAATTATGAACGCGTAATACTTAAGTTAAAAGAGGTAGAAGAAAAAGATAAAATCAGAAATTGGCAACCCCCAATAAGCGGCGAACTGATCATGTCAACTTTCAGTATCAGGCCAAGCAGGGTAGTGGGAGATATCAAAGATGCCATCAGAGAGGCAATATTAGATGGAGAAATTCCCAATGATTACGATGCTGCATATGACTACATGATTGCAAAGGGAAAAACCCTAGGCTTAGAACCAAAAAGCTAATAAGCTTAAACCTTTCAACTATTACTGAATTCCCTTTAGACTTAGACTTAGACTTAGACTTAGACTTAGACTTAGACTTAGACTTAGACATTGACTTAGTATTCCGACGCTTCGTTGCACCGCGGTCGGATATTAAACCCGAACTATGCATTAGAAAATCTATTACGATCCCAAATTGCTGCAAATCAGAAACTTCGCCAACTTATATTCTCAAACCATAGCGGTGCTGTGCTTTTCGAATTTAAATCGCTGATTTATCGCACTTTAAGATCTCATGACGAAGTCCTAACGCATAATTCGGGTTAAAGTTCAGCTTAGGCTTCAACTTCAACTTCAACTTATTAGAACTCCACCTTGATCCGAGCCCTAAGCCCCAATCCCTTCACGCCAAAAAGATTCTCCACATTCGGTCTATCTAAGTAGTTAACTCTCTTGACAAGATCTACTCTAAAGAATCTGAATATATTGTAGATGCCAAATCCATATTCAATAAATGGAACATTGGTTTCAAAGGGCTGTGTCAAAAACTCCCCTGAAGCTAATGTGTTAAATTGAATCAACTCAGGATTTAGTGTCGGGTCATTAGCATCATCTAAGCCTCCATAGACTATTTTAAATGTCAGAATTTCTTTAAGCTTCAATTTTCTCCAAAGTGGTATCCTGTTGAAGATGTAACCATCAAAGAAGTGTTGGAAATAGAATCTCCCATACTTGTCAGTTGCAAATTCAAGAAAGTTCA